>KL569129.1:6561-15961 GCA_000715635.1 Streptomyces violaceus | reverse complement strand
CGGACCGGGTGGCCCGCAGTGATCAGGGGCCGCCATGAGCAGTACCGCAGTGGCAGTACCAGTAAGTGAAGGTTCGCAGTACTCAGCAGTGAGGTCAGTGAGCAGTACCTCGGTGAAGGCGTCGGCTGCGGGCGCGCGCACCGGGAGGTTCGGCAGTGGGGTTCCAAGCCAGAGCAGACGCAGGACGGGCGACGGGGCTGGCTGCCGAAGAGTGGCGCAGTTCGAGGCCACCAGCAGTTCGCAGTTTCCGTTAGTGAGTAGTTGATCAAGAGGGAAGAACGGAGGAGCCGAGCGCCATCAGGATCGCCCGGGCGGAAGTCTTGGGCCCGGGTACCGCAGGACATCGATAGTGAGGTGGTCTCCGGTCAAGCAACCGCGATCCCCGCGCCCCCGACAGCCTCTCGGTCGGGTCTGCGGAAACAGAGGGCCGGTGCAGTATCAGGGCCGGCAGATGGTGTAGCAGTTCCTTCGGGGCCCTGGCGGCAGTACGGCGCCAGGGCCCCTCCACGCGTTCCACAGAGAGGTGCAATGACAGCAGACGACACCTTCGGCCGTCTCGATGACGACGACTACCCCGCCTACACCATGGGCCGAGCCGCCGAACTGCTCGGCACCACACAGGGCTTCCTCCGCGCCATCGGCGAACACCGCCTCATCACCCCACTCCGCTCCGCAGGCGGACATCGCCGCTACAGCCGCTACCAGCTGCGCGTTGCCGCCCGCGCCCGGGAACTCGTCGACCACGGGACCCCCATCGAGGCCGCCTGCCGGATCGTCATCCTTGAAGACCAGCTCGGGGAAGCCCAGCGCCTCAACGCCGAATACCGCCGCGCCGCCGAATCGGCGAACCCGACGGCAGCAGCATGAGATGAGCGTGCCCGTCAGCGTCGGCGGGCACCGCACGCACGGTCTCGGTGTACGGCGTGATCATTTCCTGTGGTGACGCGGTGTGTGGGCGTGTAGCGTCTGCGTCAGCTGTCGTGGTTCGGAATTCCCTCCTGCCCACGCCTTCGGTGTGGGCGTTTTGCTGTGCTGTGCCGCAGGGACCAGGGCGATCACCTCCGTCTGCCACATGGAGTGGGAGGCGTTCATCGACTGGAAGGCATGAGACATGGCTACGGGAACTGTGAAGTGGTTCAACGCGGAGAAGGGCTTCGGCTTCATCGCCCAGGACGGCGGCGGCCCGGATGTCTTCGCGCACTACTCCGCGATCAACTCCACCGGCTTTCGTGAGCTCCAGGAAGGCCAGGCAGTGACGTTCGACGTCACCCAGGGCCAGAAGGGTCCGCAGGCCGAGAACATCAACGTGGCCTGACCTCGCAGACCTGCCCGAGAGATCGCGCACGCCGCGTCCAGGTGGCCGCCGCTCCTGCGGGCCCTGCCACCCGCCCGGACGAAGGCGCCTGCTCTCGTGCCGGGCCGGCAGGATCAGGAGTGGCGCAGCAATGGCTGCGCCACCCCTGATCTGTGGAGGGCCCCGGGCCGGTGCGAATTCGGCCCGGAACCTCCCAACCTCAGTCGCTGCAAGCGTCGTCGGGCACGGGAGCCGCATGTCGCGCGCGGCTGCCGTGCAGCTCGAAGGAGCCGACGCTCAGACGCTCGTCCAGGCGTCGAGGAAGGCTTTCCGCCCAGCCGGATCGTCCGACCTGCGATCTGCGTGCAGGACGCGCCAGGCGGTGAGCTCGAAATCTCGGAGCCACAGTTCTCCGATGACCTGTGTCTTGAGGTCGGGCAGATGGTCGGACTCGACGAGGGCCTGACCGATCACCTTCCCGGCCGCGACGCGCTGGGGTGGGGTCATCTCATCGACGGCCGAGAGGACCTGCCGGGCCAGGGCGGTTCCTTCTCCTGCCAGCGAACGCAGCACCGGAGCCTTGATGTTGCCGGGCAGCAGGTACGCGGTGCCCGACGACCTCCACAGGTCCGACCAGAAGCGTTCTCCTGCCTTGGTGGGAGCAGGCAGCGCGGCCAGCAGCCCGAGGAGATGGCCGGTGGCCGCATCGCCGTCGCAGTGGGCAGCTGCGACGACTGCGATGCCGGCGACGCGCTCCACGTCGAGCTGGCCGGCTTCGAGATGCGGAGCCAGGTCCAGTTGGTGTTCCAACTGGTCTGCGAGGGCGGTGGATACGTGGGGGCGGACCTCAGGAAGCATCGGCGATCCTTGCGGGTAGGCGAGCGGAGATGCCCGTTCCGAAGCCCTGATCGTTCCCATGACCAGCCGTTCTACTCGGCTTCGGCAAGCCCAATCGGCGGTAGCGCCAACGGGGCTGGAGCTCACACGGCGGCGAACTGGCCCGCGCCCAGCGACGCGGCTCTGGGGTTATGGACCGACCTTCCGTCATGTATCCGGGTGAGGTTTCCTAGCATGACCGCATGGTTGCCAGTGACACCCAGGAGCCCGGGGGAGGACGAGAAGCTGTGTCCCGCGACGCCGCTGAAGTCGAAGGTGGTCACGTCGTGTCAGCGCGTGGAGAGCGCCGTGCAGACGGGCTCCCCGACCAATCACAGGGCGACCATGCGGGGGAGGGGGCTCACTCGGTTGCTGCTCTGGTGGAGCGGGTGTCTGACCTGGCCGAGCCGATCAAGCCGAGGTTGCGTGGCTGGCTCCATGCCGGAATGGTCCCCGCCGCACTGATCGCAGGCGTCGTGCTCATCTGCCTGGCCCGTACTCCGCAGGCGGTCGTGGCCTGCGCCGTGTACTCGGTCACCGCCTGGCTGCTGTTCGCGACGAGCGCCATCTACCACCGCGGCACCTGGGGACCGCTCGGCGAGGCTCTTCTGCGACGCCTCGACCACGCCAACATCTTCCTGATCATCGCCGGCACCTGCACCCCCCTGGCCGTAACCCTCCTCTCGCCGGACCAGCGGTCCGTGCTGCTGTGGATCGTCTGGACGGGAGCTTTGGCCGGCGTCGCGTTCCGGGTCCTGTGGGTCGGATCCCCGCGCTGGCTGTACACCCCGTGCTACCTGGCGCTGGGGTGGGCACCGGTGAGCTACCTGCCCGACTTCCTGGACACCGGCGGAGCGGCCGTAGTGGTCCTGATCGTTGTCGGCGGTCTCCTCTACAGCGCGGGCGCCGTGGTCTACGCCCTCCAGCGGCCCGACCCCGCACCCCGCTGGTTCGGTTTCCACGAGGTCTTCCATGCGCTGACCGTGGTGGCCTTCACCGCGCACTACACCGCCATTTCCCTCGCCACCTACTGACAGTGATGATGTTCGTGGTGACGCTGCGGGTGGGTCTGACTCGCCTAATGACTAGGACGGCCGTCGGACGCCTGTGTTGTGTAGCCGCCTCGTAGATCTCAAACACCGGTCGTGCGGTTCTTCGTCCGTTGTCCGCTCCGCATCGCCTGTAGCCAGCCGCAGTTGCCCCGCGGGCGGCGCCGGACCGCCAGCGGGCGGTGTGGGCCGTTCCCTGTTACCGGCGGTGCCCTGAGGACAGAGGGCGATGGCTTCGTCTACATCCACGCAATCGTCTTCGCGTTGCGGATGCTGTTCATCGAGCAGGAATTGGACCAAGGCCAACACCGCCCTGACGCGAGCGATCCACGTCATGACCGGAACTCCAGTGCCGTCTGATCGAGGACGGTGCAGAGCAGTAGCGGGCTCCGGCAAGGCATGGGTCAGGACCCCAGGCCGGTGAGGGGTTCGGAGCTGTCGATCAGGGCGCGGGCCACATCGGCCAGGCGCCGGTTGTGGGCGCGGGCGTAGCCGCGCAGCGCGGTGAACGCCTGCTCCATGTCGATGCCCTGGCGTTCGGCGAGCTTTCCCTTGGCCTGTTCGATCAGTACCCGGCTGTTCAGCGCCGTCTGTAGCTGTTCGTTGAGCACCGTGCTGCGCTGAGCGGTGCGTTGTTGCAGCAGGCTGATGGTGGCGACGTCGGCCAGGGCCTGGGCGACGGGTGTGGCTGCCGGGTCGAAGGGGCCGGTGGCGGTGCGGAAGAGGTTCAGGGCGCCGACGATCTCGTCCCGCAAACGCATGGGCAGGGCCTGGACTGCCCCGAACCCGCTGCCCTGGGCCGCCACCGCGAAGCGCGGCCAGCGGGCGGTCGCCGTGCCGAGGTCGGGGACGATCACCGGTACGCCGGTACGGAAGCATTCGAGGCAGGGGCCTTCGTCGTTCTGGAGCTGGAAGAGCTCCAGCAGGCGCACCCGTTCGTCGGAGGCGGCCATGACGCGGAGTTTGCCGTCCCGGTCGGCGAGCAGCACCCCGGCGGCGCTCGCGTCGAGCATGCCGACGCAGCGGTCGGTCAGCAGGCGCAGGAAATCGATGAGGTCGAAGTCGGCGACCAGATTGTCGGCCAGCTCGACGAAGGTCTTGGCCAGAAGCTGTTGGTCCATCGTGGGCACCCTCGATTGAGACTAGTCCCTGCCCGAAGAGGCGGGAAGTACGGCACGTTCCTCGGCCGGGACCGAACGTCAGGTTTCCTCCTCGGCCTGATCGGGCTCCGCGTCCGGGGAGAAACGAAGCCGTCGGGCCACCACGTCGGCGGCCACGTCCGCGAGCCGGCGTCCCTGCGCATAGGCGTGGGCGCGGAGCCGCACGAAGGCTTCTTCGATGCCGACTCCGAGCTGAGCCGTGAGCATCCCGCTGGCCTGGTCGATCTCCGCTCGGTATGCGCCCAGGTCCTCGAAGCCGCGGTCCGCCATAGGCCCGCCGGTCGGCGCGCCCGTCTCGTCGATCCTTGTGTCGAGTAGGAGAAGCGTCGCGAGATCGGCGAACGCCAGTGCGTCGGCCAGTTCCTCCGTGTCCAGTTCGGTCGGAATGTTGGCGTACAGGTCCAGAACTCCCGGGCTGATCGCTCCCTTCTGCAGGGGGAGCGAGAACACCGCGCGGGCTCCAGCTTCCAGGGCCGCGTCGGCGAACACGGCCCAGTGATCCTGAAGTTCAGTGGTGAGCAGATCGGGTGTCAGGACGGCCGAGCCGCGTACAAAGGCGTCCACGCAGGGCCCCTCGCCCAGCGTGAGCTGGAGCTCTTCCAGTTGCTCGCTGATGTCGTCGGTGCTGCACAACGGATGGCTCGGCGTGGTCGGGGACATCGCCGACAGCCCGGCCCCGCCGACCGGCAGCGCGGCCACGGCCGCGGTGCATACGTCCACGACACTCACCCGGGCACCTCGTCGGACCGCCTGCTCGGCCACCAGCATCCGAATGCGGGTCGACCGCCTATCCGGCCCCACTGGGGCCACCGTCTCCGGGCATCGTGACAAGGCCCTCCAGCCTCGCCGTGGTGCGTTCCCCGAAGGGAAGTACCAGCGCGCGGAATGTGGTGGCGCCCGCCGGCCTGCGAAGCTCTCCGATGTCCAGCCACCCCCAGGAGTGGAGTGCAGCCAGGGTTGGGCGATCGGCCCGGTCCACCAGGGTGGTGCTGAGCGATGCCTGATGGTCGGTCAGCAGCCGTTCCTGCACACGGCGGGCGAGTTCCCGGTCCCCGGGGTGCGGCCGGATCAGGATGGCGGCGAACGCGAAGGCGTTGCCGGACTCCGTGAGTTGCTCGATGCTGCGCGGCAGTGCTCCATCGAAGCCGAGCCACCAGGAGCCGTCGCCGCCTACCGGGAATCCGAAGGCGCATCCCATCAGGCTGTCCGTCTCGGCGATCACCATGGCGAATCCCGGTCGGCGCATGTCCACGGTGAGACGGTTCGGGAAGTTCTGGCGGCTGGGACGGCGGTATGGATCACCCGGCGGCGTTGCGCGGGACTCCACATACAGAGCCACCAGATCCTCACGCAGGCCTTCCACCAGCCAACGGCTCAGCCGACGCAACCGCGCCGGAGCCACGGCGGGCGGCTCGCCGTCCCCTGCCTTCCGTGGCTGTCCCCGCCCGGGTTCGGCCGTCATCGCACATCACCCGAGAGAACAGGCGCAAGCGTGACAGACAGGTGCGGCGGGGCTGGACGGGGCGCGGCCGGGGTGTCGCCGAGAGGAGATGGCAGGTGGTCGAACGGAAGGCCGAGGAGCAGGAACCCGCAGCTGGCCAGGTCGAGAATCCGAGCCAGTGTCGTCGGCGGATGGTGCAGTCGCAGGGTCCCACCGGCCACGGTGGTCTGCTGCGCAGCGTGGAGGAATGCGCTGAGTCCGCTGCAGTCGCAGAAGGTGACGGGGGTGAGGTCGACGTCGATGGTGCGGATACCGTCCCGCAGGCACCGTTCCAGGGACTCGCGCACCAACGGCGCGGATTCGAGGTCGATCTCACCGGACAGGGTGATCAGCGCCTGTTTCCTTTGGTCATGGCGGTGGGCGGTGAGCTGTGAGAGGGGCATGACGCCTCGGTTCGGAAGACCATCCGGCAGCGGCACGGTGAGCCGGAGTTCCGGCCCCCTGGGCGCGCTCCCGGCAGGGGCGTACTTTCGGCGGAGGAGAGCAGCGGCCGGTCCGACAGCCTGCGCAGCAGGACATGGACCCGCCCAGTTCTCTCCAGGGAGGCGCCGGGTGACAGGCGAAGAGTCCGCACCCCGCAGCCATCTGTGTTCAGCAACAGCATGCCGCCGGGGTCTGGGACGTCTACACAGCAGCGTAGTCCTCGCGTCGTGTGACCGGCGGTCCGAAGCAGCCCAATCCCAGGATATGGACGGTGCAAAAGACGCGGTGGCTCGCGCATGTCCGAGGCATCGCAATTGCAGTTGGACAGAAAGCACTCATGACGGCCGCCAGAGTGCGGCACCTCGTGCACCGCCCCAGGAGGTGGCTCGCATGGCGGAGCCGGTCGTGTGGTTGTCGGCTCGCACGATCGGAACAGATGGCTCTGGGTCCCGTTGTGCACCACCTCTCTCCCAGAGCCCTCACAGGAGCAGAAGATCGGAGCCGCTGTCCGTGAGGAGTCGTGCGGTCTGCGGGGACGGGTGGTGCAGTCGCAGGGACGCGTGGGACTCGGCGGCGTGCCGCGACGCATCGAGGAAGACGCTCAGGCCGCTGCTGTCGCAGAGGCCGACGGCGGTCAGATCCACGTCGATGGTGGTGATGCCGTCACTCAGGCACCGCTCCAGAGCGGTTCGCACCTGGGGCGCGGTGACCGGGTCGATCTCACCGGCCAGGGTGATCAGTGCTCGCCTGCCCCGGTCGTGCCGGTAGATGTTCAGCTGCGGAAGAGTCATGACGCCTCGGTTCATGGGACCCGGCCCGCTCCTCGCACAGTCATAGGACCGGCGACGTACGGCTGCGGCGGCGCCGCGGTGGGAACCGGCCGCGGCCCCCGTCGCGGTGGTCACGCCGTTCGCCCGTGGTGGCGACTCGGACCGGTCTGGTCCCACCGGCGGCTGCGGGGTGCCGCGGCCGCGGCGGCCGGGCAGGGGGGCGCTGTACCGGTGCACGGCGATTCTGTCGGCGTGCTGGATGTTGAGCCGGTGGATCACGTATGCCGCCCCTGCGATGAGAACCACGAAGGCGGCGGCCGTCAGGAAGGCGTTCATGGCGGCCACCTCACATACCGACGGTCAGGCGGCTGACCCGACTGGTCGACCGGGCGGACCAGTCTGTTCCGGAACCGCCGCGGACACCGCCGAGGCGCCGCCCTCGTACTCCCACGCCTCGTCCGGTGCCAGTGGCACGTCGGCCGCGGAGACGCCGTGACGGGCGTGGTCCGCGGCGATGAACGCGCTCGCAGTCAGCGGCGGGCCGTCGTAGTCGGACGCGGCAGCCATCAGACGGGCCGCCGACTCCGCGCCGGTCTCGGGCGGGATGACCAGCAGGTCCCAACGGCCGGTGCCGTAGGAGAGCAGCAGCAGCTTGTGCGGGTCGATTTCCGGGGTGAACCAGCCGACCTTGACGATGTGGCCGTCCACGGGAACCTTGCGGGGGATGACCGGCCAGTGCTCCGGGTTGACGGCGATGCGGGTGATGCGGCCCCACAAGGGGTCCAACACGTCGGTCAGTGCCGGCAGTTCGCTCAGCAGATCCCGGGAGCGGGGCCACCAGGCACCGTCCAGGAGTCCACGGGAGGTGCCGTCGGTCTTCAGGGCGAGACGCGCGGCCGGGGCTGCGACGGGCTCGGGGTGCGGCAGGGGCGGAAGCAAGGTCGCCGACATGATGCGGACCCGTCTCCGGGCCGCCTCTGCGGCGGCCCGGGTTTCATCTTTCGCCAAGAACGACCCGGCATGGTAGCCGGTGTGCGAAATGCCCTCGGTACTGGACACACTACTCCGCGCTCCCCTGCGGCGCGGAGGAGTGGCTGCCTAGATGTGGAGCAGTCGCTGGGTGATCTCCCGGTACTGCCTCAGCGCGAGCCGCGGTCCATCGGACTGTGCCTCCGGGTCCTGGTCCTGCCAGCCGGCCCGCAGGAGACGCCGCCGTTCCGCGAGGGCGTTCACGAGCTGGGCGGTGGCTTCGTCGTAGGCGCTCTCGGCCTCTTCCAGCGCCTCACGCGGAGTGTCGGCGAAGGTGTTGAGGGCGTGCCGGAGGCGTTGGACGATCTTGTCCTGTTCGTCCGACGGGAGCAGCGGCTCCGGGCCCGGGGTACGGCGCTCGGCGGGGCCCCGGGTGTGATCCGCGGGCTGCTGGGCGCGTTTCTGGTCGTACATCATCGGGGGCTGCTTCCGTTCCGCCTGAAGGCGCCCTTGGCCTTCTCGAGGGTCTGGTTCAGGCTTCCGGAGACCCGGTCGGTCCTGCCTCGGCGCTGCAGTCGCCTGTTGCGGGTGACCCGGCCGAGCTCCTGCGTGATCCTGCCCTGCATCGTCTGCGCCTGGTTCTTGATGGTCCGTGAAACGGTCATGGCCGGCCTTACTGTTGTCCGGTAGGTGGGTTCCCGCGGGGTCTGGGCGAGGCGGGAAGGCGGAATGCTCGCCGTGTGTTCCGGGGTGGCATGGCCCTGCACCGTGCTGCCAGTCAACATCCGGCCACGGTCCGTGTCAACGCGGTCGCCACGCGCTCCGGCCCGCCTCGTCCCGGAGCGTGCGGGAGTACGGTGGAGAAAGCGAGGCGCTTCGTAGCCGGTGTCCGGCCCCTCCTCGCGACTCCCATCCCATGGGCAGCCCGTGACCCCGGCCGCGCCATCCGCATCCAGGCCGAGGAACCACGTATGCCACTCAGTCCCACCACGTCCACGACGGTCACACCGTCGGGCCCCGCCCCGCCGCCCAGGGCTACGACGGGACGTCCCCCTTCCCGCCGGACGGCCCGGCGCCCGCGCACGACGGCGGTGAGCGGCTGTACGTCACGGTGACGGCGGTGATCGTCGTTCTGCCGTTCGTGGCGCTCGGCCTGGCCGGCTGGTTGCTGTGGGGGAGCCTCATCCATCCCGGCGACATCGTGATCGCCCTCGTCCTCTACACGATCACAGGTCTCGGCGTCACGGTCGGCTTCCACCGCGGCCTCACCCACGGCGGCTACCGGGCAGTCCGTCCCGTGCGGATCGCGCTCGCGGTGGCCGGTCGATGAGTTTCCAGGGCGACGTCATCGGCTGGGG
>KL569129.1:5316-6270 GCA_000715635.1 Streptomyces violaceus | reverse complement strand
GGTCGCCACGCACCGCCGCCACCACGCCTTCACCGACCGGCCGGGGGATCCGCACTCCCCGTACCGCTACGGCACGCATCTGCGCGGCCAGTTGCGGGGTCTGCTGCACGCGCACGTCGGTTGGCTCTTCCGCAACGACCGTACGCCGCCGGAGCGTTACGCCCCCGACCTGCTGGCCGACCGCGACATCCGCACCGTCGCCCGCGCCTTCCCGGCACTGTGTGTCCTCACGCTCGCGCTGCCGTTCGCGGCGGGCTGGGCCATCGGCGGTACGTGGGTGTACGGCGTAACCGCCCTGCTGTGGGCGAGACTCGTCCGCATCGCCCTGCTCCACCACGTCACCTGGAGCGTGAACTCCCTCTGCCACGATCGGTGAGCGCCCGTTCCGCACCCGGTGCCACGACCGGGCCACCAACCTGTGGCCCCTCGCCCTGCTCTCGTTCGGCGAGAGCGGGCACAACCTCCACCACGCCGACCTCACCAGCGCGCGCCACGGCGTCGACCGCGGCCAGCTCGACCCGTCGGCCGCCGTCATCCGCCTCCTCGAACGCCTCGGCTGGGTGCACGACGTGCGCTGGCCCACTGCGGACCGGGTCGCGGCCCGTCGCGCCTGACACCGACCACTCAATCTCTTAAGGCAGTTGGCAGGAGCCTTCATGACTACGGCACCGCAGTCCCCGCTTCCCTCCCACCCCTTCCTCCGGCTGCGTCTCGCATCCCGCAGCGGCATGCCCCGGCCCATCGACGGAGCGTGGTGGCCTCGCTCATACGACCTGCTCGCGGAACTCCCGTCGCTGCTCGCCGGGTTGCCTTGTGCATGGGGTCACATCACCAGCGTCACCGTCAACGGGGCGACATGGTCCGCGGTGCCCGGCCGGATGCTCGTCTCCAACCAGGTCGTACGACTGGGCAGGACCGTGGCGGCATCCGCCCCGCACACGATCGTCCTGCTCG
>KL569129.1:3856-5034 GCA_000715635.1 Streptomyces violaceus | reverse complement strand
GGCCACGACTGATCCGGCCCATCACGGACTGCCCGGCGAATCATCAGGGCACCGACGGCCAGGTTCGGCGACGACGACCGTCACATCCCCACCATCAGCCGGCCGGGCCGGCCGGTGGTGGCCTCGCACGACGAGGAGGTTTCGCCGGCCTGTTCCGCCGCCACGAGGGCGGTCGCGGTCGTCGGCGGGCCGGTGTCCGCGCTCGCGGCCGCCATCAGCCGGGCGGCCGAGAGGGCGCCCGTCTGCGGGGGGATCACCAGGAGGTCCCAGCGGCCCGCGGTGTAGGACAGCAGCAGGATCTTGTGCGGATCCTGCTCCGATGTGAACCAACCGGCCAGAGCATGCGGGCATATGCGGCTGACCACACAGGAACTTGCCTCAGCGCTCGGGGTGTCCCTTCGAACCATCACCCGAGATCTGAACTGGCTCCGCGACGCCGGTCTGCCGGTGACCGCACACCGGGGCCGCCTCGGAGGCGTGACCATGCTGCCCGGATCCGGGCTCGACCTCACGCGACTCACACCGGGCGAGCGTGATCATCTGTCGCTCACTGGGCTGGATGAGAAGCAACGTGCGGAGCTCGACGCATCGGTCGAAAGCCGACGTGCGCTCTCCAAGATCGTCGCTACACAGCCACGTCGAGTTCATGAGCTCTTGCCGCTCTCCGACGTTGTGCACGTGGACAGCCGTCCCTGGCGTCAGGCACGAGCTTCTGGCACGACTCCGGCTTCGCTGATCGGCGCAGTGCGGCGAGGTCGCCGGCTACGGATCGAGTACGACAGCCCACGCGAGTCATGCCCGCGCGACCTGGTCGTGGATCCCTACGGGCTGTTCGTCAAGGCCGGCATCTGGTACCTCGTCGCCGATTGTGCCCGTGTGCCACGGATGTACCGACTCGAACGGATCACGACGTGGAAAGAAGTCGACCAGCCACGACGGATCCACGAGAGCCAGACCCTGGCCACCGTCGCTGCAGCGCTCATTGAGCAGTGGGAACACAACCACGCGATAGAGGTCAGCGCCACCATCGACCAGACCCAGATCGAGCGAGCGCAACGGATCTTTGGCCTACGACTCGTCTGGGACGACCATGAAGAATCCGCCACCGGCCGCAAGGCAACAATCCGCTTCCTGTATCTGGAGGACGTGCGAGCACTACTGCCGTTCGGCAGCGCCAT
>KL569129.1:2456-3625 GCA_000715635.1 Streptomyces violaceus | reverse complement strand
TGACCCGCAACAGCTAGTAGTTGCGAACGTGGCTACTTGCGCACGTGGAAGCGCAGCATGGTGACCCCGCCCGACTGGACGTTGCTGAACGGTTCCAGGTCGATCCGGTCGAGGCTCGGCGGCGCGAAGCGGACGCCGTCGCCGAGCAGCACCGGCAGCACGTACACCATGATCTCGTCGACGAGGCCGCGCTGCAGGCACTGGGCGGCCACGTCGGCGCCGAGGATCTCCAGGTTCTTGTCGCCGGCGGCGCGGCGTGCCGTGGCCACGGCTTCCTTGATGTCGCAGGTGAGGAAGGTGACGTTGGGGTCCAGCTCGTCGGGCGGGCGGTGGGTGAGGACGAACTGCGCCCCGCCGTCGTAGCCGGGGTTCTCGTCGGACATGCGCTTGCCGACCTCGTACGTGCCCCGGCCGATGAGCATGGCGCCCGTGGCCGCCATGACCTCCGGGAACGTCGCCGACGTCATGTGCTCGAAGATCCAGTCCATCGTGTGGCCGGGACCGGCGATGAACCCATCGAGGGACATCACCCTGTTCACGACCACTTTGCCGGTGCTCGCATCCGTCATGCCTCTTCTCCAAGCAGGTGGAGGGCCGGGATCGCATCATAGGTCGGTGAGCAACATGTTCTCTGGCGGTAGCCACGACCTGGACCTGTCCAATGGCGCCACCGCGGTGTTCATCGACGTGCTGATGCTGGCCGTGTCCGATCTCGCCTCCGAGGACTGGGACTTCCGCTTCGCGGCGCTGCTGACCCTGCAGGACCAGAACGTCATGGGGCGCGGTGCCGTCGGGTTCGACCTGGCGGAGTTCGACTGGGGTGCGACGGAGCGGGAACGCGCCCGCGCGAAGGACTTCGTGCTGCGTGCCACAGCACTCGCGGCGAGCGGACATCGCTGGCGCGAGCTGGGCTACCACCCGCCCCGCGTGTATGACTACCTGCACCGCTTCACGACCATGGTGGAGTCCTGCACCCCGCCCGCCGACAGCAGCGCCGCACGCGGCTTCCCCGGCCCGGACGAGGCCGCGATGGCCGCGTGCGTGCGCCACCGCGTCCTCAGCGCGCTCCCGCTCTGGGACGGCTGCTTCCTCTGCAATCGGCCGCACTACTAGCCCGACTCGATTCCGCATAAGGCGGAATCTACTCTGTCTCTTATACACATCTCTGA
>KL569129.1:1368-2216 GCA_000715635.1 Streptomyces violaceus | reverse complement strand
CCGCTGGCAGGTCAGCGGGCTGCTGACCGAACTGCACGACCGGCTGCGCGATGCGGTCCGGGTCAAGGAGGGCCGCAAGATCGATCCGACGGCGGCGATCGTGGACTCGCAGTCGCTGCGGGCGGCGGCAAGCGTGCCGTGCACCACGTCGGGCTGGGACGCTGGGAAGAAGGTGGGCGGCCGTAAGCGGCACATGGCTGTGGACGCGCCGGGGTTGCTGCTGCTGGTGGTGCTGGTGACGGCGGCGAGCGTGCAGGACCGCGATGCGGGACGTGCCGCTGCTGTCCCGGCTTCTTGAGCGCCTTGTGCAGCTCGCTCTCGCCCGCTGTCTCGGACACCTCGCCCCTGGTCACATGCCGGGCGTGGTAGCGGCCGTTCTTCTCGACGATGGTCATGAACCCGGGGCAGACGGTCCCGTATTCATGGGCCCCGAGGCAGTAGAGAAGCTCGGGCTTGTAGTTGCGGTGAATCTCCTGCAGGAGCCCCGGGCGGTCGGGGTTACCCAGGTCTGGTGCACTCAAGTTGATAGTGATCCCGTAACCGCGATGCAGCACGTTGTGGGTCTATTTTGAGAGTAAGTACTGTCTCTGACAACAGAGTTGGTTGCCGCAGTCGGGCTGGCCGGTGGGGGTGCCTCCGCCGACGAGCAACCCCGCCCCCTGAACGCACAGTTTGTCTCCGTGCGCTGTTGCGCTCGGCCGGGATCAGTTTCGGGGTGTTGCGTGAAGTGGATTGAGCATGTCCTGCGGTTCCTGAGCGGTGGTGAGATGGGGGCGGGAGGATGGGTGGGTGCTGTCCCGGGCCCATGGCCTGACTCATGATATTTCTGACCGAAGTGTCCTGGTGTC
>KL569129.1:0-1122 GCA_000715635.1 Streptomyces violaceus | reverse complement strand
CACAGTGTCGGCCGGTGGTCGGGGATGGTGCGTTGTCGGTGCCGGGCCGGCGGGGTGTGTCCCGATAGGGGCCTGCCGATTGTTGTGGCGTCCTCACGATTCTGACCGTCTGACGCGGCCCGGTACCGGCAACGCGACNGCGACGTGGTATCGGACGGGAGGAGAGGAACGGGCATGTCTGGTTCGACCGTGCCCAGTACGTCGCCTGCTCCCAAGACCCGCCGTCGTCGCCCGGCAGGGGAGGTGGTTCTGGGAGTGGATACGCACCGGGATGCCCACGTAGCCTCGGTGCTCTCAGTGACAGGGGCAGTCCTTGCCACCGGTGAGTTCCCGGCCAGCGCTGCTGGATACCGTGATCTGCTGAAGTGGGCCAGGAAGTCGGGAGCCGTGAGGCGGGCCGGGGTGGAGGGGACCGGCTCCTAGGGAGCGTCCCTGTCCCGCTATCTGCTGGCCCAGGGTGTGGACGTGTTCGACGTGAACTGGATGGACCGGGCGGATCGCCGGCGGCGNATGTCATCGGACCGGAAGGAGAGGAACGGGCATGTCCAGTTCGACCGTGCCCGGTACGTCGTCGGCTCCGCGAACCCGTCGCCGCCCTGCGGGGGAGGTGGTGCTGGGAGTGGATACGCACCGGGATGTTCATATGGCTGCGGTGCTCTCCGTGTCGGGGGCAGTCCTTGCTACCGATGAGTTCCCGGCCACCGCGGCCGGCTACCGCGATCTGCTGAAGCGCGCCAGGAAGTGGGGAACCGTGAGACGGGCCGGAGTGGAGGGGACCGGCTCATACGGAGCGTCGTTGTCCCGCTATCTGCTGGCCCAGGGCGTGGACGTTTTTGACGTGAATCGGATGGACCGGGCGGATCGCCGGCGGCGTGGCAAGTCGGATCCGCTCGATGCCCAGAATGCGGCGCGAGCCGTGTTGAGCGGGCGGGCCTGTGCTCGGGCCAAAACGGGCGACGGGCCGGTGCAGATCGCGCGAATGTACAAACTCACGAAGGCGTCGGCCGTCAAAGCCCGCACCCAGGCCATCAACCAGCTCAAGGCCGTACTCGTCACTGCGGACCCCGTCTTGCGGGAGGAACTGGCCGGACTGGGCAATGCCGAACTCTTCCGTACCTGCGC
>KL569128.1:72466-73115 GCA_000715635.1 Streptomyces violaceus | reverse complement strand
CTATCAGGCCGGTCAGTTCAAGTAGCGGCGGAGCGCCGGGCCCTGGGACTGCCCTAGGGCCCGAGCTGTGCCCGCAGCCACTCCTCCACCTCGCCCACGTGCGCGGCCGCCGCCGCGCGGGCCGCCTCCGGGTCGTGGGCGGCCAGGGCGCGGTGGATCGCGGCGTGCTCGCGGCGGGTGCGTTCGAAGGCTCCCTCTTCCTGGTAGCCGCGCCAGACGCGGGCGCGGAACGTCCGCGAGGACAGGCCCTCCAGGATCGCGGCCATGGTCTCGTTGCCCGCCGCCGCCGCGATCTCCCGGTGGAAGGCCAGGTCGTGGGCGAGGATCTCCTCCGGATCGTCCGTGGCGTTCATCGCCGCCAGATGCTTCTCGACCTCGGCCAGCTGATCGTCGCTGATCCGGGCGGCGGCCAGTGCGGTCGCCGTCGACTCCAGGATCCGCCGGATCTCCAGAAGCTCCACCAGACGCGGGCCGCGCGACAGGTCGGCCACGACGCCGAAGGTCTCCAGCAGGTCCCCGGCCTCCAGCTGCGTGACGTAGATGCCCGACCCGTGCCGGGCCTCCAGCACGCCCAGCACCGTGAGCGCGCGGATCGCCTCCCGCATCGAGCTGCGGGACATGCCCTGTCTCTTATACACATCTCTGATGG
>KL569128.1:71928-72264 GCA_000715635.1 Streptomyces violaceus | reverse complement strand
GGCCCGGCTCCAGCCGGCCCTCGCCGATCATCGCCTTGATCCGCTCGATGGCGCGCTGTGTCACGGTGCCCTTCTGCGGGGCGGTCTCGTCGTCCACGCCGTTCCTCCGATCACAGGCTCCGGCGCAGTCTAACCAGCGATGTGGTCGGACCACTATGAGCCCACAGCGGGAAAATGTGCCGTCGCAGGGTGTTCCGGCGGGGGAGTGGTCTGATAAGTATGCGGGCATCTGCTCGAACCCCGGTCGATGGGAGCCCCCTGAGATGCCCGGAAGCACAGTGCGGAAGCGGAACAGGTCCCGGATCGTCGGCGCGGTGGCGCTGGCCGCCGGTGCCT
>KL569128.1:70016-71647 GCA_000715635.1 Streptomyces violaceus | reverse complement strand
GTCGGGGTCGTCCTGCCCCTGCTGACCTCGCCGTTCTGGCAGTCGTACAACGACTACGTGCCCAGGATGGCGAAGTCCGAGGGCGTGGACGCGATGAAGACCGTCAACTCCAACAGCGACCCCTCGCAGCAGATCACCGACATCAACAACCAGCTCAACCAGGGCGTCGAGGGCCTGGTCGTCGCCCCGCTGGACAGCGCCGCCATCGAGGCGGGCCTCGACCAGGCCGAGCGCAAGGGCGTGCCCGTCGTCGCCGTGGACGTGGCGCCCGACAAGGGCAAGGTCGCGATGGTGGTCCGCGCGAACAACGTGGCGTACGGCGAGAAGGCCTGCCAGTACCTCGGCGAGCACATCACCTCCGGCAAGGTCGTGCAGATCATGGGCGACCTCGCCTCGGTCAACGGCCGCGACCGCTCCGAGGCGTTCCGCGCCTGCGTGAAGAAGAACTTCCCGAGGCTCAAGGTCCTGGAGATCCCCGCCAAGTGGGAGTCCGACGCGGCGGCCTCCAAACTCGACACCCTCCTCAACGCCAACCCCGACATCAAGGGCATCTACATGCAGGCGGGCGGCGTCTACCTCGCGCCCACCCTCCAGACCCTCAAGTCCAAGGGAATGCTGAAGAAGGCCGGGCAGTCGGGCCACATCACCATCGTCTCGAACGACGGCATCCCGCAGGAGTTCGACGCGATCCGCAAGGGCGAGATCGACGCGACCGTTTCCCAGCCCGCCGACGCCTACGCCAAGTACGGCATGTACTACATCAAGGCGGCGATGCAGGGGAAGACGTTCAAGCCCGGTCCGACCGACCACGACTCGACCATCGTCAAGCTGCCCAGCGGCATCCTGGAGGACCAGCTGCCCGCGCCGCTGGTCACGAAGGACAACGTCGACGACCCCAAGCTCTGGGGCAACACGGTCAAATGAGCAGCCCACTGGTTGAAGCGCGGGGCGTCGTCAAGCGGTACGGCCCCACCACCGCCCTCGCCGACGGCCGGCTCTCCGTCCTGCCGGGCGAGTCCCACGCACTCGTCGGACGCAACGGCGCCGGCAAGTCGACCCTGGTCAGGATCCTCACCGGCCTGGAAGCCCCCGACGAGGGCACTGTCCGCTTCGACGGCGACCCCGCACCCCCACTCACCGACCGGGACGCCTGGCGCCGCAAGGTCGCCTGCGTCTATCAGCACCCGACGGTCGTCCCCGAACTGACTGTCGCCGAGAACCTGTTCATCAACCGCCAGCCGCTGCGGCGCGGGTTCATCAGCTGGCGCCGCCTGAAGGCCGAGGCGGCGCGGCTCCTCGACACCTGGGACGTGCGCGTCGACCCGGATGCGCGCACGGCCGATCTCAAGGTCGAGGACCGGCAGATGGTGGAGATCGCCCGGGCGCTGAGCTTCGGCGCCCGCTTCATCATCCTCGACGAACCCACCGCCCAGCTCGACAACCGGGAGATCGAGCGGCTGTTCACGCGCATGCGCGCCCTGCAGGACTCGGGCGTCACCTTCCTGTTCATCTCGCACCACCTCCAGGAGGTGTACGAGGTCTGCCAGACCGTCACCGTGCTGCGTGACGCCCGCTGGATCACGACGGCGCCGGTCGCCGACCTTCCCCGCCAGGCCCTGGTGGAGGCCATG
>KL569128.1:67583-69811 GCA_000715635.1 Streptomyces violaceus | reverse complement strand
GGCGGGGGAGACGATCGCCGAACAGGCCGAGCGGCAACGGACCCTCGGGGCATCGGGCCCCGTCCTGCTCGACGTCCGCGGCCTCACCTCGACCGCGTACGAGAACGTCGATCTCACCGTCCGGCGCGGCGAGGTCCTCGGACTCGCCGGATCGAGCGCCAGCGGCAAGATAGAGCTCGCCGAGTCGTTCACGGGACTGCACACCCCCACGAGCGGGACGGTCCGGCTGGACGGAGCGCCGCTGCCGTTCGGCGATGTCCGCAAGGCTCTGGAGGCCGGCGTCGGCTTCGTGCCCCGGGACCGGCACGAGCAGGGCCTGGTCTTCGGCATGTCCATCGGCGACAACGCCACCCTCAGCGTCCTGGACCGGCTCGGCCGCTACGGCTTCGTCGGCACCGACCGCAGACGCGGTGTCGCCACCGCGCTGATCGAACGCCTCGACATCCATACGGCGGGCCCCGAGCAGCCCGTCTCCGACCTGTCCGGAGGCAACGCGCAGAAGGTCGTCATGGCCCGGGCCCTCGCCTCCGACCCGCGGCTCCTGGTCCTCGTCAACCCGACCGCGGGCGTCGACGTGAAGTCCAAGGAGTCCCTGCTCGCCCGTGTCGACACCGCCCGCGAGGACGGCACCGCCGTACTCGTCGTATCCGACGAACTCGACGACCTCAGGCGCTGCGACCGGGTCCTCGTCCTCTTCCACGGCCGTGTCGTCGCCGAGCACCCGGCCGGCTGGCGCGACCACGAGCTCATCGCCTCCATCGAAGGAGTGGACCATGGCTGACACCAAGGCGGCCCCGCCGCTCGCGCCCGCGCGAGCCACCGACCCGCGCGCCGCCAAGGCCGTCCTCCTCCGCCGGGCCCGCGAACTCGCCCTCGTTCCCGCTCTGTTGCTGCTCCTGGTGCTCGGTGCCGTCGTCAACGACTCGTTCCTCACCGAGCGCAACATCGTCTCCATCCTCGGCGCCTCCGCCGCCCTCGCGATGGTCGTGCTCGCCGAGTCGCTCGTCCTGATCACCGGCAAGTTCGACCTGTCCCTGGAATCGGTCGTCGGTATCGCGCCCGCCGTGGGCGCGCTGCTCGTCCTGCCCGCGGCCCAGTCCGGCTGGGGCACCGAACTCCCCGCCGCCCTCGCCCTGGTGGCGATCCTCGTAGCGGGTGCGGCCGTCGGCGCCTTCAACGGCATCCTGGTCGTGAAGTTCAAGCTCAACGCGTTCATCGTGACGCTGGCGATGCTGATCGTGCTGCGCGGCCTGCTGGTCGGCGCGACCAAGGGCAAGACGCTGTTCGGGATGCCCGACAGCTTCTACGCGCTGGCGACGACCACCTTCCTCAGCGTCCCGCTGTCCGTGTGGCTCGCCGTGATCGCCTTCGCGGCCGCCGGGCTGGTGCTGAAGTACCACCGGGTCGGGCGCGCCCTGTACGCCATCGGTGGCAACGCGGACGCGGCCCGGGCGGCGGGCATCCGGGTGGAGCGCGTCATGCTCGGCGTGTTCGTCGTCGCGGGCGTCCTCGCCGCGGTCGGCGGCATCATGCAGACCGGATACGTCGGCGCGATCAGCGCCAACCAGGGCCAGAACATGATCTTCACGGTGTTCGCGGCCGCGGTGATCGGCGGCATCGCCCTCGACGGCGGCAAGGGCACCATGTTCGGCGCCCTGACCGGCGTACTCCTTCTGGGGGTCGTGCAGAACCTGCTCACCCTCGCCCAGGTGCCGTCGTTCTGGATCCAGGCCATCTACGGAGGGATCATCCTGGTCGCCCTCATGATCGCCCGGGTCACCACCGGCCGGGCCCAGGACTGACGCCCCCGCCCCCTGCAACCGAAAGGCCCTCCGTGTCCCCGACGCCCGCCCGCATCATCGCGGTCGACACCCACGACATCCGCTTCCCCACCTCGCGCGAGCTCGATGGCTCCGACGCGATGAACCCGGACCCCGACTACTCGGCGGCCTACGTCGTCCTGCGCACCGACGCGGCCGACGGGCACGAGGGGCACGGGTTCGCCTTCACCATCGGGCGGGGCAACGAGGTGCAGGTCGCCGCGATCGACGCGCTGCGCGGGCATCTGATCGGCCGGTCGGCCGACGACCTGTGCGCCGACCCGTCCACCCTGAACCGCGACCTGATCGGCGACAGCCAATTGCGCTGGCTCGGGCCCGAGAAGGGCGTGATGCACATGGCGATCGGTGCGGTCGTCAACGCCCTGTGGGACCTGTCTCTTATACACA
>KL569128.1:67183-67357 GCA_000715635.1 Streptomyces violaceus | reverse complement strand
GCTGCTCGCCGAGGCCGAGCCCGCATGGCTGGTGCGCCAGATCGACTTCCGCTACCTCACCGACGCCCTCACCCCCGAGGAGGCCCTGACCCTGCTGCGCCGGGGCCGGGAGGGCGCCGAGGAGCGCACGGCCCGGCTGCTGGAGCGCGGCTACCCCGCCTACACCACCTCACT
>KL569128.1:65649-66992 GCA_000715635.1 Streptomyces violaceus | reverse complement strand
CGAGAAACTCACCCGGCTCGCGGCCCGGGCCGTCGCCGACGGCTTCCGGCAGATCAAGCTCAAGGTCGGCGCCGACCTCGACGACGACATCCGCCGCTGCCGCGTCGCCCGGTCCGTCATCGGCCCGGACATCCGCATGGCCGTCGACGCCAACCAGCGCTGGGACGTCGACGAGGCGATCCGCTGGACCAAGGCCCTCGCGGAGTTCGACCCGTACTGGATCGAGGAGCCCACCAGCCCCGACGACATCCTCGGCCACGCGGCGATCCGCCGGGCCGTCGCCCCCGTGAAGGTCGCCACCGGCGAGCACGTGCACAACCGGATCGTCTTCAAGCAACTCCTCCAGGCCGGCTCGCTCGACGTCGTCCAGATCGACGCCGCCCGCGTCGGCGGCGTCCCCGAGAACCTCGCGATCCTGCTGCTCGCGGCCAAGTTCGGCGTGCCGGTCTGCCCGCACGCGGGCGGCGTCGGCCTGTGCGAACTCGTCCAGCACCTGTCGATGTTCGACTACGTGGCCCTGTCCGGCACCACCGAGGACCGCGTCATCGAATACGTCGACCATCTGCACGACCACTTCCTCGACCCGGTGGTGATCCGCCAGGCTCACTACACGGCACCCACCGCGCCGGGCTTCTCGGCCGCCATGCGGCCCGAGTCACTGGCGCGATTCACCTACCCGGGCGGCGAGTTCTGGGCCGCCGACCTCGACGAGCGGAAGAAGGGTCAGGCCGTATGAGCGACTTCGAGGGCATCAAAGCCCTGGTGACGGGCGGCGCCTCCGGCATCGGCCGGGCCACCGCCGACCTCCTGGCCGAGCGCGGCGCCCAGGTCGCAGTCCTCGACCTGGATCCGTCGCCGGTCGACAAGCCGCTGCTCGCCTACCGCGCGGACGTCACCGACGACGCGTCCGTGCGCGAGGCCGTGGCGGCCGCGGTCGCCGACCTCGGCGGGCTCGATGTACTGATCAACAACGCGGGCATCGGCGCCCAGGGCACCGTCGAGGACAACCCCGACGACGAATGGCACCGCGCCCTGGACGTCAACGTCGTCGGCATGGTCCGCACCGCCCGCGCCTGCCTGCCCCACCTGCGGGCCTCCGCACACGCCGCGATCGTCAACACCTGCTCCATCGCGGCGACCGCGGGCCTGCCGCAGCGCGCCCTGTACAGCGCCACCAAGGGCGCCGTGTACTCCCTCACCCTCGCCATGGCCGCCGACCACGTCCGCGAGGGCATCCGCGTCAACTGCGTCAATCCGGGCACGGTCGACACCCCATGGGTGGGCCGTCTCCTCGACGCCGCGCCCGAACCGGCCGCCGAACGCGCCGCGCTGGAGGCCCGCCA
>KL569128.1:62114-65453 GCA_000715635.1 Streptomyces violaceus | reverse complement strand
GCCTGGTCTCCGCGGCCGAGGTCGCGGGCGCCATCGCCTACCTGGCAGGCCCCCTGTCCGGCGCCACCACGGGCACCGCGCTCGCCGTCGACGGCGGCATGCAGGGCCTGCGGCTGCGCCCGGTGGCCCGGTGAACCGGCTCGGCGGCAGCGGTGTCGAGGTCAGCGCCCTGTCCTTCGGCGCCGCCGCGATCGCCAACCTGTACTCCGAAGTCGGCGAGGCGCAGGCGCACGACGCCGTGGAGGCCGCCTGGCAGCGGGGCATCCGCTACTTCGACACCGCCCCGCACTACGGCCTCGGCCTCTCCGAACGCCGCCTCGGCGCCGCCCTGCGCGACCGTCCCCGAGGCCAGTACACGATCTCCACCAAGGTGGGCCGCCGCCTGGAGCCCTCGGACGGCACCGGCGACGACCTGGCCCACGGGTTCGCCGTGCCCGCCACCCACCGCCGCGTGTGGGACTTCAGCGCCGACGGTGTACGACGCACCCTGGAGGCCAGCCTGGAACGGCTCGGCCTCGACCGCGTCGACGTCGTCTACCTCCACGACCCCGACGAGCACGCCGAAGAGGCCTTCCGGGAGGGCTATCCGGCCCTGGAGAAGCTCCGCGGCGAGGGCGTGATCGGCGCGATCGGCGCGGGTATGAACCAGGCGGAGATGCTCACCCGCTTCGTCCGCGACACCGACGTCGACGTGGTGCTGTGCGCCGGCCGCTACACCCTGCTCGACCAGAGCGCCCTCACCGGCCTGCTGCCCGCGGCCCACGAACGCGGCACGTCCGTCGTCATCGGCGGCGCCTTCAACTCAGGCCTGCTGGCGAACCCGCAGCCGGGCGCGACGTACAACTACACCGTCGCCCCCTCCGAGCTGGTCGAACGTGCCCTGCGGCTGAAGTCCGTCGCCGACCGCCACGGCACCACGCTGCGCGCCGCCGCCCTGGCCTTCTGCGCCGCCCATCCGGCCGTCGCCAGCGTCCTCGTCGGGGCCCGCTCGGCGCACGAGGTCCGCGACTGCGCTCACCAGTTCGCCGCCCGCGTGCCCGCCGGGTTCTGGCAGGAACTGCGCGCCAAGGGCCTGCTGCCGGCCGACGCCCCCGTCCCCGCCGAGGAGCCGTCATGAGAGTCGCCCTGCACACCAAGGTCCGCGCCGACCGCATCCCCGCGTACGAGGCCGCCCACCGCGAGGTCCCGGAGGAACTCACCGACGCCATCCGGGCCGCAGGCGCCACCTCCTGGACGATCTGGCGCAGCGGCACCGACCTGTTCCACGTCCTGGAGTGCGAGGACTACGCCCGTCTCCTCGCCGAACTGGAGAAACTCCCGGTCAACGTCGCCTGGCAAGCCCGCATGGCCGAGCTGCTTGACGTCGTGCACGACTACTCCGGCGAGGGCGCCGACGCCGGCCTGCCGGTCGTCTGGGAGCTGCCGTCATGACCGTGATCGACGCCCACCACCACGTGTGGGACCTCTCCGTACGGGACCAGGACTGGATCACCGGCCCCGAACTCGCGCCTCTGCGCCGCGACTTCACCCTGAAGGACCTCGAATCCGAGGCGAGGGCCGCCGGAGTGGACGGCACGGTGCTCGTACAGACGGTCACCGTGCCCGAGGAGACCCCGGAGTTCCTGGCCCTGGCCGACGCGCACGACCTGATCGCGGGCGTGGTCGGCTGGACCGACCTCACCCGCCCCGACGTCGCCGAGGAACTGGCCCGGCTGCGGGAACTCCCCGGCGGCCGCCACCTCAAGGGCATCCGCCACCAGGTCCAGGGCGAACCCGACCCGGAATGGCTGCTGCGCCCGGACGTACGCCGGGGACTGGCCGCCGTCGCCGACGCCGGACTGGTCTACGACCTCGTGGTCCTGCCCCACCAGCTCCCGGCCTGCGCGCGGGCCGCCGCGGACCTGCCCGGCCTCACCTTCGTCCTCGACCATCTGGGCAAACCGCCGATCGCCTCCGGCAACCGCGACTCCTGGGCCTCCCACCTACGTGCCCTCGCCGCCCTGCCCAACACGGTCGGCAAGCTCTCCGGCCTGGTCACCGAGGCCGACCTCGCCTCCTGGACCGTCGAGGACCTGCGCCCGTATGCCGACATGGCCCTGGAAGCCTTCGGACCGGACCGTCTGATGTACGGCTCGGACTGGCCGGTCTCCACCCTGGCGGCGACGTACGGCGAGATCCTGGACATCACCCGCCGGCTGATCGACCCGCACGACCACACGCGGATCCTCGCGACCACCGCCACCCGCGTCTACGGCCTCTGAGCCGTCTCCGCCAGCCGCGTCGGCGGCAGGTACTCCCGTACGTACGTCCGCTCCCAGCACGCGCCCGTCTCCCGCAGCTCGCGCCACGTCGTGTAGCGGTAGCGGAACAGGCGGGCGCGCACGTACCGCGGAGGCTCGTCCGGCGGGAACGGCGAGCGGCGCAGCAGCCTCAGCGTGGCCCGGTCGTTCTCCAGCAGCCGCTCCACCAGCGTGCCGAACCAGGATCCGGCGTAGGCGGGGGAGAGGGCCGCGAACCACATCATCCAGTCCAGCCGCAGATGGTACGGCGCGAACTGGCGCGGCCAGCGCCGCGGATCGCCCGGCTTGCCCTTGAACTCGTACTCCCGCCAGTCCGAGTCCGTACGCGGCACGTCGTCCGCGGTGCCCTCGACGACCACCTCGTAGCGGACCCGGCTCACGCTGCCGAACGCCCCGTAGGTGTTGACCAGATGGACCGGGTCGAAGGAGCGGTTCATCACCTGGCGGCGGGAGAGCATGTTGCGGACCGGCTGGTAGCTGAGGCCCACGAGCAGCGCGGCCACGCCCAGTACCACGACCACGTACCAGAGCGGGGCCTCGGGCACGTCCGGCGGATCGGCCGGGAACCGTACCGCCGACAGGGCCAGCACGATCGTGATCCAGTTCAGCCAGGAGAAGTTGCCCGACAGTACCAGCCACAGCTGGGTGACGATCATCAGCGCGGCGGCGGCCGTCGCGACCGGCTGCGGGGTGAACAGCAGGAACGGCACCACGAGTTGGGTGACATGGTTCGCGGCCACCTCGACCCGGTGCACGGGCCTGGGCAGATGGTGGAAGAACCAGCTCAGCGGGCCCGGCATCGGCTGGGTCTCGTGATGATGGTCCAGGCACGTCAGCTTCCGCCAGCACTCGTCGCCGCGCATCTTGATGAGCCCCGCGCCGAACTCCACACGGAACAGGATCCACCGCAGCAGGAACAGCACGACGACCGGCGGCGCCACCTCGTCGTTGCCGAGGAACACGGCGAGGAAGCCGACCTCCAGCAGCAGCGACTCCCAGCCGAACGAGTACCAGGTCTGCCCGACATTCACGATCGACA
>KL569128.1:61174-61868 GCA_000715635.1 Streptomyces violaceus | reverse complement strand
GGCCAGCAGCGCCGCCGACACCGCGCAGCCCGCCCAGGCGCAGAGCGCGAAGAAGCGGTCCGAGTAGTACAGCTGGAACAGGCTCGGCGCCCGCTTGAACGGCACCCGCTCAACGAATCCCGGCACGGGCAGCATGCCGCGCTGCCCGATCAGCGCGCGGAACTGCGAAGCCGCCGTCAGGAACGCGACCAGATACACGGCGGCCAGCGCCCGCTGGAAGACCAGCCGGCTCAGCCAGTAGTCGGATGCGGTGAACCAGTCCACGGCCGTGCGCTCCTCCCGATGCCGCGCCGGACCCCAGTGTCACGCTCCGTGTGGTGCCGCTCCGGTTGCGTAACCCAAGTGAGTGAAGCAAACAATAGTGACGAATGGCCAGAAACGAGGCAGGAGGACTGGGTGCGGACACACACCGGGACCTTCGTCATGGCCTGTGTGCTCTCGACGGTGCTCCTCCTCTCGGGCTGCGGCACCGGCGGCGACGGTGACGACGCGGACGCCGACGCCGCCGAGGAGCTTTTCCTCCAGCCGGCCGCGGACCGGGGGCCGGACCCCTTCACGGACTCCACGGCCACCACGACGGCTACCCCGTCCCCCGCCCCGCGAACGCCGGGGACGGCCGGGCCGGGCGGCGCCGCCCAGGTCTCCGCCGGCCTGCGCGGACTGCGCTCGCTCTCCGGCGGGACACCCGGCCTGT
>KL569128.1:58402-60908 GCA_000715635.1 Streptomyces violaceus | reverse complement strand
CCTCACCCGCGACCGTGCCAGGATCCGCGCCTTCGCCCGGGTCGCGGGCGTCTCCCCGGCGGCCGTACCGGACTACGTACGCCGACTGACCCCCCTCGTGCTGCGCGCCGACACCCGCGTCACGAACCACGGCTTCCGGGCCGGACGGGCGGGCGCCTACCAGTCCGTGCTCCAGGCGGGCACCGCCGTCCTGGTCGACGACCGGGGTGTGCCGCGTGTCCGCTGCGCCTGCGGCAACCCGCTGCGTCCGCCGGTGGCGATGCGGGGCACGCCGCGTGGCCGGGGCAGCCCCTGGCCCGGCTACCGGCCCGGCGAGGTGATCGTCGTGACCCCGGCCCCGCAGGTGATCACCGACTTCACGATCATCGACGTCGCCTCCCGCACCTGGATCGAACGGCCTACCGGCCACGACGTACGCCACGACCGGGCCCTGCCGCCACCGGTCTGGGCGCAGCGGCCCCCGGCGCCGTCCGAGCCGCCGCCCACCGTCCGGCACGAGTCGCTAGTTCCCCGTGAGCCCCTCGTCCCGCGCGAGTCCGGCGTCACTTCGCGCGAGTCCGGCGTAGTGCCGGATCCGGACACCGTCACGGACGTGCCACCGCCCGACGAGACCGGGCCGTTTCCCGACGAGCCCGCCCCGGAGAACCCGGGCGGCTCCGACGAGGTCGGCCCCGACACCGTGCCGGACAGCCCCGACCTGCCCGACGGAGCCGGTCTTATCCCCGATGGCGACTGAGGGCCGGTCCGGCCGGGCGGCCCGTACCCTCGGCACATCGGTCGAAGAATTGGCTGATTCCTGGCAAGGTAGGCCCATGGCTGATCGGGGAGGGAGCTCCCTGTCACTCCCGGACGACTGGCCCGCCCACCCGGACGCGATCCTCGCGCTCAACCGGATGGGCAGTTTCGACTGGGATCTGGACAGCGGCCTGATGCAGATGGACGCCCAGGCCCACGACGTCTTCGACGTGCACCCCGACGAGTACGACGACCACCCCGAGACGCTCGCCAAGCGGGTCCCGCCCGGCGAGGCCCGGCGCCTGGACACCGCGGTCTCCCAGGCCCTGAAGGACGGCAGCGAGAACTACGGCGCCTACTTCCGCATGCGCCGCCGCGACGGCACCCTGCGCTGGACCCACACCCAGGGCTACATCAGGCGCGACGACTCCGGACGGCCCCGCCGCATCATCGGCATCGTCCGGGACGCCACCCAGGAACTCGGCGAGAGCGAGGCCCGCCTCGACCAGGCCGCCCGTGACGAGGCCCGCCGGGAGCAGACCAGCGTCGTCGAACTCACCACGGCCGCCCTCGCCCACGCCCGCACCGTCCAGGACGTCATCGACGTCCTCAAGGACACCCACGGCCTCACCCATCTGGGCGCCACCAGCCTGGTCATGGGCCTGGTCGAGGCCGGGCGCATCCGCCTGGTCGCCGAGGGGCCCTCGGAGAGCTTCGTGCCCGGCACCCGCGTCACCCGGATCGACGAGCCCTATCCGATGAGCGAGGCCGTGCGGACCCTCGGCCCCTGCTTCATCGAGTCGCCGGAGGAGTTCGCCGAGCGCTACCCGATCCTGTGGCCGCAGATCACCGACCTGAACATCACGTCGGCCGCCTATCTGCCGCTCATCGTCCAGGCCCGGCCCATCGGCGCGATGGGCCTGCTCTACAGCGACCGGCACGGCTTCACACCCGAGGAGCGCAACATCCTCGTCGCCCTCGGCAGCAGCATCGCGCAGAGCCTGCAGCGGGCCATGTTCTACGAGCAGGAGATGGATCTCGCGCAGGGGCTCCAGCAGGCCATGCTGCCCCGGACCATCCCGAGCGTGCCCGGGGCCGACGTCGCCGTCCGGTACCGAGCCGCCAGCGCCGGCGGCTCCGTCGGCCGGGACATCGGCGGCGACTGGTACGACCTCATCCCGCTGCCCGGCGGCCGGGTCGGCGCCGTCATCGGCGACGTCCAGGGCCACGACACGCACACGGCCGCCGTCATGGGCCAGCTCCGCATCGTGCTGCGCGCCTACGCGGCCGAGGGGCACACCCCGGCCACCGTGATGGCCCGCGCCTCCGTCTTCCTGCACGAACTCGACACCGACCGCTCCGCGACCTGCCTCTACGCCGAGGCCGACCTGTCGACCGGCGTGCTCCAGGTGGTCCGGGCCGGCCACCTCGACCCGCTCGTGCGCCACACCGACGGCTCCTGCCGCCGCGTCACCGTCCCGGGCGGTCTGCCGCTCGGCCTGTCCGCCGAGTTCGGCCGCCTCGACTACCCGGTGGGCACCATGGAGCTCGACCCCGGCGACACCCTGCTGCTGTGCACCGACGGCCTGGTGGAGCAGCCCGGCGCCGACCTCGACGACGGCATGCGCACCCTCACCGCGCTCGTCTCCACCGGCCCCGACGACGTACGTGACCTCGCCGACCGGCTCATCGACGTGGCCGCCGAGCGCTGCGGCGACGACGACGTGGCGCTGCTCCTGCTGCGCCGGCGCGACCCCGACGGCCCGCAGTC
>KL569128.1:56852-58214 GCA_000715635.1 Streptomyces violaceus | reverse complement strand
CAGCGGCACGTGGCCCCCGGCGACCCGGCCGCCCTGGCCGAGGCCCGGCACATGATCCGCACCGCGGTCGGCGTCTGGGGAGCCCGGGACCGCGCCGACGAGATCGAACTGGTCGCCGACGAGCTGATCACCAACGCCCTGATGCACACCGAGGGCTCCGCGATCGTCACCCTGCGGGCCCTCACCGGCTCCGGGCGCCGGCTGCGCGTCGAGGTCGAGGACTCCTCCAGCGCCCTGCCGCGCCGCCGCGAGGCGGGCGAGTCGGGCGTCTCCGGGCGGGGCCTGCTGCTGGTGGAGCTGCTCACCGACGTGTGGGGCGTGGAGGCGCGCGGCGGCGGCAAGGCCGTGTGGTGCGAGTTCATGGTGCCCGACCAGCATTGACCCCGCGTGGCACTCTGGACTCATGCCGGAACTCCCCGAGGTCGAGGCGCTCAAGGATTTCCTGACCGAGCACCTCGTCGGCCACGAGATCGTCCGGGTGCTGCCCGTCGCGATCAGCGTCCTGAAGACGTACGACCCGCCCCTGTCCGCTCTGGAGGGACACGAGGTCACCGCCGTACGCCGGTACGGCAAGTTCCTCGACGTCACGACCGCGGACGGCCCGCACTTCGTGACGCACCTGGCCCGCGCGGGCTGGCTGCACTGGAAGGACCGCCTGCCCGACGGCCCGCCCCGGCCCGGCAAGGGACCTCTCGCGCTGCGCGTGGCCCTGGAGACCGGCGCCGGCTTCGACCTGACCGAGGCAGGCACCCAGAAGCGGCTCGCCGTGTACGTCGTGGGGGACCCGCAGGAGGTCCCGGGCGTCGCCCGGCTCGGCCCGGACCCCCTCGCCGACGACTTCGACGAGCAGCGTTTCGCGGAACTCCTGGCCGGTGAACGACGGCAGCTCAAGGGCGCGTTGCGCGACCAGAGCCTGATCGCGGGTGTGGGCAACGCCTACAGCGACGAGATCCTGCACGTGGCGAAGATGTCGCCCTTCAAGCTGGCCGCGTCCCTGAGCGCGGAGGAGACCCATCGGCTGTACGAGGCCCTGCGCGACACGCTCACCGAGGCGGTCGAACGCTCCCGGGGCGTGGCGGCCGGGAGGCTGAAGGCCGAGAAGAAGAGCGGCCTGCGCGTCCACGGCCGCACCGGCGAGCCCTGCCCGGTGTGCGGCGACACCGTGCGGGAGGTGTCCTTCAGCGACTCCTCGCTGCAGTACTGCCCGACCTGCCAGACGGGCGGCAAACCGCTGGCGGACCGCAGGATGTCCCGGCTGCTGAAGTGACGCGCCGTCACCGGGCCGGGGGCGACCACTCGAACATGAGGATCGTCGCGTCGTCCCGCAGCCGGCTGCCGGACGAGTCGAGGATGGAGTGGATG
>KL569128.1:56432-56616 GCA_000715635.1 Streptomyces violaceus | reverse complement strand
GAGGACCCGCCGCAGCGTCTCGGGCGCCAGCTCGCCCGCGGCCGTCGCCCGGATGATGTAGTCGGCGAACTGCGCAAGACCGAACTCCGCGCCGTCGACGGCCCTGGCCTCGGTGACCCCGTCGCTGTACATCAGGACCCGGTCGCCGGGCTTCAGAGCGATCTCGTGCGTCCGCCGCTTCAGC
>KL569128.1:46679-56159 GCA_000715635.1 Streptomyces violaceus | reverse complement strand
GCGCCGCATGGCGTCGACGTCCGGCCGCATGCCACGGATGAGCAGCGGGGTGGGATGCCCGCAGTTGCACCACCGCAGCACCCCGGAGGCCAGGTCCAGCTGGGCCAGGACCCCCGTGCAGAACTGGTCGGGGAGCCACTGCGCCAGTGCGTCGTCCACACTCTGCACCAGGTCTGGCAGGTCAGCCCCGGCCCGCCGGGCATTGCGGCTCGCGGCCAGGGACACGGCCGTGGTGAGCCCGGAGGCCAGGTTGTGTCCCATGGCGTCGAGGACCGTGGCGTGCAGGGTCGTCTCGGTGAGGGAGTGGTCGAAGGAGTCGCCGCCGAGTTCGTAGGCCGGTTCCAGCACGGCCGTGGACACGACGTGCGCGGTGCCGATCGTGCGGGGCGGCAGGAAGGCCCGCAGCATCTCGGCGGGCAGACGCATCGGTTTGGTGCGCGTGAGCCGGACGAAGGAGTCCTGGTACGCCCGGGTGGACGTGATCATCATGGCGAGGAGCGCGGCGAGGGCCTTGCCGCGGCGCAGCACGGCCGGGGTCAGCGAGGCGGAGTGCACGGCGAGGACGCCGAGGCGTTCCGCGCCGTCCACGAGGGGGACCCAGGCCGTCATGCCGCCCGACTCGGAGTCCTCCACGCGCAGGGACTGGGTGCGGTAGGTCCAGCCGGCGAGCGAGTCGTCGATGAGCAGGGGCGAGGCCACGTCGGTGAGCGGCACGAGCCGGCGCTGCTGGATGTCGGCGAGGTACACCGCGGAGTGCTGGAGCCCCAGGGCCTCGGTGCAGCGGGCCACAGCGGTGGTCAGGTCCAGCGCCCTGTTCGCCGGATCGGCGAGGTACTCCTCCAGGCGGCCGTCGCCGTCCTCTGCCGCCGCCACCTCGTCTCCCCTCGCCGGGACCCCGGACACCCGGCTGCGTCCCGGGTGCGCCAACCAGCAGTCTCACACCGGGGCACGCGGGGTGCCCGGCGACAGGGGCGGACGGACGACATCCGCTAGCGCGGCTGAAGCTTCACGAGGACTTCCCCGGACGCCGAGCGGACCTCGTAGCGGGCGGTCTCGTCCGGGTGCTTGGACGAGCTGGCCATCATCGTGTTGGGGTGGGTGTCGTGCCCGGGGCCGTGCCAGCTGGTCGCGGTCTCCTCGGTGCCGTCGCGGCCGACGATGACCAGGTGGCAGGAGCGGGGACCGGACGCGTCCTTGACCTTCAGCTCGACCTGGCTGCCCGAGGCCTTGTCCTCGACGGTGACCTGGGCCCAGACGCCCGACCGCGCGTCGGTCGCCGCGACCGTCACGGGCCCCTCGTCCGCGCTGCTGCCCTTGGCCATCATCGCGACCGCGGGTACGGACACGGCGAACACCACCGAGGCGGCCAGGGCGAACAGCAGTCGTCTGCGTCCGGCCCGGCGCCGGGTCGCCACCTCGGCCAGCAGCCGGTCCAGCATGCGCGGCCCGGGCTGCGCCATCGGGTGCACGAACCGTGGTGTCGCCCGCCGGTACAGCATCAACTGCCGTGTCGTCACGCCGAATTCCGTCACCTCTGCAGCGCACCGAGGGCACTCCATGAGGTGGTCCTCGAAGCGGAAGGCCTCCGCCTCGTCCAGCACGCCGAGCGCGTAGGCGCCGACGTCGCGATGCCGTTCCAGGGACCTCATGCCGAATCCTCGTGCCGTTGGGTGCGGGTGGGGTTACTCCTTGCTCCCACCGGTACGGACCAGGCAGCGGAATCACTCAAGCCGGTGACACAATCGCAACCTAAGGATTCGGAGCCCTCCGGCCGGTGGATTGGTCCGAGAGCGCAGAAATCTAAAAAAGATGGATCGCGAGGTGTCCCAGCGGCAGTCCGAGTTGCCAGGCGGGCGTCCAGACCTTCGGCCCCTCGTCCTCCCCGGCCACCGGAGCACCGCCCGGCACCGCGTTCAGATCGGGCGCGAGCAGCTCCGTCTCCTGCAGCCAGCGCCAGGCCTCGTCCGCCAGGTCCAGGTCCGGCGCGGGCCGCCCCGACTCCACGGCCGCGACGGCCAGCTCGCCCAGTCGCTCGCGCACCCACTCCTGCCACGGCTGGTCGTACGCGGTCAGTGACAGCCACGTCTCCAGCTGGGTGACGACCCGGATGCCGGACAGCTCCCCGTCGGTGTCGGAGAGGAAGATGGTCAGCGCCAGGGCGTCCCGCCCCGCCCGGAACTCGAACGACGTCGGCGGCATCAGATCGCCGGTCCGCAGCAGCTCGTCGGCGATGTACTCGGCGTACAACCAAGCCATGGGGACGGTCAGTTCACCGTCGGCACCGTCCGTGCTCTCTTCACCTCTGTGCAGCATCCCTTCCTGCCTTCCTCCGGTACGTGCGCGTCGCCCGACACCGGGCCCCGGGGGCGCTGTCGGCCCTCTCCGGAACACGGATGAGAACAGCCGATTACTCAACCGGGGTGTTCAGCAAGGCGCTTTACGGAGGCTTGACCCGCCCATTGGTTTCAGCGCAGGTCGGCGGAGTATCCGGGAAGCACCCGGCGCAGGGCGCGCAGCGCGTAGTACGCGCGGGACTTCACGGTACCGGGCGGGATCCCGAGGGTCGCCGCGGCTTCCGCCACACTCGCCCCCTGGAAGTACACGAGCACCAGGACTTCACGGTGCTCCGGAGTGAGTGTCTTCACAGCCTGACGGACGTCGAGCATCGCCGCGGCCCGCTCGGCGTGGTCGGAGATGACCCGAGCGTTCTCCAGCACCGCGTCGCCGACCTCGGCCGGACGTGCCTGCCGGGCCCGCCGGGCATCGATCGCGAGCCGCCGTCCGACGGTCATCAGCCAGGGCCGTACGGACTCGAAGTCGTCGGCGCGCAGGGCCTCGGGGTGCTGCCAGGCGCGTACGAGCGTCTCCTGCACCAAGTCCTCCGCGCGCTGCCGGTCGCCGTCGCAGAGCCGGAGCAGGAGCGCGAAGAGGGGCCGGCCGTGCTCCCGCTGCAGCGCGGCGAGCTCGTGCTCGGCGGTCGTCCCGTTCGTAAGAGTGGATCCGGCCGTCATGGCCGTATGCCACAGCAGGGCGCAGCCGGGGGACAGGCCACGTACCCGCCCGTGCGGCGGACGGTCGATCGCGTCGACGAACGGTTCGACGAACGGTCACCGCGCCCGGACCGGTGTGTTCCGGACGGGCTAATGAGCGTGTCGGAGCCGCGTGGGACGGCATGAGCCTACTTTCCTGATGGTGCGTAAATACGACTACAACGCCCATAGTGGGGTTAATGGCATGATCGCACGCAGTCGACAGATGGCCCTGGCCCTGACCGTCGTCCTCGCCGCGGGAGCGGCCTGCCAGGCCCGCGGCAGCCACGAACCGCGCGGCCCGGGACGCCCGGCATCGTCCGCCGCCGTGCCCCGCGGCTTCACACTGGTCGCCTCCGGCGACGTCCTCCCGCACAGCACGATCATCGACCGGGCCCGCTTCGACGCCGGCGGCACCGGCTACGACTTCCGGCCGATGCTCGCGGGGATCCGCTCCGTCGTCTCCCGCGCGGACGTGGCCCTGTGCCACATGGAGACCGTCTACGGCGAGAACGGCGCCTACACCGGCTACCCCACCTTCAAGTCCCCGCCCGAGGTGGCCCAGGCCCTCGCCGTCACCGGCTACGACGGCTGTTCCACCGCCTCCAACCACACCCTGGACGACGGTGCCGACGGCATCCGGCGCACCCTCGACGCCCTCGACCGCGCGGGCGTACGGCACGCCGGCTCGGCACGCGCCGAGGAGGAGGCGCGCACGGTGACGGTTCTCCAGGCGGGCTCGGCGAAGATCGCCCATCTCGCCTACACCTACGGCACCAACGGCATCCCGCTGCCGGCCGGACAGCCCTGGGCCGTGAACCTCATCGACGAGGGCACGGTCCTCGCGGACGCCCGGGCCGCGCGCCGGGCGGGCGCCGACGTGGTCGTCGTCTCCCTGCACTGGGGCACCGAGTGGCAGGACGCGCCCGACGACCAGCAGCTGACCCTGTCCCGGAACCTCACCGCGGCGCGCAGCGGCGGGCGCCCCGACATCGACCTGATCCTCGGCACCCACGCGCACGTCCCGCAGGCGTACGAGAAGGTCAACGGCACCTGGGTGATCTACGGCATGGGCGACCAGATCGCCGGCGAGATGATCAACCACCAGGGCGCCAAGGACCCGCGCGGCAACCAGTCCACCCTCGGCCGCTTCACCTTCGCCCCGCCGGCTCGGCAGGGCGGCCGCTGGGAGGTGACGAAGGCCGAGTTCATCCCGCAGCTGTTCGACGTCGACGCCGGCCGGGTCGTGAACCTCAACCGGGCGATCGCCCAGGGCGCCGACGGACAGGCCGTCCGCGACCGCATCCGGGACGTCGTACTCGGCAGGGGCGCGGCCGGGGACGGACTGGTGATGGGGGAGTAGGCCGGGAGCACCGTCCGGCCGTGCGCCCGTGGCCGCCTCAGGGGGCCACGGCGTAACTCAGGTCGTGCGCGACGAGGGGCGCGGGACGCAGCCGCAGCCACACCGTCCCGCGCCGCGCGGGATCGTCGTGGAGGTAGTGCACGAACCGCTCGTCCCACCGTTCCTCGTCGGCGCCCAGATAGCGGACGAGCTTGCGCCGCCCCCGCTCGACGTCGAAGGGCACGAGCTCGGCCCGGCCCCGGGCGATCACCTGCCGGACCAGACCGGTCGCCGGATCGCACTCGTCCACCACCAGCGCGACCCGGGGATCGGCCCGCACCCGGTCGAGGAGGCGGGCCCAGGGCCCGGTCAGGACCCAGAACGCGTCCTCCTCCCAGAGGAACCAGACGGGGCGGACCGTCGGCCCGTTGGTGGCGAGGCGTGCGGTGAGGGGCCGGCGCAGGAAGGCGCCCACGTCGAAGGCGTAGGAAGTCACGCCAGCATCCTCGGGCCCGCGCGACCTCATGCCTACCGACCAGGGACCCTCGTGCCAACCGACCAGGGACCTAGGTCCCCTTACGGCACCACCGTCACCGGCCACCGCCCGGCCTTCACCAGCCGCACCGCCACCGACCCGACGATCCGGTGGCCCGCCTGCTCGGACGCGCCCACGACCACGGCGTCCGCCTTGAGTTCGTCGGCCGCCTGCACCAGGCCGTTGTACGGGTCGCCGGGGAACGTGTGGAACTCCCAGCGGACCTCGAATATCCCCTTGAGCCGCTCGGCCGCGTCCCGGATCTGCGCCACCAGGTCCTCGGCTATCTCGTCGGTCGTCCCGGCCACCGGCGCCCCCAGCGCCGCCCCCGCCGCCAGCACCGGCTGCACGTACACCACGGCGAGCAGCGCGTGCTGCCGCCGGGCCAGGCCACCGGCGTAGGCCGCGGCCCGCAGGGAGGAGTCGGAGCCGTCCACTCCGACCATGATCACCTTCGGCCCGTCCGTGCCCCGCTCGAACTCATGGGAGTGCTGTTCCGTCACGCCGCGAGGTTATCGGAGGCCGTCGGTCCGCCAGTGGGGCGGGAGCGCTCGACGGGCGAGAAGAGACGGGTGTTCCTGGAGTCGAAAGTGCGGCGGACGCGGTTGACGGCCGATCGTCGAACGGGCCGACGCCTGGCGCGACACCGAGATCGAACGCGGCTTCTCCATGGCCCTGGACCGGCTCGGCGACCCGGCCGACGGCGACTGCCTCCTCGTCGAGGCCCACTACAAGGACAGCCGGCTCCTCGCGATCCAGTGCTTCGTGCCCTGGGGCAAGGACGGCGCCTCCCTGGACCTGATGCGCCGTGACCGCACCGCCCCCAACGGCGTCATGGAGTTCATGGTCGCCGAACTGTGCCACGCCGCCCCGAAACTCGGCGTGCGCAAGGTCTCGCTGAACTTCGCCGTGTTCCGCTCCGTGTTCGAGGAGGGTGCCCGCATCGGCGCCGGACCGGTGCTCCGCCTCTGGCGCCGCCTGCTGCTGTTCTTCTCCAAGCGGTGGCAACTGGAGGCCCTGTACCGGTCCAACGCCAAGTACCACCCCGAGTGGTAACCCCGCTTCCTGTGCTACGCGGAGGCCGCCTCCCTCGCCCGGGTCGGTCTCGCCTCCGGCATCGCCGAGGGCTTCCGTACCGTCGATGCGCAAGTTGTGGGGAAGAGGGCACCCGAAGGGCGGACAGCGGCCCGTCACCACCGAGGGGCTGCCGTCACTGGCGGCGCTCGGCCTCGCCGGAGGGGACGGGACCGAGCCCGCCGGTCCTCTCTCCGGCCTGCCCGACCATGTCCGTGTCCGGCACCGCAAGCTCGACCGGCCGCGCGCCGCCGGCACCGACCCCTACCCGGTGGGCATCCCGGCCCGCACCCACACCCTCGCCGGCATCCGGCAGGGCGAGGACGTCACCGTCGCCGGCCGGATCATGCTGGTCCGCGACTTCGGCGGCATCGTCTTCGTCGTACTGCGCGACTGGCCGGGCGACCACCAACTCGCCCTCACCCGCGACCGCTCCGGCGACGCCCTCGACCGCTTCACCACCGACACCGACATCGGCGACCACATCACCGCCACCGGCCGGGCGGGCGTCAGCGACCGGGGCGAGCCGACCGTGTTCGTCACCGACTGGCAGCTCACCGGCAAGTGCCTGCGCCCCCTGCCCGACAAACGCCAGGGCCTCGCCGACCCGGAGGCCAAGGTCCGCCGCCGCTGTCTCGTAGTAGGCGATCTCCGAGGCGCTGGGCGAGGGGATCGACTCCGGCACCGAACTGCTCCGCCTGCACCGGTACTGCGACCGCGTGGGCGTGCCGTACACCGCCGACGACGGCCCCGGCGACGTCGTCCTGGAGATGTACGAGCGGCTCGTCGAGGAGCGGACCCAGCTGCCCACCTTCTGCAAGGACTTCCCGACCGACGTCTCCCCGCTCACCCGGCAGCACCGCACCGACGCGCGCCTCGCCGAACGCTGGGACCTCGTCGCCTTCGGCACCGAACTGGGCACCGCCTACTCGGAGCTGACCGACCCCATCGAGCAGCGCCGCCGCCTCACCGCCCAGTCCCTGCTCGCCGCCGGCGGCGACCCCGAGGCGATGGAACTCGACGAGGACTTCCTCGACGCCCTCGAATACGCCATGCCGCCCACCGGCGGCCTCGGCACCGGCGTCGACCGGCTGGTCACGTTCCTCACCGGCCTGACGATCCGGGAGACCCTGCCGTTCCCCCTGGTGCGCCGCCGCTGACCCGTCTGCGTGGGCCGTCCGGGTGAAACGACACCGCCGCACCGGTGTTGCTCAGGTGCGTCGGTCTCCCGCCGGGCGACTCATGAGTCATGAAGAAGGATCAGTTGCTCACCCGTCGCCGGGTGTTGCTCGCCGGCACCGGCGCCGTGGGCGTCGCCGCCACGGCCGGTGTGTACGCGGGGGTCACCGGGGGAGGCGGCCCCGCCGGGACCGTCTCGGCCGCCGGGCCCCAGGCCCGCCGCCCGCTCAGCTCCTCCGCGTACCGGCTCCAGCCCCTGACCGGATACGGCCCGCCGCATGCCGCGCCCCGCCGGACCCTGGTCCGCCGCGCACCGCTGCTGCGCTTCTCCGGACGTGGCCGCCACATGGTGCTGACCTTCGACGACGGCCCCGACCCCCGCTACACCCCGGCCGTCCTGGACACCCTCGCCAAGTACGACGTGCGCGCGATGTTCTTCGTGTGCGGCGGGATGGCCGCCGACAACAGGGAACTGCTGGCCCGGATGGCCGAAGAGGGCCATGCCGTCGGGAACCACACCTGGTCCCACCCGCTGCTCACCCGCCTCACCCGCGGGGAGATCCGTGCCGAGATGGAACGTACCTGCGACGTCATCGAGGATGCCTACGGGGAGCGCCCCGAGTGGTTCCGGGCCCCCTATGGCGCCTGGAACCGGACCGCGTTCCGGCTCGGCGCCGAACTCGGCATGGAACCCCTCGCCTGGACGGTCGACACCCTCGACTGGACCAGCCCCGGCACCCGGTCCATCGTCCGCCGGGTGGAGAACGGCGCCGCCCCCGGCGTCGTGGTGCTCTCCCACGACGCCGGGGGCGACCGATCGCAGAGCGTGCGGGCCCTGCGGAGCTATCTGCCCGAACTGCTGGACGCCGGCTACCACATCTCCGTCCCCCGGCGGCATTACGCGTGACAGGCGCCGTCAGGCTTCTGCCCGCCCGGCCGGGAACGTTCAGCGCACCTCGACCGCGCGGGCGAAGGCCACGACATTGCCCGCGTAGCCGTTCTGCTGGGAGAAACCGCCGCCGCACGTGATGACCCGCAGTTCCGCCGCGCCCTTGGACGCGTACACACGGTCGCCCGGGAAGTTGTTCTTCTCGAACACCTCGACGCCGTAGATCTCGAACACGACGGTCTTTCCGTCCTGCCGGGCGATCTCGACACGGTTTCCCTTCTTCAGGGCGCCGAGTGCGTAGAACACGGCAGGACCCAGCTGATTGTCGACATGGCCGACGACGACCGCGGTGCCTTTCTCGCCGGGGGTGACCGCTCCGGTGAACCAGCCTGCCAGGTTCGGGTCCTCCGGCGGGGGCGCGCCGACCCAGCCGTCCGCGTCCAGGCCCACGGGAATGATCGGCGTGTCGACCTGGATCGCCGGGATCCTGACCCGGTCCGGGAGGGAGTAGGGCAGGGGCTGTACGGTCCCGGCGAAGGTGGCGTTGGGCACCCGGCTGTCCGTCGCGGCCGCTGTCGCCGGTTGCGGCGGACCCTCGTCGAACTCCCCCGAACCATTCCGGATGAGGGCGAGGCCGGTCAGCAGAACCAGCGCTATCACGCCCCACGGGGCGCGCTTCTTCCGCCGCGCCTCCTCTTCCGCCTCGGCCAGCTCGGACGCAGACATTCGCCATCCCCTCTCGACGCGGCCGTCGCCGTGTCTTTCGCGCATACCAGAACGCTAAGTGCCGCGCACGAAACCGGCGACGGGGCGGCGGCGAACGGGTGGCCATGGCCTGTGAGGGGTGGCCCGGCCATTTCAGGTGCGCCATCCGAGTTGCCGCAGCGAGGAAATTTCTGACGGTCCGTGACCTGCGGCGATATCCGATTGCGCGGATTTCCCGCGGTATCCGCTCTCACCAGGACGGACCATTCCCGAAATGCGGCTCCGGGCAAGGCAACTGACTGTCTTTCTGGGAGGCGCTTTCTCGCCGATCGACCGGGGACGGGTCCCGGGGCGTCTTCCGCGGAGGTTCACATGCGTAACACTCGTGCTCTGGCGGTCGCCGGCGCGGCGGTCGCAGCCCTCGGGCTCTCCGCCCCCGCGGCCGTCGCGTGGGACAGACCGAGCAACATCGTCGCCCTGCCCAGCGTGATCGCCCGCGGCGGTCAGCTGACCATCACGGTCGACGGCTGCCGCCGGGGCGGCACGGCGACCTCTAGTGCGTTCACGATGCCGGCGACGCTCTCGCCCATCCGCGGCGCGAACGAGACGGCGAGGGGCACCGCCACCATCAGGAACAACGCCCGCCCGGGGCCGTACGACATCACGGTCACCTGCGACGGCAGGACCCTGACCAAGCCGCACGCCTTCACCGTCATCGGCGGTGTCC
>KL569128.1:43443-46483 GCA_000715635.1 Streptomyces violaceus | reverse complement strand
CGTGACGGCGGCGGCCGTCGGCGGCGGCGTGTTCTGGATGCGTCGCCGGGCCGAGCGGCGCGTCTGACGCCGCGCTCCCGGCTCCTTCGGCGGGCCGCATCGCACGTGAACGGTCTTCGCCCCGGATCCTCGCGGGCCCGGGGCGAGGACAGGACCCGCGGGAGGAGCACCGCGCCGGGCGGTCAGCCGGCGTCCTCGTCGGTGCGGCGGCGCGCGAAGTGGTACGTCGTCCCCAGGGCGCCGGCGATCAGCGCGGCGCCGAGGCCGATCTCCTTGAGGTCGAAGCCCGCGAGGGTGCCGCCCTCTCCTGCGTGCGCGCCCTTCGACGGGTGACGGTGGTGGTCCGAGGCGTGGTGCGGTGAGTGGTGCGTCGGCTGGTGTGTGGGGTGCTGGGCCGGACGGCCGGCGATGGTCAGGCGCGCGGTGCCGCTCGACTCGTCACAGACGAACTCCACGTCGTACACGGCGCCGGGCTTGGCGTCCCAGTCGACCACGGCCCGCACCGACGACTCCCTGGGCGGGATGGCGACCAGGTCGAAGACCGGTGAGGAGACCACCGCCTCTCCCCGGCACGCCGCGTTGCGGACCACCCGCAGCGTGACCCTTTCGCCCGCAGCGACGGTGGAGGGCTCGACAGCGAAGCCGAAATCGGTCCGGACCGCCGCGTAGGCGGTCGGCATGCAGGAGGCGAGGGCGCCCGCGCCCAGCAGTACGGCCGAAGCGACGCGTATCGCGCGCATGGTGACCTCCGGGTCCCCGAGGAGCAGCCGCGGACCTCTTCCGCTCACGTCAGACATGCACCTCGATGCCCGAAACGCTAGGAAGGGGCGCGCCGTAGCGCGATCGCAGTAGCGCGAACGGGGCATGCGTGTGGGCCGCCCGGGGGAACCCCGCTACCGCGGCCGGGGGACGGCGACGGCGTGTCGCGCGCCCCCCGGCCCGGATCCGTGGTGCGGGTGCCGTCAGTCCCCGGCGCCCGGGAAGAGGTTGAGGAACGGGTCCGCCGACGCGGTCACGCCCCTGCTGTACGGCGAGTCGAAGTCCCAGATCAGGAACAGCAGGAAGGCGATCAGCGCCGAGAACAGCCCGGCGAGGACCATTTCACGTGTCGTTCTGCGGATCTGCAGGGCGAAGATCATCCCGATGGTGACGACGGCTCCGGCGATCAGCCCGAACCACACCACGCCCGGCATGGTCTCCCCGGTCGACTCCGCCCGGGCGATCCGGGCCTGGTTGGCCGCGGTCACCTGGTCGAGGAGCGGCTGGTAGGCCTGGGCCTGGAAGTCCGTCTTCGGCTCGTAGTCGGTGACGTCCTGGCGGACGCGCTCGAAGAGCCGGTGGCCGCGCTCGGTGACACGGCCCTCGTCGGCCATGGTGTCCCACTCGGTGGTGACGACGTATCCCACATAGGCCTCGATGTCGTCCCGGATCCGGTCGCGTGCGTCGGGCGGGTAGACCCGGACCCGCTCCGAGATCTCGTGCAGCGCCGTGGCCTCGGCCTGGACGTGGTCCTGGGCGGCGCTGCGCCCCTCCCAGACACCGGCGATCGCCAGGCCCAGGACGATGGCGTACACCACGCCGATCCACATCGTCATGTACTCGATGACGTCCGGGGTCTCACTGGGGTCCTCGTCGTCGGACGCCGTGCGGTGGCGTACGAGGGTGATGATGACCACCACGGCGCACGCGGCCAGCATCGCGAGGGTGAGAACAAGCCATTCCGGCAAGAGGTACCTCCAGGGCTTCAGGGATCAGCGCGCGCGCAGCGCGGCGACGGCGACCACTGCGGGCACCGTGACGAGCAGGACGAAGGTGAGCGGCGACATCGCGTTGCCCGTCCGCCGTGGCCGCGGCGGCGCGGCGCGATACCGCGGGTAGTGCACGGGCGAAGCGGACGGACGCGGCGTGGGTGTGGCCGACGGTTTCGGTGCCGGAGCCGGGGGAGGCGGCGGCGGTGGCGCGGGCCTGAGGGTCGGCTCGGGCGGGGGCGCCGCCGGGCGAGGAGCGGGCGGAGGCGGCGGAGGCGGCTCGGGTCTGGCCGTGGGCGTCGGCTTCGGCGGTGGTGGCGTCGGGTCCGGCGACGGAGTCGGAGTCGGAGTCGGCTTCGGCGGCGGGGGTGCCGGGGTCGGTGTGGGAGTGGGCGTGGGCGTCGGTGTGGGTGTCGGGCACGGCGGCTTGGTCGGCCAGGTCTTGCTCCCGGCGTACGCCACCGCCTTCGTGCCGTCCGGCCCCGTCGAGGCGTACGCGCAGGCGGTGGCCACCGCCACTGAACCCGGTGCGCCGACAAGCGCCCAGGTCAGCGCCGCCACCGCCAAGGCCCGTACGGCGACGGCGGGTTGGATCGAGAGGGGTCCATACACGACGAAGATCATGAGCCTTGTTCCGCCGGGATGTGCCGGAGCGCAAGGGGATTGCCCCGAAAGAGGGATTTCCGGGTGTCATCGGTTTGATCAGCGGTCGCCCGCAGGGCACTCGGCACGCACCTGCGTGCGACGGCGTGCGGCACTCGTCACAGGTTCCGGAAAGAAATTTGGCCGGTCGTTGAACACAATCGCCGCTCCCGTGCGTACTCATGTCCGTGCGGCGGCGCAGCAGGGCGCTGCAACACCCTTGCGATTATGGGGAGTTGACGATGAAGACCTCCTGGCGGAGCGCCTCACTCGTGGCGAGCGCCGCGGCGGTCCTGGCGCTGACGACGGCGTGCGGTCAGGACAGCCCACCGGCGGCCAGCCAGAACGTGGGTGCCACGGCGGCGCCCGGGGATTACGGAAGCATCGGCGCCGGCACCGGGAACGGTGTGGGCGGCACCGCGAGCAGCCCGGCCGCGCCGAGCGCGTCCAGCCCGTCCAACCCCGCGGGCAAGCTGTCCGTCTCCACCGCCGATGAGGTCGGCAAGGTGGTGACCGACAGCCTCGGCCTCACCCTGTACCGGTTCGACCAGGACACCGAGCAGCCGCCCAAGTCGAACTGCGACGGCGACTGCGCCAAGACCTGGCCGCCGGTCCCCGCGGACGACGCCGAGGCCGGCGAGGGCATCGAC
>KL569128.1:38086-43267 GCA_000715635.1 Streptomyces violaceus | reverse complement strand
GCCGCCGGTCCCCGCGGACGACGCCGAGGCCGGCGAGGGCATCGACAAGGCGCTGCTCGGCTCGGTCACCCGGGCCGACGGCACCAAGCAGCTGACCGTCGGCGGCTGGCCGGCCTACCGCTACGCCAAGGACGTCAACGCCGGTGACGTCAAGGGCCAGGGTGTGGGCGGCAAGTGGTACGCGCTGGCCCCCGACGGCAAGAAGGCGCAGGAAGGCGGGGCGGGCGCCGCCGGCGGCGGGGCCGAGGCGGAGGCCGGGCTGTCCACCCGTGAGGACCCCAAGCTCGGCGAGATCGTCGTCGACAAGAACGGCATGACCGTCTACCGGTTCAAGAAGGACAAGGCCTGGCCGAAGCCCGTCTCCAACTGCACCGGTGAGTGCCTGGAGAAGTGGCCGCTCGTGGAGCCCGTCGACTTCGCCGACACCAAGGGCATCCAGGAGAAGGGCTACATGATCTTCGACCGGACCGACGGCAAGGGCAAGCAGCAGACGATCAACTGCTCGCCGATCTACACCTTCGCCGGCGACAAGGCTCCGGGCGACACCAACGGCCAGGGTGTCGGCGGCACTTGGTACGCCGTGCGGCCCGACGGAAAGCTGGTCGGCGCGTCGGAATAGCAGAGAGACCTCCCCAGGGTTGACCCTCGCGTCACCCGACGGAGCCGACCCGGTCCGCCCCTCCGTGACTCACGGAGGGGCGGACCGTTTTGCCGTGCTTCACCTGAACTCATCGAATTCTCAGCACTCTTCCCCTTCCGGACCGGAACTCTCCGGAATGCCTCGAACACTGTTCGTCATATGTTCGAAGGGCATGCGGGCGGGTATCAATTCGGCACGTGCCGCAGGCAGTGACCGGGAACGGATGGTCAATTTCCGTTTCGGGTCGCTCCATTGGCGGGCGATCAGTAGCCTCTGCTCGAACACCGGATCGCCTACGCCTTGGAGAGATAGATGGAGCGTCCCGCCTGGGCCCCACGGAGCATCGACATCTCGGTGCCCAGCGTTTCCCGGATGTACGACTTCTATCTGGGCGGATCGCACAACTTCGAGGTCGACCGGGAAGCGGCCCGCAGGGCCATGGAGTTCCTGCCGGGACTCCCCAAGATCATGCAGGCGAACCGCGCGTTCATGCGCCGAGCCGTGCGCTACGCGGCCGACCAGGGCATCACCCAGTTCCTGGACATCGGCTCCGGCATCCCCACCTTCGGCAATGTGCACGAGGTGGCCCAGGCCGCCCGCCCCGGCGCGCGCGTGGTCTACGTCGACCACGACCCGGTGGCCGTGGCACACAGTCAGGCGGTCCTTCGGGACAACGACGGCGCGGGCGTCGTCGCCGCGGATCTCCGCAAGCCTCAGGACATCCTGAGCAGCCCCGAGGTGGAGCGGCTGATCGACCTGAATCAGCCAGTGGCTCTGCTCCTCGTTGCCATACTTCACTTCGTGGAAGACGAGGACGACCCGTACGGGGCGGTGGCCGAGCTGCGGGAGGCGCTCGCGCCCGGCAGCCTGCTCGTGCTCACCCACGCCTCCTACGAGGGGATCCCGCTGCCGCCGGAGCGGGCCGGGGGCGCGGTGGACGTGTACGAGGAGATCCGCAACCCGCTGATCATGCGCTCGCGCGAGGAGATCGCGCGGTTCTTCGAGGGGTACGACATGGTGGAACCCGGACTGGTGGCGATGCCACGCTGGCGGCCCGACACCACACCGGAGGACGACGATCCGTATGCGTTCTCCGGTTTCGCGGGCGTGGGGCGTACGGCGTGATCGCGGAACCGGACGGGCCGGAGGACAGACTGCGCAGATTCGCGACGATCTGGAGCCGGGCGGTCTTCCCGGTGACCTCGACGTCATTGACCCGCCCGGAGTTCGAGGAGCAACTGCTGCCGCTGGCCCGGCGGCTGAGCGAGGCGCTGCTGGCCCGGGCCTTCGACTCCGACGAGGGCAAGGCCGTGGGCGCCGCCCTCGTGGACGCGCACTGCACCGACCCCGAGGCGCTCAGCCACACGCTGGACTGCGTGGACGCCTACCTGGTCCTGTACTGCGGGGGCGACGGCGACCAGGAGGACCTGCGGGCGCGCTCTGCGCGACTGCAGCACGCGATGTCCGCCGGCTTCGCCCGGGCGCTGCGGGAACGGACGCTGGCCGAGCAGGAGGCCATCGCCCAGGCCGCCCTCGAGGCGCAGGGCGTGGTGGCGCAGGCCCTGCACGCGAGCGAGGCCCGTTTCCGGGCGGTCTTCGAGGGCGCGGCCATAGGCATCGGCATGGCCGACCTCGAGGGCAACATCCTGCAGGTCAACGGCGCGCTGCTGCGCATGTTCGGGATCTCCGAGCCGACCTTGCGCAGCCGCAACGTCAGGGAGTGGACCCACCCCGACGACGCGCCGCAGACCTGGCGGCTCTACGACGAGCTCGTACGCGGCGAGCGTGAGCACTACCACCTGGAGAAGGCGTTCTACCGCCCTGACGGAACGGTCCTGTGGACCAACCTGACGGTCTCCCTGCTGCGCGACGCCGACGGCGAACCGCAGTACCAGCTCGCCCTCATGGAGGACACCACCGAGCGGCGGCTGCTCAATCTGAGGCTGCGCTACGAGGCCACGCACGACGCGCTGACCGGCCTGCCGAACCGCACCTTCTTCTTCGAGCGCCTGGAGAAGGCACTGGGCGCCGGGGAAGGCCAGCGGTTCGGGCTGTGCTACCTCGACCTCGACGGCTTCAAGACCATCAACGACAGCCTCGGCCACGCGGCAGGGGACCGGATGCTGGTGGAGGTCGCCGACCGGCTGCAGTCCTGTGCCACCGCGCCCGGCGAGATGGTCGCGCGGCTCGGCGGCGACGAGTTCGTGGCCCTGACCACCGGCCCCGACACCCAGCGCGAGGTCGACGAGCTCGCCGGCCGCATCATGAACGCGCTGCTCGCGCCGATCAGCGTCGACGGCCGGGAGCTGACCGTGCGCGGCAGCATCGGCATCGTCGAGGGCCCGGCCGGGGAGCGCAGCCCGGCGGAGGTGCTGCGCAGCGCCGACATCACCATGTACCGGGCCAAGTCGGCGGGCGGCAACCGCTTCGAACTCGCCGACCCCGAGGCCGACGCCCGCGCCATCACCCGGCACGGACTGACCACGGCCCTGCCCACCGCGCTGGAGCGGGGCGAGTTCTTCATCGAGTACCAGCCGCTGGTCCACCTCGGCGACGGCAGCGTCCGGGGAGCCGAGGCCCTGGTGCGCTGGCTGCACCCGCAGCACGGCGTGCTCGGCCCGGACCGCTTCATCCCGCTCGCCGAGCACACCGGGCTGATCGTGCCGCTGGGCCGCTGGGTCCTGGAACAGTCCGTACGGCAGGCCCGCGAGTGGCGGGAACTGCACGGCGGCGCGGAGGCCGTGGGCCCGCTGCGGATCAACGTCAACCTCTCGCCCTGCCAGCTGACCCACCCCGGCCTGGTCCAGGACACCGTCGACATCCTGGAACGCACCGGCATCGAACCGGACGCGCTCTGCCTGGAGGTCACCGAGTCGGCGCTGATCGGCGCGGACGACGACCTGCTGAAGCCGTTGCGCCGGCTGGCGGAGATGGGCGTCGACATCGCCCTGGACGACTTCGGCACGGGCTACTCCAACCTCGCCAACCTGCGCCGGCTGCCGGTCAGCATCCTGAAACTGGACCGCTCCTTCACCCAGAGCATGCAACAGTTCCCGGCCGACCCCGTCGACCTCAAGATCGTCGAGGGAATCGTCTCCCTGGCCCACAGCCTGGACCTCGCGGTCACGGTGGAGGGCGTGGAAACCGGCGCCCAGGCCGAGCAGTTGCGCATACTGGGCTGCGACACGGCCCAGGGCTGGTACTACGCGAGGCCGGGCCCACCGGAGAGGCTGCACGAACTGGCTCTGGTAGACGCCACGGGCTAGGGGGTAACGCCCTCAGGGGCGCGGGGAACTGCGCGAACAACCACAACGCACCCGCGCCCCCGAACGATGCTCACCCCCAACGGCGCTCCCGGACACAAACCGCCTCACCGCTCAAGCAACATCCGCTGCAACTCCCGAGCGGCCCGAGGCGGAGCCACATCGCTGCGATGCGCCAGCGCAATCGTCCGATGAAGTCCGGGCCGGGCCAGGGGAGTCACCCGCAGCCCGCGCCCGGCCCTGGCCGCCACCATCCGAGGCACGACAGCGACACCGAGCCCCGCCCGCACAAACCCCAGCACCGCATCCATCTCCCCACCCTCCACAGCGAAGTCCGGCTCGAACCCCTCGGCACGGCACGCCGCCACGGTCAGCTCCCGCAGGTCATAGCCGTGCCGGAACATCACCAGCCGCTCGCCCTCCAGATCGGCGACGCGCACGGTACGCCGGCCCTCGCCGGGTCTCGGCGCGTCGGGTGAGGAGACCACCACGAGATCCTCCCGCAGCAGCTCCACCGTGGTCAGCGCCGGCGACGGTGTCGGCAGGGGCAGCACGACCAGCGCCAGATCCAGCGCGCCACGCGCCAGCTCCCGCACCAGATCATGAGAGCCGCCCTCCTCGATCAGCAGCCGGATCCCCGGGTATCGATCATGGAACGCGCGCAGCACATCCGGCAGCAGACCCGTGCACATACTCGGCGTCGCGCCCAGCCGCACCCGCCCTCGCCGCAGCTGCGCCAGTTCCTGAACCTCGTGCCGGGCCGTGTCCGCGTCGGCCAGGATCCGCCGGGCCAGGGGCAGGAGCGCCTCCCCGGCGTCCGTGAGCGTGATGTTGCCGCGGGCGCGCAGGAACAGGTCCGCGCCCAGTTCCCGCTCCAGCGCCTTGATCTGCTGCGACAGCGACGGCTGCGCGACATGGACCAGATCGGCGGCCCGGGTGAAGTGCCGGGTCTCGGCGACGGCCACGAAGTACTGGAGCTGCTGGAACTGCATACTCGTACGATAGCCCCGGCCTATGGAATCAAGCCGGGCCATGTCTTGGACCGATCGGCCGCGCGTCCGTAGCGTGCTGGCCATGGCTCTGGCAACGCGGACGGACCGACGGCCGTCCATGGCACGCACCGTGTGGGACTCCACCCTCGGCAAGAAGACCGTGATGGCGGTCAGCGGGCTGATCATGCTGCTGTACCTGGTCGTCCACATGATCGGAAACCTGAAGATCTTCTTCGGGGCCGGCGAGTTCAACGACTACGCGCACTGGCTGCGGGTCGTCGGCGAG
>KL569128.1:37485-37855 GCA_000715635.1 Streptomyces violaceus | reverse complement strand
ACTACGAGTGGACGCTCTGGCTCGTCCGGATCGTGCTGGTCGTCGCCGTCGTCGCCCACGCGACCTCGGCGTACCAGCTCAGCCGCCGCGACATCAAGGCGCGCCCCAGCAAGTACGTGCACAAGAAGCCGCGGGCCTCCTACGCCACGCGCACCATGCGCTGGGGCGGCATCATCCTCGGGCTGTTCATCGTCTGGCACATCCTGGACCTGACGACCGGCACCGTGCACCCCGGCGGCTTCCAGGAGGGCCGTCCGTACCAGAACGTCGTGGACACGTTCTCCACCTGGTACGGCAACGTCGTCTACATCGTCGCGATGCTCGCGCTCGGCCTGCACATCAGGCACGGCTTCTGGAGCGCCGCCCAGAC
>KL569128.1:36710-37285 GCA_000715635.1 Streptomyces violaceus | reverse complement strand
GGCCGCAGCCGCGACCGCGCCCTGAAGACCGTCGCCAACGTTCTCGCGCTGCTGCTCACGGCCGGTTTCATCGCCGTACCCGTGGGCGTCATGACCGGAGTGGTGAGCTGAAGATGACTTCCTACGCCGACTACGCGACCGGTGAGCCGGTCGTCGACACCAAGGCCCCGTCCGGGCCGGTCAACGAGCGCTGGGACAAGCGCCGCTTCGAGGCCAAACTGGTCAACCCCGCCAACCGGCGCAAGCACACCGTCATCGTCGTCGGCACCGGCCTCGCCGGCGGCTCCGCCGGGGCTACGCTCGCCGAACAGGGCTACCACGTCGTGCAGTTCTGCTACCAGGACTCCCCGCGCCGCGCCCACTCCATCGCCGCACAGGGCGGCATCAACGCCGCGAAGAACTACCGCAACGACGGCGACTCCATCCACCGGCTGTTCTACGACACCGTCAAGGGCGGCGACTTCCGGGCCCGCGAGTCCAACGTCCACCGGCTCGCGCAGATCTCCGTCGAGATCATCGACCAGTGCGTGGCCCAGGGCGTGCCGTTCGCCCGCGAGTACGGCGGGCTGCTCGAC
>KL569128.1:33701-36502 GCA_000715635.1 Streptomyces violaceus | reverse complement strand
CTGCTCGACACCCGGTCGTTCGGCGGGGTGCAGGTGTCGCGCACCTTCTACGCCCGCGGCCAGACGGGCCAGCAGCTCCTCCTCGGTGCCTACCAGGCCCTGAGCAGGCAGATCGCCGCCGGGAACATCGAGATGCATCCGCGCACCGAGATGCTCGACCTGATCGTCGTGGACGGACGGGCGCGCGGCATCGTGGCCCGGGATCTCGTCACCGGCCGTATCGACACGTACTTCGCGGACGCCGTCGTGCTCGCCTCCGGCGGCTACGGCAACGTCTTCTACCTGTCGACGAACGCCATGAACTCCAACGCCACCGCCATCTGGCGGGCCCACCGGCGCGGCGCCCTGTTCGCCAACCCCTGCTTCACCCAGATCCACCCCACCTGCATCCCGCGCACCGGCGATCACCAGTCCAAGCTGACGCTGATGAGCGAGTCGCTGCGCAACGACGGGCGTATCTGGGTGCCCAAGGCGAAGGGTGACCAGCGGCCCCCCAACGAGATCCCCGAGGACGAGCGCGACTACTACCTGGAGCGCATCTATCCGTCCTTCGGCAATCTCGTGCCGCGTGACATCGCCTCCCGTGCCGCGAAGAACGTGTGCGACGAGGGGAGGGGCGTCGGTCCCGGCGGTCAGGGCGTGTACCTGGACTTCGCCGACGCGATCGAGCGGATGGGCGTGAAGGCCGTCGAGGCCAAGTACGGCAACCTCTTCGACATGTACCAGCGGATCACCGACGAGGATCCGTACCGGGTGCCGATGCGGATCTACCCCGCCGTGCACTACACGATGGGCGGCCTGTGGGTCGACTACGACCTCCAGACCACCGTCCCCGGGCTGTTCGCGATCGGCGAGGCCAACTTCTCCGACCACGGCGCCAACCGGCTCGGCGCGTCCGCGCTGATGCAGGGCCTGGCCGACGGCTACTTCGTGCTCCCGGCGACCATCAACGACTACCTGGCCCGCAACCCGCACCACGACGCGGTCACCGACGAACACCCCGTCGTCCAGGATGTGCTGGCCGAGACGCAGGACCGGCTCAACCTGCTGCTCTCCGTCGACGGCGACCGCACCCCGGACTCCTTCCACCGTGAGGTCGGCGAACTCATGTGGGAGTTCTGCGGCATGGCCCGCACCGACTCGGGGCTGCGCAAGGCACTGGAGCGCATCCCGCAGATCCGCGAGGAGTTCTGGAGGCGCATCAAGGTGCCCGGCACCGGCGAGGAGTTCAACCAGTCGCTGGAGAAGGCCAACCGCGTCGTCGACTACCTGGAGCTGGCCGAGCTGATGTGCCTCGACGCGCTGCACCGCGACGAGTCCTGCGGCGGCCACTTCCGCGAGGAGTCCCAGACGCCCGACGGCGAGGCCGCCCGCAAGGACGAGGAGTTCGGGTACGCGGCCGCCTGGGAGTTCACCGGCACCGGCGAGGCTCCGACCCTGCACAGGGAAGACCTGGCCTTCGAGTACGTCCACCCCACTCAGCGGAGCTACGCATGAAGCTCACCCTGCGCGTCTGGCGGCAGAAGAACGCCGACGCCGACGGCACGATGTCCACGTACGAGGTGGACGGGATCTCGCCCGATATGTCCTTCCTCGAGATGCTCGACACGCTCAACGAGGAGCTCACCCTGCGGGGTGAGGACCCGGTGGCCTTCGACCACGACTGCCGCGAGGGCATCTGCGGCGCCTGTTCGCTCGTGATCAACGGGGACGCGCACGGGCCTGAACGCACCACGACCTGCCAGTTGCACATGCGGTCCTTCGAGGACGGCGACACGATCGACATCGAGCCGTGGCGGGCGTCCGCCTTCCCCGTCATCAAGGATCTGGTCGTGGACCGGTCCGCCTTCGACCGGATCATCCAGGCCGGCGGCTACATCACCGCGCCGACGGGTGCGGCTCCGGAAGCGCATGCCACGCCGGTGCCGAAACCGGACGCCGACCTCGCGTTCGAGCACGCGGAGTGCATCGGATGCGGGGCGTGTGTGGCGGCTTGTCCCAACGGGGCGGCGATGCTGTTCACGTCCGCCAAGGTCAACCATCTGAATGTGCTGCCGCAGGGGGCGCCCGAACGGGAGACGCGGGTGCTGGACATGGTGGAGCAGATGGACGAGGAGGGCTTCGGCGGCTGCACCCTCACCGGGGAGTGCGCCACCGCCTGTCCCAAGGGAATTCCCCTCATGTCCATCACCAGCATGAACAAGGAGTGGCTGCGGGCCACGCGGAGGGTCGCCAAGCAGTAGTTCAACAGGCGCACACCCCCGCTCCTGGCACTCGTCACGCGCAGGACAGGCGGCATGGGCACAACAGTGGGCGGCGGCACCGCTCGCCGCCTCCGGCCCGTGACCAGGAGATGCCATGACCGGCGTACTGACCGTCGACCGCCCCGCGCAGCCCACGGCCCCCACCCGCTACACCGTCGCCCTCGCCCGGAACGAGGAGGACGTGCGTGCCGCGCAGCGGCTGCGGCACGACGTCTTCGCCGGGGAGCTGGGCGCCCTGCTGGCCGGCCCGCAGCCGGGCCTCGACGTCGACTCGTTCGACGCGTACTGCGACCACCTGCTCGTCCGTGAGGAGACGACCGGCCAGGTCGTCGGCACCTACCGGCTGCTGCCGCCGGAGCGTGCGGCGGTCGCCGGGCGGCTGTACTCCGAGAGCGAGTTCGATCTGACCTCCCTCGGCGGGATCCGGCCGGAACTCGTCGAGGTCGGCCGCTCCTGTGTGCACCCCGACCACCGCGACGGCGCGGTCATCAGTCTGATCTGGGCCGGTATTGCCCGCTACATGGTCGACCGCGGCCA
>KL569128.1:33120-33493 GCA_000715635.1 Streptomyces violaceus | reverse complement strand
CTGCTGCTCCATCCCGCTGGCCGACGGTGGCGCTCTCGCCTCCGCCACCTGGGACCGGGTGCGCGACAAGCACCTGTCGCCGCAGGAGTACCGCGTCCAGCCGCTGCTGCCGTGGGTCCCGGGCCCCGCACCCACCGCCCGCGTCGAACTGCCCGCCCTGCTCCGCGGCTACCTGCGCCTCGGCGCCTGGGTGTGCGGCGAACCGGCCCACGACCCGGACTTCGGCGTCGCCGACCTGTACGTGCTGCTGCCGATGAGCCGGGTCAACTCCCGCTACCTGCGGCACTTCCTCTCCCTCGTGCCGGCCTGATGAGCGCCTGGCTGCCCCTCGCGCCCTGTACGCCCCGGACCTGTGTCGAGCCGGTCGCGAGGG
>KL569128.1:32579-32886 GCA_000715635.1 Streptomyces violaceus | reverse complement strand
AGGCCGCACCGTGGGCCGTGCTGCGGCTCACGGCCGTCGTCCTGCTGCTCCTCGCCGGGATCGCGCTGACGCCGTTCGGCTGGGGGTCCCCCCGCTTGCGGGGGAGGATTCCGGCGTCCCTGGTCCGGCGGTGGTGCCGGTGGATCGTGCGGGCCGCAGGGGTCCAGGTCCGCATCACCGGCGCCGCCGCCCCCACCGGCCCACTGCTGCTGGTCGCCAACCACATCTCCTGGCTGGACATCCCGCTGCTCGCCGCCGTACGTCCCGCCCGGATGCTGGCCAAGACCTGTCTCTTATACACATCTCT
>KL569128.1:32145-32411 GCA_000715635.1 Streptomyces violaceus | reverse complement strand
GCCAAGACCGAGGTGCGGCGGTGGCCCGTCGCCGGGCCGCTGGCCGCGCGCGGCGGCGTCCTGTTCATCGACCGGGACCGGCTGCGGGCCCTGCCGGGCACCGTCGCCCGGATCGCCGAGGTGCTGCGCGACGGCCGGGCCGTCGGGGTCTTCCCCGAGGGCAGCACCTGGTGCGGCCGTTCCCAGGGGGTCTTCCGCCGGGCCGTCTTCCAGGCCGCGCTGGACGCGGGGGCCGCCGTCCAGCCGGTGCACCTGCGGTACCGGAT
>KL569128.1:28841-31922 GCA_000715635.1 Streptomyces violaceus | reverse complement strand
GAGATGTGTATAAGAGACAGCCCGAGCACCGCGCCCGCCTTCGTCGGCGACGACACGCTGCCGGCCTCGGTCTGGCGTGTGGTGTCGGCACGCGGACTGGTGGCCGAGGTGGACGTACAGGACGTGATACCCCCGGGCGCCCACACCGACCGGCGCTCGCTCGCCCGGGCCGCACAGCCGGCGCGGCCCGCACAGCCGGCCTGGACAAACGCCGCGCTGGTGACCCGGCCGTACGGCCGCACGAAAAATCCCGCGACGATCCCCGCGCCCGCTGTTACGGTCGCATCCATGGAGGTCATCAAGCGCACCGACGCCGCAGCCGCGCGAGCGACCAGCTCACCGGCTGCCGACGCCTGACCTCGTCACCACTTCCCGGCGGCCGGAAACGGACCGCCAGGACCCCCGTACTCTCCGGCTTCCCCGATGCGGTTCGTTCCGGTCCCCTGACCTCAAGGAGACCGCCATGGACACCGCCCAGACCGTACGGACGTTCAACGACTTCTTCCGTGAGCGCGGGCACCGGCTCGTCACCGGCGGCACGCTGCTCCCCCCGCCCTCGGACCCGGTGCTGTTCACCACGGCCGGCATGCAGCCCCTCACGCCGTATCTGCTGGGCCGCCCGCATCCCCAGGGGCGGCGGCTGGTCAACCTCCAGCGCTGCCTGCGCACCACCGACCTGGACGAGATCGGCGACACCACGCACCTGACGGTGTTCGAGATGCTCGGCTCCTGGTCACTGGGCGACTACGACCACGCCCAGTCCCTCCGCTGGGGGTACGAACTGCTGCGCGACGGCTTCGGCATCCCGCAAGAGCGGCTGCACGTCACGGTCTTCGGCGGATCGGACCAGGTCGGCCCCGACACGGAATCACTGCGCGTCTGGGAGGAGCTGGCGCTGCCGGTGGAGAAGGCCGGGGACGAGAACTGGTGGTCCAACGGCCCGGACGGCCCGTGCGGCCCCGACTCGGAGATCTTCGTCTGGACCGGCGAGCCCGGCACCCCGCCCCAGGGCAGCCCAGGCACCGACCCTCGCTGGACGGAACTCTGGAACCACGTCCACATGCGCTACGAGCGCCGGGCCGACGGCACTCTCGTCCCCCTGCGGCAGCCCGGCGTAGACACGGGCATGGGGCTGGAACGCCTGGTCGCCGTCCTGCAGGGGCGTCGGTCGGTCTACGACACGGACGTCTTCGAACCGTGGATGCGGACCGTGCCCTCGCTGTGGGGCCTGGACGGCCCGTCGACCCGCCTGGTCAGCGACCACCTGCGCGCCGGCGTCGTCGTACTCGGCGACGGCGTACGGCCGTCGAACACGGGCCGCGGCTACGTCCTGCGCCGGCTGATCCGCCGTCTCCTCACCACGCTCGGGCGCGGCGACTCCTCCCGCACCCTCGCCGACCTGCCCCCGGAGCTGATCGAGCACACCCTCGACCACTTCCGCCAGTCCGTCGGCCGGGACCTCGTCCGGGAGGTCCTCCTCGACGAGGAACAGCGGTTCGGCAAGCTCCTCGAACGGGGAAGCCGTCTGCTGTCCCGGCCCGAGTACCAGGGACCGCTCAGCGAGGAGGACTACGCCTACCTCCACGACACCCACGGCCTGCCCCGGGACCTCGTCGCCGGTCTGCTCGCCACCCGCTGACGGGCTACGGCCGCTCCCGGCCGAGCGCCCGGCCCAGATACCGTGCCGTGGCGCTCGGTTCCGCCCGGGCCACCTCCGCGGGCGGCCCCGCCGCCACGATCCGGCCGCCCGCGTCGCCGCCGCCCGGGCCGAGGTCGATCACCCAGTCCGCGCGTGCCACGACGGACATGTCGTGCTCGACGACGATCACGGTGTGCCCGGCGTCGACCAGGCCGTGCAACTGGCGCATCAGGACGTCGACGTCGGCCGGGTGGAGGCCGGTCGTCGGCTCGTCGAGGAGGTAGAGCGTGTGACCGCGCCTGCCGCGCTGCAGCTCGCTCGCCAGCTTGATGCGCTGCGCCTCGCCGCCGGACAGCTCGGTCGCGGGCTGACCGAGACGGAGGTAGCCCAGGCCGACGTCGAGCAGAGTGCCGAGGCTGCTGGCCACGGCCGGGGTGTCCGCGAAGAACTCCGCCGCGCTCTCCACCGTCAGGTCCAGCACCTGCGCGACGTTCCGCCCCCGGTACGTCACTTCCAGCGTCTCCGGGTTGTACCGGGCCCCGCCGCAGTCCGGACAGGGCGCGTACGTGCTCGGCAGGAACAGCAGCTCCACGCTGACGAACCCCTCGCCCTGGCAGGTCTCACAGCGCCCTCCCGCCACGTTGAAGGAGAACCGGCCGACACCGAAGCCCCGTTCGCGCGCCCCGTCGGTGGCGGCGAACACCTTGCGCACCACGTCGAAGAGGCCGGTGTAGGTCGCGAGGTTCGAGCGCGGGGTGCGCCCGATCGGCCTCTGGTCGACCGAGACCAGCCGGCCCACCCCAGCCGTGTCCGCCCTGTCCTCTGTGATTTCGCCGATGAGCGTGGACTTGCCCGAGCCGGACACCCCCGTGACCGCGGTGAACACGCCGAGCGGGAAATCGGCGGTCACGCCGCGCAGGTTGTGCCGGGTGACCGGGCCGGTCTTCAGCCATCCGCTCGGTTCGCGGACCTCCCGGGCCGGCGCGGGGGAGCGGTCGAACAGGTAGCGGGCCGTCGCCGACTCCTCGACGGCGGCCAGCTCCGCCACGGGGCCGCTGTGCAGCACCCGCCCGCCGTGCTCGCCCGCGTGGGGGCCCACGTCCACCAGCCAGTCGGCGCCGCGTACGACGTCGAGGTGGTGTTCCACCACGAACACCGAGTTCCCGGCCGTCTTCAGCCGCTCCAGCACCGTGAGCAGCGCCTCGGTGTCCGCCGGGTGCAGCCCGGCCGACGGCTCGTCGAGGACGTAGACGACGCCGAACAGACCGGAGCGCAGCTGGGTGGCGAGGCGCAGGCGCTGCAGTTCGCCTGCGGAGAGGGTGGGGGTGGGCCGGTCGAGGCTGAGGTAGCCGAGGCCCAGCTCGAGGACCGGTGCGATCCGGGACGTGAGGTCGGCGGGGAGGACCCGGGCGGTCTCCGATGTCGCCTCGAGACCGGCGGCC
>KL569128.1:25422-28604 GCA_000715635.1 Streptomyces violaceus | reverse complement strand
GCCTCGGGGCGCAGCCGGCTCCCGCCGCACGCCGGGCAGGGCGCACTGGTGAGGAACCGTTCGGCCTTCGTCCGCAGGGTCGGGCTCTTGGAGTCCGAGAAGGTCTTCATCACGTACCGCCGGGCGCTCATGTACGTGCCCTGGTACGGCCGCTGGATGCGGTCCGCGTCCCGCACCGGGTGCACGGTGACCACCGGCTGCTCGTCCGTGAACAGGATCCACTCCCGGGCCACGGCGGGCAGCTCCCGCCACGGCCGGTCCACGTCGTGGCCGAGCGCGCCCAGGATGTCCCGCAGGTTCTTGCCCTGCCAGGCGCCCGGCCACGCGGCGATGGCGCCCTCGCGGATCGACAGCGACGGGTCGGGGACCAGCAACTCCTCGCTCGTACGGTGCACCTGCCCGAGCCCGTGGCACTCCGGGCAGGCCCCGGCCGCGGTGTTGGGCGAGAAGGCGTCGGAGTCGAGGCGCTCGGCGCCGGGCGGGTAGGTGCCGGCCCGGGAGTACAGCATGCGCAGGGAGTTCGAGAGGTTGGTGACGGTGCCGACGGAGGAGCGTGAGGTGGGGGCGGCGCGGCGCTGCTGGAGCGAGACGGCCGGCGGCAGACCGGTGATCTCCCCGACCTTCGGCGCGCCGATCTGGTGGATCAGCCGGCGCGCGTACGGCGCCACCGACTCGAAGTAGCGCCGCTGGGCCTCCGCGTAGATCGTGCCGAACGCCAGTGACGACTTGCCCGAGCCGGACACGCCGGTGAACACGGCCAGTACGTCCCGGGGGATGTCGACGTCGATGCCCTGGAGATTGTGCTCGCGGGCGCCGCGGACACGGACGTAAGGGTCGTGGGGGGTGTGGGGGTCGTGCATGAGCAGGACTCTAACCGGAGGTGATCGAGGCCAGCCGCCGGTAGGAGTCCAGCAGGGCCTCGCGGTCGTACGTGCTGGTGGTGACCAGGACCTCCTGCGCCCCGGTCTCCTTCAGTACCGTCTCCAGCTCGTCGGCGACCTGCTCCTCGGTGCCGGCGAGCTGGCCGGTGAGTCCGGACGCGTAGAAGCCCTGCTCCTTGGCCGTCATGGTCAGCGCCTCGACGCGCTCGGCGGGCGGCAGGGGAGGGAAGGTGCCGTGGGTGCGGGAGTACGCCATCGCCCAGGCCTCCGGGACGAGCAGCCGCCGGGCCTCCTCGGGGGTGGCGGCCACGGCGATGGTGCCCGAGATGACGACGTACGGCTCCGGCGCCCAGGCGGAGGGGCGGAAGTGGTCGCGGTAGTGGTCGATGCCGCGCCGCATCTTCTCCCGGTTCCGGAGATCGCCGATGACCATGGGCAGCCCCGCGCGGGCGGCGATGCCGGCGCCCTCGCCCATGGCCAGGACGAACGGCGGCACGGTCAGCCCCTCGGCGGGGCGGGCGTGGACCCCGGTGGGGGAGGTGCCCCCGAACCAGCCGAGCAGCTCCCGCAGCTGGGCCTCGAAGTCCTCGGCGTCGTCCTTGTCACGGCCCAGGGCCCTGCGTACCCCGTCCGTGAAGCCGACGGACCGGCCCAGGCCCATGTCGATCCGCCCCGGGAACAGCGACTCCAGCACCCCGAACTGCTCGGCCACGACCAGCGGCCGGTGATTGGGCAGCATCACCCCGCCGGTGCCGACCCGGATCGTCCGGGTCGCGGCGGCGACGGCGGCGGCCAGCACGGTCGGCGCGGACCCGGCGACCCCGGGGACGCCGTGATGCTCCGAGACCCAGAGCCGGTGGTAGCCGAGCCGCTCCAGCTCCCCCGCCAGCCGCACGGTGTCCCGCAGCGCCTCGGGGTGGGTGTGCCCCTCGCGGGTGCGGGAGCGGTCGAGGACGGAGAAGCGGGTGGAGGCGATCAGGGAGCTCACACGGGGTTCAACGCCTGGGAAGCCGCGGCATTCCCGGCCCGCGCCCGCCGCTACGCCGCGTGCTCGTGGTCGCACGCCTCGTCGATGCCGAACGTGTCCCAGGCGGGGAAGGGATCGTCGCCTGGGCGGCTCTCGCCCGGCCCCGCCAAGCAGTCGGTCAGTGCGGCGTGCAGGGCCTTCGTGTCCAGTCCTGTCCCGATGAACACCAGCTCCTGAGCGTGCGGGGCATCGGTGTCACGGGCCGCGGAGGGTTCGAAGCGGGCGACGGAACCGGCCTACGACCACAGACCCGTGAGGTGCGGGCGGCTCGCCAGAGTGAAGAAACCCTTGGAGCGCAGGATCCGCCCGTAGGTTCCGCCGTCCAGGTCCTCCGTCACGAACGTCCACAACCGCTCGGCATGAAAAGGCAGTTCGGAGCGGAACACGGTGGAGGAGATGCCGTACTCCTCGGTCTCGGGCACGTGGTCGCCGTTGAGCTCGCGGACCCAGCCCGGCGCCTGCTGGGCGCGCTCCAGGTCGAACAGGCCGGTGCCGAGCACCTGGTGGAGGTCCACCCGGCCGTGTGTCGCGGGGACGAGGCGGGCGACCGGGTTGAGGCGGGTCAGGGCCGCGCGCAGCCGGGCCGCCGTCTCCGCGTCGACCAGGTCGATCTTGTTGAGCACCAGCACGTCGGCGAACTCGACCTGGTCGACGAGCAGATCGCTGACCGTGCGTTCGTCGTCCTCGTACGGGGCGAGACCCCGCTCGGCCAGGTCGTCGCCGTTCTCCAGTTCCGTGAGGAAGTGGGCCGCGTCGACGACCGTGACCATGGTGTCCAGCAGGGCCAGGTCGTCGAGGGTGGCGCCGTCGTCGCGGGCGAAGGAGAAGGTGGCCGCGACGGGCAGTGGTTCCGAGATGCCGGAGCTTTCGATGAGGAGATGGTCGAACCGGCCCTCGCGGGCCAGCCGGTCCACCTCCTCCAGCAGGTCGTCCCGCAGGGTGCAGCAGATGCAGCCGTTGGTCATCTCGACCAGGCGTTCCTCGGTCCGTGACAGAGCGGCCTCGCCGCCGCGCACCAGGGCCGCGTCGATGTTGACCGCGCTCATGTCGTTGACGATGACGGCGACGCGCAGCCCTTCGCGGTTCGCCAGGACATGGTTGAGCAGGGTGGTCTTGCCCGCCCCGAGAAACCCGGAGAGCACGGTGACGGGCAGCCGTTCGTACGGCACGGCACTAGTCCTCGGGGCGCAGCAGCCCGCGCTCGTAGGCCTTGACCAGGTTCTGCGGTACGAGGTGGCGGACGCCGTCGACGGTGACCGGGACCAGTGTCGGGG
>KL569128.1:23202-25207 GCA_000715635.1 Streptomyces violaceus | reverse complement strand
TGCCCCCCTTCCACTGGGCGCGGCGGTGACGGGTGTTGCTGCGGGACATCTTCCGCTTCGGGACAGCCATGGGACTCCTCCTCGGTGGACAGGCACCGAGGACGCTACATGAAAATGGATCCCATTAGCAATGCGCGTCCCCGGTGCCCGGCCGCCGCTGTCCCTGGTGTGCGTCAGTCGTCGGCGCCCACGAGCATCCGCACCTCGAACTCCTCATGGGCGGTGCTGTCCTCGCCCGGCCCCTTGTCCAGCACCGTGCCGAGCCAGCCCAGCAGGAAGCCCGCGGGGATGGAGACGATGCCCGGGTTCTGGAGCGGGAACCAGGCGAAGTCGATGTCGGGGTAGAAGGAGGCCGGGGCGGAGGAGACGACGGGGGAGAACACGGCGAGCAGAACGGAGCAGGCCAGGCCACCGTAGAGGCTGAGCAGCGCCCCCTTCGCCGTGAAGCGCCGCCAGAAGAGCGTGTAGATGATCGTCGGCAGGATCGCGGACGCCGCGATGGCGAAGGCGAGGAAGGCGAGCGTCGCGGTGTTCGCCCCCCAGGCGACGAGGGCCAGCAGGATGCCGAGGATGCCGATGACCGCTCCGGACAGCCGGGCCACGGTCAGTTCCTCCGTCTCACTGGCCTGGCCCTTGCGGATCACCTCGCTGTACAGGTCGTGCGCGAGGGACGAGGCCGCGGCCAGGGTGAGGCCCACCGCCACGGCGAGCAGGGTCAGATAGGCCAGGCAGGTCAGCAGCGCGGTGAGCACACTGCCGCCCAGCTCGTGGGCGAGCAGCAGGACGGAGGCGTTGCCCGTGCGGTCCGTGTTCTCGATGGTGTCCCGGCCGAGGAGCGCGGTGGCGCCGAGGCCGAGGATGCCGGCCCCGAAGCAGACCGCGCCGACCAGGCCGACGGCCCACAGGACGGAGGAGCGCAGCACGCCGCTCTTGCGCGGGGCGAGCAGTCGCATCAGCACGTGCGGGAGAGCGGCGAGACCGAGGACGATGGCCAGTTCGAGGCTGAAGAAGTCCAGCTTGTTGCTGACGGTCCCGCCGTAGCGCAGCCCGGGTTCGAGGAACTGCAGTCCGGTGCCGCTGCGCTCGGCGGCCCTCTCGAGCAGCGCGTTGGGGTTCCAGTCGAAGTGGTACAGCACCCAGCCCGCGGTGAACAGCACGCCCACCACCAGCATCACGGCCTTGATGATCTGGATGACCGTGGCGCCGGGCATACCGCCGAGGGAGGCGTACAGGATCACGAACGTACCGATCACGGCCACGCACAGGGTGCGGGTGGTGGCGCTCGGCGCTCCGGTGAACTGCGTCAACAGCGCCACGCTGCCTACGAGTTGGGCCACCAGATAGAGCGTCGCGATGGCCAGGATGCAGACCGCGAGGGCGACCCGGACCGGCCGCTGCTGCCGGGGCAGGCGCAGCGCCACCGTGTCGCCCAGCGTGAACTTCCCCGTGCGGTGCAGGGGTTCGGCGATCAGCAGCAGCACCATCATCCAGGCGACGGTGGTGCCGCCGAGGTACATCAGTCCGTCGTACCCGGTCAGGGCGACCAGTCCGGTGCTGCCCAGCAGGGTGGCCGCGGACAGGTAGTCGCCGCACATGGCCAGGCCGTTGCGCAACGGCGACATGGTGCGGTTGCCGAGGTAGAACTCGCTGATCTCGTCGCGCTGAGGGGCCGTCAGCAGTGCCGTGAACAGGGTGATCACGACCACGGTCAGGAACAGGACGAATGTCAGCTGCAGGCTGCTGTCGTCGATGGCGGCGGCGGTCGTCACCACGTGCGGAACCCCCTCGCGCCGTGCTGGAGGGGCTGCCCGGCGCTCTGGGACGCCGTGGCCGAACGGGCGTGGCGGTTGTCGTTCTCGTGCCGGCGGGTCCTGAGGCCGCGGGCGAGCGGATCGACCCGGTTGCGCATGTGCCGGACATAGCACCAGGCGGTCACACCCATGATGACGAACTGCCCGAGGCCGAGGGTGAGTCCGATCGTGAGGTGGCCGAACAGCGGCTGATT
>KL569128.1:22351-23058 GCA_000715635.1 Streptomyces violaceus | reverse complement strand
CCGAGGCCGAGGGTGAGTCCGATCGTGAGGTGGCCGAACAGCGGCTGATTCATCACGGCGGGAACAAAACTCGACAGGAGTACATACAGCAGGAATCCGCCGGCGGACAGGATCGTCGCCCGGGTGCCGAACCGGCGCTGCGCGCGACGCAGGGAGTGGAATTCGGGATGGTCGGATATACGGGACGGCGGTGTGTGTTCGATGTGCGGAAGCGGGAATGTGGGAGTGTCTTCCCGCCGGGGTGGGAATTCGGGCACAGGCGCACCTTCTTCGCTGCTTTGTGCCCCGCACTCGACCCCGTCGGGGAAGTGTCGCGTCCGGCTTTCCAGCAGGGTGGAGGGATGCCGGACATGGTGAGGGGGTGCGGGCTCTGTGAGGGGCTCGTGAAATCGAAAAACTCGCTGTTCGGAATCACGCGGACGGCCTCGGGGGTCTGTGTGGAGATCCCCGACCAGCCCCGGCCACGGGTGGTGGCGAGGCTGAATGCGGAGTATGGCAGTGCTGTGCTTGAGCCATCAACTGTGATGGTCAATTGACGTGTGTCCATGGCTCGTTCACGTCCCCGTTGAGGGGTTGACGGTACTGCGACGGCCTGCGTGAAAGGATCCATCGGTGAATAGTCCGGACCATTTCTCCGGCCAGGCTGTCTCAAAACATGCCGTACCTTCGGACAGCCCGGCCGGCCGGATCAGAAACGGGCGCCGACG
>KL569128.1:20709-22101 GCA_000715635.1 Streptomyces violaceus | reverse complement strand
CGCCGCCCGGGGGCCGGTGAGCGGACCCGGGTCGGTGCTCAGCACCGAAGAGGCGTTCCATGTGCCGCCGAGATTCCAGGAGTTGCCGCTGGCGACCGTCTTGGACCCGACGGCCGCCGCCCGCTGGTCCGCGATGGAGAGGTTGCCGGTGAGCCGGGCGGTCCCGCCCGAGACGTCGGCGTCGAAACCTGTACCGGCGTTGCCGTACGTGGAGTTACGGCTCAGGGTGAGGGAGCCGGGGTTGCCGTTGTCGGTGAAGCCGTGTTTGGCGTTCTTGAACGAGATGCTGTTGCGCACGGTGTGGGCCGTCGCCGGGGCCGGGCTGCCGCCGCCGAGCTTGAAACCGTTGCCGTCGCCCGCGAAGTCGGGGAAGTTCCAGCGGTTGAATCCGTTGCCGTACGCCACCGTGTTCTCGATCGTCACCGGGGAGGCGAACTCCCAGGCGTCGAAGCCGTCGTCGACGTTGTTCCACAGCCGGGCGCCACGCACCACGTTGCCCGTGCCGGTGCCCTCCTTGACGGCCAGGCCGTCGGCGCTCTCCCCGTTCTTGCGCGGGTCGCGGTTGCCGTAACTGTCCAGGTTCAGGATCTGGTTGCCGCTGGAGGAGCCCTGGAGCTGGAAGCCGGACTCGTAGTTGTCGTGCGTGCTCAGGCGCGAGAAGACGTTGCCGTTGCAGCCGTCGCAGTAGACCCCGTACGGGCCGTTGACGATCTCCAGATCCGAGATCCGCCAGTGGGACGCCTCCATGTGGATCGCCCCGCGCTCGGCACGCGGGATGCTGCCGCCGACCGGGGTGTGGCTCGCGGGCAGTCTCTCGCCGTCGACGACCACACGCTCGCCCGGGTGTGCGGCGAGGGTGATGGGCTGGGACGCGGTCCCCGAGGTGGTGACGGTGATGTTGTCCGTGAGGGCGTACGTCCCGCCGCGCACGCTGATGGTGTCACCGGGCTTCGCCAGGTCCACCGCCCGCTGAATGGTCTTCAGTGGCCGGGCGAGCGTACCGGGGGCGGAGTCGTCCCCGTTCGGCGCCACGACCAGGGTCGTGCCCGCGGCGACCGCCGGCCCCGCCGGACCGCCCAGCGCCATGACCAGCGCCGCCCCCGTCACCGCCACCGACCAGATCCTTGTGTTGCGCATACGGCCTCCCGCCTCTGCCTGCTGATGTCGCGGAGCAGTGGCCGCCCGGGGGGTGAAAGGTTGCCGGGCGACGACGGGAAGTGCCGGGCGGACACGGCCTAGGCTGGGCTGTGTGAGTGACGATCGCAGCAAGACCCCGCTGGCCGTGTTCGACCTGGACAACACCCTTGCCGACACCGCGCACCGGCAGCGGTTCCTGGAGCGCAGGCCGCGGGACTGGGACGGGTTCTTCGCGGCGGCTCCGCAGGACCCGCC
>KL569128.1:19241-20507 GCA_000715635.1 Streptomyces violaceus | reverse complement strand
CAGAGATGTGTATAAGAGACAGATCCACGAGAGCGCGCGGGAGTGCGAGATCGTCTATCTCACCGGGCGGCCCGAGCGCTGCCGGCGCGACACGCTCGACTGGCTTGCCGCCCAGGAGTTGCCCGAAGGGCGGGTGTACATGCGGCAGGACGCCGACCGCAGGCCCGCACGGTTCACCAAGCTGGAGATCCTGCGACGCCTCGCCCGCACGCGTGAGGTCCGCGTCCTCGTGGACGACGACGAACTGGTCTGCGAGGACGCCCGGCGCGCGGGCTTCACCGTCGTCCGGGCGGACTGGGCCGCCCGGTCCGCCGAGCTGAAGGTGGCGCAGGAGCGGGAAGGCCGGACCTGAGGGCAGGCGTGGGCGCAGCGTTCACCTCCGCCGGGAACGGCCTACTCGCCCTCCTCCAGCCGGAAGCCCACCTTGAGCCCCACCTGCCAGTGCGCGATCTGCCCGTCCTCGAGCTGGCCGCGCACCTGGGTCACCTCGAACCAGTCCAGGTTGCGCAGGGTCTGCGAGGCCCGGCCGATGCCGTTGCGGATGGCCGCGTCGACGCCCTCGGGTGAGGTTCCGACGATCTCCGTGACCCGGTAGGTGTGGTTCGACATGCCGCTGCTCCTCTTCCAGTGACGTTCCATTGACTTCCAGTGACGTTCCATTGACGGATCTGTCACGCGTCACTCCACCGTGCCCCACACGGCGGCGGAGCGCGAGACGTCGCCTCCCGCTCCGCCGCCGTCCAAGGGCTCGCCGGGTGTCAGCGCGCCATGCTCAGCGACAGTGCGAACCGGCCCGCACCGTCCGTCCACCAGTGGGCCAGGTCCAGCCCCGCGGCCGACAGCTCGGTGCGCACCCCCTCCTGCCGGAACTTCGCCGACACCTCGGTGCGCATCTCCTCGCCCGCCACGAAGTCGACGCCGAAGCCGAGCACCGGCACCTTGACCGTCTGCGCCGTACGGGACCGCAGCCGCATCTCGATCCACTCGTGCTCGGCGTCCCACCGCGCCACGTGGTCGAACGCGGCGGGCTCGAAATCGGCGCCGAGCTCACGGTTGATCACGGTGAGCACGTTCTTGTTGAACGCGGCCGTCACCCCGGCCGCGTCGTCGTACGCCCGGACCAGCACCTCCTCGTCCTTGACCAGGTCCGTGCCCATCAGCAGGGCGTCGCCCGGGGCGAGCATGGCCCGCACCGACGCCAGGAACGCGGCGCGCTCGGCGGGCAGCAGATTGCCGATGGTGCCGCCGAGGAACGCCACCAGCCGG
>KL569128.1:18126-19047 GCA_000715635.1 Streptomyces violaceus | reverse complement strand
CCACCAGCCGGGGCCCCGGCGTGTCCGGCAGCGTCAGCTCCGCGGTGAAGTCGGCGATCAGCGCGTGCACGTCGAGCCCCGGCCGCTCGGCGGCGAGCGCCTGCCCGGCCTGGGTGAGGGCGCTCTCGCTGACGTCGACGGGGACGTAGGTGTGCAGGTCCGTGAGGGCGTCGAGCAGGTGCCGTGTCTTCTCGGAGGAACCGGAACCGAGTTCGACCAGGGTGCGGGCCCGGGTCGCCGCCGCGATGTCGCCGGAGCGCGCGAGCAGGATCTCCCGTTCGGCGCGCGTCGGGTAGTACTCGGGCAGTTCGGTGATCTTCTCGAACAGGTCGCTGCCGTGGGCGTCGTAGAACCACTTCGGCGGCAGTGTCTTGGGAGTGCCGGTGAGACCCCGGTGGACATCGGCGCGCAGCGCGGCGTCCGTGGCGTCCTCGGGCAGATTGCGGGTGAGGCGGAACGGGCTCACGTACGGGGCTCCTTCAGCGATGCGGGGACGAGGGGGTCGGCCGGCTCCTTCAGCGGTGTGAGCAGCACGTCGGTGCGGCTCGCCGCGAGGAGCGTGCGGTCGGGGACCTCCTGCCAGTGCGGATCGTCGTCGTAGGGCTCGGAGGCCACGACCGTGCCGCCGCCCGGTCGGGTGAGGTACCAGAGGGTGTCGCCCCAGGCGGTCGCGGTGATGGTGTCGCCGTTGGTGAGCAGGAGGTTGAGCCGGGAGCCGGGGGCCGCGGCGGCGACCTCCAGGACGGTGTCGGCCATGGCCTGGCCCTCCTCGTCACCGCCGCGCAGCCGGGCCAGCACCAGCGCCCACACCAGCGCCGAGTCGTTGCGGGCCTCCAGCGACAGCAGGTCCTCCGCCGGCAGGCTCCGGGACACCGGTGCGAGCGAGCCGGGCCAGCCCTTGACCGCGCCGTTGTGGCTGAA
>KL569128.1:16606-17898 GCA_000715635.1 Streptomyces violaceus | reverse complement strand
CCCGGCGGTAGCGGGCCGGCACCGGGTCGCCCTCGGCGTACCAGCCGACGCCGAAACCGTCGGCGTTGACCGTCCCGTACCGCTGCCGCCGGGGCGCCCACGACTGCCGGTACAGGCCGTGCGGGGGCTCCACCAGGAGCCGCCCGAGCGGCTCCTCCGGCCCCACGTACGCCACATGACGGCACATCAGACATCCTCCGAGCGGGCCGTGCGGAACCCGGAGAAGATCTGCCGCCGGATCGGATGGTCCCAGTTGCGGAACGTGCCCCGGCAGGCCACCGCGTCCACGGCGAAGGCACCGCCGCGCAGCACCTTGTAGTCGGGCCCGAAGAAGACTTCCGAGTACTCCTTGTACGGGAACGCGCGGAACCCGGGGTACGGCAGGAAGTCGCTCGCCGTCCACTCCCACACGTCGCCGATCAACTGCCGTACACCGAGCGGGGACTCGCCGGCCGGATAGCTCCCGGCCGGTGCCGGACGCAGGTGCCGCTGGCCGAGGTTGGCGTGCTCGGGCCCCGGGTCGGCGTCGCCCCACGGGTAGCGCATGGAACGGTCACCGGCCGGGTCGTACCGGGCCGCCTTCTCCCACTCCGCCTCGGTGGGCAGCCGGCGTCCGGCCCAGCGGGCGTAGGCGTCGGCCTCGTACCAGCACACGTGCAGCACCGGCTCGTCGGGCGGTACGACCTCGGTGAGGCCGAAGCGCCGGCGCAGCCACTGCCTGCCGTCCCGCCGCCAGTACAGCGGGTGCGCGATGGAGTTCCGGCGGATGTGGGCCCAGCCGTCCGCGGCCCACCAGCGCGGGTCGTCGTAGCCGCCGTCCTCGATGAACGCCTGGTACGCGCCGTTCGTCACCGGCGTGGTGTCGATGTGGAACGGCGCGACCTCGCGCCGGTGCGCGGGACGCTCGTTGTCCAGGGCCCACGGCTCGCCGGAGGTGCCCATCGTGAACGGGCCGCCCGGGACCAGGACTTCGGACGGGCCGGTGAACAGCGGCGCCGGCTCCGGGTCGGGCGCGGTCAGGGCCTGCGGGCCCCGGCGCAGCTGATGCGTGATCAGCATGGTCTCGTCGTGCTGCTGTTCGTGCTGCGCGATCATCCCGAAGGCGAACCCGGCCTCCGTCAGCCGCGTCCCGTGGAACGCGGCCCGCTCCAGCACGTCCAGTGCCCGGCCGCGGACGTCGGCCGCGTAGGTGCGTGCCTCCCCGGGCGACAGCAGGGGCAGCTTCGGCCGCTCGGCCCGCGGGTGCTCGAAGGCGTCGTAGAGGCTGTCGATCTCGGGCCGTATCGCCTCCT
>KL569128.1:15954-16418 GCA_000715635.1 Streptomyces violaceus | reverse complement strand
GGCTGTCGATCTCGGGCCGTATCGCCTCCTGCCCGGCGACGGCTCGCAGCAGCCACTGCTCCTCCTGGTTGCCGATGTGCGCGAGGTCCCACACCAGTGGCGACATCAGCGGCGAGTGCTGCGCGGTCAGGTCGGGCTCCTCGACACAGCTCGTCAGCAGGGTGGTGCGGTCGCGGGCGACGACCAGCGAGGCGACGGCGCGCTCGCGCAGAATCTCGGGGTCGACGGTATCGGTGTCGACGGCGGGATCGGTGTCGGTCATGGGCGGATGTCCTTCCCGTGGGCGCGACCGTCCGTGCCGCGCTGTCGGTCGAGCAGGTCGTCGGCAGGGCAGCGGCCCCGGACGACATAGCGGTCCAGATGGGCCGCGACGGCTTCCATGACCTCGGGCGCGGCGCCGAGCCGGGGCAGGGCGTCCAGCGCGGTCGTGAAGCACGTGACGGCCACCTCGCGCAGTTCGGCGT
>KL569128.1:14770-15657 GCA_000715635.1 Streptomyces violaceus | reverse complement strand
TCGTCGAACAGCGCCGCCGTCACGGCCAGCGGCACGATCCAGCCGTCGTCCCCGGGCTGCGCGTCGATCATGCGCAGTTCCAGGTGGCCGCGCGGCCTTACCGGCGGGAACAGCGTCGTGACGTGGTAGTCGAGGTCCTCCCGCGTGGGCGGCCTCGGCACCCCCGTCCGGATCCACTCCCGGAAGGTGAGCCCCTCCGGGACGTCCCAGGGCCCGCCGTCCCGCCGTACGCACATCACGGGGGAGTCCAGCACGTGCCGCGCCCAGGCGCCGCGCGGGTCGGTGTCCAGCGCTGGACCGCCCGCCCGGCCCGCGCCGATCCGCGTCCACAGCAGCTGCCGGCCGGACATCCAGCCGGTCGGCCGGTGACCGGCGAGCGGGGAGCTGGCGAACGCGGCCACCAGGACCGGGCCCAGATGATGGGCCAGCCACCAGCGCCGCACCAGGCCGAGGGGCCCGGGCTCCTCGTGGCCGGCGTCCAGGCACACCTGCACGGAGGCGGAGGAGCACATCATGGCGCGGCCGGAGGGACCTGTGCGGTCCAGGCAGCGCTCCATGGCGTCGTAGCGCGGTTCGCGCAGGAACCGGCGGGGTTCGTGCCAGGGATCCTGGCCGAGGCCCACGAGCGCGAGGCCGTCCTCGCGCAGGACCGCGCGGACGGCGTCCAGGTCGGCGGAGACGGTACCGATGACTTCCGTCAGTGAGGCGGCGGGGGGCGAACTCAGCTCCAGCTGGCCGCCGGGCTCCACGGTGAGCGCCGACCTCAGAGGCAGGTTCCGCACTGCGGCGTAGGCCGCTTCGAGTCGTTCGGGTGTGACGGGGAGCTGCGGTGCGCGCAGCTCGTGGACGAGCCATTCCCTGTCTCTTATACACGTCTCTGAGCGGGC
>KL569128.1:13936-14575 GCA_000715635.1 Streptomyces violaceus | reverse complement strand
AGCCATTCCACCTCGACCCCGAGGCGGCGTGGCGGGCCGGTCTTGAAGCAGATGCCGCGGACCAGGGCCTCGACGTCTGCTGCGGACAGAGCGGTGTGTGGCTCGGTACAGCCACTTACCGTATCGGACATGTCGGGATCCTCCTGAGATTCCACCATGCCACCGGTCCGGGCACTTCGGCTGCCCGGGCCGGGATCATTCGTTCCACCCAAGACCCTCGCGCCGCTCGGCACAAGGGGGCGAACCAGGGCGTTCCGGGCCGGTCATCCGGACCGCCCGGGAGTTTCCCGGCGCTTTCCCCGGCGTTCTCCGACGGCGAAAACTCCGTTGCGCCGCGGATCCGGCATCACCCACGATGCCTGCGTGAGCACGACAAGCAAGACCGCGGGGCGCGCGGTCACGGCGCGTACGGGGGTGGCGCCGTGAGCGCGCGCCTGCGCGATATCGCGCGGCAGACCGAGCAGATCGTGGCGGCGGGGACCTACCGGGCGCCGAACGGCCGCGAGGTCTCCATCGCCGGGGAACTACGGGCGGCGCGCGAGGGCACGCGCCTGTACGGGCCGGAACCGGTACCGGTGCCCTCCGTTCGGGTGACACAGGCACAGGCACAGGCACAGGCACAGGCACAGGCACAGGCAC
>KL569128.1:13258-13633 GCA_000715635.1 Streptomyces violaceus | reverse complement strand
CAGAGATGTGTATAAGAGACAGGCCCGCAATCCCGGCGGCGGCTACCTGAACGGTGCCCAGGCCCAGGAGGAGGCCCTGTGCCGGGCCTCCGCGCTGTACACCTGCCTGCTCCGGGCCCGCGCGTACTACGACCACCACCGCGCCCACCGCGACCCGTTCTACACGGACCGTGTCATCCACTCACCTGCCGTGCCCGTCTTCCGCGACGACCGGGGCGTACTGCTGGACGAGCCGTACACCGCCGGCTTCCTGACCTCGCCCGCCCCCAACGCGGGCGTGGTGCTGCGCATGGCACCCGAACGGGCCCCCGAGCTGCCGAGGGCCCTGGCCGTCCGGGCCGAACGGGTCCTGGAGACGGCCGCCGCCCACGGCTA
>KL569128.1:11828-13059 GCA_000715635.1 Streptomyces violaceus | reverse complement strand
GGAGACGGCCGCCGCCCACGGCTACCGCAGGCTCGTACTGGGCGCCTGGGGCTGCGGGGTGTTCCGCAACGACCCGGCCCAGGTGGCGGGGGCGTTCCGGGCGCTGCTGGAGCCGGGCGGCCGGTTCGCGGAGACCTTCGAGCACGTGGTGTTCGGGATCCTGGACCGGACGCGGGACCGAGCGGTGCGGGGTGCCTTCGAGAAGACCTTTCAGGTCCAGCCGTAGCGTTCCTGCAACCGGCGTCTGACCAGGTTGAACCGCATACGGTCCAGCGCGCAGGCCTCCCGGCGCATGCCGTCCTCGTGCAGGCGCAGTACCCGGTCCACGCCGACCCATGACTCCCGGCCGGACCGGTCCCACGGGCCGCTGCCGATCGGCACCCACTCCCGGTCGCCGACATGCGGCTTGCTGGACAACTGCACGGCGAGGAACGTCCCCGAGGGCTCGCGGGCGACCACGAGCACCGGGCGGTCCTTGCCGCGCCCGTCGTTCTCCTCGAAGGGCACCCAGGTCCAGACGATCTCGCCGGGGTCGGGGTCGCCGTCGTATGCGGGTGAGTACTCGGTGCGTACCCTGCCGACCGCGCGAGGGTCGGCTTCGGTGGTGGCGGTGGGGCCGTTGCGGCCCGGGGCGTTCCCGTCGGTAAACGTGCTCACGGGGGCACCCTAGAGGCCGCTCCCGTGACCGCGCCCGACGGGGCACTCGTCGTCCATCGGCACCTTCCGGGCCGGCCCGTTGAGCGGCGAGGTCTCCTTCGGTACCTCCCCGTTCTGGTTCACCGACGCGAGCAACTGGCGGGCCGGGCCCAGCCCCGAGCCGCCCATGGTGAGCGCCTTGGCGAACATGTCCGCCATGACAGGCGGCGTACGGTCGCTCAGACGGCAGCGGAACGTGCCGTGACCGGCGGCGACGGCCATTTCTCGAACCAGCGCAGCTCCGCCTCCAGTTGGGCCGCCACCTGCACCAGAAGCGGCTCGCTGTCGGCCGGCCCCAGCAACTGCGCCCCGACGGGCAGGCCGTCCGCCGTGAACCCGGCGGGCACATTGACCCCCGGCCAGCCCAGCACGTTCCACGGCCAGGCGTACGGACAGGCGGCGATCATCGCGCGGTCGGTGGCGAAACCGCTGAGTTCGAGCAGGGCGCCGATGCGGGGCGGGGGCGCGGCGGTCGTGGGTGCGAGGACGACGTCGTACGAGGTGAAGAACCCTCCGATACGGCGGTGCAGGACGG
>KL569128.1:10941-11734 GCA_000715635.1 Streptomyces violaceus | reverse complement strand
GGTGCAGGACGGCCTCCGCGCGCCGGGCCGCCCGCAGTGGGGCCCCGCCGAGCAGTCGGCCCAGCCGGGCCGCGTCCCGGGTGCGCCGGTCCAGCAGCGCCGGGAAGGGCGCCTCGCCCACCCGCTCGGCGATCCCGGCCGTCGCGCGCGGCACGAAGGTCAGTCCGATCTGCCCGTACGGCGGGTCCGCCTCCTCGACCGTGTGCCCCAACGCGGCGAGCCGCTCGGCGAGTTCGACGATCCGGGTCCGGACTTCGGGACGCAGACGGGCGGGCACCGCCGTGAACGGCGGCTTGAGGGAGAGCGCGATCCGCAGCCGCCCGGGATCGCGGCCGACCGCCGCCGACGCGTCGACGGCCGGGGGCCGGTGCGGGTCCTGCGCGTGGTTGCCGCTCGCCGCGTCCAGCAGCAGGGCCGCGTCGGCGACCGTACGGGCCAGGGTGCCGTTGACGGTGATGCCCTGGAAGGACTCGCCGCGCGGCCAGGTGGAGACCCGGCCGCGCTGCGGTTTGATGCCGACCAGATGGGTCCACGCGGCCGGGATCCGCACCGAGCCGGCACCGTCCGAGCCGAGCGCGGCGGGTACGAGCCCGGCGGCGACCGCGGCGGCCGAGCCGCCGGACGACCCACCGGGCGTGTGGTCCGTGCTCCACGGGTTGCGGGTCGCGCCGAAGGCGGGCCCCTCGGTGAAGGGCCACTGCCCGAACTCGCAGGTGTTGGTCTTGCCGACGATCACGGCCCCGGCCGCGCGCAGCCGCCGCACCGCCTCACCGTCCTCGGCGACCGGCGGGGA
>KL569128.1:10253-10735 GCA_000715635.1 Streptomyces violaceus | reverse complement strand
GCCGCCTCGGCCCGGACGATCCGGAAGGCGTTGAGGCTGCCCTGCGTCGCCTCGATCCGCGCCAGCGTGAGCTCCACCAGGGCGCGGGACGTCACCTCCCCGGCGGCCAGCGCACGGGCGGTCTCCGACAGGCCTGCGGCGCGGTCGAGCGTCATGCGGACACCTCCGGAAGCGTGTGGTCTACCGAACGGTAACGTCCGGTGGCCGGTGGCGGAACGGCGGCGACGAGGTGGATGTTCACCGATCCCTTCTGGGCTCTGCGGCTCTCGTACAAAACCATTGACGCACTTCTGCCTCGGCTCTACCTTCTGACCGACTTTCCGAACCTTGTTCGGTATTTCGACCCCTTGAGTCGAGAGTGAGCCGCACATGACCCCCCGACCCGCCGCCCCGTCCCGCCGTACCCTGCTGCGCGCCCTGGCCGCCCTGCCCGCCTCGGCGCTGCTGCTCGGCGAAACCCCCGGACTGCTCGACAGCGCCCT
>KL569128.1:9336-10030 GCA_000715635.1 Streptomyces violaceus | reverse complement strand
CTACACGATCGTGCCGTTCCTCAACAGCGACGACGGCACGGTCAACGTCTACCAGTCGGACGACGCCACCGACTTCCGGCTGCTGCGCTCCTCCGCGTACACACCACCGGCGAACCGGATCCGCGACGCTAGCGTCCTCATACACACCGACGGCTTCTACTACGTCACCTACACCACGCACACCTGGCAGGACACCAGCACGACCATCGGCTTCGCCCGCAGCTCCGACCGCGTCAACTGGACGTTCCTGTACGACTACACCGTCCCCCTCGCGAACCTCTCCCGCGCCTGGGCGCCCGAATGGTTCGTCGACAGCGACGGCAGCGTCAACGTCATCGTGTCCTGCTCCACCACGAACGACGAGTGGATCTTCACGCCGTACCGGCTGAGAGCCACGAACTCCGCCCTCACGGCGTGGAGTTCACCGGTCGCGCTCTCCGGCATCGGCGCCAACCACATCGACACGTTCATCGTGAGGATCGGTTCGACCTACCACGCCTTCCCGAAGAACGAGACGACGAAGTACATCGAGTACGCCACCGCCTCGAACCTCACCGGCCCGTACACGATCCGCAGGACCGGCGACTGGGCGGGCTGGGGCAGCTACCGCGAGGGACCCGCGCTGGTGCAACTCGACAACGGCGGCTGGCGGATCTTCTTCGACGGCTACGGCGACGGGAACTACTACTACAGC
>KL569128.1:8895-9130 GCA_000715635.1 Streptomyces violaceus | reverse complement strand
AGAACTACTACTACAGCGACAGCCACGACACCTTCGCCACCTGGTCGGCGCCGGCAGCACTGCCCGCGGTCTCCGGCACGGCCCGGCACTTCACGGTCGTCAAGGAAACGGTCTCCGGCGGCCCGAGTCTGCCCCGGAACACCACCCGCTCCCTCCGGTCGGCCAACTACTCGACTCGCTACTGGCAGCAGCAGTCGGCGCTCCTCAACCTGCCCGTGGTCAGCGGCTCCAGCAC
>KL569128.1:6784-8668 GCA_000715635.1 Streptomyces violaceus | reverse complement strand
GGCAACTACCTGCGCCACTGGGACTTCCGTGCCCGCTTCGACTCGAACGACGGCACGAGCACGTTCGCCAAGGACGCCACGTTCGTCCTCCGCGCCGGCACCGCGTCGGGCTCCGTCCGCTTCGAGTCGTACAACTACCCGGGGCACTACCTGCGCCACTACGGCTACCAGCTCCGCGTGGAACGCTCGAACGGAACGGACCTGTTCCGGCAGGACAGTTCGTTCGTGCCGGTGGCTGCCTGGGGCTGATCTGGGCAGTCGTGCCGGAGGTTGGGGAACGCCTCCCTCCACTTCCCTGGTTTTCCCGGGAGTTCCCGGCCTGGCTCCTCACCGGTGCCGCGCTGTGCCCAGCTCGTCGGTGAACCGGGCGAGGGCCTCCTCGGCCGTGGGGACGGGGCCGAACAACTGCTCCTGGCGGCGGGGGTCGGCGACGTAGCGTCCGCTGTCGAACCAGGCGAACATCGCGGCCATGTCCTTGACCAGGGGCATGAAGCGGCCGGTGACGGCTCCTGCGGCGCGGGCGACGGCGGAAGGGACGGCCCACACCTTGATCTTCTTTCCGGCCCGGTGGCCCATCAGGTCGGCCACCTCGCGCATGCTGACCGGACGGTCCCAGCCGATGTCGATGCGCTCACCGTTGTCGGCCTCGGCGTCGACGGCGGCCGCCAGGTACGCCGCGAGATCGGAGGTGTGGACGAAGGTCAGCGGGACGGTGGCCTTGCCGATCCACATCAGGCGGCCCTTGTCGATCGGGTCGCCCGCCATGCTCGCGACCTGGTCGACGAACGCCCCCGGGCGCAGTGCGACGAACGGGACGCCGAGCTGTTCGAGCTTGTCCTCGGCGACCTTCTTGTGCCAGAAGTGCGGGACATCGGGCGTCTGGTCGCTGGTGAGGATGCTGGTCAGGACGAACCGCCGGATGCCGGCGCGGTGGGCGGCCTCGGCGAGGTTGGCGTTGCCGACGGTGTCGATGTCGTGCGCGTTCTTACCGCCGCGGGTGTAGCCGGCAGCGGTGGTGATGACGGCATCGGCGCCGTTCATGGCGGCGACGAGCGAGTCGAGGTCGAGCATGTCGCCGCGGGCGATCTCGACACCCCGGCTTTCGAGCCTGCTCGCGTCGGTGCTCGGCCGGATCAGGGCGCGGACGTTCTTGCCTCGCCTCAGCAGTTCGTCGACGACCTTGCCCCCGAGGGAGCCGGTCGCGCCGACGACGAGGACCGGGAGAGTGGTGGTCATGGGGGTCTCGCTTTCCATTGGGCCATTAGTGGGGGGATCGGGTTGGCGGGGCAGTGGTGGCCGCGGACGTGAGCACCTTCGGCCCAGGTCGCTCGAGGGGCGGGCGGTCTGTGGTGGGCGGATCCGCGGCGCGGGTCACGGCCCGGGCCTGCAGGAACTTGCCGAGATCGAAGTGACCCGGACGCGGCTGATGCGGCCGTCCTCGATGCGCGCAGCCGGCTGGCGACGGGGAAGAACTCGCCGTCCCCGCAGGGGTGTTGCCCTTTCCCCGGACGAGTGCCGCCTGCCCGCACCGGGACCGCTCGCGCTCACCCATGTCGCTGAGGCCCCGCAACCGCCCGTTCGCCCGGGCCCTCGTGGGCCGACTGTGCTGCGGCACAGTCCACTTCGCGGGAACGCCGGAAACGAAGTGCGCTCCGGGCCGGAACGGGGGTGCGAGCCGACGGGAGTTACTCGGACTCTTCCCGCGGAAGAGCGCGGCTGTTGATCGCGTCGGCGATGGCGTAGGCGGTGCGGACGAAGGACTCTGCCTGCTGCGCCGACAGGTTCAGCGCGGAGGTCTCCTCAAGGGCCCGCCACATGGCTGCCAGGGGCTCGCGCATGGCACGGCCCTTGTCGGTGAGGTGGACGACCATGACCCGCCGGTCG
>KL569128.1:5751-6562 GCA_000715635.1 Streptomyces violaceus | reverse complement strand
TGTTCGGCCGGCTCGCGGATGAGCAGGCCGGCGTCCTGCATGCGGCGCAGGGACTTGGAGACGGTGGAGTGGTCCAGGCCGACGCTTTCGAGCAGCTCGGACTGGGTCTGGCCGTCCCGGTCCAGGAGTTGCATCAGCAGCAGTTCCTGTCCGGGATGCAGGTCCATCTCGCGGAGCATGGCGGCGGCGCGGGCACGGTGAGCGCGGGCGAGCTGGAAGATCGCGTAACTCATCGGCCCCTCGCTGGCCGTAGCGGGGATGCGGGGTGTGGGGGCGGGCATGGTTCGGTTCCTCAGACGGTGTAGGTGGGGTAGTCGGTGTAGCCGGCCACTCCGCCGCCGTAGAAGGTCGCCGGGTCGGGGGTGTTCAGCGGCGCGTCAGAGCGTAGCCGCTCGACCAGGTCAGGGTTGGCCAGCGCGAGGGCGCCGACGGAGACGAGGTCGGCCGTGCCGTGGTCGATGTCCTTGGCGCGGGTGGGCAGGTCGGTGCCGGCCCGGTTGAGGATCAGCGTGGTCGGCCACAGCGTGCGCAGGGTGCCCAGCAGCGCGTCGTCGCCGGCGTGGAGGACGTGGAGGTAGGCGAGGCCGAGCGGGCTGAGGGCGCGCAGGAGCGCCGGATACAGCTGGGCGGTGTCGGACTCGGCGATGTCGTTGTAGGGGTTGCCGGGGGAGATGCGCAGGCCGGTGCGGTCGGCGCCGATCTCGTCGGACACGGCAGCGGCCACCTCGACGGCGAAGCGGACGCGGTTGTCGAGGGAACCGCCGTAGCGGTCGGTGCGCTCGTTGGTGTTGTCGGACAGGAACTGGTGCAC
>KL569128.1:5187-5537 GCA_000715635.1 Streptomyces violaceus | reverse complement strand
TGCGGCGCGGCGGAAGTCCTCGACGGTCGCCGCCACCTCCTGCGTCGACAGAGCACGGGGTGTCGGCATCTCCTGGGGCCCGGACGCGGTGAACATCGTGCCCTGCGGCCGGATCGCCGAAGGGGCCACCGGCCGGCGCCCGTGGGGGGTGTTGTCGGGGTGGGAGATGCGTCCGGTGTGCATCAGCTGGATGACGATCCGGCCGTCGGCCTCGTGCACGGCGTCGGTGACCTTGCGCCACCCGGCGATCTGCTCGTCATCGTGGATGCCGGGGGTGAGGAGGTAACCCTGGCCGTCGGCCGACGGCTGGGTTCCCTCGGTGATGATCAGCGCGTGCGAGGCCCGCTGGG
>KL569128.1:4332-4970 GCA_000715635.1 Streptomyces violaceus | reverse complement strand
CGTAGTACTCGGCGTTCAGCTCGGTCGGTACGCCTTCGGGGGTGGAGCGGTCCCGGGTCATGGGGGCCATGACCAGGCGGTGCGGCAGGGAGATGTCACCGACGGTGGTCGGTGTCCACAGGGCGTTCAGCATGAGTGGTCCTTCGGTTTGGTGACGGCCGAGCGATGATCGAAACAAGAGGGAAAGGCGGGCGTGATCAGTCGAGGGTGAGGACGAGCTTGCCCCGGACATGCCCGGCGTCGCTGACCTGCTGGGCCATGGCGGCCTGGTCGAGCGGGTAGGCGGTGACGGTGGTGACGACCTTGCCGGTCGCGGCATCCTGCGCCAGGGCGGCCAGGCGGGCGGCCGAGCGTTCCTGGCCACCGCTGGCGAAGGTGATGCCGAGCTGATGCGCGCGGAAGTCGGCGATGGTGACGATGCGCTCGGTCCCGCCCCGCAGGGTGATGGAGTCCTCGAGGGCTCCCTTTCCGGCCAGGTCGAACACCGCGTCCACGCCGTCGGGGGCGAGCGCCCGGACCCGCTCGACCAGGCCCTCGCCGTAGAGGGTCGCGGTGGCGCCGAGCGCGGCGAGGTACTCCTGGTTGGCGGGGCCGGCGGTGCCGATGACACGCGCTCCGCGGGCTGCGGCGACCTGGAC
>KL569128.1:3985-4104 GCA_000715635.1 Streptomyces violaceus | reverse complement strand
GACCGCCAGGGTTCCGACCGCTCCGGCCGCACCGTGCATCAGCACGGTCTCCCCGGCGGTGACGCCCAGCAGGTTCAGGACCCGCTCGGCCGTCTCGCCCGCCACCGGCAGCGCGACCG
>KL569128.1:3234-3723 GCA_000715635.1 Streptomyces violaceus | reverse complement strand
TGGGCCACGGTGGTGGCCAGCGCGTACTCGGCGTACGAGCCGGTGTCCGACCAGCCCAGCACCTCGTCGCCGACCCGCACGTCCCGCACGCCGTCACCCAGGGCGTCCACCACGCCGGCCAGCTCGTGACCGGGGACGGAGGGGAGCGGCGTGGGGAACACGGCCTCCAGTGCCCCGGAGCGGATCTTGCCGTCCAGCGCGTTCAGCCCGGCTGCCTTGACACGGACGCGGATCTGCCCGGGGCCGGGCCGCGGGACCTCGGTGTCCGCCTCGCGCAGCACCTCCGTGCCTCCGAAACGGTCGAACAGGATGGCTTTCATGATGACTCCTCTCGTGTCGCCACCCATTTAGGTGGCTGGACACATAATCAACGTAACAGCAAACATGTGGCTAGCCAAGTAATTGCTGTCGCTCGGTGCTGCGCGAGATCGGCCGTGGTCGCGTCAGGTGCACGGCACCGCACCGGTGCGGGCTGTGAGGGCTGTGGAC
>KL569128.1:0-3031 GCA_000715635.1 Streptomyces violaceus | reverse complement strand
CCGTCGACGATGTGGAAGCCGCCTTGGGGGCAGGGCCGCGTAGCCGTGCGAGGCGAGCCGGTCGCGAGACGCGGCGGCGTGCGTGCGGGGTGCTCACTGCTCCAGCGACGTCACGCGGCGCAGGGCGAGCGGGTGACGCTGTCTGTCGACACTTACTGAGGCTGCTGTTCGATATGCAGCAGGCCGCGCCGGATCACAGTGATCGCCTCGGCGTTCATCCGCTGGCTGATCTTCGCCCCGGTGGAGTGCCGGGAAAGAGGTGGAGTTCGCATGGCGCGTCGCCGCCGGCCCAGCGGACTCGGCAAGCGGTCGTCGGGCTTGGCTGTCACAGCTCGCAGGGGCAGAAGGGAGCCATGACCCGCGCCAATCAGCCTGCACGTGCCCAGCGCTTGCGTTGGCCCTCCAGTGTGCACGCGATGTGCACGCGGCCCTGTGTGACGGGGCTACCGCGCAGGTCAGCGCGGTGGCCAGCGCTACCAGTACGTTCCCGGCAGGACAGCACCGCGCCCTGTTCGGGCGTACCCCGGCTGAGCAGGACCGGGGAACGCACGAACCGTCAGGTGTCGAACTCGTGGTCGCGGGTCTCCGGGAGGGCCAGCAGGCACAGCAGGCTCAGCAGACAGAGGCCGCCGGTGTAGAAGCCCAGGACGAGCGGGGAGTCCCAGCGGCTGTTCAGCCAGGTGGCGACCAGCGGGGCGAAGCCGCCGCCGAGGGTGTTGGCGAGGATGAAGGCCGCGGAGGCTCCCGTGTAGCGCAGCCGGGCGGGGAACAGTTCGGGGAGGAACGCGGCCACCGGGGAGAACATGAGCGCGAGCAGCATGAGGCCGACCGTGTAGGCGCCGGTGATCAGCCAGGCGTCGCGCGAACTCAGGGAGGCGTACATGGGCACCGCCCACAGCACGCAGCCGACGGCTCCGGTCAGCATCACCGGGCGGCGGCCGATCCCGTCGGACAGCCTGGCGACCGGGAGGGTGATGGCGATGCCGGCCGCGGCACCGATGCTCGCGGCGGTCAGCATCGTGTTCTGGGGGATGCCCAGTTGCTTCGGGCCGTACGAGAGGCTGTAGACGATCGTCAGGTAGTAGACGGCCGAACCGCCGATCGCCGCGCCGGTGCCGAGCAGCAGCCGGCCGGGATACCGCTTGAGGAGCGTGGCCAGCGGAAAGCGGGACTCCGGTGACGGAGCCGGTGCCTGCGCGGTGCGATGAGCCGCGTCGCGGAACACAGGTGACTCGGAGACCGTCGTACGCACCCACAGGCCGATCACGACGAGCACGGTGCTGAGCAGGAACGGGATGCGCCAGGCCCAGTCGGCGAAGCCGTCCCGGCCCGCGATGTGGAGCGTGGGCAGGATGACGGCGCTGGACAGCAGGAAGCCGAGCGAGGGGCCGGCCTGCGGGACGGACGCGTACAGCGCGCGGCGGCCGGGCGGCGCGTGCTCGGCGGCGAGCAGCACAGCCCCGCCCCACTCGCCGCCCATGCTGAGGCCCTGGAGCAGACGGAGTGTCACCAGCAGGACGGGAGCGAGGAGTCCGGCGGTCTCGTAGGTGGGCAGCAGTCCGACGCCGACGGTGGCCACGCCCATCAGCAGGAGGGAGGCGACCAGGGCCTGTCTGCGGCCCAGCCGGTCACCGATCGTCCCGAACAGGACGACGCCGAGGGGACGGGACAGGAACGCGGCGGCGAAGGTGAGGAACGCGGCGAGGGAGGAGACGGTGGGATTGCCGGACGGGAAGAAGGCGGGGCCGAGGACGAGCGCGGAGGCCGTGCCGTACACGGCGAAGTCGTAGTACTCGATCGTGGTGCCGACCAGGCTCGCGGCGGCGACCCGCGGGGCCTCGGTCCGCGCGGCGGGTTTCTCCGCTGAGGCTGGTGACGCGGCGGCTCCGGGGCCGGCGGTCTCGGGACCGGTCTTGGACGGTGATTCGGGCATGGGAAGTCACCCTAGGCCCGCAAATTCGAATTCGACAAGGAAGCGTCCGAAGGAGCGTCACGGAAATCCGGTCGTCCGAATTGTCGAACGAGACCGCGGGGGTGGCGGAAGAATAGCCGGCCGTTTACACGTGGCATCCACAACAAAGCGCCCGATGCGGCCACGGGCGGGGTCAGACCGCACCAACGCGCATAGAGTGCACGAACAGCACCCCATGCGGTCGTCAATCCCGCTGCACCTGTCACATTGCTGTCAATAATAATTCCCAGTCCCGCATAAAAATTGACCGGTGATCGCACCTTGCCAACGGGCCGCCGCACGGGAAATGCTCACAACGGCGCAACTTGAAAGTTCTACGACCATCGTTTTTCGGACTTTAATGCGACCACCGGCTGGGGAGGCGTATTACCCATGCTGAAAACCGGCAAGTTATTACGCTTGAGAAGACTTTCGCTGGCGGGTGACGGCCGGCATCTGCTCGTTCCCCTCGATCACAGCGTTTCGGACGGCCCGATCGTCCCCGCCGGCGAGTGGGACGGCCTGCTCCGGGCGCTGGTGGACGGCGGGGCCGACGGGATCATCGTCCACAAGGGACGGGCCCGCGCCTTCGCGCCGGACATCCTCAGGAACTGCGCGCTGGTGGTGCACCTGAGCGCCAGTACCGCCTGCTCCGCCGACGTCCACGCCAAGGTACTGGTCGCCGATGTCGAGGAGGCCCTGCGGCTCGGCGCGGACGCGGTCAGCGTCCACGTGAACATCGGCTCGGACACCGAGGCGCGGCAACTCTCCGACCTGGGGGCGGTGGCCCGTTCCTGCGACGCGTGGGGCATGCCGCTGATCGCGATGGTCTACCCTCGCGGCCCCCGGATCGAGGACCCGCGCGATCCCGCCCTCCTCGCGCACCTGGCCAACGTCGCCGCGGACCTGGGCGCGGACATGGTGAAGACCTCCGTCGCCCTGCCGGTCGAGCGGATGGCGGAGGTGGTGGCGGGCAGTCCCATTCCCGTCCTCGCGGCGGGGGGTCCGCCGGACGGCTCCGACCTCGTCGAGTACGGCACCGCCGTGATGGCCACCGGCTGCCGGGGACTGGCCGTCGGC
>KL569127.1:72783-73413 GCA_000715635.1 Streptomyces violaceus | reverse complement strand
GGACTGGCCCACCGCCTACCGCGTCGTCCGCGAGGTCGCCAAGGCGGACGGCTCCATCGGCCAGCTGCTCGGCTATCACTACCTGTGGAACTGGGCCGCCCGGCTGGTCGCCACCCGCGAGCAGTGGGAGCACGTGGAGGCCGAGGCAGCCCGCAACCAGTGGTTCTTCGGCGGCGCGGTCAACCCGCGCGACGAGGACGTGGTGGTGCGGGACGAGGGCGACACCCTCACCTTCACCGGCCGCAAGTCCTTCTCCACCGGCAGCAAGGTCTCCGACGTCACCGTGCTCGAAGGCGTCCTGGAGGGCACCGACGACCACGTCTTCGCCATCGTCCCGTCCGACAGCGAGGGCCTGACCTTCCACGACGACTGGGACAACATCGGCCAGCGCCTCACCGAGAGCGGCGGCGTCACCATCGAAACCGTACGCGTCCCCTGGTCGGCCGCGGCGGGCTACGTGGACAAGCAGTTCCGGCCGCGTGTCTACAACACCCTCAATGTGCCGACCATCCAGCTCGTCTTCGTCAACTTCTACCTCGGCATCGCCACAGGCGCCCTGGAGACCGCGGCCACCTACACCCGCACGAAGGCCCGCGCCTGGCTGCCTGTCTCTTATACACATCTCTGATG
>KL569127.1:71624-72598 GCA_000715635.1 Streptomyces violaceus | reverse complement strand
CCGTTGACGAGCCCTACGTCATCGACACCTACGGCGACCTCACCGCCAAACTGTGGGCCGCCGAAGCGCTGGCCGACGCCGTGGCCGCCGAGGGCCAGAAGCTGCACGACGACCCCGACGCGGTCACCGAACAGGCCCGCGGTGAGTTCGAGGTGCGGGTGGCGGCCGTGAAGGCCCGCGCCACCGACGTGGCTCTGGAGGTCACCAACCGGATCTTCGAGGTGACCGGCGCCCGCGCCACCGCCTCCGCCGAGGGCCTCGACCGCTTCTGGCGCAACGTCCGCACCCACACCCTCCACGACCCGGTGGCCTACAAGCGCCGTGAGATCGGCCGCCACGTCCTCACCGGCGAACTGCCGCAGCCCACCTGGTACTCCTGAAAGGTCCTCCCATGGCCACCATCCTCTCCGTCTCCGGCAGCCCCTCCGCCACCTCCCGCACCGCCCGGCTGCTGCGCCACCTGGACGACCGGCTCGCGGCCCAGGGCCACGAGGTCATCCCGTTCGACGTCCGCGCCCTCCCGCCCGAGGCCCTGCTGTACGCCGACTTCCGGCACCCGGCGATCATCGACGCCACCGCCCTGGTCGAGCGCGCGGACGGCATCGTCATCGGCACCCCCGTCTACAAGGCCGCCTACTCCGGCCTGCTGAAATCGCTGCTCGACCTGCTCCCGCAGTACGCGCTCGCGGGCAAGACGGTCCTCCCGCTGGCCACCGGCGGTACCACCGCCCACGTCCTGGCCATCGACTACGCCCTGCGTCCCGTACTGAACTCCATGGGTCCCGCCCACATCACGCCGGGCTGGTTCACCCTCGACAAGGACATCACCGTGGGCGACGACGGCCGCCTGACCGTCGCGCCCGGCACCGCCGAGGCCCTGGCCCAGGTCACCGACCAGTTCTCGCTCGCCCTCGGCGGCCGCCCGACCCTGCTGGCGGCCACAGGATGACCGCGGTGACCGTGCTCGCCGGCGA
>KL569127.1:70519-71458 GCA_000715635.1 Streptomyces violaceus | reverse complement strand
AGCCGCGGACTTCCGCAAGGACGCCGCCGAGCGGGACGCGGGGCGCCGGCTTCCGCACGCGGAACTGGAGCGGCTGTCCGCATCCGGGCTGCTCGGGGTGACGGTTCCCGCGGAGTTCGGCGGCGCGGACGTCCGTACCGAGACGCTCGCCGAGATCTTCCGGCTGCTCGCCTCCGCCGACGCCAGCCTCGCCCAGATCCCGCAGAGCCACTTCGTCTACGTCAACGTGCTGCGCCGCCAGGGCACGCACGCCCAGCAGGAGTTCTTCTTCGGCGAGGTGCTGCGGGGCAGGCGGTTCGGCAACGCCCAGTCCGAGGCGGGCACCAAGCATGTGCAGGACATCCGCACCAGGCTCGCGCGGCGCCCGGACGGCTCGTACGTCCTCGACGGCGTCAAGCACTACTCCACGGGTGCGCTGTTCGCCCACTGGATCCCCGTCCTGGCCCGCGCCGACGACGACACCCTGCACGTGGCGTACGTGCGGCGTGACGCCCCCGGCCTGACGGTCGTCGACGACTGGGAGGGCATGGGGCAGCGCACCACCGCCAGCGGAACGGTCCGCCTGGAGCGGGTGCCCGTTGCCGCCGACCGGGTCCTGCCCCACCACCTCACCTTCCAGGGACCTCAACTCCACGGTGCCGTGGCTCAGTTGCTGCACGCCGCCATCGACGCGGGGATCGCCTCCGGCGCGCTGGCGGAGGCCGTGGAGTTCGTCCGTACGAAGAGCCGGCCCTGGTTCGAGAGCGGGCTGGAGACGGCCGCGGAGGACCCGCTGCTGATCCAGCGGTTCGGCGAACTCGCGATCCGCCTCCGGGCGGCGGAGGCCCTGCTGCGGGAGGCCGCCCGGGCGGTCGACGCCGCACGGGACGACCTGACCGACGACTCGGCCGCCGCGGCCTCGATCGCGGTGGCCACCGCCAAGGTGACCGCCGCGGAGAC
>KL569127.1:70079-70369 GCA_000715635.1 Streptomyces violaceus | reverse complement strand
GCCCTCTTCGAGGTCGCCGGCACCCGCTCGGCGCTCGACTCCCTGGGCCTGCACCGCCACTGGCGCGACGCCCGCACCCACACCCTGCACGACCCGGCCCGCTGGAAGGTCCAGCACATCGGCCGCTACGTGCTGAGCGGCACCCGGCCGCCCCGGCACGGCCTGCTCTGACCACCTTCCCCTTCCCCTTCCCTTTCGCACGATAGGAGATCTCTCGTGTCCCTCACCTTCCACTGGTTCCTGCCCACCAACGGCGACAGCCGCCATGTCGTCCTGTCTCTTATACACAT
>KL569127.1:67715-69839 GCA_000715635.1 Streptomyces violaceus | reverse complement strand
CCGCCTCCGGCCGGGACCGGCCGCCGACGGTCGCCTACCTGAGCCAGATCGCCCGGGCCGCCGAGGACCTCGGCTTCGTCGGCGCCCTCACCCCCACCGGCGCCTGGTGCGAGGACGCGTGGCTGACGACGGCGATGGTCAGCCAGAACACCGAGCGGCTGAAGTTCCTGGTGGCCTTCCGGCCCGGCTTCGTCTCGCCCACGCTCGCCGCCCAGATGGCCTCCACCTTCCAGCGGCAGACCGGCGGACGGCTGCTGCTCAATGTCGTCACCGGCGGCGAGAGCCATGAGCAGCGCGCCTACGGCGACTTCCTCGACAAGGACGCCCGGTACCGCCGTACCGGCGAGTTCCTGCAGATCGTGCGGGAGCTGTGGGAGGGCAAGACCGTCGATCTGCACGGCGAGCACCTCCAGGTGGCGGACGCGACGCTGGCCCGCGTGCCCGACCCGGTCCCCGAGGTCTACTTCGGCGGCTCCTCGCCGATCGCCGGAGAGATCGCCGCGCGGCACGTGGACGTGTACCTCACCTGGGGCGAACCGCCCGCCCAGGTCGCCGAGAAGATCGCCTGGATCAGGAAGCTGGCGGCCGAGCAGGGCCGCACCGTCCGGTTCGGCATCCGGCTGCACGTCATCACCCGCGACAGCTCCGAGCAGGCGTGGGCGGAGGCCAACCGGCTGCTGGACGGCTTCGACCCGGAGACCGTGGCGTCCGTGCAGGCGGGGCTGGCCCGCAGCGAGTCCGCCGGGCAGCAGCGCATGCTCGCCCTGCACGGCGGCGGCAACCGGGACGGCCTGGAGATCCACCCCAACCTGTGGGCCGGCATCGGCCTGGTGCGCGGCGGGGCGGGCACGGCTCTGGTCGGCAGCCACGACGAGGTCGCCGAACGCATCAAGGAGTACGCGGCCCTCGGCATCGAGGAGTTCGTCCTCTCCGGCTACCCCCATCTGGAGGAGGCCTACTGGTTCGGCGAGGGCGTCCTGCCGAGGCTCGAGGCACAGGGCCTGTGGCAGCACCCCTTCCCCCGGCAGACCTCCTCCTCGGCCCAGGTCCCCTTCGCGGGTACGGGAAACCCACGATGACGCAGGTGATCGCCGACGACGCCGAGGCGATCGCCGTCGCGGCCGAGCTGGCCGCCGAGTTCGCCCGCGACGCCGCTCTGCGCGACGCCGAACGCATCCTGCCGCGCGCCGAGCTCGACCGGCTGTCCGCCTCCGGGCTGCTGGGCATCACGGTGCCCCGCTCCCATGGCGGTGCCGAGGTCGGCGCGCGCACCCTCGGGGAGGTCGTCCGGCTGCTGTCCGCGGCCGACGGCAGCATCGGCCAGATTCCGCAGAACCACTTCTTCTTCGTGGAGGTGCTGAAGGAGAACGGCACGGCCGGTCAGCGGGACCTCTTCTACGCCGAGCTGCTGGCAGGACGCAGGTTCGGCAACGCCCTCGCGGAGAAGGGCACCCGGCACGCGCTGGAGTTCTCCACCCGTCTGAAGCCCGGCCCCGACGGCTCGTACACCCTGACCGGCACCAAGAACTACGCCACCGGTGCCCTGTTCGCCCATTGGATCCCGGTCTTCGCACTCGCCCCGGACGACAGCCTCACCGCGGCCTTCGTCCCGCACGACGCCCTCGGGGTCACGGTCGTCGACGACTGGGACGGCATCGGGCAGCGCGGCACCGCGAGCGGGACCGTGCGCTTCGCGGATGTGCACGTGCCCGCCGACCGGGTGGTGCCCCACCATCTCACCTTCGAACGCCCCGAGGTCTTCGGCGCCTTCGGCCAGTTCATCCACGCGGCCGTCGACACCGGCATCGCCCGCGGGGCCCTGGAGGAGGGCGGCGAACTGATCCGGGACCTCGCCCGGCCGTGGGGTGAGTCGGGTGCCGACCGGGCGAACGAAGAACCGCTGGTGATCAACAAGTTCGGCGAGCTGGCCCTGGTCGTACGCGCCGCCGAGGCTCTCCTCGACCGGGCCGGAGCCGCCCTCGACGCCGCCCGTGGTGCCCCCGGCGACGCCGGCCTCGCGGCCGAGGCCTCCGTCGCCGTGGCCGCCGCCCGCGCCCAGGCCGACACCGCCGCGCTGACCGTGGCCAACGACGTCTTCGCCCTCATCGGCACCCGGTCCGTGAC
>KL569127.1:67142-67546 GCA_000715635.1 Streptomyces violaceus | reverse complement strand
ACCGCGGCCTGGACCGCCACTGGCGCAACGCCCGTACGCACACCCTGCACGACCCGCGCCGCTGGAAGATCCAGCACCTCGGCAACCACGCCCTGAACGGGGTCGCCCCGCCCGCCAACGGAATCGTCTGAGGACCCCATGACCACGACCGACTGGATCGCCACCGCCCGCGCCGTGGCCGCCGACCTCGCCCAGGACGCCGCCCCACGCGACAAGGCCAACAAGCCGCCCTTCGAGGAGACCGAACGGCTGCGCGCGGCCGGTCTGCTCACGCTGCTCGTCCCCGCCGAGTACGGCGGCGGGGGAGCGGACTGGCGCACCGCCTACGCCGTCATCCGCGAGATCGCCGCCGGGGACGGCTCGATCGGCCAACTCCTCGGCTACCACTACCTGCTGTCCTGGAA
>KL569127.1:66061-66919 GCA_000715635.1 Streptomyces violaceus | reverse complement strand
CCCTCCCCCACTCTCGGCTTCGCTCGAGCGGGGGGACCCCCATCGACACCGGCGAACCCGTCGTCGTCTTCGTCGACCCGGCCCACCCCGGAGTCGTACGCCACGATGACTGGGACAACTTCGGGCAGCGGCTCTCGGCCAGCGGCAGCGTGGAGTTCCACGCCGTGCCGGTGGCGGCGGACGACATCATCGGGTCCCTCTCCGAGGAGGAGGGCACCCTGTCCCCGTTCGCCACCCTCGTCACCCCCGCGATCCAGCTGGTCTTCGTCCACTTCTACCTGGGCATCGCCGAGGGCGCGCTCGCCGCGGCCGCCGACTACACCCGCGACACCACCCGCCCCTGGCTGCTGTCGGGCGTCGATTCCGCCACCCAGGACCCGTACACGCTGGCCACCTACGGCGAACTCGCCGTGTCCGCACGCTCGGTGCGGCTCCTGGCCGACCACGCGGCCGAAGCCGTCCAGCGCGGCATCGACCGCGGTCAGGACCTCACCGCCGAGGAGCGCGGCGAGATCGCCGTCACCGTCGCCGCCGCCAAGGTCGCCGCCACCCAGGCCGCCCTCGACATCACCGCCCGGATCCTCGAGGTCACCGGCGCGAGGTCCACCGCGTCCGCGCACGGCTTCGACCGGTTCTGGCGCAACGTGCGCACCCACACCCTGCACGACCCCGTCGCCTACAAGCTCCGCGAGGTCGGCGACCACTACCTGAACGGCGCCCACGCGCCCTTCACCCTCTACACGTAAGCAGAAGCCAGGAGAACCACCCCATGACCCCGCCCCCGCGCCTTACGCGCTCCCCGCTCTCCCGCAGACATCTGCTGCGCGCCGCCGGCGGTGCAGCGGCCCTCGCCGCGGC
>KL569127.1:62768-65798 GCA_000715635.1 Streptomyces violaceus | reverse complement strand
CTCCTGACCGCCTGCGGCTCCTCCGAGGCCGCCGCGCTCGACCCGACCGCCAAGCCCGACCTCGACGGGGTCACCCTCAAGATCCTCGCCAACCAGCCGAACGTCCTGTCGTTCAAGTACCTGAGCAAGCCCTTCGAGGAGGCCACCGGCGCCAAGCTGTCGGTGACACCCGTGCCGTACGACAAGCTCACGGCGAAGGCCGTGCTCGACGTGCAGTCCGGGGCGGGCCAGTTCGACGTCTTCATGTACTGGTACGCGGCCGTCGGCACCCTCGCCGAGGGCGGTGTCATCGAGGACCTCACCGCGTACATCAAGGCGCACAAGGACATCGAGGAGAGCGACTTCCTGCCGTCCCTGTACGACACCTACACCCGCTACGACGGCAAGCGCTGGGGCCTGCCCTACGACGGCGACACCCACATCCTCTTCTACAACACCGAGATCTTCGAACGGCACAAGGTCGAGGCGCCCCGCACCTGGGCGGAGTACAACGAGAACGCCGCGAAGATCACCAAGGACGCCAAGGGCAGGTACTACGGCACCATCATCGAGGCCCAGCAGGTCCCGGTGATTCTCGGCTGCGCCTTCGCCAACCGCCTTGCCGGGTACGGCGGTTCGTTCCTCGACGCGTCGGGCGCGCCCACGCTCGACACACCGGAGGCGATCGAGGCCGCGCAGGTGCTGTTCGACGCCGCGCCCAGCGCTCTGCCCACCCCGCTCCAGATCGGCTTCGACCAGGCGCTGCCCGCCTTCCTCGACGGCAAGGGCGCCATGCTCGACTTCTGGACCGACTTCGCCAAGCGCGTCCAGGATCCCCAGCAGTCGAAGGTCGTCGACAAATGGGCCGTCACCACGCTCCCGGTCGGCGGCGACAACACCAAGCCCCGTACCTCGCTCGACGCGGGCTTCGGGCTGGCGGTGTCGACGGCGTCGAAGCAGAAGGAGGCGGCCGCCGCCTTCATCAAGTGGGCCACCGCCGCACAGCAGAACCTCCTCGTGCTCGCCCGGCCCGACGCGGGCGCCGACCCGATCCGCACCAGCACCCTCAGCTCCTCGGCGTTCCGCAAGAACTCGCCCGACTCCTACGAGGTCGTCCGCACCGGCCTCGCGGGCGACCCCCTGCCCTGGCCGACCGTGCCCAAGGCCCCCGACCTGCTCCAGACCCTCGTGGACGAACTCGCGCTCGGCCTGCAGGGCAAGCAGAGCGCCAAGACCGCCCTGGGGAACGCGCAGCGCGCCTGGGCCAAGGAACTCGAGGGAGCGTCCGGATGACAGCCAGGTCGGCCGCCCGGGTCCCCGGGGCGCTCGCCGCGCCGGCCGTGGTCTTCCTCGCGGTCTTCGCCGCCTACCCGCTCGTCTACGTCATCGGCCTGGCCCTCACCGACTCCACCCTCGCCCGGCCGTTGCAACGCTGGACCGGGTTCGACAACTTCCGTACCGCCCTGGAGAGCCAGTCGTTCACCGGCTCACTGTGGCGGTCGGCGCTCTTCGCGGTGCTCGCCGCCGCGGTGCAACTGGTGCTGGGCACCGCCCTCGCGCTCCTGCTGCGCGCCCGGGCCGCCCGCCCGGGCCTGCTGGGCACGCTCCTGCTGCTGCCGCTGGTCACCCCGCCCGTCATGGTCGGCGTGGCGTGGAAGCTGCTGCTGGCCCCGGTGGGCGGCGCCCTCAACGGCGTCCTGCACGCGCTGGGACTGCCCGGCGTGAACCCGCTCGGCAGCGGTACGGGGGCCTTCACCACCCTCATCGTCATCGACAGCTGGCAGTGGACACCGTTCGTGATGCTGCTCGTGTACGCCGCGCTCCTCGGCGTACCGGACGAGCTGCGCGAGGCCGCCGCCCTCGACGGCGCCGACCGCTCCCGCACCCTCCGCTCGATCGTCCTGCCGTACATCGAACCGACCCTGCTGTCCGTCCTGCTGCTCAAGCTCGTGATCGGCTTCAAGGTCTTCGACATCGTCTACGTCGTGACGGCCGGCGGCCCCGGCTTCTCGACCACCACGAGCACGTACGACATCCAGCGCACCGCGCTGCAAGAGTTCGACGTCGGCGGCGCGGCAGCCGCGACCGTGCTGTTCTCCCTGCTGATCGGCCTGGTCACGAGCCTGGTGGCGATACGTCGCAAGCGGTACGAGGAGGTGGCGGTATGACCACGCTCGAAGCCGTACGGGAAGAGACGGCGGCCGAGCCCGTGACGAAGAGGCCCCCGCGCCGCTCCGCCAGGAGCCACCGCCGCACGGGACTCACCGCGCTGCTCTCGGTCATCGCCCTGCTCATGGCCGTACCGCTCCTGTACGTCGCCTCACTCTCCGTCCGCTCCCGCGACGACGTCCTCAACGGCGGACTGCTGCCCTCGCACCTGTTCTGGCGGAACTGGCCCGACACCTTCCGGGCCGTCGAGGTCGGCCACTACATCGTCAACTCCTGGACGGTCGCGGCGGGTTCCGTCGTGCTCACCCTGCTGATCGCCGTACCCGGCGCGTACTTCACCGCACGGGCCGGACGCAGAGGGGGCAGGCTCGCGACCCTGGTGCTGTCGAGCTACTGCGCCCCGCCCGTCGTCGCCGTCCTCCCTCTCTTCTACCTGCTGCGGAACCTGGAGCTGAACAACACCGTCACCGGGCTCGCCCTCGTCGACGGTCTTGCGAACGTGCCCGTGGCGATCTGGCTGCTGGACGGCTTCGTACGGAAGGTGCCGAAGGAGATCGAGGAGGCCGCCTGGCTCGACGGGCTCGGCCCCTGGGCGAGCCTCAGGCGCGTCGTCCTGCCGCTCATCGCGCCGGGCGTCGCGGCGGCCGCGCTGATCTGCTTCTTCCTCAGCTACAACGAGTTCCTCTTCGCCCTCAGCTTCGCCCAGGACAGCAGTGCGCAGACCCTGCCGGTGCTGCTCTCCCTCTTCCAGGGCGACAAGAACGTCGAGTTCGGCCAGCAGGCCGTCGTCTCCCTCATCGGCATCGCGCCCGTCTACGTCCTGGCCGTGGCCGCCCAGCGCCGGCTCGTCGCCGGCCTGTCCTCCGGAGCCCTGAAATGACC
>KL569127.1:60424-62501 GCA_000715635.1 Streptomyces violaceus | reverse complement strand
GCCTGTGGCGGCACCCCGACGACCAGGCGCACCGCTACACCGACCTCGCCTACTGGACCGGCCTGGCGACGCTGCTGGAGCGTGGCGGCTTCGACTCGCTCTTCATCGCCGACGTGCTCGGCGCATACGACGTCTACCAGGGCTCGCGCGACGCCGCCGTCCGCCAGGGCGCGCAGATCCCGCTGTCCGACCCGCTGCCCGCCGTCTCCGCCATGGCCGCGGTGACCGAGCGCCTCGGCTTCGGCGTCACCGTGTCCCTCACCTACGAGCAGCCGTACAAGCTCGCCCGCACCCTCACCACCCTCGACCACCTGACCAAGGGCCGGATCGCCTGGAACGTCGTCACCTCCTACCTGGAGAGCGCCGCCCGCAACCTGGGACTCGGCGAACAGGTCAGGCACGACGACCGCTACGAGGTCGCCGAGGAGTTCCTGGAGGTCTGCTACAAGCTGTGGGAGTACTCCTGGGACGACGACGCGGTCGTCCGCGACCGGGAGCGGGGCGTCTTCACCGACCCCGCCCGTATCCGGGACATCGCCCACAAGGGCCGCCACTTCACCGTGCCGGGTGTGTTCCTGTCCGAGCCGTCGCCGCAGCGCACCCCGGTCGTCTTCCAGGCCGGCGCCTCCCCGCGCGGACGGGCCTTCGCCGCCCGGCACGGCGAGGGCGTCTTCATCAACGCCGTCAATCCGCAGGCGACCCGCCGCGTCGTCGACGACATCCGGGCCCAGGCCGCCGCCGAGGGCCGCGACCCGTACAGCGTCAAGATCTTCATCCTGCTCACCGCGATCACCGCCCCCACCGACGAGGAGGCCCAGGCCAAGTACGCCGACTTGATCTCCTACGCCTCCTATGAGGGCGCCCTCGCCCTCTACGGCGGCTGGAGCGGCCTCGACCTGTCCGAACTCGCGCCGGACGAGCCCCTGGAGTACGTCGACACCGAAGCCGTACGCTCCGCGCTCGCGATCTTCTCCACCGCCGATCCGACCCGTCAATGGACTCCCGACCAGGTGGCCCGCTACCTGGGCATCGGAGGCATAGGCCCGGTGGTGGTGGGCTCCCCGGCCACGGTCGCCGACGAGCTGGAACGCTGGGTGGAGGAGGCGGACATCGACGGCTTCAACCTCGCGTACGCCGTGACTCCCGGCACCTTCGCCGACTTCGTCGACCTGGTCGTGCCCGAGCTGCGCGAACGCGGCCGGCTCCCGGACGGGCCGACCGGCACCACGCTGCGCGAACGCCTGCACGGCCCGGGCGGCGGGCCTCGCGTCCGGACCGACCACCCGGCGGCCGCGTACCGCGAACTGGCCGCCCAGGAACGGCAGTCGGCCGAGGGCCGCCGGGGTTGACGGAGGTCAGAGGGCCTTGCCGGGGTTGAGGATGTGGTGCGGGTCGAAGGCCGCCTTGACGCGTCGCTGCAGTGCGTGCTGCTCGGCGCCGAGTTCCTCGGCGAGCCAGCGGCGCTTGAGCGTTCCCACTCCGTGCTCGCCGGTGAGCGTGCCGCCCAGCCGCAGCGCGGTGGTGAAGATGTCGCTCGCCGCCCGCCAGGCCGCCTCCGGGACGTCGGGGGAGTCCGGGTCGAGGACGAGGATGGGGTGGAGATTGCCGTCCGCGGCGTGGGCGAAGGTGAAGATCCGTACGTCGTGGCGCTCGGCGATGACCGCGATCTCCCGGACCGCGGGGGCGAGTTCTGCCCGGGGCACCGCGATGTCCTCGATCAGTACCCGGCCCAGGCGTTCCAGGGAGGGCAGGACGAGCCTGCGGGCGGTGAGGAGCCGGTCCGCCTCCACCGGGTCGGTCGTGGTCTCGACCGATGCCCCATGCTTCCGCAGCAGCCGTACCGCCGCCTCCGCCTCCGCTTCCGCGGCCCGCCCGTCGCACTGCAGAAGCAGCAGCGCACCGCCCCGCGACCGCAGTTCCGTGTTCTGGGCCGCGTCCACGGCCGCCAGGACCGGACCGTCCAGCAGCTCGGCCATGGCGGGCTCGACGTGGGCGGCGGTGAGCGCGGACACGGCCTCGGCGCCCTCGGTGAAAGTGTCGAAGTACGCGGCGACGGTGGCGGTCGACTCCGGTACCC
>KL569127.1:59705-60194 GCA_000715635.1 Streptomyces violaceus | reverse complement strand
CACCCAGGGTGCCCTCGGAGCCGGTGAGCAGTGCCGTCAGGTCGTAGCCGGTGACTCCCTTGACGGTGCGCCGGCCGGTCCGTACCAGCGTTCCGTCGGCAAGCACCGCGTCCAGCCCGAGGACGGCGTCCCGGGTCACCCCGTACTTGGCGCAGCGCAGCCCGCCCGCGTTGGTCGCGATGTTGCCGCCCACCGTGGAGATCGCCGCGCTCGCCGGGTCGGGCGCGTAGCGCAGTCCGAACTCGCCCGCCGCACGGTCCAGTTCGGCGGTGATGACGCCCGGCTCCACGACGGCGGTCTGTTCCTCGGGGCTCAGTTCGAGAATCCGGTTCATCCGCGACAGGTCGACGACGACACTGCCCGCCCCCGCGTTCGCCCCGCCGGACAGCCCGGTGCCCGCCCCGCGCGGCACGACCGGCACCCGCAGCTCGTGCGCGTGCCGCAGCGCGGTCCGTACGTGCTCGGCCCGGGTGGCGTGGACGACCGCCA
>KL569127.1:58759-59519 GCA_000715635.1 Streptomyces violaceus | reverse complement strand
CGGCTCCCCGTCCGGGCGGCTGCCCGAGCGGTCGGCGGCATACGGCGCGGTGGCCTCGGGGCCGATGCCGAGCGCGTCCTCGGGCAGTTCGCGGCGGAGCACGGTGAGGAGCCGGGCGGCCGAGGGGCCGGTGTGGGGAAGAGGCATGAAGCTGTTCTCTCTGCGTACGAGGTGAAGGGCACCTAGGGTTGGCCGGACCGGCCCGTTTCCAGTGCCCGCGCTCCGATGGCGAGCAGGGCCGTGTCCTCCTGCGGGGCGTGCACCGGGGCGCACTGGACATCCCTGAAATGGCGTTCCAGGGGGTTGTCGCGGGTCAGCCCCGGGTTGCCGAGCAGCCGCAGGGCCAGCGCGACGGCCTCGGTGGCGTGCCGGTCGGCCAGGACACGGGCGCCCAGGGCCTGTTCGGGCGTGTAGGTGTCGTCGGCGGCCTCCACCCGCTCGGCGCCCCGGAATACCAGCTGTTCGGCGGAGTCGAGCCGCAGGGCGATCTCGCCCGCCGTGCGACGGAAGCGCTCCGTGCGGGCCACCGGGTGGCCGAGATTGGCGGGGACCCGTACGTGCGCGAACCGGTGGAGGTACTTTTGTGCGGCCCGGGCCACGCCCAGGTAGAGGGCGGCGAGCGGGAGGTGGAGGGCGGCGCCGGCCCGGTTGTCCTGCTCCGCGCCCGCGCCGTGCGGGGCGATCTCCACCACGTTCCCGGCCGGGATCTCCACGTCGTGCAGCGCGATGTCGTGGCTGCCGCTGGCCCGCAGCCCCAGAT
>KL569127.1:58337-58509 GCA_000715635.1 Streptomyces violaceus | reverse complement strand
CCCAGATGGTCCCAGCGGTGGGTGATCTCTATGCCGGGTGCGGTGCCGGGCACGGCGAACGTGCCCACGCGCGGGGTGGGTTCGTCCGTGGTGGCCCAGACCAACAGCCAGTCCAGCCCTTCCACACCGGTGGCGAAGCGTTTGCGGCCGGTGAGGGACCAGCCGGTGGCCG
>KL569127.1:57726-58054 GCA_000715635.1 Streptomyces violaceus | reverse complement strand
ACCCGCCGCGCGCCGGAGAGCCGAGCTCGGGCTCCACCCGTACGTGGTTGAGGAGCACCGGGCGGTGAGCCGCGGCGGACAGCACCTTCCCGTACAGCTCCTCCGGCCAGTGCGGCCGTACGGCCTGGCGGTGATGGACGGTCAGGCTCATCGCGGCGATCAGCGCCACCGAAGGGTCGCCCTCGCCGAGCGCGTGCAGGATCCGGGCGGTGGCCGAGACCCCCAGGCCCGGCCCGCCGTACCGGGCGCCGACGGTCGCGGTGAGCAGCCCCGCCTCGTGCGCGGCGCGGACCCCTGCGGCGGGGAAGGCGCCGCTGCGGTCGTGGGC
>KL569127.1:56277-57467 GCA_000715635.1 Streptomyces violaceus | reverse complement strand
GTCATCGGGCGAGCTCCTTCCGCAGCGGGGCGTTCAGCCGGTCGCTCCAGAAGCCGCTCACCTTCAGCCCCTGTTTGAGCGCGCCGAGGTCCAGGAAGGCGTCGGCGACCCCCTGCTGGGAGGCTGTGGCCCGGGCGCTCACCGGCCGCACCTCGGTCTTCCGCTGCGCCTGGCCCTCGCTGTATTCCTCCAGCGCCTGGTCCACCGGCTGGTGGGTCGCGGCGGCGATGACCTTCGCGTACTCCTTCTCGTGCCCGTCGCGGACGTAGGCGTACGCCTTGTCGAGGCGGGCGAGCAGATCGGCCAGCGCCTTGCGCTCGGCCGCGTTGCCGAGGGTGTCCTCGGAGGCGGTCCACAGGAAGTTGCCCGAAAGGATGTCCTTGCCGGAGCCGATCGTGTGAGCGCCCTGCCGGCGGGCGGTGATGATCGCGTTGCCGTACCCGGCGAAGGCATCGACGGAACCACCGCCCAGCGCGGCGAGCGCCTTGTCCGGCTCCAGCGGGGCGGCGGTGATGTCGTCCCAGCCGAGCCCGGCCCGCTTCAGCAGTTCGTAGAGGAAGTAGTGGGAGGTGGTGTTCTTGACGTAGCCGACCTTCTTCCCCTTCAGCTGCCCGATCGAGGTGACCTTGGAGCCCTTGGGAGCCACGACTTCCTGGTTGAGGGTGTTGCCGCGCTGCACGGCGACGACCTCGAAGTTCGGCTTCCCGTCGGCCGCCGCGAAGACCGGCGGGATCTCGCTCGAGCTCGCCACGTCCAGGGCATCCGCTCGTACCGCCTCCAACTGCTTGTCACCGCCCTGGAACAGGCTCCACTCCACCTCGTACGGCGTGTCGTCCAGGCCGGCGAGCTTCAGCAGGGCCTCCTCGCTCTTCCAGCCCGTCGCGCCGACGCGCAGGGTGACGGAGGACCCCTGCCCGTTGCCCTCCGCTCCCGCCGAGCCGCCGCAGCCGGACAGCGCAGCCACGGACAGGATGACGGTGGTGAGAGCGAGCGTGCGCCCCGCCCGCCTCATGCGGCCGCTCCCGAGGCGGCGCGGTGCGCCAGTTCCTGGCGGACCAGCGGAAGGACGTGCCGGGCGTAGTCGATCGCGTCGTTGAGCGGGTCGTAGCCACGGATGGACAGCAGCTCGCAGCCGATGTCGACGTAGTCGAGCAGCGCCTTGGCGACCGTCTCGGGGGAGCCGACCAGCG
>KL569127.1:53304-56116 GCA_000715635.1 Streptomyces violaceus | reverse complement strand
GTCGTGGACCTCGCCGCGTTCGGCGACGGCCAGCAGCCGCTGCGAACCCACGTTGGCCGGCGTGCCCTGGCCGACCGCCGGATAGTGGCGCCGCTTGGCCCGCTCCTCGTGGTTCGTGGTGATCGTGCCGAGGATGCGGTGCGCCTTCTCCCACGCCAGCTCGTCGGTGGGCGCGATGATCGGGCGGAAGGACACCCAGATGCGCGGGCGGGTCCGGCCGGCGGCGTCCGCGTACGCGTTGACCGCCGCGATCTGCTCGGCGGTCTCCTTCAGCGGCTCGCCCCACAGCCCGAAGATGTCGCCCTGCTGCCCGCCCACCCGGTAGGCGTCCTCCGAGGAGCCGCCCACCGAGAGGGGGATCGTGCCGTGGTACGGGGTGACATCGGAGCGGAAGCCCTCGAAGCGGTAGTACGGGCCCTCGTGCGAGACGGGCCCGTCGGCCGCCCACACCTCGCGCAGGATCCGGATGTACTCGTCGGAACGCGCGTACCGCTCGCTCTTGCTCAGGTAGTCGCCCTCGCGGCGCTGCTCCTCGTCGTTGCCGCCGGAGATGATGTGCACCGCCAGGCGGCCCTTGCTGATCCGGTCCAGGGTGGCCAGGGCGCGGGCCGCGTGGGTCGGGAAGATCACGCCGGGGCGGTGGGCGAGGAAGGGCTTGATGCGCTCGGTGTGGTTCGCCACGAACTGCGCCAGTTGCAGCGCGTCGGGCGAGGCCGAGTGGTAGGTGACGAGGGTGTAGTCGAAGCCGCCGTCGTCCAGGGCGCGGGCGTAGCGGCGGGCGTAGTCGACGTCGATGCCCGTGCCCGCGGTGGGGTCGCCCTCGGTGGCGGGGTTGGGGTGGACGGCGCTGATGAACTCGACGGGCATGGCGGGGCTCATTCCTTGACGAGGCTGGAGTCGACGTGGTCGGCGACGGTCGGGTTCGGGGTGAGGACGCCGATGCCGTGCATGGTGTCGCCGACCTTCTGCACGGACTCGACCACCTGCGAATTCACCGGCAGCAGCTCGCCGTTGGCCTGGCTGACCAGCGTCTTCGCGATCGCGGGGGAGGCCCCGTTGTTCCGCTGGATGGCCTTGGCGTAGTCGTCCGGGTGCTTCCGTGACCAGGCCAGGGCCTTGTCCAGGCGACGGAGGTAGTCGGCGATGGCGGCCTTCTTGTTCTTGTCGGCCAGGGCCTTCTCGGATGCGCCGATGAAGCCGTAGCCGCTCACGCGCCCGCCGGCGCCGTTGACCAGAAGGCGGCCGCCCTGCTGCTCGGCGACGGCCTTGTAGACCCCGAAGGTCGCCCAGGCCTCGATCTTGCCGGAGGTGAACGCGGCCTGGGCGTCGGTCGGCAGCAGGTACTGCACCTTGACGTCGGAGTACTTCAGCCCGGCCTGCTCCAGCACGTGCGCGAGCAGGTACTCGGCGATGGACCCCTTGGCCGAGGAGACCACGACCTTCTTGCCCTTGAGGTCCTTGACGCTCTTCACCGGCGAGTTCCCGCGGACCACGATCCCGGTGTGCGTGCCGTCGTTGCGCAGTGCGCCCACCGCCTTCACCGGCACACCGCCGGACAGCGCCTGGAGGGTGGGCAGGTCGGCGGCGTACGAGGTGTCGGCGGCCCCGGCCTGCACGGCCTGGAAGAGCGGCGCGGCCCCCTCGAACTCGGCCCACTTGACCTTGTACGACGTCCCCTTGAGGGCGCCGGAGGCGTTGAACAGGGTCTGCAGGTTCTTGGCCTGGTCGCCGATGGTGAGGGTCTGTGAGCCGCTCCCGCCGGAGGTGGCCTCACTGTTGCCGCCGCAGGCGGTGGTGGCGAGCAGGGCGGTCAGGGAGAGCGCGGCGCCGAGGGTACGGCGCGTGATCGTGCGGGTCATGAGGTGGGTGCCGTTTCTGTCGTGGCCTCTTCGCGAGGAGCCGAGGCGTCGTGGACACCGAGCCGGTGCAGCAGTTCGCCGCGCAGCCGTACGAAGTCGGGGGAACCGAGCGCGCGGGGCCGCTCCAGGCCGACCTCGGCCTCGTAGGCGATCCGCCCGCCGTCCATCACCAGGACCCGGTCGGCCAGCAGCAGCGCCTCCTCCACGTCGTGGGTGACCAGCAGTACCGAGCAGCCGTGCCGCTGCCACAGGTCGGCCACCAGCCGCTGCGCCCTGCCGCGGGTGAGGGCGTCCAGGGCACCGAACGGCTCGTCGAGCAGGAGCAGTTCGGGCTCACGGACCAGCGCCCGGGCCAGCGACACGCGCTGCGCCTGGCCGCCGGAGAGGGTCTTGGGCCAGCGGCCCGCGTACTCCTCGATGCCGACCTCGGCCAGATAGCGCTCGGCGAGCGACCGGTCCTTGGAGCGGGGCAGGCCGAGCACCACGTTGCGCCACACCCGCAGCCAGGGCATCAGCCGCGGCGACTGGAAGGCCACCGAGCGGCGCTCGGGCACGGTCACCTCGCCCTCGGTCTCGTTGTCCAGCCCGGCGAGGATCTTCAGCAGGGTCGACTTCCCGCAGCCGCTGTGCCCTAGCAGGGCGACGAACTCGCCCTGGTGGATGCTGAGATCGAGATCGTCGATGACGGTCTTGTCGTCGAAGGCGCGGCTCAGGCCGCGTACCTCCACCTGAGTGCTCACAGTCGTGCTCATCGCTCTGTCACGCTCCTTCGCCGTCGAACGACGCCCGCCAGGCCAGCAGCCGCCGCGACAGCAGCCGCACGGCGAAGTCGCACAGCAGCCCCAGCACCGCGTAGACGGCCAGGCACAGGACGATGACGTCGGTCTGGAAGTACTGCTGGGCGTTGCTCATCAGATAGCCGATGCCGGCGTCCGCGTTGACCTGCTCGGCGA
>KL569127.1:51864-53086 GCA_000715635.1 Streptomyces violaceus | reverse complement strand
TGGACAGCGCGTAGCGCAGGCCGACCAGGGCACCGGGCAGCGCGGAGGGCAGGATCACGTACCGGATCAGACCGATACGGCCGAGCCCCGCCATCCGTCCGGCCTCGATGAGCTGGGAGTCGGCGGAGCGGATGCCGCCGTAGATGTTGAAGTACAGCGGGTAGGTGACGCCGAGCGCCACCAGCGCGATCTTCGGGGTCTCGTCGATGCCGAACCAGACGATGAACAGCGGGATCAGACCCACCCACGGGATGGCCCGGAACATGCCCATCGACGCGTCGATGACGTCCTCACCCAGCCGGAACAGCCCCGCGGTGAGCGACAGCGCGAGCGCGACGGTCGCACCGATGAGGAAACCCGTCGCGGCGCGGCGACCGGACGCGGCGATGGCCTGCGGCAGTTCACCGGTGCCGATCAGGTCGGCGGCCCGCTGGACGACGTCCACGGGGGAGGCCAGCACGGACTCGGGCAGTACGCCCGTGGCGCTCGCCAGGAACCAGACCAGCACCAACCCCAGGGGCCCGGAGGCCCGGCGCACGCCACGCGGTACACGGAAGCGGGACCGGGACCGCTTGCGCGGGGCGCCGGGGCGAGCGTTCGTCGTGGCGGTGGGGCGCGGCGGCTGCGCCGGTCCGGTGGGCGCCGCGGCTTCTTGCGCGGTGGGTGTCGTCGGTGGTGCGGACCCGTGTGTGGGCAAGGAGGGTTCGGACACGGCGGAGTGCGGGGAGGGCATGAGGGGCCTCTCGGAAGGGGTCGGGGGGGAGGGGGTCAGCCCGGCTGTTCTCCCTGTGCTGCGGGGCGTGCGGGGTCGGCGGACCAGGCCGACCAGGAGCCGGTGTAGAGGGCGGCGGGGACGCCGGCGCGGGCCAGGGCCGCGATGGTGTGGGCGGCCGTGACGCCGGAGCCGCAGTAGACACCGACCTCGGTCGCGTCGTCGGCGCCCAGCGCAGTGAAGCGCAGCGCGAGCTCCTCGGCGGGACGGAAGGTGCCGTCCGCCGCCAGGTTGCCGCCGGTCGGGGCGGACCGGGCACCGGGGATGTGTCCGGCGCGCGGATCGACCGGCTCGGCCTCCCCCCGGTACCGCTCCGCGGCCCGTGCGTCCAGCAGGACGCCGCCACGGGCGACTTCGGCCGCCGCGTCCGCGTCCAGGACGGGCAACTGCCCCGGGCTGAGCACGATGTCGCCGGGCGCGGGCGTCTCCGGCTCGCCGCTCGTCGTCGGC
>KL569127.1:50631-51676 GCA_000715635.1 Streptomyces violaceus | reverse complement strand
TGCCGCACGCCAGGCGTCCAGCGCCCCGTCCAGCAGGAGCACCTGCTCGACCCCGGCCCAGCGAAGCAGCCACCAGGCGCGGGCGGCGGCGGTGTTGCCGTTGTCGTCGTAGACCACCACCGGACGTCCGGCGGAGAGCCCCCAGCGGCGCGCCGCGGCCTGCAACGACGCCGGGTCCGGCAGCGGATGACGACCACCCTCCGGCGCCGGGGGAGCGGCGAGCTCGGTGTCGAGGTCGACGTAGAGGGCGCCCGGGATGTGCTCCTTGCGGTAGTGGTCGCGGCCGTGGGGATCGCCGAGCTTCCACCGCACGTCGAGGACGACCGGGGCCGGATCGCCGGTGCGCACGAGGAGGTCCAGTTCGGCGGCGGTGGTCAGCACGGGGAGGCTCTCGAACGCGGTCATGCGATGTCCTCGGCGACGGCGATGGGCGCCAGTGCGGGGGAGAGCCGCAGCCGCTCGAGGAAGAGCACGACGGTGGCGGCGGCGGTGCGGTGGGTGACGTCGTTGAGGACGTCGTGCCGGGTCCCGGCCAGGCTCACGAGTTCCGCTCCCGGGAGCGCGCTGTAGGCGCGACGGGCCTCGTCGAGGGGGCTGATGCCGTCGTCGGCGCCGTGCAGAGCGAGCACCGGGAGGGAAATCCTGTCCAGCGCGGGCAGTTCCTGTGCCACGGACTCCTCCAGAGCGCCACGCCGGAAAGCGGTGTCGTCGGACAGCCGGCCCCGGTGCGTGGGGCAGGCGGTGCGCTGCTCCAGTTCGCCCTCCCAGCCAGGGGCCGCCGTGCCGGTACCGGCGGAGTGGGAACCGGTCGGCAGGCCGGCGAGGATCAGTGCGTCCAGGCCTGGGGTGTCGCGGGCGGCCAGCGTCGCGGCGTACGACGCGCCGGTGTCGGAGCCGACCAGCACCCGTGGCCCGGGCAGCGTCTCGTCGCGCAGCAGCTTGGTCGCGGCGTCGATGACGGCCGCGGGGTCCAGGGAGGCGTCTCCGAGGGCCCGTACGCGGTACCCGTCGGCGGCGATGCGGCGGCCGAACCGCTCGTAGACAC
>KL569127.1:50061-50437 GCA_000715635.1 Streptomyces violaceus | reverse complement strand
CTCGTAGACACCGCCGTGTTCACCCCGGCCGGGGAGGAGGACGAGGGTGCCGCGCGGGGCGATTCCTTCGGGTTCGTCCCAGGAGTGGACAGGCTGAGGAGAGCTCATGGTGACTCGATTCATCGACAGCGGCGGCGCCCGGGCGGGGCGTGGCGGCTCGGTGGGCAGGAGTGGAGAAGCAGCGCAAGGCGGTTCCGGAGCCCGCGCGGCACGGCATCCGCGGCATCGCTCGGAACGGGGGCGCGCTCGAAGGGCGCTCGAAGGGGGCGAAAGTGAAAGTGTCAGCGACAGCGCATGGCGCCGCTGCGGCCGAAGTCGACCACGCGCCGCTGCGTCAGCCGGGCGCCCGCGCCGCTGTCTCTTATACACATCTCTG
>KL569127.1:49619-49822 GCA_000715635.1 Streptomyces violaceus | reverse complement strand
CGACAGCCAGGGTCCGATGCGGTGGGCGCGCGGCCGGCGGGCCGTCACGAGGGCTGAACGCAGCATGCGCTCAGCATGCACGAGACAAGAGACCGGCGTCCAACGACGTTTCGCCATCAAAGACCGATCAGGATTCGTCATCGATGGGTGCTAACCTGCGACCATGCGGCCAGTTCTGGACCTGTCTCTTATACACATCTCTG
>KL569127.1:48862-49370 GCA_000715635.1 Streptomyces violaceus | reverse complement strand
AGAGATGTGTATAAGAGACAGCTTCCACCGGGCTGCCGAGGAACTCGCGCTCAGCCAGTCAGCGGTCAGTCAGCACGTACGACGCCTGGAGAAGGCACTGGGACATCCCGTCGTGGAACGCGACGGCCGCAAGACCCGGTTCACCGCCGTCGGCGCCCAACTGCTGGAAGAGGCAAGGCTGATCCTCGGGGCGCACGACGCCGCCGTCCAGCGCCTCCTGGGCGAGGAAGGGGCGACAGCCGCGACCGTGGTCATCGGCGCCACCGAACACGGCGCCGACCAGATCCTCCCGGCGCTCACCGACGCCGTCCGCGAGGTCCGGCCGGACGCCGAGGTGCGGGTGCGGATCGACCGTTCGGCGCGGCTGACCGAGGCGGTCGGACGCGGTGAGCTCGACCTCGCCGTCTACGTCACCGAAGCGACCGCCACCGAGGGCACCTCCGTCGGAGACCTCCCGCTGCGCTGGTACGCCGCCCCGGGCTGGCAGCCGCCCGCCACCGGGCAGCTG
>KL569127.1:47777-48692 GCA_000715635.1 Streptomyces violaceus | reverse complement strand
CCCCTGGTCGCCGTCAACGCGCCGTGCGTCATCCGCCGTCGCGCCCTCACCGAACTGGCCGCCCGCCGGATGCCGGCCACCGTGGTCGCCGAGGCCGGATATCTCGCGGGCGTCCTCGACGCGGCCCGTGCCGGGCTCGGCGCCGCGCTGCTCGCCGTCCCCGGCGGGCAGCACCCCGACGGGCTCGTCCCGTACCGGGGCCTCCCCGGGGTTCCACCGGTCCGGCTCAGCGCCCTCGCCCGACGAGGCTCCGACCCCTCCCTGACCGGGGCCGCGGTCCAGGCCGTGCGGACCCTGCTCGCGTCCCGTGCGACGGACCGGGCGGCGTAGCGCGCCACCGGGCCGTCAAGGCCGCGAGTTCCGGCGGCCGGGCCTTGGCTAGTCTGCACGGGTGACCACCGACCTGACCCTGCTGCCGCGTGTCGCCTACCGCGGACAGGAGGTCACCGCGCCCCGGCTCCGGGGCCTCCTCGCGCTGCTCGCAGGCGACTTGCGTACCGGCTGCAGCACCGACCGGCTCGTGGCGGGGCTGTGGCCGGACGCGTTGCCGGAGCGGCCGGGAAAGGCGGTCCAGGTCCTCGTGTCCCGGGCGCGGGCCCAGCTGGGCGCCGACGTCATCGCCAGCACGCCGACCGGGTACCGGCTCACCCTCGCCGAGGACCAGGTCGACAGCTCCGCCCTGCTGCGGCATGCCACCGCCGGCGCGGACCGGGCCAGGGCCGGAGACCACGCCGGATCGCTGGCGGCGGCCGAGGCCGGGCTCGCGCTCTGGGAGGGAACCCCTGTCGAGGCCGATGACACCGACGACCCCCTGGCCGCGCTGCGCACCGAGCGCGCCCCCGTGCGCGGCGCGCTCGTCCGCGCTCAGGCTCTCGCGCTCGCCCGCCTCGGACGGCACGCGGAGGCGGCCGGACT
>KL569127.1:47225-47573 GCA_000715635.1 Streptomyces violaceus | reverse complement strand
TGGCCGCCGCGGAGCATCCGCGCGACGAGGAAGTGCTCGCCGAACAGCTGCGCGGCGAGGCCGCGACGGCCGGACCGTCCGCCGCGCTGACGCGGTACGAGGCCTACCGCCGCGAGTTGCGCGACGAGCTCGGCACGGATCCCGGCGCCGGGCTCAAGGCCGTGCAGCGGGAGCTGCTGCGCGGCGAGGCGCCCGCGGTCCGGCACGGCGTGCCGCACGAGCCGAACCCGCTCCTCGGCCGGGAGGAGGACATCGCGGCGGTGGAGCGGCTGCTGCGCGCCTCTCGTGCCGTCACCGTCGTCGGCCCCGGCGGCCTCGGCAAGACCCGGCTCGCGCACGCCGTCAGCT
>KL569127.1:46353-47057 GCA_000715635.1 Streptomyces violaceus | reverse complement strand
GCCGCCGGGCCGAGCAGCGCGTGGTGTATTTCGTACCGCTCGCCGGCGTCACCGCGGACGCGGACGTGGAGGTGGAGGTGGCCTCCGCGCTCGGCGCGGGCGAAGGCAGGCACGGCGGCGTCAGCGGCAGCCCGTCGGCCGACCCGGTGTCCGGCATCCTCGGCGTGCTCGGCTCCGGGCCCGCGCTGCTGGTCCTCGACAACTGCGAGCAGGTCATCGGGGGCGCAGCCGACCTCGTAGGGGCCCTGGTCTCGTCCTCGAAGGACCTGCGGGTGCTCGCCACCAGCCGAGCCCCGCTGGGCCTCACCTCGGAGGCGGTGTACGCGCTGCCGGAACTCGGTCTCGACACCTCGGTCGAGCTGTTCACGCAGCGGGCCCGGGCCGCCCGGCCCGGCGTGCAGCTGCCGCCCGACACGGTGGCCGAGCTGTGCCGCCACCTCGACGGGCTCCCGCTGGCCGTGGAGTTGGCCGCGGCGCGGGTGCGGGTGCTGTCGGTGCCGGACATCGCCCGCCGCCTCGGCGACCGGTTCGCGCTGCTGCGCGGCGGGGCACGAGACGCACCGGAGCGGCACCGCACGCTGCACGCGGTCGTGGACTGGAGCTGGAACCTCCTCGACGGCCAGGCCAGGGCGGCGCTGCGCATGCTGTCCGTCTTTCCCGGCGGCTTCTCCGGCGAGGCGGCGGAGCAGGTACTGGGTGAGGAC
>KL569127.1:44841-46158 GCA_000715635.1 Streptomyces violaceus | reverse complement strand
TGCCGCTGGAGCAGCTGGCCGATCAGTCGCTGCTCACCGTCGCCGACACCCCGACCGGCGTGCGGTTCCGGATGCTGGAGACCGTACGGGAGTTCAGCGCGGCCCGGCGTGCGGAGGCGGGCGAGGACGAGGAGGCCATCGGCCGGTTCCTCGCCTGGGCGCGGGACTTCGGGGTCGCGTACCACGACTGGCTCCTCGGCTCGCAGCCGGGGACCGTCTGGGAGCGGATCAGTGCCGAGCAGGACAACCTCGTGCTGGCCCTGCGGCACGCCCTGGCCCGCACGGACGGCCCCACCACGGCCGCCCTCACCGCCGTCCTGGCCGCCCTGTGGTCCACCGGCTCCAACTACCCCCGCCTCACCGCCCTCGCCGCGGAAACCGGCCCGCCGCTGTCGCACTACTACCCCGAGCCCGAACACGTCGAAGTCGCCCGCGCCGCCGCCGTGTTGTGCACAGCGAGCCTGTTCATGGGCTTCGGCCCGCACGCCGTACGCCAGCTCGTCACCCTCCGGAGGCTGCCCCCGGCCCCGCCGGACACGCTGCTGCGCGCCATCGCGATCGTGCTGAGCGCGGTCCCTGAGATGCTGCCTCCCGACTACGACGTGCTGCGGGAACTCTGCGCCAGCGAGCAGCCGCTGCTCGTCGGCATCGCCGAGGGCGTCGCCACCTACGTCTGGGAGCACGAGCAGGACATCGACCGGGCGCTCGCCTCGGCTCGCCGGATCATCGCCGCACTGGGGCCGGTCGACACCCCGTTCCTGCAGGTCATGGGCCACGCCCGGCTGAGCGAGCTGTACATGCAGACGGAGCAGGGCGAGGCCGCGTACAGGCACCTCAAGGCCGCGCTGGCGGCGCTGCCGCGGCTCGGCGACGAGCACGACACCATCGGCGTCCGCTGGGGCCTCGTCCTCGCCTGTCTGCAGCGCGGCGACCCCGACGAGGCCGAGTACTGGCTGCGGCAGGCGGAGGGCGACAACAGACCGCAGAAGGATGACTTCTACAGCCCCGACTTCGGCGGGCGCGCCGAGATCGCGCTCGCCCGCGGGCTGACCGAGGTCGGGCTCGGTCTGTGGCGCGGCTCCCTGGAGCGGATGCCCGCGGTCGGTTCGCAGGGCGGCGACCCCTTCTTCGACCGGTGGGCGCTGCAGATCCAGTCGGCGGCGGTGACGGCACACGCGCACGCCAACCGTCTCGAGCTTGTCGCGGGGCCGGTCGACCGGCTGCGGCAGGCGCTGCGGACGCTGCTCTCCGCTCCGTCCGGCTCGCCCACGGAACTCCCCGTGTTCGGGACGGTGCTGCACGCCCTCGGCATGGCGT
>KL569127.1:44262-44747 GCA_000715635.1 Streptomyces violaceus | reverse complement strand
CAAGGCGGTCGAGGCCGCCGGGGACGCTGCCAGGGCGGCCTACGCCGACGCGGTGTCGGAGTACGCCGCCCTGGAGCGGGACGAGTTGCGGGATGCGGCCCGCGCTGTCATGGCGGTTACTTCGGGTCGCGGTTGAACTGAGCCGTCGACCAGCGGTAGCCGAGCGCGCTCAGGCCGACGCACCAGGCGACGGCGATCCAGCCGTCGTTGCCGATCTCGGTTCCGAGGAGCAGACCGCGCAGGGTCTCGATGGCGGGGGTGAAGGGCTGGTACTCGGCGATCGGCTGGAACCAGCCGGGCATGGTGTCGGCCGGGATGAAGGCGCTGGAAATGAGCGGGAGCAGGATCAGCGGCATGGCCATGTTGCTGGCCGCCTCGGGGTTCGGGCTGGCCATGCCCATGCCGACCGCGATCCAGGTGAGGGCGAGGGAGAACAGGGCGAGCAGTCCCACCGCCGCGATCCATTCCAGGAGCGTGGCTGTCCG
>KL569127.1:34427-44028 GCA_000715635.1 Streptomyces violaceus | reverse complement strand
ATGTGTATAAGAGACAGGGACCAGGCTGGCCATCACCTGCAGCACGCTGCCGACGACGTGCCCGATGAGCAGGGAGCCCCGGTAGATCGCCATCGTGCGGAAGCGGGCGATGAGGCCCTCGGTCATGTCCATGGAGACGGCGATCGCGGCTCCGATCACGGTGCTGCCGATGGTCATCATCAGCAGGCCCGGGACGATGTAGGCGATGTAGTCGGAGCGGTCGGCGCCGCTGCCGCCGATGCCCGCGCTCATCACGTCGCCGAAGATGTAGACGAAGAGCAGGAGCAGCATGATCGGCGTGAGCAGCAGGTTCAGCGTCATCGACGGATAGCGTCGGGCGTGCAGCAGGTTGCGGCGCAGCATCGTGGACGAGTCGCGCACGGCGAGGGCGAGGGAGCTCATCGGACGTTCTCCTTGGACTGGCTGGGCTGGCTGGGGACGTTGGTGCGGCCGGTGGTGGTGCTGGTCAGGGCGAAGAACACGTCGTCGAGGTCGGGGGTGTGCACGGTCAGCTCGTCCGCCTCGACGCCGGCGGTGTCGAGCCAGTCGAGGATGGAGCGCAACTCGCGCTGGCTGCCGTCACTCGGGATCTGCAACGCCAGGGCCTCGTCGTCGCGGGTGACCTCGCGCAGCGCGACGGCGGCCGACCGGTAGGCGTCCGGGTCGGTGAAGCGCAGCCGCACATGCCCGCCGGGGATGAGGCGTTTGAGTTCTTCGGCGCTGCCCTCGGCGGCGATCCCGCCGTCGTTCAGTACCGCGATGCGGTCGGCGAGTTCGTCGGCTTCTTCCAGGTACTGGGTGGTGAGGAAGACGGTCGCCCCGTCGGAGACCAGCTCGCGGATGATGCCCCACATGTTGTGACGGGAGCGGGGGTCGAGGCCGGTGGTGGGCTCGTCGAGGAAGATGATCCGCGGGCTGCCGACCAGGGTCATGGCGAGGTCGAGGCGGCGCTTCATGCCGCCGGAGTAGGTGGAGGCGGGCTTCTTCGCGGCGTCGGCGAGGTCGAAGCGTTCCAGCAGTTCGGCGGCCACCCGCCGCCCCTCCTGCCTGGGCAGGTGGTGCAGGTCGGCCATGAGGAGCATGTTCTCCTCGCCGGTGATCAGCCCGTCGACGGCGGAGAACTGCCCGGTGACGCCGATCGCGGCCCGCACGGCCTGCGGGTCGGCGGCCAGGTCGTGTCCGCCCACCCGCAGCTCGCCGGCGTCGGCGGTGATGAGGGTGGAGAGGATCTTGACGGCGGTGGTCTTGCCGGCACCGTTCGGACCGAGCAGAGAGAAGACCGTGCCGGACGGCACCGCAAGATCGATGCCGTCGAGGACCGTCTTGTCCCCGTAGGCCTTGCGCAGCCCCTGGGCCGCGATGGCGAGAGAGTGTGATGTCGTCGTGGTCATGCCGCAGAGCTTGCGGCAGGGCGCATTCAGCGCGGTTTCACGATGGTTTCAGCACCCTGGAACCGGGCGGCGGAGAGGTCGCGATCTACGCTGTCGCCCGAAGGCCGGCGTGACAGGCCGGCACGGGCTGACGGAGACGCGGGGGCATCGGGTGGGGTGGGAACTGGGGGCGGCCGGCCTCGCGGTCGGGATGCTGATAGCCACGGTGACCGCGCCGGTCGGCGTCTCCGGGGCGGTCTTCCTGCTCCCGGTGCAGCTCAGCGTCTTCGCCGTGCCCAACCCGGCTGTCACGCCCACGAACCTGCTCTACAACGTGGTGGCGGGCCCCGGCGCCCTGCTGCGCTACCGACGCGACGGCGCCCTGGCGGGACCACTCGTCCGCCGCTTGGTCCTGGGCACCCTGCCCGGTGTCGTCCTCGGAGCGGTCATCCGCGTGTTCGCCCTTCCGGGCCCGGGTGTCTTTCGTCTCCTGGTCGCCGCACTGATGCTGCCGCTCGGCATCTGGCTCATCGCCCGGACCCTGCGCCCAGCACCCCCGGAGACCCGGCGCCCCGAGCCGGCGCCCCGGACGGTCACCAGCCTGGCCCTCACGGTCGGCGTGGTGGGCGGCATCTACGGCATCGGCGGCGGCTCGATCCTCGGCCCCATCCTCGTCGGGCGCGGTGTCCCCGTCTCCAAGGTCGCCCCGGCCGCGCTCGCCTCCACCTTCGCCACCTCGGTGATCGGCGCCGCCACCTACGCCCTGCTGTCCCTGGCCCACAGCGGCAGCATCGCCCCCGACTGGTTCCTCGGCCTGTCCTGCGGCCTCGGGGGTCTCCTCGGCGGCTACCTCGGAGCCCGCCTCCAACCGCGCCTGCCCGAGCCCCTCCTCCGCCTCGTCCTCGGCACCTTGGCGACGGCGCTCGGCGCCCTGTACGCGGTCAACACGCTTCGCTGATCCGCGCCATGAAGCCCGCAGATACGCGGCGGGAATTCTGGAACCTCAACCGTCACTCGAGTTTCAGGCACCGGTGTTTCGGACAACCCAAGCCGCCCGACGGCGGCCTCAACGCGGCGTTCACCTGTCCGAGCCCTTGCTGTGTCTGGGGCCGCACGCGTCCGGAAGCGATCGCGTTCGATTCCCGCGCCGGGTCGTTAAGCCGGGCACCGCCGAGCCACCCAGGCGCGGCATCGACCCTGAGGAAGGATGCAGGTGACTGTGACTGACACCTCGACCGAAAACGCGAAGACGCCGCCCCCTCCACCGCCGGCCACCATCAGCTTCGAGGGCGAGTTCGGGAAGAACCCGCTGGCAGACGCCGGTTTCGGCGCGATGTGCCGTCGGCTGCCCTCCGTGCTCGTCTCAGTACCGGTGAGACCCTCTGCCCTCACGCCTTCACGCCTTCAAGGCCGGGCCGCGGACTCGGTGGCCGGTGAGGCCGTGGCGGAGCGCTTGCCGACGGCGGGAGCGAGGATGATCGCCACGGCGGTGAAGGCGAGGACGACGATCATGGCGACGCGAAGCCCGTAGTGCTCGCCGAGGAAGCCGAGACACGGGGGCCCGACGAGGAACGCGACGTAGCCGATCATCGCCACAAGGCTGACACGCGCGGCCGAGTCGGGCCCGGAGTCACCGGCCGCCGAGAGGGTGACCGGGAAGCCGAGCGAGGCTCCCAGACCCCAGAGGAGAACGGCGGCCCCCGCGAGGACGGCCGAGTCAGCGAAGACGACGGCGGCGATGCCGAGGGACGCGCAGATGGCGCTGGCTCGGACGACGGGGGCGCGGCCGAGGCGCTCGATGAAGAACCCCCCGGCGAAACGGCCGGTGGTCATGGCGGCGGCGAAGCCCGTGTAGACGGCTGACCCCAGGGCGGGGTCCACGCCGTGGCCGTCGACCATCAGCAAGGGCAGCCAGTCGTTGGCGGAGCCCTCGGCCAGCGCCATGGCCAGAATGACGCCGCCGATCAGCAGCAGCCGCGGGTCCTTCCAGACCCGCACCTCGGCCGGCGCGGCGCCGGCGTCGGGCCGCGAGCCGTCGTCCCGGGTCTTGCCCACCGCGTGGGGGATGGCCCGGAAGGCGTAGGCGAACATGACCGCTGTGACGGCGGCCATGGCGGTCAGGTGCCACTGCACCGGCAAGGAGACAGCGGTGCACAGGATGCCGAACGCGGCCCCCACGACAGTGCCCAGGCTGAAGAACCCATGGAGCGTGGGCAGTACCGTCCGCCCCGTGATCCGCTCGACGTCGGCGCCGTCGATGTTGATCGCCACCTCTCCACCGCCCATACCGGCCCCGAAGAGGAACAGTCCGGCGGTGGTCGCGGGGGCTGAGGAGAGCATCGTCCCGCCGCCTATGACCGCCATGCTCAGAATGACCAACAGCGTCGCGACGCCCATGACGGGCCGGGTGCCGAACCTGGCCACGAGTGTTCCGGAAGTGAGAATGCCGATCATCGAGCCGACCGACAGCCCGAACAGGACGACTCCCATCTGTGCGGTGGAGACGTCGAGTTGGTCTCGGATGTCGGGTGTCCGGGTCACCCACGAGGAGATCGACAGGCCGGGTATGAGGAAGAAGAGGAACAGCGCCGCTCGGCGGCGGCGGGTGGCCAGGTCCATCAAGAAACTTGCTCTTTCACGTGGGTCGGTGGACTGCTCACAGGATCGCCGCGAGCGAATCAAGTGACGCCAGGTAGTCGTCGCCCACCGGGGTGAGGACAGCGCTGGTGACGCCCGCGTCGAACAACTCCGTCACCCTGGACCTGGCCTGCCCCGGAGTGCCCGCCACGGCGAGTTGCCCCACCCAATCGTCCGGCAGCGCGCGGGCGAAGTCCTGCGGGCTGTCGCAGCGCGAGCGCAGGGCGACGAGTTCGTCGTAGAAGGGAAGCGGGGCGATGTGGGGCCGCCAGTCCGGCTCTCCCACCACTTCGAGGGCCGGGCGGACCGCTGTCAGCGCGACGGCGGGGTCCTCGTCGATCGCCGAGACGTTGTAGGCGACAAGACGGTGCGGGCGGGTCGGGGCGATGTGCTTGAGGGCCTCTCGTACATAGGCCGGTGTGACCGGTTCCGCGAGGAGAGTGCCGTCGGCCACGTCACCGGACACGGCCAGGGACTTGGGGCCGCGCACGCCGGCCAGGACGACGGGGGCCGTGACCGGTGTCGCGGTCTCGTGCAGGTGCACGCCGTCGATGCGGACGTACTGCCCGTCGTGGTGCACGGGTTCGCCGCTCAGTACCGATTTCAGGACAGTGATGTACTCGCCCAGGAGCGTGAGAGGGCTCTTCGGCCATGCTCCGACGCTGCGCATCCACGAGGGCATGCCGTGGCCGACGGCGATGTCCACGCGATCGGGATGCAGTTGGACGAGACTCGCGATCTCCATCGCGGCGAAGGCGACATTGCGGGCGGCGGCCGGCAGCAGGCCGACGCCGACGCGGATCCGCGTCGTGGCGGCGAGGACGGTGGCCGCCTGCACCAGCCCACCCCGGTAGCCGAGGTCCTCCACCACCCACAGCTCGTCGAAGCCGTGCGCCTCCGCCCGTCGGGCGAAGGCGATGATGTCCCGCGCCGGAATGTCGCGCGGCAAGAGGGCGCCGATCGCGCCGTCCCGTTTCGCCATGGTGATCTCATCCTCCGCAGGTTCACGTCGTCATCGTCCAGCGGCCGACCAGGGACATGCCGGGTGTCCGATCGTACTCATTGAGTGATACACCGGGTGCGCGAGTTCCCAGCCCGACGGCGGTGAGGTCGAGCCGGTGGTCCGCGGCGCCCAGGCCGGACGATCAGAGAGGAGGGTGCGTGAGCACCCAGGACAACATGCCGGACGGACGGGGCGCGCTGGGCGGCCTGCGCATCGCCGACTTCTCCCGGGTTCTCGCGGGACCCTACGCCACCATGCTCCTCGCCGACCTGGGCGCCGACGTGGTCAAGATCGAGCGGCCGGGCGTCGGGGACGACACCCGGGCCTGGCGGCCTCCGGCGGACCACGACGGTACGTCGACCTATTACCTGAGCGTGAACCGGAACAAGAGGTCGGCCGTCCTGGACCTGGCCACGGAGGCCGGCCGCGAACAGGCGCGGGCCCTGGTCGCCGAGTGCGACGTGGTCGTGGAGAACTTCCGGCCCGGCACGATGGAGCGGCTGGGCCTCGGCCACGAGGAACTGCGTGCGCGGCACCCGGAGCTGATCTACTGCTCGATCAGTGGCTTCGGCAGCGGTGCGGGCGCCGCGATCCCCGGATACGACCTGCTCGTGCAAGCCGCCGGAGGCCTGATGAGCGTGACCGGGGAGGCCCACGGGGAGCCGGTGAAGGCAGGTGTGGCCCTCGTGGACGTGATCACCGGGCTGCACGCCTCACTCGGCATCCTCGCCGCACTCCGGCACCGGGACGCCACCGGCGAGGGGCAGCTCGTGGAGGTGAACCTGCTCAGCTCCCTACTGTCGGCCATGGTCAACCAGGCCTCGGCGTTCGCCGTCTCCGGTGTGGTCCCGGGCCGCATGGGCAACGCGCACCCGAGCATCGCCCCGTACGAGACCTTCCCCACCGGGGACCGTCCGCTCGCCCTCGCGGTGGGCAACGACAAGCAGTTCGCGGTCCTCACCGACGTCGTCGGCGAACCCGGTCTCGCTCTCGACGACCGGTTCCGCACCAACGCCGACCGGGTCGCCCACCGCACCGAACTGGGGGAGATCCTCACCCGGCTGCTGAGCACAGACGGCGCGGACCACTGGTCGGCGGTCCTGCTGGCCGCCGGAGTACCGGCCGGCCCGGTCAACAACCTGGACGAGGCGTTCACCTTCGCCCACGAGCTCGGGCTGCCCGGCGTCATCGACCTCCCGGCCGGGGCTGCCGGCACCGAACCGGACAGGCCCTCCCGTCAGGTCGCACACCCCGTCGCGCTGAGCGCGACGCCCGCGCGGTACCTGCTGCCCCCGCCCCTGCTGGGACAGCACACCGAGGAGATCCTCCGCGGCATCACCGGCCGCGACTCCTCCTGACCCGGACCGGAACCCCGACCGGCCGCGGCGGTCGTACCGGCGCGTCAGGGAGCGGCGTCGAGATCCACCTCGATGTCCTCGGCATCGGTCCAGAATCGGTCGTCCGCGTCCTGGAGGCGGGCGGCGGCGTGATTCATGTGGAGGCGTGCGGCCATGCGTGCCGCCTCGGCGTCGCGCGCCTCGATCGCGACGAGGATGGCGTGGTGCTCTGCCCGGACCGCTTCGATGAAGTCGTTCCGGCGTGCCTCGTTCGCACGCGTGACGCGGATACCGCTGCGCGACACATCGCCCAGGTACCGCAGGGTCGAGACCAGCACCGTGTTCCCGGTCGACTCGGCGATGGACCGGTGGAAGGCGAGGTCTTCGTCCACGCCGTCGCCGCCGGCCCCGACCGCCGAGTCGATCGCGTCCAGGGCCTGACGCATTCGTGCGAGGTCGAGGGGCGTGGCCCGGGTGGCCGCGAGATGGGCCGCCTCACCCTCCATGGCGCGGCGCACCTCCACGATCTGCAGCACCTTCGCCTTGGTGTCGGCGGCCTCGAGGTCGAGCGGGCGGGTGCGCCGCGGCAGGACGAACACGCCGATGCCCTGCCGCGGTTCGATCAGGCCCGCGTTGCGCAGCCGCGACAGGGCCTCGCGCACCACCGTGCGGCTGACGCCCAACTGCCTGACCAGCTCGACCTCTGTCGGCAGTCGGTCGCCCTCGGCCAGTCGCCCCGACTCGATCTCCTCCGAGAGGGTCGCGGCGACCTGATCTGCGAGCCGGACGGGACCGCTCACCTTAGAAAACATGGTTTTCAGTCTATAGGCCCGGGTCTCGTCGTTCCGCTTTCCGCTAGGCCTTGACCAGGACCGCGTCGGGGTGGTCGGCGAGGTAGTCCCGCACCACCGATTCGAAGCTCGGGTCGGGTTGCAGCCCGAGGGCGGCGGCACGCGTGTTGTCGAAGACGGAGGGCCACGATCCCACGACGGCCTCGACCTCACGATCGGGTGCGACGGTCACCAGATCGGCCGCGGCGTCGCCTGCCACGCGCCGCAGCGTGGTCAGCATCTCGGCGACCGAGACCGTGAGTGCGGGGAGGTTGACGGGCAGTCCGCCGTCGAGCCGGCCCCTCCCGCTGCCGCGCTCGGCTGCCGCGATGCGGAGGATCCCCTCGACCGTGCGCCGTGGTGACGCCAGGGCCACCCGCAGGTCGGGGTGTACGGGGCAGATCGCGGGGAGACCCGCGAGCGGCTCGCGGACGATGCCTGACAGGAATCCGGAGGCGGCGGCGTTCGGCTTGCCGGGACGCACGGACACGGTCATCAGCCGGGCGACGCGTCCGTCGATGAAGCCCCGGCGCGTGTAGTCCGCGACCAGCTGCTCGCAGACCAGCTTCTGGATCCCGTAGCTCGACCGGGGAGTGGGCAGGGTCGACTCGCTGACCACCGGCGGGAGCGGCAGTGCCGGGTCGGACCCGTAGACCGCCACGCTGCTGGAGAACACCAGGCGCGGCGTCGGCCCGCCGGCCGCCGACTGGGCCCGGGCGGCTTCGAGGAGGGCGCGGGTGGTGTCCAGGTTGGCGCTCATCCCGAGGTCGAAGTCGGCCTCGCACTCGGCCGAGACGGCGGCGGCGAGGTGGATCAGCACGTCCACCGGCTCCGCGAACACCTCGTCGAGACACTCGGCCAAGTCACCCCGCACGGTCTCCACGAGGGGATCGGCCGCCTGCGGCGCCCCGGGCGGAACGAAACGGTCGGTGAGCACCAGTTGATCGATCGGCGACCCACCATGCGTCCGAGTCCTCAGCAGGGTCTCGGTGATCTCGCGTCCCAGGAAGCCGAAGCCGCCCGTGATGACGATCCTCATGCGCTGTCTCCTCGGTAGTCGTTCAGCCAGCCGAGGCCCTCGCTCGTGCCGGCACGGGGGATGTACTCGCAGCCGATCCACCCGTCGAAGCCCAGGTCGTCGACGACGCCGAACAGATGCCGGACGTCGAGCTCGCCGCTGTCCGGTTCGTGGCGGTCCGGCACACCGGCGATCTGCAGATGACCGACCCGGCCGGTCGGCAGGTCGCGGCGTAGCGTCGTCGTGAGATCGCCTTCGACGATCTGGCAGTGGTACAGGTCGAGTTGCACCTTGAGATTCGGGGCGCCCACCTCCCGAACCACCGCGTGGGCCTCCACCTGCCTCGACAGGAAGTATCCCGGCATGTCGCGCCCGTTGATCGGCTCGACCAGGATGTCGACCTGCGACTCGGCGGCTCGCTCCGCGGCCCACTCCAGGTTGGCCAGGTAGGTGTCGCGGTGCTCGGCCCGTTCCTTCGGCGTCACGTCCGGTGGCACGAGACCGGCCATCACGTGCAACCGCGGGCAGTCCAGTGCGGCGGCGTACTCGAGAGCCCGGGCGATCCCGGAGCGATGTTCCGCCTCGCGGCCGGGCAGCGCCGCGATCCCGCGTTCTCCGGACTCCCAGGCCCCGGCAGGTGCGTTGAAGAGCACCTGCCTGAGGCCGTGGTCGTCGAGCCGTTGCCGCAACTCCGTGCGGTCGTAGGCGTAGGGGAGGAGGTATTCGACGGCGGTGAAGCCGTCCGCCGAGGCCGCGGCGAAGCGGTCGGGGAAGTCGTGCTCGGGATACATCATGGACAGGTTCGCTGCGAACCTCGGCATGCTGGCTCCTGTGAGGGGACCGGGAGGGACCGGTCAGCGGTTGACGGTCTTCTTGTCGGTGGTGAGCACCGCGGCGGCGCCGACGACGAGGCTGAGCGCCAGGACGTACATCGGGAGCGACGTCGAGCCGGTGGCGTCCTTCAGCGCGCCGATCATGTAGGGGCTGACGAAGCCGGCGAGGTTGCCCACCGAATTGATCGCGGCGAGGCCGACCGCGGCGGCGGTGCCGCCGAGGAACGCCGTGGGGAGCGACCAGAACAGCGGAGCGCAGGTCAGCACCCCTGCCGCGGCGACGGACAGGGCGACCAGGGACAGCGCGGTGGACCCGGCCCAGCCGGCCGCCAGCGAGAAGCCGACAGCGCCCATGAGGCTCGGGACGACCAGGTGCCAGCGGCGCTCGCGGCGCTTGTCCGCCGAACGTCCCAGCACGTTCATCGTGACGAGTGCGGCCAGGAACGGCACGGCGCTGAGCGCCCCGATCGCCAGGTTGCCCTCGATGCCGGTGGACTCGATGAACGTGGGCATCCAGAAGGTCAGGGCGTACTGGCCCATCACGAAACAGAAGTAGATGAGGCACATCAGCCA
>KL569127.1:29371-34220 GCA_000715635.1 Streptomyces violaceus | reverse complement strand
CGGCTCGCGGAAGGCGTCCCAGACCCGGCCGTGCACGGTCCGGTGCGCGGCGTCCTCGGCGATCGCCCGTTCGACGACGTCCTTCTCCTCGTCGGTGAGCCACTTCGCGGCGCGCACGCTGTTGTCGAGGTAGAACAGGGTGGCCACACCGATGAGGACGGCGGGTATCGCCTCCAGCAGGAACATCCACTGCCAGCCCTGCCAGCCCTTCACTCCCTGGAACCGGTCCATGATCCAGCCGGAGAGCGGGTTGCCGAAGATGCCGGCCACCGGGATCGCGGACATGAACATCGCGATCACCCGGGCACGACGCTGCGACGGGAACCAGTACGTGCAGTACAGGATCACCCCCGGGTAGAACCCCGCCTCCGCGGCGCCGAGGAGGAACCTGAGGACGTAGAACGTCGGCTCGTTGCTGACGAACACGAACGACGCCGAGACCAGACCCCAGCTGATCATGATCCGGGCGATCCAGGTACGGGCGCCGACGCGCTGCAGCATCAGGTTCGACGGCACCTCGAAGAGGAAGTAGCCGATGAAGAACAGGCCGGCGCCGAGGCCGTACGCCGCCTCGCTGAATCCGAGGTCGTCGGACATCTGGAGCTTCGCGAAGCCGACGTTGACCCGGTCCAGGTAGGAGACGACGTAGCAGAGGACGAGGAAGGGGACGATACGTCGTACGACCTTGCGGAAGACGGCGTTCTCACGGGCGACGTCGGGGACTTGGGACGCCGATATGGGCATGGACATGGCGATCCTTCGGGCGGCTCAGGGGAATTCTCCGGCAAGGGAGGGGCGGGTCACCACGCGGCGTTGAACGTGGACCTCAGTTCATCGAGCGCGTGATCGGGGAGCGGCTCGGGGCGACGGTCGGTCAGGAGCCAGAGACGTGCCGTCTCCTCGAGTTCTTCGAGGACGGCGAGAGCGGTGGCCGCGTCGGGGCCCCAGACCACGGGGCCCAGCCGGTCCAGCAGCACCGCCCTGATGGGCGTTCGGCTCGCTGCGCGGTCGGCGATCAGGGCGGTCACCAGGTCGGCCACGCGGGGGTCGCCGGGCCGGTGGTAGGGGATGAGCGGGACGTGCCCGACCTTCATCACGTAGTACGGCGTGAGGGGCGGAAGCACGTCCGCGGCGCTCCACACACCGGCCAGCGTGAGCGCGACCAGGTGGGTGGAGTGGGTGTGGACGACGAAGCGGGCCGTGGGGTCGGCGGCACAGATGCGTCGATGGAGCGTCAGGGTCTTGCTGGCACGGTCGCCCGCGATCTGCTCACCCCGGGCGTCGACCAGCGCCAGGCGACCGGGTTCGAGGAACCCCAGGGCGGCGTCGGTGGGCGTGATCAGATGGTGGTCGCCGACCTTGGCGCTGATGTTGCCCGCGCTGGCGTGGACGTAGCCCCGGGCGAACAGGCTGGTGCCCACGCGGACGATCGCATCACGGGCCCGGTCGACCGCCTCGTCGTGTGCGGTCCCGGCGGCGGTGCTCGGCTGCGGGTTCATGCTGCCTCCTCGTCCAGGAGCGCGAAGGAGCGGGTGAAGAAGCCGGGGCCGCCGAAGTTGCCGGACTTGAGCGTGATGTGGAGCGTGTCTCCGTCGGGAAGGGTCGCAGCGCACCAGGGCACACCGGGGTCGATCTGCGGCCCGATCCGGAGTCCGGTGATACCGAGTGCCTGGACGACCGCCCCCGAGGTCTCACCTCCCGCGACGACCAGCCGGCGCACGCCACGGTCCACGAGCCCCTGTGCGATGCGGGCCAGCGTCCGCTCCACGAGCTCACCGGCCTCGGCGGCACCGAGCCGGCCCTGGACGGTCCGGACGGTGTCGGCCGACTCCGTGGAGTAGACGAGGACGGGCCCGTCGTCCAGGTGCGACCCGGCGAAGGCCAGGGCCTGCCCGGCCACGTCCTCGCCGGCCGCCACGCGCAGCGGATCCACGCTGAACGCGGGTCGGCCGGTGCGCAGGTACTCGAGGACCTGACGGTTGGTGGCCACGGAGACCGAACCCGAGACGATGGCCCGGTGGCCGGCCGGGGGCGGCAGCTGCGCGGCGGCGCGGGACGGCTTGAGACCCCAGTTCGCGGGCAGGCCGATCGCCAGCCCCGAGCCGGCGGTCACCAGCGGGAACCCCTGGACCGCCGCGCCCAGGCGCACGAGGTCGTCGTTGGAGACGGCGTCGACGATGGCGATCCCGAAGCCGCCCTCCCGCAGGGCATCGACGCGGGCCCGGATCGCCTCGACGCCGTCGGCGACGACCGCGTGGTCGACGAGGCCGACCTCTCGCGTGGTCTGGGCGCCGAGGACGGAGACCAGATCGGAGTCGGTCATCGGGGTGAGCGGGTGGTGGCGCATGCCGCTGTCGCTGAGCAGCACGTCGCCGACGAAGAGATGCCCCTTGAAGATCGTGCGCCCGTTGTCGGGGAACGCCGGCGTCGCGACCGTGAAGTCGGTGCCCAGAGCGTCCATCAGCGCCTCGGTCACCGGCCCGATGTTGCCGGCCGGTGTCGAGTCGAAGGTGGAGCAGTACTTGAAGTAGATCTGCTCGGCCCCCATGGACCGCAACCAGGCCAGTGCTCGCAGTGATGCCTCGACGGCGTCGGCCGCCGGGACGGTCCGCGACTTGAGGGCGATGACCACGGCGTCCGCGTCGATCGCCTGCTCGACGCCGGCCGACGGTGTGTCGATCAGCTGAACCACGCGCATGCCCGCGCGCACCAGGTTGTTGGCGAGGTCCGTGGCGCCGGTGAAGTCGTCGGCGATGCATCCGAGACGGATTCCCATGTCAGGCCTCCACCGGCTCAGGCAGGTCGACCCCCGGGAAGATCTTGATGACCGCACTGTCGTCCTCGGCCCCCAGTCCGGAGGCCGACGCCTGGAGGAACATCTGGTGGGCGGTGGCGGCGAGGGGGAGCGGGAACCGTTCCGGCCGGGCGGCGTCCAGCACGAGCCCGAGATCCTTGACGAAGATGTCGACGGCCGAGAGGGGCGTGTAGTCACCGTCGAGCACATGGGCCATACGGTTCTCGAACATCCAGGAGTTGCCGGCGCTGTGCGTGATGACCTCGTAGAGCGCCTCGGCGGGAACGCCCGCCTTGATACCGAGGGCCATCGCCTCGGCCGCCGCGGCGATGTGCACGCCCGCGAGCAGCTGGTTGACGATCTTGACCTTCGAGCCGAGCCCGGCGCGCCCGCCCAAGCGGTAGACGGTGCTGCTCATGGCCTCGAGCACCGGGTCGGCGAGGGCGTACGCCTCGGCGGAGCCCGACGTCATCATGGTGAGCTCACCGGCTGCCGCACGCACGGCGCCACCGGAGATGGGCGCGTCCAGGTAGAGCACCCCCCGCTCGGCCAGGCGGCCCTCGAGCGCGGCGGACCAGCCAGGATCGACCGTGGAGCACATGACGAAGACGGAGCCGGGGCGGAGCCGGTCGGCGGCGCCCTCGGCACCGAACAGCACGGTCTCGACCTGCGCGGCGTTCACCACCACGCCGACCAGGACGTCCACCGCGGCTGCCAGCTCGCCACAGGTACCGAACGCTGTCCCGCCGTCGCGGGCGAAGTCCGCGGCCGTCTCCGGCCGCAGGTCGTGAACGCCGACGTCGTACCCCGCCGCCCGCAGGCTCCGGGCCATCCCGAGGCCCATGGCTCCTAGACCCACCGCGCCCACCCGCGGTCGCGCGGGCTCGTTCTGGTCGCTCATGCCCATCCTCGCGTTGCTGTGCTGTCCGGAGGGCCGGTTGCATCAACCGTCTCCGAGAGATCAGGTCATATGATGACCTGAGGACAGTGAAATGTGCGGTGTGATGTCCGTCACGCACTCTGGGCCGTGCCCTCGACCATCGGTGGCCGACCGCGCCCTCCAGCTCCACGGGGGGGAGGGGGCGGCTACCTCAGCCCGTACGGCAACGAGAAGATCGTCGGTGACCCGCGAGTCCATCAGATCCTGGAAGGAACCAACGAGATCATGCGCGTCATAGTGGCCCGCGGCCTGACGGAGGCACTCGGATGACCGACGTCCAGTTCCGTACGACGGGCCGTGCCGCCCACATCGTCCTCGACCGTCCCAAGGCCCTCAACGCCCTCACCCACGCCATGGTGCGCCGCATCGACGAGGCCCTGACCGACTGGGAGCGGGACCCGGCCGTCGAGACCGTCGTCATCACCGGTGCGGGGGAGCGCGGCCTGTGCGCGGGCGGCGACATCCGCGGCATCCACGACGACGCCCGCGACGGGGACGGCACCGCCTCGGCCGCGTTCTGGCGCGACGAGTACCACCTCAACGCCCGCATCGCCCGCTACCCCAAGCCCTACGTCGCCGTCATGGACGGCATCGTCATGGGCGGCGGCGTCGGCGTCTCCGCGCACGGCAGCGTCCGGATCGTCACCGAGCGGTCGAGGATCGCCATGCCCGAGACCGGCATCGGCTTCGTCCCGGACGTCGGCGGCACCTACCTCCTCGCCCTCGCCCCGGGCGAACTCGGCACACACCTCGCGCTGACGGGCGCTCAGATCGGCGCCGGGGACGCACTCCTGACCGGGCTCGCCGACTACTACGTACCGTCCGAGGCGCTGGGGCAGTTCGTCGACGACCTCGCCGGCACGCCCGTACGGGAGGCCCTGGACCGGTATGTGAAGCCCGCACCGGAAGGGCAACTGGCCGGGCGGCGGGAGTGGATCGACTCCTGCTTCGCTTCCGGCACGGTCGAGGAGATCGTCCAGCGGCTGCTCGCACACGGCGACCCGGCGGCCAAGGAGACCGCAGAGACCCTGCTGGCCAGGTCGCCCACCGCGCTCAAGGTCACCCTGACCGCCCTGCGCCGCGCCCGCCGGCTCGGCCCCTGTCTCTTATACACA
>KL569127.1:24866-29207 GCA_000715635.1 Streptomyces violaceus | reverse complement strand
TGTATAAGAGACAGGCCCGCTGGAGCGGGTGCTGGAGCAGGAGTACCGGGTCTCCTGCGCGGCCCTGAGCGTGCCCGACCTGGTCGAGGGCATCCGCGCCCAGGTCATCGACAAGGACCGCGATCCGCGCTGGTCGCCGGCGACTCTCGAAGAGGTCACCGATGCCGACGTGGAGCGCTTCTTCGCACCCCTCGGCGAGCGCGAACTCGGGCTCGCCGGATCCGACAGCGGCGAGGAGGTGGCCTGGTGAGCACGACCGTCGCGTTCATCGGGCTCGGGAACATGGGCGGCCCCATGGCCGCCGCCCTGGTGAAGGCCGGACACCGGGTGCGAGGTTACGACCTCGCCGTCGCCCCGGGCCAGGACCGGAGGCGGCCGCCTCCGTCACGGACGCCGTAGCGGACGCCGACCTCGTCATCACCATGCTCCCGCTCGCCCCCGCTCGAAGCCGTGCAAGAGGAGCTGGGAGATGAGCACCCGAGCAAAGGTGTGCTGGTCGGCGCCCAGTAGAGTGCGCCCTTGTCGCCCCACGAGAGCTGCCCCCGAATCCCGAGGTACCGCGCAGTGAACCCCGCACGTCCCGCACCGACCGCCGCCGTGACCGTCGTCGGGATCGGGGCCGACGGCTGGGACGGCCTGACCGACGCCTCTCGTGCCGCGCTGAGCGAGGCCGAGGTCCTGATCGGCGGCCCGCGTCAGCTGGACCTGCTGCCCCCGCGATGCGCCGGGGAGCGGATCGCCTGGCCCTCGCCCCTGCGCCCCGCGGTCCCCGGCCTGCTCGCGGCACACGCAGGCCGCCGGGTCGCGGTACTGGCCAGCGGGGACCCCATGTTCTACGGCATCGGGCGCGCCCTCGCCGAGGAAGTCGGGGAAGCGGGCTCCCTGCGCGTCATGCCCCACCCCTCCTCCGTCTCCTACGCCGCCGCCCGCCTCGGCTGGCCGCTGGAGGACGTCGAGGTCGTCACGCTCGTCGGCCGGCCCGCCGCCCGCCTCGCCGCCGCCCTGCACGACGGCCGGCGGATCCTCGTCCTCAGCGCGGGCGCCGACACGCCCGGCGAGGTCGCCGCCCTGCTGCGGGACCGGGGATTCGGAGCGAGCCGGATACGGGTCCTGGAACAACTCGGCGGCGCGCAGGAGCGCACGAACGCCGAGGCCACCGCGGACGACTGGCCGGACGCGCAGCCCCCCGGCGACCCCCTCAACATCGTCGCCGTCACATGCCGCCGCGCCCCGGACGCCCCGCGCCTCGGCGCGGTGCCCGGCCTCCCGGACGACGCCTACGAGCACGACGGGCAGCTCACCAAGCGGCACGTCCGCGCCGTCACGCTCGGCACGCTCGCCCCCGCCCCAGGGGAACTGCTGTGGGACATCGGCGGCGGCTCGGGCTCGATCGCCATCGAGTGGATGCGCACCCACCCCTCATGCCGTGCGGTCACCGTCGAGCGGGACCCGGTGCGCGCCGCACGCATCACCCGCAACGCCGACCGCCTCGGCGTGCCCGGCCTGCGGGTCGTCACGGGCACCGCGCCCGCGGTCCTGGCCGAACTGCCCCCGCCCGACGCCGTGTTCGTCGGCGGCGGCCTCACCACGCCCGGCCTCCTCGACGCCTGCTGGGAGGCCCTGCCGGCCGGTGGGCGGCTGGTCGCCAACACCGTGACCCTGGAGTCCGAGGCGCTCCTCGCCGACGCCCACCGTCGTCACGGCGGCGAGCTGGTGCGGCTCGCGGTGGCGCACGCCGTGCCCGTGGGCGGCTTCACCGGGTGGCGGCAGGCGATGCCCGTGACCCAGTGGGCCGCACAGAAGACCCTCGACACCCCTTCGGGAGCCAACAGATGACCGTGTACTTCATCGGCGCCGGACCCGGTGCCGCCGATCTGATCACCGTGCGCGGCGCCCGCACCCTCGCGGCCTGCCAGGTCTGCCTGTACGCGGGCAGCCTGGTCCCGCGCGAGCTGCTGGCCGAATGTCCGCCGGACGCCCGGCTGGTGGACACCGCGCAGCTCACCCTGGACGAGATCACCGCCGAGCTGGTCCGCGCCCACGAGGAGGGGCACGACGTGGCGCGGCTGCACTCCGGGGACCCGTCCGTGTTCAGCGCGGTCGCCGAGCAGATGCGACGGCTGGACGCGGCCCGAGTGCCCTACGAAGTGGTCCCGGGAGTCCCGGCCTTCGCCGCCGCGGCGGCGTCCCTGAAACGGGAGCTGACCGTGCCGACCGTCGGCCAGACCGTGATCCTCACCCGCGTCGCCAAGCGTGCCACCGCCATGCCCGAAGGGGAGGACCTGGCCACCCTCGGCCGCAGCGGCGCGCTGATCGTGCTGCACCTGGCAGCCGGCTACGTGGACCGCGTGGTCGACGAACTCCTCCCGCACTACGGCGCCGACTGCCCGGCCGCGGTCGTCGCCTACGCCTCCCGCCCGGACGAGGTGATCATTCGCGGCACCCTCGACGAGATCGCCGGGAAGACGAAGGAGGCCGGTGTGCTGCGCACCGCTGTGATCATGGTCGGGCGGACACTGGGGGCGGAGGGGTTCCGGGACAGCCACCTCTACTCGGCGGAGCGGGAGCGTCACGTGTGCTGAGCGGCCCGGCAAGGCTCTACCGGCGCCCGGGACCTCAGGCCACCGAGCTGCGCCCCACCACCGTGCCCGCCCGGTCGACGCAGATCACGTCGACCGCGACCGGAGCACCGCGCAGCACGGCCAGTGCCTCGTCGCGAGCCGTCCTGGCGACCAGATCACCGAGCGGCACACCGGCGGCCATGCACGACTGCAGGGCCGCCAGCCCGGTGTTGGCCTCGGCCACCTCGGCCCGCAGCGCCTCGTCCGCCCCGCCCCGCCGGGCCAGTTCGGCGAGGAAGCCCTTGTCGACCTGGGAGCGGGCGGAGTGCAGGTCGAGATGGCCGGCGGCGAGCTTGGACAGCTTGGCGAAGCCACCGCAGATCGTCAGCCGGTCGACGGGGTGGCGGCGGATGTACTTCAGCACGGCGCCCGCGAAGTCGCCCATGTCGAGCAGGGCGTCCTCGGGCAGCCCGTACTCGGCGACGACCGTCTTCTCCGACGTCGACCCGGTGCATCCGGCGACATGCGTACGGCCCGCGGCCCGGGCCACGTCCACACCCCGGCGGATGGAGTCGATCCACGCCGAGCAGGAGTACGGCACCACGATCCCGGTGGTGCCGAGGATGGACAGGCCGCCCAGGATGCCCAGCCGCGGGTTCCAGGTGGAGCGGGCGATCTCCTCGCCGTGGTCGACGGAGACGGTGATCTCGACGTCGCCGGTGCCACCGTGCCGGGCGGCGACCTCGGCGACGTGGTCGCGCATCATCCGGCGGGGGACGGGGTTCACGGCAGGCTCGCCGACGGGCAGCGGCAGACCGGCGCGGGTGATCGTCCCGACCCCGGGCCCCGCCTTGAAGACCACCCCGGCCCCGGCGGGCAGCCGCCGTACCGTGGCCCGGATCAGCGCGCCGTGCGTGACATCCGGGTCGTCGCCCGCGTCCTTGACGACGGCCGCCATCGCGTATCCGTCGCCCAGTTCCTCGGCCGCCAGCGCGAACGACGGTGTGTGCCCCTTGGGCAGGGTGATCGTCACCGGGTCGGGGTACTCCCCGGTCAGCAGTGCCGTGTACGCGGCCGTCGTGGCCGCCGTCGCACAGGCGCCGGTGGTCCACCCGTGCCGCAGGCCGGTGTGTTCCAGCTGGGCCCTGCGGCCACCCTTCACTTCGCTGCTCATGAACGGACCTGGACTTCCATGCACGTACTGATACTGGGCGGGACCACGGAAGCCCGCCGTCTTGCCGAACTGCTCCACGGCACACCCGGCCTGACCGTGACCAGCTCCCTCGCCGGGCGGGTGGCCGGCCCCCGGCTGCCTCCGGGTGAGGTCCGGATCGGCGGCTTCGGCGGCGTGGAGGGGCTGACCGAGTGGCTGAGTGAGCATCGGGTGAACGCACTCATCGACGCCACCCACCCTTTCGCCGGGACGATCAGTTTCCACGCGGCACGTGCCGCGGCCACCGCCCATGTTCCCCTGCTCGCGGTGCGGCGCCCCGGCTGGGTCCCGGTCGCGGGCGACGACTGGCACGAGGCCGGCTCCCTGGAGGAGGCCGCAGGGCTGCTGCCCGCCCTCGGCAGGCGGGTGTTCCTCACCACCGGACGCATGGGCCTGGCCGCGTTCGCCGGGCTGGACGCCTTGTGGTTCCTCGTACGCTCCGTGGACGCGCCCGAGGCCCCGCACCCCGCCCGCATGGAGGTGCTCCTCGACCGCGGTCCCTTCACCCTCGACGGAGAACGCGAACTCCTGCACCGCCATCGCATCGACGTCCTGGTGACCAAGGAC
>KL569127.1:23799-24564 GCA_000715635.1 Streptomyces violaceus | reverse complement strand
TGGCCGGTCCGGAAGAGGCGGCCCGATGGATCAGGGAACGTCCGCACCGGCGCGCTGCCCCGACAGCCGGCTGAAACCTGGCACGGGCTTTGCCACACCTGACTTGTATCGCCACCGGGTGGTGGCCCTGCTGGTGTGGAAGGCCGGCCGGATCGAGGAGACGTGGACGAAGGGCCTGGCCCAGCCCGCCCCGGCCCCTGCTTCGGTGGCCGAGGGGAGCTGAACCGGGCCGCATCTCACTATGCCTCGGGATACCGGCGCGGAGTCCAGACGATCTCCTCGCCGTCCGCACGCCGAACGGCCCGCGTCTGCGAGGACCCGACCAGCAGGATCGTGCGCATGTCGACCTCGGCCGGGTCCAGGTCGGCCAGCCGCACGATCCGTACCCGCTCACCGGAGCCGCCCACGTCCCGTGCCACCACCACCGGAGTGTCCGGTGCGCGATGCTCCAGAAGCAGCTCACGGGCCTTGCCCACCTGCCAGGTACGGCTGAGGGAACCGGGGTTGTACAGGGCCAGCACCAGGTCGGCGGAGGCGGCCGCGCTCAGCCGCTCGGCGATGACCTCCCACGGCTTGAGCCGGTCGGAGAGCGAGAGGGCGGCGTAGTCGTGCCCGAGCGGGGCGCCCGCGCGGGCCGCCGCCGCGTTGGCGGCGGTCACACCCGGCAGCACCCGCACGGGGACGTCCGCGTACTCCTTCTGCGACGCGACCTCCAGAACGGCCGTGGCCATGGCGAAGACGCCCGGGTCGCCGCCCGAGACGACC
>KL569127.1:23096-23579 GCA_000715635.1 Streptomyces violaceus | reverse complement strand
GGCCACAGCGGACCTGCGGGGCCGGTCCCGACCACCACGACCTCGCCCCGCTCCCGGGCCTCGGGCCGCTCGGCGTCGACCTGGCTGGGCAGCACGGCCACCGAGAAGTACGGCACCGACTCCGCGTCCACGTCCGCCAGTTCGGCGAGCCGCTCCCCGGCCATGGTGGCCCGCTCGACATAGCGGGCCTCGCCGAGCCGCCCCGAACTCTCCAGCGCGCTGCGCACCTTGGTGAAGGTCCGCCCCAGCTTCATCACCACGGCCGCGTCCGTCGCGGCGAGCCGTGCGGTCAGCTCCTCCTCGGGCAGCGTGCCCGGCAGGATGGTCAGCACCTCCTCGCCCTCGGCGAGCGGCGTGCCCAGCCGGGCCGCGGCGGCCGACACGGACGTGACGCCGGGGATGACCTCGGTGTCGTAGCGGTCGGTGAGCCGCTTGTGCATGTGCATGTAGGAGCCGTAGCTGTCTCTTATACACATCTCTGAT
>KL569127.1:22371-22884 GCA_000715635.1 Streptomyces violaceus | reverse complement strand
GCCCTCGGCGAGGACCGCGACCGTCCGTCCCGCGTCCAGGTGCGCGGCGAGCCGGGCCGACGCCTCGGTGTAGAACTCCTCCATCGCGCCCTTGTAGCCGCCGGGGTGGTCGGTGGTCTCGGTCGTGACCGGGTAGACCAGCCGCTCCTCGATGTGGTCGGCGCGGATGTGCTTCGCCGCGATCGAGCGCGCGATGGAACGACCATGCCGCGCGCTGTGGTACGCGATCACGTCCGCCTCGGCGATGGCCTCCACGGCCCGTACGGTCATCAGGGACGGGTCACCGGGGCCGAGCCCCACCCCGTACAGCTTGCCGCTCACTCTTCCTCACTCGCGATCGCGTTGAGCGCGGCGGCGGCGATGGCACTGCCCCCGCGACGGCCGCGCACGACCAGGTGCTCCAGGCCCGACGGGTGCGCGGCCAGAGCGTCCTTGGACTCGGCGGCCCCGACGAAACCGACCGGGACACCGATGACGGCGGCCGGCCGGGGCGCCCCCTCCTCGATCATCTCC
>KL569127.1:21299-22137 GCA_000715635.1 Streptomyces violaceus | reverse complement strand
GAGCTCTCCAGCCGGTCCCGCCACAGCTCCAGCGCGGCGGCGCTGCGCGTGGTGCCGAGCTTCGCCGCGAGCTCCGGCACGGACGGGTCGGAGAGTGTGCAGAGCACGTCGTTGTCCGCGGGCAGCCGCTTGCGCGTCACGCCGCTGGCCACCATCTGCACGTCGGTGAAGATGGGAGCGCCGGCGCGCAGGGCCTCGCGGGCGCGGGCCACGACTGCCGGGGTGTAGGCCAGGTCCCGTACGAGGTCGACCATCCCGCAGGCGTGGATCATCCGGACCGTGACCTGGCTGACGTCGGCGGGCAGGGCCGCGAGGTCCGCCTCCGCGCGGATGGTGGCGAAGGACTGGCGGTAGATGGCCGGGCCGTCCTTCTCGTAGTCGTACGTGGTCACGGTGTTCTTCTCGCTGCCTTCGGTCGTCGTAGGGGTCATGAGGTGATCGCCGCCAGGGCGGTGGCGAGTCGGGCGGGGTCGTCCATCGAGGCGGTCCGGGGTTGCCGGCCGCTCACGGCGGTGGAGAGCAGGTAGCCGCCTTCCGGAGCGGCGACCACGTCGACATGGTCGCCCCGGGGGTGTCCGCAGCGGCGTTCGCATCCGGACCAGTACAGGGGGAGGCCGCGCGGCTCGATCGTGTCGAGGGCCTCGGCCGCGTCGGTCCGTACGTCCGCCCGTGACTTGGCGCATCCGGGCCTGCCGATACAGGCACCGACGCGGAGCCAGGGGGAGCCGGGGTCGGTGACGAGACCGGCGGCGGCGAGGCGGGCGAGGGAATCGTCCGGGTCCGTCCCGTGTGTGGGAAGAACCACACCGCGCCACGGGGTGAGACGCAGCTCACCGGC
>KL569127.1:20390-21115 GCA_000715635.1 Streptomyces violaceus | reverse complement strand
ACGACCTGCGTCAGTTCCCGCCACTGGTGCGACGGGAGCCGTCCCAGAGGTACGTGCACGGAGAGGCCGGCACCGAGGACTCCCGGGGGCGGGCCGGACGTGCGGCCCATCTCCCGGTCCCGCCGCTCGTGACGGACGCCCTCGGCCCGCAGCCGCCGACCGACCGCATCGAGCAACTCGTCACCGGAAAGGGAGAGTTCATCCACGCGCCAGACGCGGTCCCCGCTCGTCCGCGCCGCCTCCAGGAAGGCCTCCGCGGCCACCAGCGCGGCCCGGGCCGCTTCCTCGACACCGATGTGCAGCGCTTCCCCGGCCGCTCCGAGCGCGAGTTCCGCGCCGCCGTCCACCGTCGCCCGTACCGTCACGTCGGCATCGAGTCCGGCCACGTCGCCGCGTCCGTCGTCGAGCGCGAACAAGAAACGCCCCGACAGGGCCCGCGCCGCCTCGCTCGCGCACAACGCCGCGTCGAGGGCCGTCAGCCAGGGGCGTACGTCCAGCACGCCCTGCCCGTCGAGACCGGACAGCGGCGAGGCCACGATGTTGCGCACCCGCTCGTGGCCGCGCGAGGGCAGCAGCCCGGCCGCGTCCAGCAACTCGGCCAGCTCCCCGGCGCATCCGTCGGACAGACCCCGTACCTGCGCGTTGCCGCGCGAGGTCAGATGCAGGTCTCCGTCGCCCAGCCGCTCCGCCACGTCCACGAGCGTCTCGGCCCTGTCTCTTATACA
>KL569127.1:19048-20180 GCA_000715635.1 Streptomyces violaceus | reverse complement strand
GCACACCACCGGGAACCCGGACACGGGCCAGCGCTCCGTCGTCCGCCGCGTGCAGCCGCAGCGTCCCCGGACAGGCGTCACCGCGGTCTCGTGGGACCGCTGTGGCCTGGGTCGATGAGCGCTGGGCAGCCGTGGACATGGCGGCGAGCATACCTACCATCACACCTGGTGTATGCCGTGCCCTCTTCCCATGGCACTTACTATGATCGCGGCGGATCATCCGGTCCGTCATCGCCACGACGGCGACAGGGGAGGAAGCCGGTGCGAGTCCGGCGCGGTCCCGCCACTGTGAGTCCGGCCCATGCGGCCGGGCGAGTCAGGAACTCCCTTCCCCGCGCGCTCGGCTTCGCCCGAGCAGGGGAGACCCCATTTCGAACCACCCGGGGCGCGGACACCCCGAGGAAGGCCGACGCCGCATGCTGCATTCATCCGGGGGACGACCCCCGCACCCCCGCATCTTGCTCCTGTCGACGTCCGACACCGATCTGCTGAGCGCCCGCGCCGCCGCGGGTCCGGTGTCCTACCGCTTCGCCAACCCCTCCCGTCTCGCCCTCGACGACCTCCCCGGCCTTCTCGACGGGGTCGACCTGGTCGTCGTACGCCTCCTCGGCGGTGTCCGGGCCTGGCAGGACGGCCTCGACCTGCTCCTGGCCGACGGCCGCCCGGTGGTCGTCCTCACCGGTGAACAGGCTCCGGACGCCCAGCTGATGGAAGCCTCCACCGTCCCCGTCGGTATCGCCGCCGAGGCGCACGCCTACCTCGCCCACGGCGGCCCGGCCAACCTGGAGCAGCTCGCGCGCTTCCTCTCCGACACGGTCCTGCTGACCGGCCACGGCTTCGAGGCACCGGCGGCGGCACCCCCTGGGGGCCGCTGGAGCGCACGCCCCGTGACGGCGCCGACGGTCCGATCGTCGCCGTGCTCTACTACCGGGCCCACCACATGAGCGGCAACACCGCCTTCGTCGCCGCCCTGTGCGACGCGATCGAGGACGGGGGCGGCCGGGCCCTGCCCCTGTACGTCGCCTCCCTGCGCGCCCCCGAGCCCGAGCTGATCGAGGAACTCCGCGCAGCCGACGTGATCATCACCACGGTCCTCGCCGCGGGCGGCACCAAGCCTGTCTCTTATACACAT
>KL569127.1:15642-18821 GCA_000715635.1 Streptomyces violaceus | reverse complement strand
CCGCCGAGGCATCGGCCGGCGGCGACGACGAGTCCTGGGACGCCGGTGCGCTCACCGAGTTGGACGTCCCGATCCTCCAGGCCCTGTGCCTCACCGGTTCGCGTGCCGCCTGGGAGGAGAACGACGAGGGCGTCTCCCCGCTCGACGCGGCCAGCCAGATCGCCGTCCCCGAGTTCGACGGCCGCCTCATCACCGTCCCGTTCTCCTTCAAGGAGATCGACGAGGACGGCCTCCCGGCCTACATCGCCGACCCCGAGCGCGCGGCCCGCGTCGCCGGAATCGCCGTACGCCACGCCCGGCTCCGCCACATCCGGCCCGCCGACAAGCGCCTCGCGCTGGTCCTCTCCGCCTACCCGACCAAGCACTCCCGCATCGGCAACGCGGTCGGCCTAGACACCCCCGCCAGCGCGGTGGCCCTGCTGCGGCGCCTGCGCGAGGAGGGCTACGACTTCGGCACGGACGCCGAGGTGCCGGGCCTGGCCTCCGGCGACGGCGACGAGCTGATCCGCGCGCTGATCGAGGCGGGCGGCCACGACCAGGACTGGCTCACCGAGGAGCAGCTCGCCCGCAACCCGGTGCGCATCCCGGCGGCCGACTACCGCCGCTGGTACGCCACGCTCCCCGAGGAACTGCGTACGGCGGTGGAGGAGCACTGGGGTCCGGCGCCGGGCGAGATGTTCGTCGACCGCAGCCGCAACCCGGAGGGCGACATCGTCCTCGCGGCCCTCCGTTTCGGCAACCTGCTGATCCTCATCCAGCCCCCGCGCGGCTTCGGCGAGAACCCCATCGCCATCTACCATGACCCGGACCTCCCGCCGTCCCACCACTACCTGGCCGCCTACCGCTGGATCGCCGCCCGCGCCGAGGACGGCGGCTTCGGTGCCGACGCGATGATCCACCTCGGCAAGCACGGCAACCTGGAGTGGCTGCCCGGCAAGAACGCCGGCCTGTCCGCCGCCTGCGGCCCCGATGCCGCCCTCGGCGACCTTCCCCTGATCTACCCGTTCCTGGTCAACGACCCCGGCGAGGGCACCCAGGCCAAGCGCCGCGTGCACGCCACCCTTGTCGACCACCTCGTCCCGCCCATGGCCCGCGCCGACTCCTACGGTGACATCGCGCGCCTGGAGCAACTCCTCGACGAGTACGCCCAGATCTCGTCCATGGACCCCGCCAAGCTCCCGGCGATCCGCGCCCAGATCTGGACCCTCATCCAGGCCGCGAAGCTCGACCACGACCTCGGCATGGACGACCGCCCCGACGACGACGGCTTCGACGACTTCCTGCTCCACGTCGACGGCTGGCTCTGCGAGGTCAAGGACGCCCAGATCCGTGACGGTCTGCACGTCCTCGGCAACCCGCCCACCGGTGGCGACCACGTCAACCTGGTCCTCGCGGTCCTGCGCGCCCGCCAGATCTGGGGCGGCACCACGGCCCTGCCCGGCCTGCGCGAGGCGCTCGGCCTCGACGAGTCCGCCGCCACCCGCACGACCGCCGACGCGGCGGAGGAGAAGGCCCGCGCCCTGGTCCAGGCGATGGAGGACGCGGGCTGGGACCCGGCCGCCGTCCCCACCGAACACGGCGAACAGGTGGCCGCCATCCTGGAGTTCGCGGCCCGCGAGGTCGTGCCGCGCCTCGCCGGGACCACCGCCGAGATCGACCACATGGTCCACGCGCTGGCCGGCGGCTTCGTCCCGGCGGGCCCGTCCGGCTCCCCGCTGCGCGGCCTGGTCAACGTCCTGCCGACGGGCCGCAACTTCTACTCCGTCGACCCCAAGGCCGTCCCCTCCCGTCTCGCCTGGGAGACCGGCCAGGCCCTCGCGGACTCCCTGCTGGAGCGCTACCGCACCGACAACGGCGAATGGCCCACCTCCGTCGGGCTGTCGTTGTGGGGCACGAGCGCCATGCGCACGGCGGGCGACGACGTGGCCGAGGCCCTCGCCCTGCTCGGCATCCGCCCGGTCTGGGACGACGCCTCCCGCCGCGTGACCGGGCTGGAGCCCGTCCCCGCCGAGGAGCTGGGCCGCCCCCGTATCGACGTCACCCTGCGTATCTCGGGCTTCTTCCGTGACGCCTTCCCGCACACGATCGGACTGCTGGACGACGCCGTACGCCTGGCGGCGTCGCTGGACGAGCCGGCCTCGGTGAACCACGTCCGGGCCCACGTCAAGGCCGACTTGGCCGAGCACGGCGACGAACGCCGCGCCACCACCCGTATCTTCGGCTCCCGCCCCGGCACCTACGGCGCCGGTCTGCTCCAGCTCATCGACTCCCGCGACTGGCGTACCGACGCCGACCTGGCCGAGGTCTACACGGTCTGGGGCGGCTACGCCTACGGCCGCGAACTCGACGGCCGCCCGGCCCGCGAGGAGATGGAGACGGCGTACAAGCGCATCGAGGTCGCCGCGAAGAACACGGACACGCGCGAGCACGACATCGCCGACTCCGACGACTACTTCCAGTACCACGGCGGCATGGTCGCCACGGTGCGCGCCCTGCGGGGCACGGCGCCCGAGGCGTACATCGGCGACTCGACCCGCCCCGAGACGGTCCGCACCCGCACCCTCGTCGAGGAGACCTCGCGCGTCTTCCGCGCCCGCGTGGTCAACCCCAAGTGGATCGAGGCGATGCGCCGCCACGGCTACAAGGGCGCCTTCGAGCTGGCCGCCACGGTGGACTACTTGTTCGGCTACGACGCCACGACCGGCGTGATCGCCGACTGGATGTACGACAAGCTCACCGAGACCTACGTCCTGGACCCGGCCAACCGCGAGTTCCTCCAGCAGGCCAACCCCTGGGCCCTGCACGGCATCGCCGAGCGGCTGCTGGAGGCCGAGTCGCGGGGGATGTGGGAGAAGCCTGATCCGGCGGTGCTGGAAGGCCTGCGGCAGGTCTACCTGGAGACGGAAGGAAACCTCGAGGGCGAGGACTGACCGCTCCGACTCCTCAGCGCGGCTGAGGTCACCCACCGGGGTGCGGGACATCGTCCCGCACCCCGGTTCGCGCTTCGCTTCCGCCGACAACGAGAAGCTGATCACGTCGGTTGAGGGCCGGGCACAATCCACGATTCGCTGAATTCAGGAGAATGTGTACTGTTGGAGGGTGCTGACCGTTGCTTCTGACATCGAGGTGCTGGCCCGCTTCGGCCGCGCGCTCGCCGACCCGATCCGCTGCCGCATCCT
>KL569127.1:15147-15459 GCA_000715635.1 Streptomyces violaceus | reverse complement strand
GCCAGCCCGCTCAGAGATGTGTATAAGAGACAGCGCCCTCGGCATCTCCCGCACCCGGCTGTCCAACCACCTCGCCTGCCTGCGCGACTGTGGCCTGGTCGTCACCGTGCCCGACGGCCGTCGCACCCGGTACGAGCTGGCCGACGTACGTCTGGCCCACGCCCTCGACGACCTGCGCGCCGCCGTCGTTGCCGTGGCGACCGACCGCACCTGTGCCGACGCCGACGACAAGGGGTGCTGCTGATGACCGCGATCTCCCTCGGCCCGACCCCGGCGCGCCGTGACGTGCTCGCCCGCCGGATACGTCTGCTC
>KL569127.1:14389-14883 GCA_000715635.1 Streptomyces violaceus | reverse complement strand
GACTGGACTCGGTCATCGAGGTTTCCTCGGCTGCCGCGGTCGCCTGGCAGTTCTCCGCCCGCGACCATGCCGTACGCGAGGCCCGCGAGAGGACCACCCTGAGGATCATCGGCGTCTCGTTCTTCGCGCTCGCCGCCTACGTCGCCGTGGATTCCGTCCGTGCCCTGACCGGCACCGGCGAGGCCGAGCGGTCCGTCCCCGGCATCGTCATCGCGGCGCTCTCGCTGGCCGTCATGCCGTTCCTGTCCGCCGCGCAGCGCAGGGCCGGCCGCGAACTCGGCTCGGCGAGCGCCGTGGCCGACTCCAAACAGACCTTGCTGTGCACGTATCTCTCCGCCGTGCTCCTGGTCGGCCTGGTCCTCAACGCCACCCTCGGCTGGGCATGGGCCGACCCCGTCGCCGCCCTCGCCATCGCCGCCCTCGCCGTGAAGGAGGGACTCGACGCCTGGCAGGGCAAGGGCTGCTGCGCGCCCGCGGCCGCTGCGGTGCCGACC
>KL569127.1:11992-14164 GCA_000715635.1 Streptomyces violaceus | reverse complement strand
GGCTGCCCCTGCTGCAACTGACCCTCCACGCACGCCGAACAGGCCCGGCTTCCCGCGGCAGGCGCCCTACACCTCGATCTGCGAGCCCATGATGACCGTGCAGTCGCGGGGCAGGCCGAAGTACTCGGCGGCGTCTCGGCGAACACGCCGGGTCGACTCGGTATTTGATTCTGCTCGTTGCTCACGCGAAGGGGTGATTGCAGTCCGGTCGATCACCGGGAGGCTTGGCAGTCGACCTTCGGCCGTTGTCGCGTGACAATACTTGCTGGAATCAAGTCGGGGGTCGGCCGGGCCATACGATAAGACCGTTCGTAGCGGCCGGCGGGGGCGAGAATTCCGACAGTTGACGGCAGGTCTGAATGTCGGAGCGAATGCCGCGGGGCGTTCGGGGAGAGGGAGAGCATGGACAAGGCGGGTACCGCGATCCAGGATCCGAGCGTAGTACCGGGTGAGCCGGAGCTGCGGCGGTTGCTGGCCGGGCTGACGGCGGTACGCGACGGCGACTTCGGCACCCGGCTGCCGGAAGAGGCCGGCGGCCTGCTCGGTGAGATCGCGTCCGTGTTCAACGGCATGGTCGACCAGTTGTCGCTGTTCACCTCCGAGGTGACCCGGGTGGCACGCGAGGTCGGGACCGAGGGCACGCTGGGCGGTCAGGCCCAGGTACCCGGGGTTTCCGGAACCTGGGCCGACCTGACCGACTCGGTCAACGCCATGGCCGGCAACCTGACCACCCAGGTGCGTGACATCGCCCAGGTGGCCACCGCCGTCGCCAAGGGGGATCTGTCGCAGAAGATCGACGTCGACGCGCGCGGTGAGATTCTGGAGTTGAAGAACACCATCAACACGATGGTCGATCAGCTCTCGGCGTTCGCTGATGAGGTCACGCGTGTGGCGCGGGAGGTGGGTACCGAGGGCCGGCTCGGCGGGCAGGCCGACGTCAAGGGTGTGCGGGGCACCTGGCGGGATCTGACCGACTCGGTGAACTTCATGGCGGACAACCTGACCGCCCAGGTCCGCTCCATCGCCGAGGTGACCACGGCCGTGGCGCAGGGCGATCTGTCGCAGAAGATCCGCGTGGACGCGCGGGGCGAGATCCTGAAGTTGAAGGAGACCATCAACACGATGGTCGACCAACTGTCGTCCTTCGCCGACGAGGTCACCAGGGTGTCCCGTGAGGTGGGCACCGAGGGCAACCTCGGCGGCCAGGCCACCGTGCGCGGAGTGTCGGGCACCTGGAAGGACCTCACCGACAACGTCAACGTGATGGCCTCCAACCTGACCGGGCAGGTCCGCTCCATCGCCCAGGTGGCCACGGCCGTTGCCCGCGGCGACCTGTCGCAGAAGATCACTGTGGAGGCCAAGGGCGAGGTCGCCGCACTGGCGGGGACGATCAACACCATGGTCGACACCCTGTCCGCCTTCGCGGACGAGGTGACCCGCGTGGCCCGGGAGGTCGGCACCGAGGGACGCCTCGGAGGCCAGGCCCATGTGCCCAACGTCGCCGGGACGTGGAAGGACCTCACCGACAACGTCAACTCGATGGCGAACAATCTGACCGGGCAGGTCCGCAACATCGCGCTGGTGACCACGGCTGTCGCCAACGGCGACCTGTCCAAGAAGATCGACGTCGACGCGCGCGGCGAGATCCTGGAACTCAAGACCACGATCAACACGATGGTCGACCAACTGTCGTCGTTCGCCGCCGAGGTCACACGCGTGGCGCGTGAGGTGGGCAGTGAGGGCCGGCTCGGTGGCCAGGCCGAGGTCGAGGGTGTCTCGGGTACCTGGAAGCGGCTCACCGAGAACGTGAACGAGCTGGCCGGCAACCTGACCCGGCAGGTGCGGGCGATCGCCGAGGTGGCCAGTGCCGTCGCCGAGGGCGACCTCACCCGGTCGATCACGGTGGACGCCTCCGGCGAGGTGGCCGAGCTCAAGGACAACATCAACGCGATGGTGGAGTCCCTGCGGGACACGACGCAGGCGAACCAGGAACAGGACTGGCTGAAGTCCAACCTGGCCCGGGTGTCCTCCCTCATGCAGGGGCACCGGGACCTGGACGTCGTCGCCGAGCTCATCATGGACGAGCTGACGCCGCTGGTCTCCGCGCAGTACGGGGCGTTCTACCTGGCCGAGGAGACCGGTACCGGCGTGGAGCTGCGGCTCATCGGCTCC
>KL569127.1:9476-11807 GCA_000715635.1 Streptomyces violaceus | reverse complement strand
GCCTCGAGCGCATCCCCCTCGGGCACACCCTGATCGGCCAGGCGGCCCGCAGCCGCCGCACCATCACCGTGGACGAGCTCCCGGCCGACTACGTGGCCATCTCCTCCGGCCTCGGCAGGACGACTCCGACCTCGTTGACGGTGCTGCCCATCACCGTCGAGGAACAGGTGCTCGGCGTCATCGAGCTGGCCTCGGTCACCCGGTTCACCCAGATCCACCAGGACTTCCTGGGGCAGCTGAGGGAGACCATCGGCGTCAACGTCAACACCATTCTCGCCAACGCCCGCACCGACGAACTGCTCGGCGAGTCCCAACGGCTGGCCGAGGAACTGCGCGTCCGTTCCGACGAGTTGCAGGTCCGCCAGGGCGAGCTGCAGCGGTCCAACGCGGAGCTGGAGGAGAAGGCCACCCTGCTGGCCACGCAGAACCGGGACATCGAGGCGAAGAACCTGCAGATCGAACAGGCCCGCCAGGAGCTGGAGGACCGGGCCAAGCAACTGTCGCTGGCCTCGAAGTACAAGTCGGAGTTCCTGGCCAACATGAGCCACGAATTGCGCACCCCGCTCAACAGCCTTCTCATCCTCGCCCAGTTGCTCGCCCAGAACCCCTCCCGGAACCTGACGCCGAAGCAGGTGGAGTACGCGGGCATCATCCACTCCGCCGGCTCCGACCTGCTGCAGCTCATCAACGACATCCTCGACCTGTCGAAGGTCGAGGCGGGGAAGATGGACATCGCCCCTGAACGCGTGCCGCTGCGCCGCCTCCTGGACTACGTCGAGGCCACGTTCCGGCCGATGACCACCCAGAAGGGCCTGACCTTCGCCATCACCAGGGCTCCGGGCGCCCCCGCCGACCTGGTCACGGACGACGCGCGGCTGCGCCAGGTGCTGCGCAATCTGCTGTCCAACGCGGTGAAGTTCACCGAGCGAGGCGGCGTCGAGCTGCGCATCGAGCCGGCGGCCGACGACGATGTACCCGAGATCGTGCACCGCGGCGGCCCCGTGGTGGCCTTCCGCGTCGAGGACACCGGCATCGGCATTCCCGAGCAGCAGCTGGAATCCATCTTCGGTGCCTTCCAGCAGGCGGACGGCACCATGAGCCGCAAGTACGGGGGCACCGGTCTGGGCCTGTCCATCACCCGGGAGATCGCCCACCTGCTGGGCGGGGCGGTGACCGTGGACAGCAACCCGGGGCAGGGCAGCACCTTCACGCTCTACCTTCCGGTGGCGCGCGCCGACTTCGAGGACTCCGCCGCACCGCGGCTGGAGGGGACGCAGGACGACGACAGCGCCGTCGGGCCGGCCGAGGGCCAGAACCCGGGTACGGCTCCCGCACTCCCGGTACCGCACACGCGGCGGCTGCTGATCGTCGAGGAGCGCGTGCGCGGGCTGCTCTCCGTGGTCGCCGAGAGTGCCGTCGCCGATCTGGACCACAGCCGCGCCGCGCGGGATCAGCATGACGCCGTGGAGATCGTCACCGCCATGGACGCCCAGGAGGCGGCCTCCGCCCTGGCCGCAGGGCCGTGCCACTGCGTCGTCCTCAGCATGGATCTGCCCGACGGCGAGGGCCCGCGGCTGCTCGAGGCCGTGGACGGTGACACCGCGCTGGCCACCGTTCCGGTCCTCGTCCACAACAACCACCGTCCGAGCGCGGCTCAGGAGGCCGCCCTGCAGGCCCGGGCGGACAACCGCCCCCTGGAGGTTCTGTCGAGCCTGGACGAGCTGAAGGAACGGATCACCCTGCACCTGTCGGCCGAGCAACCCGGGGACGTGGTGCCGCTCGTGCGGATGGAGGAGAGCCTGGGCACGGCGCCGGAGGTCGACATCACCCTGGCGGGACACACGGTGCTCGTCGTCGACGACGACGCCCGCAACCTGTTCGCCCTCAGCGGCATCCTCGAACTGCACGGCCTGCGTGTGCTGCACGCGGAGAACGGCCGCAAGAGCATCGACGTCCTCACCGCGCACCCCGAGATCCGTCTCGTGCTGATGGACGTGATGATGCCGGAGATGGACGGGTACGCCGCGACCGCCGAGATCAGGAAGATGCCGGAGTACCGCGGCCTGCCGATCGTCGCGGTCACCGCCAAGGCCATGCCGGGCGACCGGGAGAAGAGCCTGGCGGCCGGCGCCAGTGACTACGTGACGAAGCCCGTCGACGCGAACGACCTCATCGCCTGCGTGCGGCACTGGCTGTCCGCGTGACGCCGAAACCCACCGACATCACGACGTCTCCCACACGGTGTGCGGGTCAGAAGGAGCAAGCGTCCACGTGAGCAACACTGATCTGTCCGGAGAAGCCTCCCGGGACGATGAGCCGCCACGGCATGAC
>KL569127.1:8874-9189 GCA_000715635.1 Streptomyces violaceus | reverse complement strand
TGGCCTCTCCGGTAGGCCGGCTGGCCGTCACGGTGGAACGCCTGCGCAACGAGGTGCAGGCGGCGCACGCCGCAGCCGATGGACGCGCCCTCATGGACCTCGCCAAGGGCGTGCTCGTCGAGCGCCTGCACTGCGGTCCCGCCGAAGCCGCCCGGCAACTGGCCGAACTCGCCGAACAGTCGGCGATGACCCCTCTCGAGCTGGCCGTCGACATCATCAACCAGGCGGCACGCGACCGTCTGACCGAGGTCGCGGTCGACTTCGCCACGGCGGTCCGCGGCACGCCGCCCACCCTGCCACCCACCATGTCCGCCG
>KL569127.1:8496-8622 GCA_000715635.1 Streptomyces violaceus | reverse complement strand
GCGGACGGCGGAAAGCAGTGCCCTGGCCGCCGAGGACACCCAGGCAGTCGCCGACTCCCTGCTGCAGCACGCGCTGGAACCACTCGGGGCGACCGGCGTGGCGATCTGGGCGGCCGGCGCCGACGG
>KL569127.1:1623-8225 GCA_000715635.1 Streptomyces violaceus | reverse complement strand
TGACACTCGCGGGCAGCTCCGGGTTTCCCGAGGGTGAGGCAGAGCGCTGGCGCTATGTGCCGCCGGGCGTGGCGACCGTCGCCCGCACCGCGCTGACCGAGCGCAGGCCCGAGTGGATCCGATCCCTGGCAGCCGGGCCTCCGTCCATCGGCCGTACCCACCACCCCGAGGGAGGAAGGGTCGCTGTCCCCACCGGCGTGGGCGGACGGATCCACGGCGTGCTCGAGATCTGCTGGCCGACCCCGCTGGTGGCGCAACCGCCCGCCGTCGTCCGCCAGTTCGAGGCACTCGCGGAACTGTGCGCCCACACCCTGGAGATCCACTCGCCCTCCTCTTCCCTGACGCTCGACGGCCCTCCACCCAGGACCGTCCTGTCGGAACTGACGGACCTGGCCGACTCGCTGTGCGACCCCGCGCTGGTGCTCATCCCCCAAGTGGACGACACCGGACATCTCACCGACTTCCGTATCCACCACGTCAACCACCGCTTCCGCGACCCCGCGGGGCGCTCCCGCAGCACCGTCGACGGCGCACTGCTCCTGGAGGCGTATCCCCTGGCAGCGGACGAGAGCGGCCTCTTCAGCCACCTGGAACGGGTCTACGCCACGGGCGAGCCGTTCCGGGCCGGTCACATGACACTCACCGCGCTCGTGGACCAGGTGCCGCTGTCCTCCGTCGCCGAGGTCAGCATGACCCGGCACGGCGACAGCGTGCTGCTGATCTGGCGGATCGAGGACGAGATGGCACGCCTCGCCAATCTGCTCGAGCACGCGCAACGCCTCGGCCGGATCGGCGGTTTCGAGGAGAACTTCGTCACGGGCGAGATCACCTGGAACAGTCAGCTGTTCGCCCTCTACGGCAGGGCGGAGTCCGACGGGCCCGCCCCCGTCGAGGACCTGCGTGCCCACGCCCACCCGGACGACGCCGTGGCCATCGGCCGCTTCCTGCGGACCGTACTGCACCACCGCAAGCCGGCGTCGGCGGCCTTCCGCCTGCTGCGCCCGGACGGGGTGACTCGCCACATCCGCGTGGTCGCCGAACCCGTCGTGGACATCGACGACAGCCTGCTCGCCGTGCGTGGCGCGTACCAGGACGTCTCGGCACAGCACTGGACGGAGGTCGCACTCGCCGCCACCCGCGACCAACTCGCCCACTCCGAGCAGCAGTCCGCGGAGCGCAACCGACTGGCCCTGCAACTGCAACAGGCCATCATGCCCTCCACGGCAGCACCCCTGGACGCGCCGGGACTGCGCACGGCCGTGCGCTACCGGCCGGCTGAGACCGATCACCTCGTGGGCGGCGACTGGTACGACGCCGTGGTCCTGCCCTCGAAGCACATCCTGCTGAGCGTCGGTGACGTCGCCGGGCACGGCATCGAGGCGGCCACCAGCATGGTCGTGCTCCGCAACGCCCTGCGCGGCCTGGCCGTCACCGGAGCGGGCCCGGCCCAACTGCTGTCCTGGCTGAACAGCGTCGCCCACCACCTCTCCGACTCGGTGACGGCGACCGCGGTCTGCGCGCTGTACGACCCCTTTCGCCGTGTCCTGCGCTGGGCCCGCGCCGGACATCTGCCGCCGGTTCTCGTACGGGACGGACAGGCGACGACCCTGCCCCTGCTCAAGGGGCTGCTGCTCGGCGCGGCGTCGGACATCACCTACCAGGAGGCCGAGATGCGGCTGGAGATCGGCGACACCCTGCTGATGTACACCGACGGACTGGTGGAACGCAGGGACCGCTCCATGGAGGAGTCCCTGAAGCACCTCCTGATGACCGCCAGCGCCAAGAAGACCACTCTCGACCAGCGCCTCGACCATCTGCTCACCTACAGCAGATCCGACACGGACGACGACACCTGCATCATCAGCATCGAAGTCATGTAGAGCGAAGTCATGCAGGCGGCCTCAGGCCGTCGCGGGTGAGCGGCGTTCCCAGAACGTGTGCCCCGGCCAGCGCTGCTCCTGGCCGTAGGTCTCGGCGTGATGCCGCTCGTAGGCGTCCGTGATCCGATCCAGGAACAGGGTGTAGTCGTCGAGGGCGGCCGTCTCGCCGGACAGGCACAGGTCGACGGTCCGGCCGGCGCGGGCTCCGGTGTGCAGGGCGGTGAGGATGCCCTGGGAGGAGAGCGGGTCGAAGGCGAGGGCGGCGTCTCCGGCGGCGATCCATCCGGGGCCCGCCGCCGGGCGCAGACGCAGCCCGTGGGCCGCGGTCCAGCGTGGCGCCGGGGCACGGGCCGGGTCGTAGGCGTCGAGGCGGGTACGGACGTGACGGGTGTCCCCGATCGCGCCGAGGAAGCCCTCGGCGGTGCGCAGGGCGGAGTGAGCCAGGTCGGTGTCGGTGAGGTGTGCGACCAGCCGTCCGGCCGGAACCCGGGCCGTGTACCACCAGCCGTCGGGGACCGCCTCGACGAGCGTGCGGAGCTCGGTGTCCTCGGTGCGCCGGCCGGGGAGCCGCCGCCCGAACAACGCGTACACGGCGACGAGCCGGTCCTGCTTGCGGCGCCAGCCCCGCCGGCGGCCGATCACGGCGCGGCGACCGGTGGCGTCCACGGCCCAGTCGCAGCGCACCTCTTGGAGTCGGCCGCCTTCGCGGAGCAGTACGCCCTGGTCGCCGGCGTCCGGGGGACGGGGCGGCGGCACGGCCTCGGCCCGGCGCAGTTCGGCGCCTGCGGACTCGGCGGCGCCGCGCAGAAACGCGTCGAACCCGCTCCGGTCCAGATGCCAGCCGTGCCCGTGCGGGTCGTGGAGGTGGCTGCGGCCGTGGAGGGTCTCCGATCCCCAGGAGGCGTAGGTCCCCACGCATCGCAGGTGAGGCCCCGCGGCGAACTCGTCCCACAGACCCAGATCGTGCAGCAGCGGCCGGGCCGCCGGCAGGAGGGTCTCGCCGATCCGGGACAAGGAGGGCCGAGGACCGTGCGCGCCCCGGTCGACGAGCAGGACGCGACGGCCGGCCCGCGCCAGGACCAGCGCCGCGACGGCGCCCGCCGGACCGCCTCCGGCCACGACCACCTCGAAGGTCACCGCTCGTCCGGGAAGCGCTCGACCTTCTCGAAGTAACCCGCCATCACCTGCTCTTCGGGTACGTCCGTACGGGCGAGGGCCGCGGCCAGGACGCCGTCGCCCGAGTCCGCCGCTTCCGGCACATGCAGGCACCGCAGATTCCGCAGAGCGGGCGGCGGCTGCTCCGGATGGAAGCTCACCGCGGACTCCACGAACATCGTCGTGGGCAGCTCCGGATCGTCGGCGGCGCCCGTGCGCCGTTCGACGAGGCCGAGTTTGCCGAAGTCCTTGACCATGGCGTTCATCTGCTCGATGCGGTCCGGAGGCAGCCACCTGTCCCACACGGCCCGGCGCTCGAAGGCGGTCCGGCGTTCCTCCGCCGGGCTGCCGGGATCGATCGCCTCCTCGTAGTCCTGCTCCGTGAGGACGTGGTTGGGGACGCGGGCGGGCCAGAAGGTGGGCAGGTAGGGGTCGTAGCGCGGGCCGTACCCGAGGTAGTAGCCGGAGCGGCAGCGGGCGGTGTCGGTCTGCCAGGGCACTGCCATCCAGCGCGTGAGATCGCCCGGCCCCTGCGCGTACAGCGGACCGCCGGCGCCGAGCGCCGTCTGCGGCGTCAGCACCGCGCCGTAATCGGGCTCGGGCGTTCCGGGATCGCGGTGCCGTACCCGGAACGGTGCCGCGTACAGGGTGCTGTGGCGCATCGGCCAGGACAGTTCGCACCCCGGGTGGAACGCGTCGGCCACACAGAACGACAGGGCCGCGCGGTCGAGCGTGCCCGGCCGCTCTCTCAGGGGCACCGCGTCGAGGGTCTCGGGCGGCACCGCCGAAGGGTCGTGGTCGGCATCGAAGTCCCCTGCGGCCCACCGGGCCAGCGAACGGTACTGCAACGGGGTCAGTGTCAGATGCTGTCGCGCGTAGGCCGGCCGCACGCTCATGGTGTCGCCGTAGAGCGGCGGCCAGGGCACGGGCGAGAGCCCGTCGCGGTCGAGGTCCCGCATCGTGGCCCAGATCTGCTGTCGCAGCTCCGCGTTGCGCGGGCCGGGGTCGGCCAGCCTGGCGAGCCGCCCGGGGGCCAGGAAGTGCTCCCGCCCGCTGTGCCCGAACAGCGCGGCGATGCCGCGATTGACCCACTGGAGGTCGCACAGGCGCCGCAGGATCGGCAGGACATCACGGGTGAAGGAGACCTTGTCCGGCGGTGGCAGGGTGCCGGCCGACACGAAGACGTCACGCATCAGGTCGTACATCGTGCGCACGGACTTCAGCTCCGGCGCGAAGTTCGGCGGCGCCACCACCACCCAGGCCGGTTCGACGGGGACGGGACGGCCGTCGACGCGCACCCGCGCGCTCACCGGGCCGTCGGAGACGTCGTCGTGCCAGCCGTCGTTGTTGGCGAAGTGCGTGGCCTGAGCGTGGTCCACCGAGGCCGAGACGCCGTGCCCGCCGAGGAAGAGCAGCCGGCCGGCGCCGTCGGTGCGCACCTCACCCAGATGGACGGGCCTGCCGAGGAAGCAGCCCGTGTCGAACCGGTACTCGGGCCGGCCCGCACGGTCCCGGCCGCGGACCGAGCGCGGACCGGGGTCGATGACCAGCCGGCCGCGCTCCGCGGGCGGCACCTTGGGGTTGCGCGGCGTGGTGGCGGGCGCGGCCGTGGCTTCGGGAATGTCCAGGGCCAGCTGGAACTGGTACCAGGCGGCCTTCTTGTTGGCCACATGCACGGTCCACCGGATGTCCGCGTTGTCCGCGGTCAGCTCGGCGACCGGTTCCCCGGCGGCGTTGTAGCCGTAGACGCGGAAGCGTGCCGCCTGCCGCTTCAGGGCCCCGCTCGCGTCCTTGTACGAGCCGGTGGGCAGCGGGGGAGGGGCGTCCACCTCCGGCGCGAGGAAGAACTCGTCCGCGCTGTCCCCGACCCGCGCCACTCCGATGGCGGGATGGATCGCGGCCCGCACGATCCGGGTGTCCCGCCCGTGGGGTTCGGTGGACGGCGGCCGTGCGGGACCCGGTTCCGCGACCGGAACGCCGTTTGCGTCGCGGCGTCGTGCGGCCGACGCCCGGTACACGACCTTGCGGGCGTCGGCCACGCTGCCGACCGGCCGGTGCTCGGCCAGGCAGTGCCAGGGGTTGTAGGCCAGGTTCTCGCCGTAGGCGTCCTGACCGCGCGCCCGGACATCCTGCTGATGCAGGGTCAGTCGTGCCACGCGGACCGGCGCGCTCAGCGACTCCTCCCAGCGCACGGTGGCACGGTCCAGGGGCATCCGGTCCGGGTCCGTGCGGAACTGCACCATCAGGTCGAAGGCTGCCTCGCCCGCGGCCAGCCGGTGCCGCAGATCTCCCCGCATGAAGGAGGGGTCCTCGTCCGGGGGCGCCGCCTGCGGGTCACCGGGCGGGCAGGAGACCGGCGCGAGCACGTACTTCACATGGCGGTCGGCCCCGAACGCGTACGGCAGCACGCCCCAGTACCTTGCCGTCAGCGTGCTCTCCTCGGGCTTGCGCATGGCTTGCAGAATGCTGCGGGTCTCCGGATGGGCGTTCTGGTACGCGACCGGGTCCTGCTGGAACTCGCACATGTCCCGGGCGGTGTCGACGAAGAACACGTCATGGTTCTGCAGAATGAGATCCTGCGTGTCCGTCTGGCCCTCGTCCTCCAGCAGCTTCGGCCCGGGAACGCCGAACAGCTTGATACCCAGACCGAGGGTCCGGCGGAAGTCCGGACGGTCCGGCAGGATGTCGCTGGAGAAACGAACCCAGGCGGTCAGACCGCCCTGCTGGTCCCGGGCGGCCTTGAGGAATCCGATACACAGGTCCGGCGGCAGATCGGGGGCGACCGTGAGCACCCCCCGGGCGGTGCCGTGGTACTTGACGAAGACCGGCCGCAGCACCGGGTCCTGGCCCTGGGAGATCCGCTGCCCCATACGTTTGTCCACGAATTCGGCCACGATGCCGGCGATCGGCTCGGCCGCGCAGTCGGCCTGGGGCTGCGAGGAGTTCTGGTGCTGGTCGGCTGTCCCGGTCATGGGCGCGCTCTCCCACTGGTCTGGCTGATTCGGCGTTCGTTCCCTGCTCATAGGTGGAACAAGACCGCAGAAAATATGCCTAAGTCGCTCGTTCGGCGTAGTGCTCCGGCGTATGGGGGGCGCGCGGCCTCGCCCAGTTGTGCGCAGGCCTTGTGGGGCTGGTGTCCCTGCCGCGCACGCTGGATCGACCGCCCCGTGACCTGCCCGGCCTCCATTGAGCGTGGTGTTCTGGACAGTTGACCTTCCGAGAGGTCGTGTCCATCTGAGGTTGGAGCGACTTCGTGCGCCCGAAGGGCAGCGAACTCCTCGGCCGGATCGGCGACTTGGAAGTAGAGCGAACCGAGGAGGCCATCAAACGGATAGCCACCGAGAGCTCCCCTCAAGCATGTCGTCCGGGAGCCGGCGGCGTCGGAGCCAGAACGGCGTGTCCCATCGGCGTTCGCCCCGGTAGCAGGCCGCGCGGGCGTGCAGGAACTCGGTATGGACCCCGGTGACGAGACCGGCGTAGCGGCGGATCGCGTTTTCGTCACCGCCGGCATCCGCGATGAGTGCGCCGGCAGCGGCGATGCCGGTCGCGAGCGCGGAGGTGATGCCG
>KL569127.1:413-1414 GCA_000715635.1 Streptomyces violaceus | reverse complement strand
CCGCCGCCCAGCCGGGGCCGGCGGCAGGAAGGGCGCGGGACGTGCCGGCGCGGAGCACGGCGAGGCGTTCCGGCGGCCGGGCATGCACGGGCAGCTGGGCGCCGATGTGCCGGCTGAGGCCGAGTGCGGCCCACCATTCGTCCGGTGTCCGCAGTCCCGCCTGCCCGACGAGGTCGGCATCGGTGACCGCCATGACGACGCGCTCTCCCGAGGGCAGGGGCGCGGTGTACCACCAGCCAAAGGGCGTGGACTCGATGAGTGAGGTGTGCTCGGTGCAGTCCTCGAACCTGCCGCTCCCGTCGCCTTCCTGACCGGTGTTCGGCACGCGAGCGGTGATGGCCACGAGGTGGTCGGTGTGCACCAGCCGTGCGCCGATCCGGCGGGCGAGCCGGGCACGCGCCCCCGTGGCGTCGACGACGTACGATGCGGTGACCTCGGCCCCGGCGACGGTCGCCCGCCAGTGGTTCCCGGTGCGTGTCACGCCGGTGACGCTGCCCGGACGATGGCGCACGCCAGCGTCACGGGCAGCCTCACGCAACGAGGCGTCGAACCGCCAGCGGTCGAGATGCCAGCCTGGGCCGTAGGGACTGCGGACGAAATCCGATGCGGTCAGGGCGGTTCGCCCCCAGGCGGAGCGGTTGCCGTAGCACGGCAGGTGGCCGCCCGTGGCGACCCGGTCGAGGACGCCGAGGCGTTCCAGCAGGGTGCGCGCCGGGGGAGCCAGGCTCTCTCCGACCCGCCACTCGGGCGCGGAATCCGGGTGGACGAGGACGACTTCGGCACCGGAGTACGCAAGGGCGAGGGCGGTGGCCGCCCCCGCCGGCCCGCCACCAGCCACGAGGACGTCCGCGCCGTCGCCCGGCCGGGTCAGTGGATCCCGCCCATGCCATGAATGCGCACGCGCAGCGGGCTGTCGGGTTCGGCCACCGGCTGGGGCGTCGACAGGCTCACCCGGCTGACCGGAACCTGCGGGTCAGGCCTGTCTCTTATACACATCTCTG
>KL569127.1:0-200 GCA_000715635.1 Streptomyces violaceus | reverse complement strand
GGGGCAGCCGGCCTCGACCCACTCGTCCACGATGTCCTGGGGGGTGCCGGTGATGGGCAGCCCTTCCACGAGCGCGGGCCTGTCGACCGACGCGAAGAATGCGCGTACGAAGTCCGTGCCGCCCTCCGTACCGCCCTCCGCACGGGCCGCACCCTCCTCGCCCGAGTCGCCGCGGGCGCGATTGGCGGGATGGGCGACAG
>KL569126.1:26066-31277 GCA_000715635.1 Streptomyces violaceus | reverse complement strand
CCACCATCTACCTCGCCGGACTTCATATCGCGGGTATCTTCCTCTGGTCCGCCCGCTGATCCAAACGAGGCCTAGACGCACTAGAGGCCGCGGCGCTAGGCATAGTGCTGTGACTAGGCATCTAGCAGCGTTACTCATTCGCGGTTCCCTCCCCATGGGCGAGGTGTGCTGACGGTGTGGTAGCGACACCTGCCCAGTGAGCAGAGCGGGCCCAGTTGGCGAGAGTTCCAGGTCATCGACCAAGGAGGCTGCTAAGCACCTCCTTCGAAGCCGCGCGCCGTTCGGGGTTGCGGGACCAGACGGCTGGCACGGCGACCAAGAGAAGCAGAACGAGGATGAGGATCTCGATGGTGAGCGCGGGGACCAGGCCACTGCTAGCGCTTGTCAGGAGCGCCATGATTCCGCCACCACCTGCGACTGTGAGAGGACCTGGGAGGCTGATGCGGTTCGTCGGGCTGGCTGCAGGCGGCTGAGCGGATTCTCGCCGCGTAGGCTGGATGTTGATGATTCCTCCTCGATCGGGACGGTCATCGATCAGCGGCCCTCCGTCGTGAGCGGGGGGCCGCTTCCTGATGATGCAGCGAGTCGACATCGTCCTGTTGAGGTGTGGATTACATCTACTTGTTGCACATGGCGGCTCGGGCGATACATTCGCCCGCTACCAGCGCACCCTCCAGCATCGTCCTGTTCCTCACTTGGGCCCGCTGCGCGGGTTGCTCTTCGAGGGCAGCCGAAGAGTGCTCAGCCTTAAGCCCCACATCATTACGGTTGGCACTCACGAACGACGGGTGCCAATATCAGGCAATAGCAGGTTGGCTGAAAATCGAACGCCTCGTCCAGGTCCTGGACGGAGAACCCTCCTTCTTCCTCCCGCTGTGGCAAGCCGAGACCGCCGACCGCACGCCCTCTCCACCGCCTCAGGCATCACCCGACAAGGACCACGTCCCCACGCCCACCAACCGTGCCGTAGAACTGCTGACCGCCTTCACGGCCGACGGCCGGTGCCGGCCGCTGGCGTTCGTCCTCACCGCCGCCCAGGCCGGTGACGCTCCCGCCTCCACGGACTTGCCGTTAACCGCCGCGCAGTGGGCGCGGATCGAGCCGTTGCTCCCTGACCGGACGCCGAAGCGGGGTGGCCGGTGGCGGGATCACCGCGAGGTGATCGATGCGATCGCCTGGAAGTTCCAGACCGGATCGCAGTGGGTCCACTTGCCCGAGAAGTACGGCGACTGGCGGGGTGTCTACAACCGGCTTCGTATGTGGGCCATCGACGGAACCTGGGAGCGTGTGTTCCCCGCGCTCATGGCCCAGGCGGACGCCGACGAGGAACTGAACTGGGCTGTCTCGGTGGACTCCACGATCGTGCGTGCCCACCAGCACGCAGCCGGGGCCCGCAAAAGGGGGCCCCGGCCGGGGAGCCGGACGACCATGCCATCGGCCGGTCCCGGGGCGGACTGACCACGAAGGTTCACCTCGCAGCCGATGCCCACTGCCGGCCCCTCGCCTTCGTTCTCACAGGCGGACCGGTGACGCGCCCCTTCTTGACCCACTCGCAGGTCGCCAGGGTGTGGATGACCGCCGGATCGACGCTAGCGTTCGCGTCGAAGTCGAAGGCCCGCAGTGACGTCTCGCGGGGGAGGTTGCGGCCTTGATCCGTCGTTCCGAGCGGCGGCGGGGACCGGTCGTCACACTCGCGGGTGAGGGTGCTGACGACCGGAGCGCTGGGCATGGCGCCGGTCAGCGCCCTGTGCAGTCGGTGACCCAGCAGACCGGCGCCCACGCCTGCTCGGTGTAAAAGTCGATCTCGGCCATCAGCAGTCCTGATCGCGTCAAATGCGGCGTGTCGCCCATGCGTACGATCATCCGACCGATAGACCTTCCCTCGACCACACATTCGAATCATCGATTCGATTCGCATGAGTTCGGGGGTTTTGATGCACATACCGTGGCTCAGGCGCGCCGGCAGACAGGCGCTCACTATGGCGACCGCGGTCGCCCTGCTGTCGGCCGTGCCGTCTACGGCGCAGGCAGACGCGTCGGCTGATCTTGAGGTTGAGTCATACGTCCTACCGATTGGCTCAGCGACGCCATCGCTCGAGGAGTTGCAGAGCGAGCACGGCATGGAACGTCTGCGGGACATCGCCCGTAACGCGGAGCCGATCGCGCAGTTGCCGCACGAGACGGTTGGCCCTGCGGCGTCGTATGCGCGGCTGGCGACCCAGCCCTCCCGCACCGCACCTGTCGATTCAACCGCCTCGCCGACGCCTATGATCGCGGCTCCGGAACCGGCCCGCACGATGACACTCGACCAGTGCAAGAAGGGTCTGGGCACCACCAACAAGTTCTACTTCACGTCCCGGTTCGCGGCCTGTTCGGGTGCCTCGTTCGTGCAGACCTGGCTCGTCAACGGCAGGCCCTCCGGCGTGAGCATGTTCAACGTCCGGGTCGTGGGAACGATCGCCAAGAACAGCCGCACGATCAACTTCAAGTACTACTTCACCGACATGGACTCGCAGGGCACCACCGAGGCGCCCGCGATGAAGATCGACACCAAGGGGAAGATTCCCAACAGCTGGCCGTCCACGGTCCGCTACACCCGGGGCGGCAGCATGCCCGGAACGAAGACCTTCGCCGAACTCAAGGTGCTGCGCGCGTTCAACGAAACCGTCAACGCCAAGCCCGGGCAGGGCAGTGCCGGCACCACGGATCTGATCGCCGCCATCTACCAGCCGTCCATCACCATCACACCGCCACCCAACGCCAAGCTCACCGGCGACCTCAAGGGCGACCTGTTCTTCCTGCCGCCGCGCTGGGACGCCGCCAAGTACCTGGCGAACTCCACCGGCGGTGGCAACCCTGACAAGAGGGGCGCAGCCTCGTTCGCCTACATCGGAATGCTGAGCTACAGCACGAAGGCCGGCGCCAAGGAGCGTGCGGTGGCTCAGCACATCAAGACGGCGTTCACGAAGCCGGCGGACACGAAGCCGTACATGTCGGCGAAAAAGGTGCCCGGTCAGACGCCCGACCAGCCGCTGCACCGATTGGTCAACAAGACGCGCAAGGACGACAACCGCAAGGCGGCGGTCAAGCAGTGCAAGCGATACTGGGGCGCCAACTACACCCACGGTGGCACCCGCGAGTGCGACGAGTACCCCTTCGCCACCACCTATGAGGGCGCCGCGGAGCACGACTACGACGCGGACGCGAAGAAATTCAACTTCTCCGTGAAACCGATCGCAGAGGCAGACAACGGTGCGGGCGGCAGCCTGCTTCTCAGCTTCTACGCCAAGAACCGGGTCATCGACGGAATGGAAGACGGCTTCATCGTGAAGATCGTCTCCTGACGTGCCGACGGCGGGGGCGTCGGACTATCGGCGCCCCCGCCCCTGGTCCGTGTTCAGGCCGATGCGGGCCAGAACTGCACGAGGTACCTCTCCACGCCTTCGCCCGTACCCTCCTGCTCCGACAGTGCTGCAGCTTCGCTGCGCCCAGCACAGCTCACCCGGACCCGCCAGGAGCCCCCCGAGTCGGCAAGCGTGATCACGTCATCGGCGCGCCCCAAGCTCATGGACCACACGGCCACTTCACCACTGGTCGACTCGAAGTAGGCCTCAGCCTGCTCGTCCCACCGCGAAGAATCTTGCTCGGGCGGCTCGCCGTCCCACACCTGCACGGTGACCGCAGCGGTATGCGTGTGGCCGCCACTGAAGATGTCGAGGCGCCCCGGGAAGTCGTTCAGGAACACGCCCTGCGTGAAGTCGTCAGGGAAGGGGACGGGCAGATCACCGTCATCGGACTCCTGAAGCCCGAAGCCGTGATGGCCCACATCCGCATCAAGGTGTTGCTGCCGGACAAGCTCGGCCATAGGAGCTCCTTTGGCATGACAGACGACTGGTCATCTCCGTGATCCTAAGTCGGCCCCTTCCGGGAGCGCACTGGCATCGCCTTCCGATCCGGTGGGTAGCCGTTCTGACCGCCACGATGGCTGATCTCATCAGATGGCAGGGCTGCGTTCCGCACCCCGCAAAGGGGTTGGGTTCATTTTGTTGTGGTTCTTCTTGTTCACGTGCGGTGTCGTACGAGGTCTGATGCGGTTGGAGCGCATTAAGCGCCGAATCCTCGTGCGCTGTGGCGCATCAGGTCGTCGACGGGTCCGGAACGCGGAAAGGCCCCCGGCCGCCCCCTCGCTTGAGGGGCGGCCGGGGGCCTCGTATGGGGTTAATCGACCAGCTCGATACCAATGGCCAGGCACCCCAGCCGTTCCTTGTCCGGCGGATAGATGCGCCGGATGTTGGCCAGTTGCTCCTCACGGGTCGCCTCGGGGTTCACCTGGGATGGCCCTTCGGCGTCCAGAAGTTCCTCGAACGAGGCGTACTCGGCAACGCGTGTCACCCGCGTCATACATGACCGGTCGGTGCCCTTCACGGCGAACCGGATCAGGTCACCGACCGCCAGGCCGTCGAACTTCGGGTACATCACCCGGACTTCCCGGGTCTTGCGGCCGGTGGCCACGAGGTCGAAGTACTGGGGGTACAGGTTCAGCTCGATGACGCGGGCTGAGGTGGTGCTCATGTAGCCGGGCTCCCTGCGGGTAAGGACATCAGCCGCGACAGCTCCGCAGCCGAGTACGAGCGGAAGAAGTGCCGCGGGTGGGACAGCAGCAGACCCGCCAGGTTCAGCAGGCGGTCCGCGAACTCCCCCACGTTGCCGGGCCACTTCCGGGTGTCGAGCATCCAGGGTTCGGCGCCTGCGGGCAACGCCGCCTCCCCGGAGCGGATGAGGCTCTTGGAGAGCTTGGCGCCCGTCTCGGCGACGATCATCGGGCAGAACAGCCGAGCGGGCAGTTGGCCCCGGGTCAGGCCCACGGCCTGGAGCGCGCCGTCAACCAGGAGGCTCCCGGGCATCCAGTCGGTGCCCTTGACCATCACCTGGAGGACATCGGCCTCCGCTAGCGCGGCGAGTTCCTTGACCATGTTCCGGTAGAGCGTGGCGAGGTCGAGGTAGCCGCCGCCGGTGGGCGTGATGGTGGCCGCGTAAGGGCCGTGGTGCAGGCAGACCGCCGACACGCGGGCGAAACCGCGGCCGGCGCGTTCCCACGGGTGCGCTGAGCGTACTTCTCCGCCCACCCGCAGGAGTGCGGGCAGGGCACCCGCAGGTGCGGCACTCCCGTGGAGCTGTCTCTTATACACATCTCTGATGGCGCGAGGGAGG
>KL569126.1:24211-25945 GCA_000715635.1 Streptomyces violaceus | reverse complement strand
GCGAGTAGGTCTCCACGCCGTACGGCACGGCCAGCCGCTCCGAGAGGACGTCGAACAGGGGTTGGTAGAGAGTGCCGACCAAGCGGGCGATGCCGTCCGTACCGAGGGCCTGGGCGTAGGCCCGCTGATAGCGGTTCCCCGAGCTTGGGTCGGTGACCAGCTCGTGGGGCGCGTTGTCCAGTGCCGAGAACCGGACTTCCACGGGCAGGCCGTGGCGGTCGCGGAGCCGGGCGGCCGTGGCGAACGCCATCGACTGCACGAGTGAGGTTCCAGCGTGGGGGGCGCCGTTGATCTGGGTGCCCACCACCAGGGCAATGCCCTGCGGCCTGCTGGCGCGGATGCGCGGGGCGAGGATGTCCTCCACGTTCGCCAGGGCGTTCGCGAGGACGGTGTTCGGGCTGATGAGCGACGTCATGCTGGTGCCTCATCTCATGTCGGTGAGCTGCTGTGCCTGCGTGGACCGGTCCGGGGACAGCCGGCCGGGGGCGTGGGGTCACAGGAGGCGGACTCCGGCTTTGGGCGGCCGGGGGCCTCGGCGGGGCAGCGGGCGGGCCCGGCGGCGACCAGGGCGGCCGCGGTGATCCATCCCTTGTGCCAGGACTGATCCAGTAGGGGCCCGGCGCCCGGGTCCCGGGTGAGCCACTGGCCCTTGCCGCTGTGGTGGGCCAAGTGGACCAGGGCAGGCACCTCGGGGAGACTCCGTATCTGCTCGTGCTCCTGCTCGGTCCGCGCGGTCAGCAGTTGCTCAGCTCCCCGCAGGTGCACTTCAGGTCGTAGATGGTGCCGCGCCCGGTGTGGCCGGACCCGCCGCACTGGGTACAGGAGCCGTCTGCGCTCGGGTCGAGACCCCAGGAGTGCCCGCACGTCTTGCAGCGAGCGCAGTCGGCGGAGTCGTCGGTGCCGGGGATCGGGAGGGGGAATTCCTCGGCTCCGGGGGTCTTGCAGACGGGGCAGGTGATGACGACGGCCAGTGCGTCCCGGCATCCGGGGCAGGTGACCGTGCAGACGTCCCCGTCGTGCACCAGGCGCTCGATGGTGGGCATCGGGTAGACGGCGCAAGCCAGGGTGAAGTGGGCGCGGTCGCCTGCGTACCGGGCCGCGTGGCTTGTGCCGTCCGGCTCGATGGCGCGGCGCTGGTGTGTCTCGTAGTGCGGCTTCATGGGCGCTCCGGTCTGGTCAGGCATGGTCGTCATCGCGCTTCTTGGAGGGGAGGTCGGAGGCGAACCGACCGAGGCGGGACTCTGTGGGGTGGGTGGCGATCCAAGCTTCGGCGCAGGCTTTGTGTGCGGGCTCGCCTGCGTGGGAGCGCAGTGGCGTGGGGGTGCTGCACAGGCTGCAGGGGGCGTCCCAGCGGTAGTGCCGGCCGTCGCGCCAGTCGAGCAGGCTGCCCGGTTCGGGAACGGGCCCGGCTTCCAGTCGGTGGATCTCCGGGGTGTGGGCGTCCTGGGCCGGTGTGCGGTCCGGGTGTTCATGCGGCCGGAAGGTGTGTGCCGGGGCGGCCGGTGCGGCGGCCGTTGACGGTGTCGGAGTTGGCGTCGGCGAGGGTGGCCAGGTAGGGGAACTCTGCGTCGCCGGTCTTGACCTTGTACATGGCGGTGTCGGCGGCGCGCAGGAGGCGTCCGGTGTCCTCGCCGGGCAGGTCGGCGGCGCGGGCGATGCCCAGAGACACGGTCATCCGGAGAGTGAGGCCGTCGTGGGTGAGGGGCTGGTGCAGCTGCTCGCGCAGGGCGGTGA
>KL569126.1:20534-24002 GCA_000715635.1 Streptomyces violaceus | reverse complement strand
TGCTCGCGCAGGGCGGTGATGTCGGCGAGCGCGGATCGGTCGGGCAGGACGGCGACGACGGCGAACTCTTCTCTGAACTAGCGAGAGCGTTCCGTGATCAGGTGACGGGACGATCAGTCCTGAGGAAACCGGTGTGGGGCCGGAGAACGGTGGCGAACGGCGCGGGTGTTAGTTTCCTTCCCGTGTTAGGACACCAGGACGAGACGAGGGCGGCCTATGACGGGGTCGTCGATCTGTACGCGTCGATGTTCGCCAATGGGCTGGAGACGCACCCGTTCGCGCGGAACATGATCGGCACTTTCGCCGAGCTCGTGCGTGGCACGGGGAACCTGCGGGTAGCCGACGTCGGGTGCGGCCCCGGTCATGTGACGGCGATGCTGCATGACTTGGGGCTGGACGCTTTCGGGCTCGACCTCTCCCCGGCGATGGTCGCCCACGCCCGGCGGGCCCATCCGGCGCTGCGGTTCGATGAGGCGCGGATGGAGGCCCTGCCGGTCGAGGACGGTGCGCTCGGCGGAGTGCTGGCCCACTACTCGATGATCCATACCCCACCTGGAGAATTGCCCGCGCTGCTCGCCGAGCAGGTGCGTGTCCTGGCACCAGGGGGCCTGCTCTTGGTGTCCTTCTTCGGGACCGAGGGACCGGAGCCGGTCCGCTTCGACCACAAGGTGACGCCCGCCTATAGCTGGCCGGCGGACCGGTTCGCCGTGCTGCTCGCCGAGGCCGGACTCGTCACGTTCGCCCGGCTGCTCCACGACCCAGCGTCCGAGCGGGGCTTCCTCGACACCCATTTGCTGGCCCGCCGCCTGTAGGGCGTGGCTCGTGGCATGGATCGGGGTGGTGTAGATCATCCGCGTGGATGAGGCTCCGCTAACTTGAAGGTCCTTTTGCCGTACTGATTCGTGTCGCGATCTGGCTGAAGCGCGGCGTGCCGAGATCGATCACTTGGCGTTGACGGACTTGCTCTGCATCGAGCTGGGTGAGCTTCTCCTCTGCGCTGGCGAGGCTGACTTGGAGTCCTTCGATCTCACCGAGCCATCCCTCCTGTTCGGCTTCGGTGATTCGGGCGATCAGGTTGTCGCGAATCTCGACGAGGCGGTGTCTCTGAGCCGGATCCGGTCGGAGCATGGAGCATCGAATACAAGCGTGTTCGTGGATGCATGGAGTGCCGAATGCGCGAGCGCAGATCCCGATGGACAGTTTGCGTCGCTCGAAATGCCCGAGGAAGGCGTCCCACTCCTCGTTGGTTGGGGTTCGGTACTCCTCGCTGGGACGCAGCGCTCGGCGCCGCGCGATGAACGCGCGATGCGCCTCGATCGCCTCGCTGGGGTAGATGGCGTTGTACCCCATGGTCGTGTTGATGTTGGTGTGCCCGGCGATGACCTGCGCGATGTGCGGGGGAAGGCCGCTGCGGATGGCGTCGGTGATGAAGATCCGCCGGAAGTCATGGGGCGAGAAATCCAAGGGCTGTCCGGCCGAGTCGGTGAGGTTCGTAGACGCCAGTACTTCTTGGAGCGCTTCGCGCAAGAACTTCGGGGAGAGGCGGGAGCTCTCGCCGCTGCGGCACCATTGGAAGAGCAGTGGCATCTGCGGGTTCCAGGTCTTCTCAGCCATGTCATAGCTGGAGACGTAGGGGACGGCACCGGTGCGCGGGTCGCGAACACGGGCGATGATCGCGCTCAGTACGTCGGCGAGTTCTGGGCTGACCAGGATGACTCGTTCCTCGTCGGTTTTGGAGGGCGCGATCTGCAGGAGGGGGACGATCTCGCCGGTCGTGGGCAGCCTGTATTGGATCAGGCTGTGATGGCTGGCCTCCAGCATTTCCTCGATGCGGACCCCGGTGTGCTGAAGAAACTCGACCATTGCCCAGGCCCAGAACGCGCGGCTTTCCGCGAGGGCCAGGTCGATGCGCCGGCCGGTGGCCATGTTCACCGCCCAGGTCGTTCCGTCCTTCGCTGCTCGCGCGAAGGTGTCGCCCGCGAAGGTGAAATGGTCGCCTGGCGGGGTGTCCATCAGCGCCTGGAGTCGGGCTTTGGCCTCGTTCAGGCATGATGAAGCCGCTCGGGCGACGGCAGGCAGAGCCGGGAGCCGTTCCCGCGTCCGGTGGTCCATCCGGGCTTTGCGCCGCTTGTTGTCCTTCACGACGGCGACATCCGCGTCCTTGATCGGGCTCGGCACCGCCCAGGGCCCCCAGCGCGCCGGCTCGTCGATGGCCCACTGGGCGATGTCGAGATAGAACGCCCGCACAGAGATCATGATGCTGGCGACGTTGACGCGCGCGGTCACCACTTCACGCACTGTGCCGTCTGGCTGGCGGCGCCGTTCGATGCGGGTCCGGCATCTCTGCTTCCAGGCCGCGCTCACCTCGGGTGCCAGGTGGAGAGAGTCGATTCCCGGATGATGCTGTTCCAGGTCGCCCCAGAAGTTGCTGGCCAAGTGCCGGGATAAATTGTTCAGGGACGTGTAGTCGAGACCGGGCTGCCGCTCTTTGAGGTAGTCCACCAAAAGATCTCTGATGGGGCGGCAGCGGACGCCGAACCGGTCGATGAGCTGTTCCATCGATACCTGCCCACTGGTGTTGGCCAGGTAGCGCAGCGAGCTGGGTGCTTCTGCAGGGAGGGTGCCCAACTCCCTCAGCCAGGCATAGAAGAGGGTGTAGCCGCGGGATTTGTCGTTCGCTACTTTGAGCGCGGCGAGATACTCCACTGCGTCGCCGACGGTGATGTCGGCCAAGGTGCCGCCCTTGGCGGCAACGATCTTGACCAGCGCGTGCAGGGCATGGCGCCCGACGTTGGAGGACCATGTAGCAGGTTCGATCATCGCTTCAAGCTGGGAGAATCCTTCCGGATCACGGGTAGGGATGAGCCCGATCCGCAGGCTGGTCATGTTGGCCGAGGTTCGCGAAAGCAGCCAGGGGAGGGCTGGCCTGATGACGTCTGCACAGATCAAACTCAGTAGCCCGCCGGACAAGGTCTGCCGTTGCGAGGGGCCCGCGGCGGTTCCGATCCAGCCGGGTGCCAACCGCGCCCAGTCGTTGCCAGGACGTGTGCTGGCGGGGCTGGCCACCGGCGGCCGGTTACAACCCTGAATCCCTCAACAACCTCTTCGGGACTGCCTGGTGACACCTGCAGAGACGATGTCCGTCGCGACGCATGTCGCACCTCCCACGTCCCTGAGCCTGGCCGGAGAAGCATTGAGGGCCGTCGCCCTGCGCTTCCCGCCCAGACCTGCCGCGGACGACTGGGCGGCCACGGCAGGCACGCAGGCCGACATCCTGGCTCGTCTGCAGCAGCCTCCCTTGCGGCCGGCGGAGGTGATCGAACACGTATGCGACGGCTCTAAATTTTGGGCCCGGGGTTCTTGGGCTGTCCTCCCATTCGGTGGTCGCTCCAGTCGATGCCGTCGTCGTGCTCCTTGCTCGACGCGAGTCCGAGGAACCCGAGTAGGGGAGCTGCGATAAGGATGGCC
>KL569126.1:19926-20284 GCA_000715635.1 Streptomyces violaceus | reverse complement strand
GGATGGCCCCGCACAGGCTGCCGATGGCGACGTAGGCCGCGGCGGCAGTGACGGCCCAGAACAGGATGTCGCACACGATCTTCGCCCACAGCGGGAACGGGGCGCGCCACGCGTGGTAGCGGCGGTACATGCGCACGAGCTTGCCGGATGCGCGCTTGGACCGGCCGACCTGTCTCTGCCCTGGCCCAGCTGTGTGGCCGTTGCCGTACCGACGTCCTTTTTTCTCGCCCATGGACCTCTTTGTCCCTTCGAGTGCCCCCGTGACCACAGCAGCTCTCTCCTCTGGGGCGGGCAGCGGTCACCCAAGACCCGATGCACGCGAGCGACAACGTGAAGCTGCGCGGAGATTTCGGTGTGC
>KL569126.1:19468-19652 GCA_000715635.1 Streptomyces violaceus | reverse complement strand
GATTTCGGTGTGCTCGCCGACGGGCCGGCCGGTGGTGTACTACGCACTGAGGCGCTGGGAGCGCAGCCCTGGAACCTTCACCTCAACGACGCCCCCAGCCAGGGTCTGAGGCGGGCTGGGCAGCCGGCCCGGGGCCGGGCCTGGCCGGGGGGGGTCTTAACCGTGGAAGTTGATGTAGCCGTTG
>KL569126.1:14821-19329 GCA_000715635.1 Streptomyces violaceus | reverse complement strand
GGTGTGCTTGCCGACGGGCCGGCCGGTGGTGCACTACGCATTGGGGCGCTGGGAGCGCAGTCCTGGACCTTCGCCTCACCGACGTCCCCAGCCAGGGTCTGAGGCGTGCTGGGCAGCCGGCCCGGGGTGGGGTCTGGTCGAGGGGTGGTCTTAACCGTGGAAGTTGATGTAGCCGTTGGCGTCGGGGTCGTCGTTGCTCTTGGAGTAGGCGTGGACGTCGGCGCGGCTGCCCGAGGGCTTGTACAGGTAGATGGTGTCCTTGTCGTTGTTCCACAGGAAGTTGCAGTTGTCGCGGTAGACGACGTTGTGGGTGTCGGAGTCGGTGCCGTGGCCGCCGCGCAGCTTCACATAGTCGCCGGGCTGCAGGTAGTGGTTGGCGGTGAAGGTGAAGCGGTTACCGGTGGCGTCCTTGACGACGTAGCCCTTGAGGTTGATCGTCGAGCGGGAGGAGTAGTTCTTCACCGTCAGGTACTCCTGGTCGGTGTTGCCCGAGGAGCAGTTGTTGGAGTCCCTGCCCGGTGCGTCGTACTGAACTCCGCGGATCTTCAACGCCGAGCTGTACTCGGCGGCGTGTGCCGGCACGCAGGGCAGGGCGGTCAGCGCGCCGGCGGCAACAGCGGCAGCCGTGGCGAGGTTCTTGTGCAAGAGCGGGCTCCCCTGCCTGCGGCGGTGGAGGCCCGGCACCGGCGCCACCTGCCTCCGCCTGATGCTCCTGGGCTGCGGCCAGTGGTGGGACGCGACGTACCGGCTCAGATCGAAGGCCGGAACGACCCTGCCAATACGGGCCCGTCACCCTCGGGTCGCGCGCAACTCGAAGGTCAAGCCGGGGGCGGCCTGAGGCGGTGTGATCCCGGTGGCGGGGCTGGGTGGACCGAGCGTCTGCGCTCGACGCTGGCTGCGGTGGGTCTCGCGCTCGCCGGCCGGGCCGGTGCCCGGATGGCGAGCGTCCTCGGGCTGACTGTCAGCCGCAGCACCCTGCTCCGCCTGGTCGACGCACTGCCCGAACCGGAGATCCCGGCCCCCCCGGGTGGTCGGTGTCGATGAGTACGCCACGCGCAAGGGCCGCCACTACGGCACCGTCCTGGTGGACGTGGAAACCCGCCACCCCATCGATCTGCTGCCCGACCGGGAGGCGTCCAGTCTGGCCAACTGGCTGGCACAGCGTCCCGCCATCGAGGTCGTCTGCCGAGACCGGGCACCGTTCTTCGCGGAAGGCGCATCCGCCGGAGCGCCGCAGGCCGTCCAGGTCGCTGACCGGTGGCATTTGTGGAACAACCTCGGCGAGGCCGCCGAACAGGCCGTCGCCCGCCATCGTCAATGCCTGCGTGTTCTGGTCCCCGAGCCGGTCGAGGAGAGCGACGAGGCCACCCCGCCCGAGGGACCCCCGCCCTCGCCCTGGAAGAGCGACCGGTTCGCCAATCGCATTCGGTCCCGGCACGCCACCGTCCACGCCCTGCTGGAAGCAGGCCACAGCCGCCGCTCGATCGGCCGTCAGCTACGCATGACCCACCGCACCGTCAAGAGCCTCGCCGACGCCGCAAGGCCGGAGGACCTCTTCCGCGGGCAGTGGCAGTACAACCGGACCTCCGCCCTGGACGAGTACAAGCCCTATCTGGACGACCGATGGAACGAGGGCTGCTGCACCAACGCCTGGAAGCTTCTGAGAGGAGATCATCCCGCTCGGCTACCAGGGCAGCTACGGCATTGTCAGCGCCTACATCAGGAAGAAATGCACCTCGCCCCACCCGGTCACCGCGCAGCCACCGGCACCCCGAGTAGTGGCCCGATGGATTCTCAGCCGTCCGTAGACCCTCTCCGAGATCGAACAACCCCGGCTCAAAGCTGTCTTGGCTAACTGTGCCGAACTCGACGCTCTCACCAGACACGTTCGCTCCTTCGCGACCATGCTCACCGAGCGCAAAGGCGAGCAGCTTCCGGACTGGCTCGACGCGGTCCGGCAGGACGACCTGCCCGGCCTCCACATCTTGGCCACCGGCATCGACCGCGACCGCGACGCCGTCATCGCCGGCCTCACCCTGCCCTGGAACTCCGGCGTCGTCGAAGGACACGTAAACCGGATCAAGATGCTCAAACGCCAGATGTTCGGCCGCGCCGGCTTCGCTCTTCTCCGCAAACGCGTGCTGCTTGCGTGATGAGACCTTGCCCAGAATCACAACCGGAAGTGAGCATGACCGCTATGAACAGTCGGCCCCAAGGCAAGGCACCCAGTAGCAGTGATCCAACCGGAATGGGCCGAGAGGGTGTGCCTGCAGACTGTTGACGCGGACGGCGGCACGCAAGACGTCACCATCCAGATCAGCAGCCCCTCCGCGGCGCTGATCGAGCTTCTTGACGATCACTTCCGGACCGTAATCAGAGGGACTGACTACCTCGACTGCCTCATCCAGGTCCGGAGACAACTGGAACGTGAGGGCCGTTTACTCTGCTGCCAGGGGGCTCGTCCCAACGTCCACCCTTCCGGGCAATTGCGGCAATTCACTAACGGGCGGCAGGCTTATGTGCTCCCCTCGGACGCACAGAACGAAGCTCCTGCAACAGTCGATATCTTCGTCCCTGCGCTCCCCGGCGACGTCGTAAGTCTTGAGGACCAGCGCATATCAGTTGTCAGCTACTGGAACGCTCGGCACCCAAGAAATCGAATCTGACCGTGCCCCGGTCACTCACCGTGTGTCCGTCACGGAAGTTGAGCCAGAACCGGTTGCCACCTCCAAAGCCATGCTTGAGACGAACTACATCGATGCGATGCTGCTCTACACCACTCCGGCCACGGGACACGCTCTATGGACCGGACCGTCCGAAGCGGGCCCTCAGCCGCCGCCAGGGGCCGGCCCGGTCCGTCCTCTGGTTTCCCTCCTCGTCTGCCCGTATCACCAGCTCGCCGCCGCCGCTCTCGAGCAACCCCGCGAAGAACAGGAACTCGGCCGCGCGGGCGGTATCCCCCAGCCGCCCGTACGTTGCGCTGAGGGCGCGCATCGCTGTGTTCAGCCCCGCCAGGTCCCCGAGGCCCTGATAGAGCGTCATGGCCTGCTCAAACGCCTGCAACGCCCCCTCATGATCCGCCGTGTCGGTCAGCACGGCACCCAGCTCGAGATACCCCCGCGCCTCACCGCCGCGTTCGCCACCTGCCCGGCACGCCTCGATCGCCTGCCTCAGAGGCTGGATGGCTTCGTCCGGACGGCCCGCTTCGTGCAACCGCACCCCTAGCCGGCTCGCGGCGTAAGCCACCCCGTACCAGTCGTCGAGCTCCCGGAACATGGTCAGAGATCGCCTGTACTGCGCGATCGCGTCGTCTGGGCGACCGGCGGCGAGCAGCGCGTTGCCGAGGGTGGACAGCACCTTGGCGGTCACCAGGGGCGTACCGTGGTCCCTCAGGAGGCCTGCTGCCTCTTCCAATACGGTGATGGACTCCGCCGCGCGCTGCCGGCTCAACAGCAGCGTGCCGAGACCGCCCAGCGCCTCGGCCTCCCGTCGACGGTCGCCGAACGTACGGAACGCGGTGAGGGCCTCTTCGAGGGCGGCCTCCGCCTTGTCCAGACGGCCGGTCAGCGTCCACAGGGACGAGGAATTGAGCAGCACCAGGGCGCTGCCCATGGTCGGCTCCTGCGCACCGTGGAAGGCCACCAACCGCTCGAACAACTCGGCTGCCTCATCGAACCGTCCAGCCTCGGTCAAGGCCAGAGCTATCTCGTGCAGCAGCAAATGCTGGGCCCCTCGGTCACCGGTCCGGTGCGCCTGTGCTTCGCCGATCCGGCCCACGTGGATCGCCGCGTCGAACAGGCGGCGCCTGGTGAGATACCCCATCAAGAACGCCGCGAAGTGCGCCGCGTCGTCGGCCATGCCGAGCTCGGCACACAGGGCCACCGCGGCGATCAGGTTCGCCCGTTCCATATCGAGCCAGCGCAGTGCCGAACCCTCGTCCGGGAAACGCTCCACCTCGTCGATGTCGGTCCGGGCCTGGAGGCGACCGTGAGCGCCGTACAGCACCGCCCCGTAGAGCGAGAGGACACGGTGCGCTGCTTCCTCCCGCCCGTCGGTCTCGGCATGCCGGTCGGCCTGCTCGGTGGCGTACAGGCGGACCAGGTCGTGCATGCGCCAGCGGTTCGAGCCCACGGGTTGTTCCGCGAGGAACCCCGCGCGGGCGAGCGCGGCCAGCAGCGCCCGCGTGGCCCTGACCGCGTCTTCCGCGTCCGGGTCCTCACCCAGTGCGAGCCCCAGCACCGTCGCGAACTCCGTGTGGATGTCTGGCCCGGGACTGGCCGTCAGCAGCCGCAGCAGCCGGGCCTGGTCGGCCGACAACCGCGCGTACAAGTGGTCGAACGCCGCCCGGACTCCCGTCGGCAGACCGCCTCTGTCCGCCGGGCTGAGCGCGTCCAGCCGGGAGCGGGTATCCGCCAGCTGTCGCGCCAGCTCCGCGAGCGCGAGCCCCGGGTCACCAGCCAACGTGGCCGCCGCCACGGTCAACGCCAGCGGGAGCCGCCCGCAGTGCC
>KL569126.1:13679-14644 GCA_000715635.1 Streptomyces violaceus | reverse complement strand
CTCGCGGCCGGGGCGCGGATCCTCCGGCCAGGCCCGCCGCAGCGCGTCCGCGACCAGTTCGGCCGCCGCGCCCTGCGTGAGCTCGTCCAGCGCCAGCACCCGCGCCTGGAGCTCCGACGAAACCAGCCGCTCCCGCGAGGTCACCAGCAGCTGGTGCGCCTCCCCCGGCGGGACCAGATCCCGGACCTGCGCGACCTCCCCCGCGTCGTCGGCGAAGATCAGCACCCGGCGCCCCGCCTCCGCCCGCGCAGCCAGCTCCGACCGAAGCAGCGCGAGCCGCCCCTGCGCCGTTCCCGGCAGGTCTACGTCTTGGACGCCGAGTTCCCCGAGCAGCGTGTCCACAGCCTGACCGGCGCTCACCGCCGCCCCGCCGGAGTCGTACCCGCGCAGACCGACGAACAGCACCCCGCCATCGAACAGGCCGCGCTCCAAGGCCCGCTGGGCTACCGTCAGCGCAAGTGCACTCTTCCCGACCCCGGCCAGCCCGGCCACCACCACGGCCCTCGGCCCACCGGGCTCCAGGATCCCGAGCAGTTCCTCGACCAGCTGGTCCCGGCCCACCAGCACCTCCGGCGCGTCGGGCAGCGCCTTCATTGCGGCGACCGGCGGGGCGGGGAGGTACTGGTACAGGTTCCCCGCGACGAACTGGGAGCTGCCGCCCCGGTCGGCCTTGATCGACACGTCCCAATGCGTGGCAGGCCGCTTGCCCGGCCGATCGGCAGGCACTACGCGCCGCCCTGCCCACCCCGGTCCGGCGGGGCGGCTCTTCCGCTGTCCTCCCGGTCCTGCACCACGCGCCCGCCGCGGTCGGCCCGACCGTTCAGATCGACGTTCTCCTCACCCGCACCCCAACCTCTTTGAAGCACCTCGCCACGACGATCCGCCTCGCCGCGGATCACCACGGACCTCCGAGGCCGATCGGAACCTCCAGCCCACCAGGACCCGCAGGCCACGACGGCTGCGGC
>KL569126.1:3811-13451 GCA_000715635.1 Streptomyces violaceus | reverse complement strand
TACCGCACCCGCGAAGGCCCCGGCATCCTTTTCCGGCAGCCAGCCGAACGGTTCCTCCCGGGCGAGCGCGAAGCACACTCCGAACATCACGGCCGTCGCTACGACGACGGCCCCCCACCGCGCTGGACGTCCCATGCGGCGAGGATCCCCCGCCCCCGGGCGCCGAAACTCCGCCGTCGAACTCGGCTAGCCAACACGCGTCGTTCGCAGCCGTTCTCCAGCCCCATACCGACCCTTCGCTTCTGGACTGATCGTCCCGTCACCTGATCACGGGACTCCCTCAGTAATTCGGAGATGCCAGGTCGAGTACCAGGTCGGCTCACCTCCGGGGCCCGGTCCAGCTCAGCGACTCCCTGCAAAACCCGATCCACGCCATCGCCGGCGAGCCGGAGAGGTGTGTGTAGTGCTCACAGGAGCACAGGTGGGGGTCCTCCTGGGGCACCGGTCACCACGTAGGCGATGTCGCCGCACTGGCAGCAACCCGTCCGCACTTCCGGTGCGACGGTCGGTTCGGTCACGCGAACATCTCCCTTGATGCAGAGGGCGGTAGGAGCGCCAGTGTGCTATCGGCCAGGGGCCCCGTGCTGGTGTTCGGGAATCCAGGCCACGGAGGCGGGAAGATGCGCGGCCACGGTCCGGGAGAAGCGCTCAGGCTTGACGCGCTTGTCTTCCTGCACCTTCAGAGCTTTCGCCCAACGGTCCAGGTACCCGGAGCGCGAACATGACCGATGATCTTTGCGGCCAGCATGGAAGCCTTTTCCAGCCAACCTCGCCCAGGCGCACGGGTTCGTTGCTGAACCGCGGCGCTTGTCGTGACTTGCGGGGAGCGCCTCGCTCCACGTCCGAAGCCGGGGTGCTCCGCGTTGGATGCAGGCCTCTGCATGCGATGTCCGTCAGACAGTAGGGCGTCAATGGAGTGCCCTTCTGCCGCTGTCGAGATCGCGCCAATTCTAGCTCAAACGTGACGGACGCCACGTTGACCCTGAAGCTTCGTCCAGAGTTAGCTCGCTCTGTTGATCTCTGATTCTGAGAGCAAGCATGTAACGGGGCGCATTTCGGCGTAGCTCTGGCCGCTATCTAGGAGCGGCTGGTATGCGTCGCCTTCTTCGGGCACCTACCCTCGCGGTATGGATGTGTTGTCTGTCCGAATTGCACTTGCCCCCGCTAATTGGACAGTCGGTGAACCGTTGACATCAGCCTGCGACTGTGAAGAATATGGATCACCCCAATCGGGGAATCTTCTCAGTGAAGGAGTTCATGATGGCTGTTAGCGAGATCGTCGAGGCTGCTCGCGAGGTTTCCGCCGAGGAGATCGTCGACGAGACTGAGGTGTTCGCCCTGGACCTGGCCGAGGTTCAGCCGACCGCCGGCCTGAAGCAGCTCGGCTGAAGCGCGCGCTGCGTGTGAATTACTTGGCCTGCTGGAAACTTCCAGGCCAGGCTTGCCGCTCGCATCGGCATCTGAGGTCGCGCTTTTGATACGAGCGAACGGCTGAGCAGTTCCCAAGTGGTGGGCCCAGGCGCCAGCCGGGGCCCACCATTTGTTTCGCTTTGTGGCGAGCGTCTGGATTCGGAGTCGTACTACGACAGGAGGCATAGTGAGAGTGCGTCGTGCGCTGGACCTTCAGTTCCAGGTGGTCGGGGAAAAGCTGCAACTCCATAGTCCACGCGAAGGTGTCTTGTACGACGGAAAGGCGCTGCGGGACTCCCGACTCACTCAGTTCCTGGTTGGCATGTCGGGCTGGGAGCCTGAGGGGGCAGCGACGGGTCGGCTCGCTGAGATCGCCGACCTTTCGACTTCTGTTGCCCGTGCTGAGGTGAAGCGGCTGGTCAAGGCAAGGATCCTGGTCACCGACAAGGATGCGGAGCAAGCTGACACCTTCGCCGCAGCACCGCTCTGGTCCGCGCACGGTTGGCGGGAGGCCTTCACGTACCAGGTGCTTTCAGACTCGATTAAGCGAGTTGACTACCGCAAGCGTGACGGGGCTCAAGCCGACATCGCCACCATGCAGCAGTACCTTGCCGAAGGGCCGGAGCCTTACCTCTACAAGCCTCCGGTGTCTGCCGAGATAGTCGCGTTGCCTGCCCCCAGTAAAACCCTCAATGCAACGATGCATGAGGTGCTCGCAGATCACGGGATACCGGAGAAGGCGAGCTCCCCAATGAGTTTGCAGGACCTCTCTACATTTCTGTACTACTCGTTCGGCCAGGTCGGAGTGAAGAAGACACCAGCTCTAGGTGATCAGTTGCGGAAGGCTAGTCCGTCAGGTGGTGCGCGACACCCGACGGAGGCGTACTTGATGGTCCTTAATGCTGAAGATTACCCCGTAGGAATCTACCATTACAGCGTACGCGATCACGCGCTGGAATTCATTACGGCGGAGATTGATGGAGACTGGGTCGCTCGACATGTCGTCGGAAAGCCCGAGTGGATGAAAATTTCTCCTGCTATGGCGATCGTATTGACAAGTCGTGTCGAGCGGAGCATGTACCGGTACCGTGAGAACTATTCGTATCGGCCGATTCACCATGACGTGGGGCACATCTTGGAGACCTCATCTCTCACCGCGAGGGCACTTGGCCACAAGTTTTTTCGCGGCTTCTCAGTTGATGATCGCGAAGTAAGCAGGAAGCTCGGTACCCCGAGGCTGACAGAGCCCACCATGGCCTTCATGCTTCTCGGCTGAGAGGAATCCGATCGTGAACTACCTCCTCAATGAATTCATGCGGATCCGTCTCGAGGACCCCCTGCAATGTGACCTTCTCCTCGAAGGCAAGACGTATCGGATGCCAGATGTCCGTTGTCTCACCGTCCTCGCCTCAGTGACCGGACCAATCGGCCGAGACGAGCTTGTCGCCAGGTTCAGGAAAGCTCTTGATGCCGACGATCGGAGCGTCGAGCACCTGGTCACCCGCCTCATCGACTCGCGGATCTTGCGGCCGTCTGACAGCGAGCACGAGCTGATGCCCCAGGTCCGTGTGTGGCAGAAGTACGGGTGGACGGACGCCCTGGTCTACCACTGCATGGCGGACCGGCAGGTCTATTCGGACGTCCTTGGGTCGCCTGCTCCTGCCGACACCGAGGACGTCCTCCGTGCCCGCATTGAAGAGCGCCAGCCCCCGGCGTTCTGGAAGAAGCTGGACGTTCCTTACCAGCCCTTGCCCAAACCCGCCGAGCCCGCGGACCGCGACCTGGCGGACGTCCTGCTGTCGCGCCGCAGCCACCGCCCGTGGACCAAGCAGAGGATGACGGCCGCACAACTCAGCCGTGTGCTGGCAGACGCCAATGTTCCCCTCGTCACTCAGCGACGTGCGGCGCAGGAGGCGTACGAGCAGACGCCCTCCGCGCTCATGCACAACAGTTACGGCGACGTGGAGACCAGCGTCATCGTCTATGACGTCGAAGGTCTCGCTCCTGGCATCTATCACTACGACCCCGATGGCCATGGGCTCGGGCTCATCAGGAGCGGGGATCTGCGGGACGAGGTTCAGACCGCGTTCGTCGGCCAGTCGAGAGCAAGTTCGGGTTCGTGCTCGCTTCTTCTCTCAGTCGTCTGGGAGCGTCACCTGTACCGATATGCGAACAACCCGCACGGATATCGGTCGATGATGGAATGCCTCGGCCAGTTCGCCCAGCGTTACCTGCTCGCCTGGACCTCGCTGGGGTTCGAGACGTTCCCCACGCCCGCTCATTACGCTGCTCTCACCGACAGCTTGATAGGCACAAAGCGTTTCGAGGAGACCGGGGTCTACCTCCTCACCGCTGGATAGCACGGACCATGAGCGAGATTCGGGCGGCCGGCGACGAGTGGCAGCTTTCACCCACCGTATCCCTCATACGGGTGGGAGAGATGTGGCTCATGGACGATCCGGCACGAGGCAGCCACCGCATACTGAACACGTTGCCCAGGTGGCTCGGCCATTCACTGGCCGCACTGGCCTCCTCGGGGACGATGAAGCAGGAGCAGGTCATTCACGCCCTCGAAGACGCCGGCGTACCGGAGGGACAGGGCGAAGCCTGCTTCAAATCCTTCGTCGAGGCGGGCGTCCTCGTCGGTCCTTCCCCGAGCACCCCGGAGCGGGACGCCGGCAACCTGCGTGACCGCCAGTGGGCGGTGATCTCACCGCCCGTGAACTACCGGGACCCCGCGACGAAGGACGCGGACATCCAGCTGATGTACAGCTACGCGGAAGAGACCAATCCGCCGGCTTCCGCCACGCAAGTCCCAGAGACATGGGCACGGGTCCAGCTTCCACTCCCTGAGCGGGAGACCGAAGAAGACTTCCTAGGAAGACTCGGCCGCCTGCTGCACCTAACGTACGGCGTGCAGTCGGAGATGAACTTCGGTCCCCTGCCGAGGAGCCGCAGGACCCCGCCGTCGTTCGGCGCGTCGCATCCGTTCGACATTTCTGTGACTACCAAGCTGAAATCAGATGGGCGAACCGCTTACTACTACCACCCAAGCGAGCACAGCTTGGTGGCTCTGCCGGCCTCGCAGTGCGATCATGGCGAGAGCGCTCACGCGACACCGGGCGGCAGCGGCGTCTATTTGTCCATCCATCTGGCGATCGAGCGTGTCCACTGGAGGTACCGCACCAGCACGGTGTACCCCACCGTCCTGCTAGACCTGGGTCATCTGACGGAGACGCTTGGCCAGGTCGCCGAGAGCATGGGCATCGTCCTTACCGCGACTGCGGGCCGTGTGGAGCCGACTCTGCCCAAGAGGGATCAGACACTGGGCCCAGCCCTTCGCACGTATCACGCCAGCCTGGAAACACGAGGTTGTTGATCAGTCATGTCCGCGATATCCATCCAGAACCTGCGGCGGCATTTCAAGGCCAAGAAGGGCAGTTTCCTCCATCGAACCACTCAGGAAACGCACGCCCTGCGGGGTATTGACCTGGAGATCCAACCAGGCAGTCTCTTCGGACTGCTCGGCCCGAACGGAGCCGGTAAGACCACAACGGTCAGGATCCTCACCACGCTGCTCCTGCCCAGCAGCGGGTCCGTGCGAATCCATGGCATCGACGTAGCCGCCGACCCGGACAGCGTCCGGGCTCACATCGGCTACGCCTTCGGAGGGGAGAAGGGCTTCTACGACCGTCTCAGTGCCCGGGACAACCTGCTCTTCTTCGCCGACCTGTACCAGCTCCCCATGCGTGAACAGCCCAAGCGCGTGGACGAGCTGCTCGAGTTGGTCAACCTCACCGAGCGCCGAGAAGATCGCGTGGAGACGTACTCGCGTGGCATGAAGCAGAGACTTCATATCGCCCGCAGCCTCCTGCACGACCCCAGCGTCATCTTTCTCGACGAGCCCACCAACGGGCTCGACCCGGTCGCCGCCCGGAACATCAGGGCAGCCGTGCACCAGCTCCGGGACGCGGGGAAGACCGTCCTCCTGACGACGCACTACATGTTCGAAGCGGAAGAACTCTGCGACCGCCTTGCCGTCATTGACCACGGCCGGATCCTCGTGCAGGGCACCGCCAGAGATCTGGCCGCGGCAGCGGAGACCGGCATCGTGGCGCGGCTCGAGACCCGTGGTGCTAACGCCTCACTCTGCGACAAACTCACCCGACTGCCCTCGGTCGTCGACGCTTCGCTTGAGTTTCTTAGCGATCGGGAACTGATAACCGTCCGCACCTCGCTCGCTGCGCCGGAAGAGGCCGATGCGATCGTGAGGAAGGGACTGGAAAGCGCTGAGGAGACCTCACTGCTTCACCTGTCTCTGAGGGAACCGGCCCTCGAGGACACCTACGTGTCCCTTGTGAGCCAGGGCAACACTGGAGCACCGGAATGAACATGTCCGCAGCGTTGAGCGGCGCCGTGTCTTTCCTCACCGCCACGAGATTTCACATCCGCGACCTCAGCCGTGAGACGTCGGACGTGGCTCTCAACTTGATCACCCCGATCTTCTACGCATGCATCGCCTACTTCCTCCATGTGGCGGGCGGCCGACAGCAAAATCTCGCCGATCTCATGATTGGCGCCGGCCTGATGGGGATGTGGAGCAGCATCATGTTCGGTGCAGGCACCGTGATCAAAGCCCAGCGCTATCAAGGCACTCTGGAGTTCCTGCTGGGGTCGCCGAAGAGGTTCTCTTCCATCATCATTCCCATCACCACAGCGGCCTCGGTGTTCGGAGCAGCGTCAATGCTGCTCACGCTCCTGTGGGGTGTAGTCGTGTTCGACGTGCGCGTGGATTTGGCGCACGTGCCGGGAATGACACTGGCCGCCTTGGTGACCACTCTGGCGATGGGTTGCTTCGGCCTTCTCATCGCCGCACTCTTCGTTCAGGCGCGACGGGCCGAAAGCATGGCTTCCCCGATGATCGCGCCGCTGTGGATGCTCTCCGGCATCCTGGTCCCCGTCTCAGGACTCATCGAGCCGCTGCGTCCGGTTTCGCGCGTCCTACCCATGTCCTGGGGCGCTGAAGCAGTACGGGCGGCTGCTACCGGATCGCCCTACTGGTTCGGCCTGGCGTCGTGCGCGGCCACGGGTGTCGTCTATCTGCTCGTGGGCTCGTGGGCCATCAACGTCGTGGCCAGGCGGTCACGGGACAAGGGAGAGGTAAACCTGTGGTGACGCGTTCCCAACCACACATCTACACCCAGGTGATCTCCTGCTGGAACACCTCGTTCTTGTCGTTCCGGGCCCTGTTCAACTGGCTTGCACCGAGGCATTTCGTACTGGCCATGGTGGCAACTCCGATCATGGAATTGATCTTCTTCGCGTTCCTCGGATCGAATCTCGGGGTCGAGGACGCGCGATTCTTCCTCCTCGGAGGCGCCATGCTCGCCGCTTGCACACCGTCGATCGCCGGCGGCGTCATGGCACTGACCAGCGAGCGGCACTTCGGCACGTTCGAGCACATCCTGGTCAGCCGCCGGTCGAGGAGTTACCTGCTGCTGATGCGGGCCGTCCCATACAGCTTCATGGGTATCGTGGCCTCTGTTCTCACCCTGGCAGGCGGGATGATTGCGCTGCGCGTCCTCCTCTCCCCGCGTCACCTGATCATGTTCATCGCTCTTCTGTTCCTCGGATGTCTTTCGTCAGCGTTCTTCGGCATGGCTCTGGGCGTGCTGGGCCTTGTCGCCAGCAACGTCTTCCTTCTGATGAACGTCGCCATCAGCACGATCTCTATCGGCGCCGCACTTGTGGTTCCCCTCTCGGTCCTTCCCAAATGGGTGCAGGTCACTTCCCATGTGCTGCCGGTGCGGCATGTGGCGCAAGCGGTACGGGAGATGGGGTCACAGGACTTCAAGGGCGCGATCCTCTGGAACGCCGGGAGTGAGGTCCTGGTCGCCGCGGTATGGGCACTGGTGATGCTGGCTTCTTTCAGTCGGCTCGAGTCGAGAATGCGTCGGGAAGGGTGAGGAAGACCGCATGAGCGGAATCAACGCTGGAGTCCTACTGCTTCGGCCGCGGGACGGAAAGAACATGATCGATGGAGACGTCCGGTCTTCCTGTGTCATCCCGGTTCGTGTCGATGAAACCTGTCAGGAAGCGGTCCACGTCAGCCGGTGCCTGGAGGAGGAACTGGGGGGCCATCTCTTCCTGCGGCAAGTAATCGAGGTGCCCTCGTCGCAAGGGAAGCGACGCCTCTTCGTCGCGGAGGTCCAAGGCGACTCCTTCGCTGACAGGCGGTGGATACCTGCCGACGAGCACCGTGCCGACGTGGCCCGCGCCGTGCGCACCACTCTGAGCAGTGCCGAGGGACACGATCGCTTCTACGACTCGGTGGTCGAGCAAATCCTCGAAACGCCGCAACTGCCCTGGTGCAGACCGGACTGGCTCACCGGACTGCGCAGCCGATTGAACGCTCACTTCGAGGAACCAACCGAAATCTATCCGTACAAAATGCGACTCGGACACATAATCTTGCGCGCTGCCAACAGTCGCGGCCTATACGAGATCCATAGTGCGGCCTCACGGGATGAAACGGCGGGGTGGTCGGGCGACGCCCTCCACCATGCGGAGGCCCGTGGACTTCTTCGGGGATGGCGACCGGACCTCATTGCTTTCTTCCCGGACCTCGGTGCCGAACTCAGGGAAGCTCCCCTCGGCACTAGCCTGGCAGCACTCGGAGACCTGTCACAGTGGTCCTCCGCGCTACGGTCCATGGCCGAGTTGCAGTTCCGATCCTCTATGGCGGGAATCGGTTCCAACGCGGTCCCGGCCGACGAGTGGGCCTCCCGCTTCCGCGCGAGTGTTCAAGAATGGCAAACGTACGAGACCCTCGGCAGGGGATTCGGCGCCCGCTCGCTCGAATGGATTCAGGACTGCGTTTCCGACGCCGGCGAGGTGCTCGCCGCGTCGGTCTTGCCGCAGGTACTGGTCAACGGCGCCACGACCGGTTTCACCACCTATGCCACGGAGAACCGCATTCAAGTTTCCGAGTGGCAGCCAACTTACGTCGGACACCCGTTCACTACACTGGCCCGCCTCCTCGCGCACCGGGGCGGTGCCCTCGCCAGGCACACACAAGCTGACCTCGCCCGGCCGTTCGTCGGCGCCTGGCTGCAATACGGTCGGCCCGCCGACTTGCCGAAGGAGGTCAAGGCGGGAATCATCTTGGGATGCGCAATCCAGGCCACCGCTGCGTGGGAGACGGGGCGCGCCTTCGCCAACTCCGCTACCCCCGCCCTGCGGCCTCAGATCGCCGGCTGGTGCGAGACGATCATTCGCAGGGCGACGGGCTGACGACGGCTTCACGAGGACATGGGTCGCCGGTAGCGCACCTCGGTGACGGGAACTCCGTTGTATGTTTCACTCTCCTCCGCACCATCCTCGGCGTAACCGGCCAGGGTGTAGAACCTCCGTGCACGAGCGTTGTCGCGTAGTACCCACAACTGCAGCGTGGCGAAATGCTGAGCAGCAGCATGATGGTGAACGGCGTCGAGCAGCGCGCGGCCGATTCCCTGGCCCATGAGTGCTGGCTCGACGTAGAGGGCGTACACCTCACCGGGACCCTGAGCGTCGGTCTCGCCCCGATATGGGCCGAAGCAGACCCAGCCGACGGGAACGTCATCCTCGTCTACGGCCACCAAGTCCACGATCGACCCTCGTGATGAAGCGAATCCCGCCCTGCGCCGTTGGGCGTCGCTTTCCGGGGACATCACGTCCAGAAAGGACTGAGGGATGATGCCAGCGTAGGCGGATTGCCAGCCCTTCACCCGTAGGGCGGCTACGGCGTCGATGTCGGATTCGTCCATCGTTCGAAGTGTCACCACCAGAACACTGTAACTGGCCTGTTCGCTTCGGCGGCGGCCAGTATGACCAGCAGGTTTGGTCTGGTTGTGCGGCAAGCGTGCGGCATGTTCCTCGAGTATCAAGGCGAGGGGCAGCTGAAGTCGTACGGGTGGGCGAGCTGGGCCTGTCTCCCGGGCCCTCGCACGCCGACGGTGAAGGAGGCGCAAGCTTTGAGGGCGGGCGGCTGGGCGAACCCTGACGCGCTCTGCCCGCCCGACTCCGCGACCCGACATCAGGGCAGCGGTCATGTCCTGCATCTCAACCTGCATCGGAACATCTTGAAGCAGGCTGCGTTCACGTGGCAGTGCCCGGTCGCAATCCTGCGCATGCGGCTCACGTCTCTACACCGACCGGATCTGCCACTTCTCCCACCTTCCCGGCCCCGACG
>KL569126.1:1828-3494 GCA_000715635.1 Streptomyces violaceus | reverse complement strand
CCAGCCCGCTCAGAGATGTGTATAAGAGACCAGCCTGGGGACCATCCCCGCGCGCGAGGAGCAGACCATCGCCTGCAGTTCTACCCCGGCCAGAGCTCGCGACCATGACCGTTGCCCTCGCCCTGCCCCGATTCCGTCACCGCGCGTTCGTCGAAGGCGGCTGGTCCTACGAGGGAGGCGCCAGCGTCACCACCTACTTCATGCTTGGCCTATAACAGGCGGCTCCGTGCCGACTGCCGGGCCTATACCGGCCCCGTGTTCGACCGCCTCGACACCGCCCAGACGGTCCGGGACGTGGAGGCCCTCCGGGCCGCCCTCGGCGAGCGGAAACTGACCTTCCACGGCAGCTCGTACGGCACGCTGCTCGGCGCGCAATACGCCGAGACCTACCCGCGCCGCGTGCGCGCGATCGTGCTGGAGAGCGTCATGGACCACAGCGTCCCGACCACCCGTGACTTCCTGCAGTCCGAAGCGGCCACGGCAGAGGATTCATTCCGCGAGTTCGTGAGGTGGTGCGACGGTGCCGCGGACTGCGCGCTACACGGCCGCGATGTCCGCGCCGTCTGGCAGGGCCTGTTGGCCCTGGCCGGGCGCGGCGAACTGGAGGACCCGGCGAAGCCGGGCACCTCGCTGTCGTCTTCGGACCTGGTCAACACGGTCGCGTTCCGGAAGTTCTACCAGGCCGACTACGCCGGCCTGGCCACGGCGATCGCGGGGATGGACGCGAGCAAGCCGCTGCCCGCGTCGCCTACCTCGACAGCGCCGCTGCCTCCGGCCACCCCGGTTTTCTGCTCGGACTGGCACCTTCCAGTGCGCGACTACCAGGAGTACGCCTCGCTCGTCGCCATGATGAACAGGACCGCGCCTGACCTGCCTTACCTGCTGCCGGTCCACATGGCAGCAGCGTGCCTGGGCGCGCCGACTGTCAACCCGCAGCACCGTCTAGACGCACACGGCGCCCCGCCGATCCTGGTGTCCAACGCGCTGCACGACCCCGCCACCGGCTACCCGTGGGCGGTCTCGGTGGCCCGGCAGCTCGGCCGCAGCGGCGTGCTCCTCACCTACGAAGGCCACGGCCACGGCAGCGTCACCAGCGGCCCGTGTATGCAGGACGCCGTGGACAGCTACCTCACCGACCTGGAAGTCCCACCACGGGGCACCAGCTGCCCCGCCGTGCCGTCCTGACAGCTTGCCGAACCGGATCCGCCTGGAAGGCGGATCCGGTAGGAAGGCGATCGTGACGCGCAGACAACTCACCGACGACGCGTGGAAGGTGATTGAGCCCCTCCTGCCAATAGGCGAGTACGGCCCGTACCCTGAGCGGCTGTGGGATCAGTTCGAGGCAGTGATCTGGCGGTTCAGGACAGGTGCTCAATGGCGTGAGATGCCGGGTGAGTTCGGGCCCTGGCCGACCGTCTACGGACGCTTCCGGGTCTGGAGGAACGCCGGTGTCTTCACCGCCCTGCTGGAGGGCCTCATCGCCGAAGCCGCCTGCCAAGGCAGGACAGACTTATCCCTGGTCAGCGTCGACTCCACAACCGTCCGTGCTCACCACGACGCCGCCGGGGTGAGCGTCGGCTAGGACGGCATGGAGGCTCTCAAGGAAGCCGCCGACGAACAGGGACAGGCCCGACAAAAAGGGGCGACATGGCGGAACAGAACGGGC
>KL569126.1:0-1600 GCA_000715635.1 Streptomyces violaceus | reverse complement strand
GGGCTAGATGATCGATTCCAAGGGATCGTTCTGACCGTGGGCAGACGGATAGCATGCGCGGATGGCCTTGGTGCATCTGCGTCGCTCGGTCCGCGCGGTCGTTCTCGACGGGAACGACCGCATCCTGTTGTGTCGGCACGTCATTCCCAAGCCGACCGGCCCGAGCGTCGTATGGGCAGCGCCGGGTGGAGGCGTTGAGCGTGGCGAATCCGTCCTTGCCGCCCTGCACCGGGAGCTACGCGAAGAGGTAGGGCTCACCATTGACGCCGACCCGCCACATGTCTGGCACCAGGAGGTCACCGAACCCGGACTCGCGGCGGGCTATGACGGTGTGATCAACGACTACTTCCTTGTGCGTACCGCATCGTTCCATCCCCGCGGCGCAATGTCCGACGACGAGCTTGCCGCCGAGAACATCGACGGCTTTCGCTGGTGGCGGCTGCCCGACATCGCCGACTACCGCGGTTCAGACCTGTTCTCACCCCGCGACCTGGCCACACCGCTGGCGGCGCTGATCGTCGGAGGGATTCCAGCCAGAGCGGTGCCTCTCGGCCTGTGAACCCCGCACTCGACCTCGTTCGACGCCCAAACGCATCCCATACCGCCGGCGGGAATTCACAGACTGCCTGCGCGCACGGAACGAGAGAGTCCAACGTCAGCGTGTGAAGACAGAGTTGGACTCCCTCGCGACCGCACTCTACGTCAAGACCGACGACCTGCTGAAGGAGTCGCCGCAGCTCGCCCCGTGGCGGCCAGCAGTGGGTATCGCACCGCAGATCAGCGATGCGGAGCTGGTGACGCTAGCGATGATGCAGGCGATGCTCGGCTTCACCTCCGAGGCCCGTTGGCTGCGGCACGCCCGCGCCTACCTTGGCCACCTGTTCCCTTACCTGCCCCAGCAGCCCGGCTACAACAAACGGTTACGCAAGGCTGCCGACCTCGTCCGCCGTGTTACCCGCACGCTGGCCCAGGACACCACACTGTGGAGCGACGACGTGTGGGTCGTGGACTCCACTCCAGTGGAATGCGGCCGCTCCCGCGAGACCGTCAAACGCTCCGACCTGGTCGGATGGGCCCAGTACGGGTACTGCGCCAGCCATAGCCGCTACTTCTGGGGCCTGCGGCTGCACCTCGTCTGCACCCTGCACGGCCTGCCCGTCGCCTTTGCCCTGACCGGTGCCAAGGCCGACGAGCGCGAAACCCTGCTGGACCTGCTCGCGGTCGAGCCCCAGCTCACCGCCGAGCGCCCGGGCCAGACACTGATCGGCGACAAGAACTACTTCGGCCGTGAGTTCGAACAGCAACTGGCTGAACTCGGCATCCGGCTGCTGCGGCCCGCCCGCAAGGGCGAAGCCGAGCGTCCTGGAACACAGCTCTTCAAGCCGCTGCGGCAGGTCATCGAGTCGATCAACGAGACCTTCAAGGGCCAACTCGACCTCGAACGACACCGCGGCCGCACCCCCGGCGGCGTGGCCGTCCGCGTCCTGCAGCGCATCCTCGCGCTCACCGCTGCGATCTGGCACAACGACCACACCGGACAGCCCGTCATGCGCACACTGACCGCGTACGACCACTGACCCTTGGAATCGATCATCTAGGA
>KL569125.1:123436-124672 GCA_000715635.1 Streptomyces violaceus | reverse complement strand
GGCCGTGCCCGCCATCACCGTGTGGACACCCCACCACGACAGCGTGACCGCCGCGCCCGTGGCGAGCAGCCAGGCCAGCACGTGTACGAGTCCTCTGCGCATCGCGGGCCATACTGCCGCACGAGCCCCACGAGTTGTCCACAAGCGAGAGTTGTCCACAGGCCCGCACCGGGCTGTTCGAGATGGCGTACGGTGCGGCGCATGGCACGTGTACTCGTGGTCGAGGACGACCAGTTCGTACGCTCGGCGCTCATCCGGCACCTGACCGACGCCTCGCACACCGTGCGCAGCGTGGGGACGGCGCTGGAGGCGCTGCGCGAGGTCGCCCACGTCCGCTTCGACGTGGTGATCCTGGACCTCGGACTGCCCGATCTCGACGGGTCCGAGGCCCTGAAGATGCTGCGCGGCATCACGGACGTGCCGGTGATCGTCGCCACGGCCCGGGACGACGAGACGGAGATCGTCCGGCTGCTGAACGCGGGAGCGGACGACTACCTGACCAAGCCCTTCTCGGTCGAGCACCTGTCGGCCCGTATGGCGGCCGTGCTGCGCCGCGCCCGCTCCGGGGCGGGCGAAGGGGAGCCGTCCCCGGTGATCCGGGTCGGCGGTCTGACCGTCGACCCGCTGCGTCGCCAGGCCGAGCTGGACGGCGCGCGGCTCGACCTCACCCGCCGCGAGTTCGACCTGCTCGCCTTCCTGGCCCGCCGGCCCGGTGTCGTCGTCCCCCGCAAGGAGCTGCTCGCCGAGGTGTGGCAGCAGTCGTACGGCGACGACCAGACCATCGACGTCCATCTGTCCTGGCTGCGCAGGAAGTTGGGTGAGACGGCCGCGAACCCGCGCTATCTGCACACCCTGAGGGGCGTCGGGGTGAAGCTCGAACCGCCGGGGGCGGAGGCGCCGCGATGAGGTGGGCCCTGGTCAAGGTGTCGCTGGCGGTGACCACCATGGTCGTGCTCGCCTTCGCGGTGCCGCTCGGACTCGTCATCCGCGAGCTGGCCCGGGACCGCGCTTTCTCGGGCGCCGAGCGGGAGGCGGCGGCCGTCGCCCCCGCCCTGTCCATCACCACCGACCGCGATCAGCTCGAACGGGTCGTCGCCTCCGCCGGCTCCGACGCGGGGATGGCCGTGCACATACCGGCGGGCGACGGTCAGGACGCCATCGAGCTCGGGCGGCAGCGCGCCGCCGACCAGGACATCGCGGCCGTCCGGAAGCTGGGCCGCGCCTCCACCACCGGCG
>KL569125.1:122764-123262 GCA_000715635.1 Streptomyces violaceus | reverse complement strand
TGCTCCAGCCGGTCGCGCTGAGCACCGGCGAGATCGCGGTCGTCGAGGTGTATGTGCCGGAGTCCGAGGTCACCAACGGTGTGGGCACGGCCTGGGCGGTGCTCGCCGCGGTCGGAGCCGCGCTGATCCTCGGCTCGGTCGCGGTCGCCGACCGGCTGGGCGTGCGAATGGTCCGGCCCGCGAAGCGCCTGGTCGAGGGGGCGCGTGAGCTGGGGGAGGGCAAGCTCGGCTCCCGTGTGCCCGAGGAGGGCCCGACCGAACTGCGGCTCGCGGCGGTGGCGTTCAACTCGATGGCCGACCAGGTCGTCCAACTGCTGGCGAACGAGCGGGAGCTGGCGGCCGACCTGTCCCACCGGCTGCGTACGCCCCTGACCGTGCTGCGGCTGAACACCGCCTCGCTCGGTGAGGGACCGGCCGCCGACCAGACCCGGACGGCGGTCGAGCAGCTGGAGCGCGAGGTCGACACCATCATCCGTACGGCCCGGGAGGCCAAGCCGC
>KL569125.1:121732-122481 GCA_000715635.1 Streptomyces violaceus | reverse complement strand
GGCGGAGGACGAGGGCCGCAAGTGGCGGGTGGCCGGGGCCGAGCGGCCGGTGCGCATACCCGTGGCCCGCGCCGACCTGGCCGCCGCGCTCGACGCGCTGCTCGGCAACGTCTTCCGGCACACCCCGGAGGGCACCGCCTTCGCGGTCGACCTGCACAACGGCGAGGACGCGGTGATCGTCCTCGTGTCCGACGCGGGCCCCGGCATACCCGATCCGGAGGCCGCGATGGCACGGGGCCGCGGCTCCGGGAGCGACGGCTCGACCGGCCTCGGCCTGGACATCGTGCGCCGGCTCGCGGAGTCGACCGGCGGGGACGTACGGATCGGCTCCTCGGTGCTGGGCGGGACCGAGGTGCGGATCTGGATCCAGCTGGACGGGAGGGCACCGGTCGGCAGGGGACACCGCGGGGCGGTGCGACGCCGGCGGCCCGGCAGGCTGGCGGCCGCCTTCAAGCAGACCTGACCCTTCGCTCTCACAGGTCGGTCACGTTTCGACAAATGGGGTCAACGCCTCTTGACGCATGACCGGACATACGGCTGTCATTGCGCCACCGTGTTCGGTCAAGTTGATTTCTGGTCGATTACGACCGGGTTTCACGCCACACCCCCGTGGCCGAACCCTGCCCTCAGGAGCCGTTCATGCACGACCTCTCTCCCTCGGGACTCGCCCTCCCCGCTCCCGGCCGCCGGACCCTGCTGCGCGGCATAGGCGGCGCGGCCCTGCTCGGTGCCGGCATACCCCTGCTGAG
>KL569125.1:120163-121523 GCA_000715635.1 Streptomyces violaceus | reverse complement strand
CCGATCCGAAGACGGTCAGTCTCGGGTCGAACTCCTCGGACGCGGTGCCGAAGAAGGCGTTCGCCGAGATCTACGCCGCCTTCACCAAGAAGTCCGGCATCAAGGTCGATGTGAACACCAAGGACCACAACACGTTCCAGGAGCAGATCAACTCCTATCTGCAGGGCGCGCCGGACGACGTGTTCACCTGGTTCGCGGGGTACCGGATGCAGTTCTTCGCGTCGAAGAAGCTCGCCACCCCGATCGACGACGTGTGGCAGAAGATCGGCGGGGACTTCCCCGAGGCGATGAAGAAGCTCAGCAAGGGTGCGGACGGCAAGTACTACTTCGTGCCGCTGTACACCTACCCCTGGGCGGTGTTCTACCGAAAGAGCGTCTTCGCCCAGCACGGCTACGAGGTCCCCACCACCTGGGACGACTTCGTCGCCCTGTGCAAGCGGATGCAGAAGGACGGGCTGGTCCCGATCGCCTTCGGCGACAAGGACGCCTGGCCCGCGATGGGCACCTTCGATCAGATCAACTTCCGTACCAACGGCTACGACTTCCATGTCGAGCTGATGGCGGGCAAGGCCTCCTGGACCGATGCGAAGGTGCGCAAGGTCTTCGACCACTGGACGGAGATCCTGCCCTTCCACCAGGAGGGCGCGGTGGGCCGCACCTGGCAGGACGCGGCGCAGACGCTGGTGGCGAAGAAGGCGGGCATGTATCTGCTGGGCACCTTCGTCGGCCAGCAGTTCACCGACAAGGCCGACCTGGACGACCTGGACTTCTTCGCCTTCCCGGAGATCGACCCGGCCTTCGGGCAGGACACGGTCGAGGCGCCGACCGACGGCTTCATGCTCTCCAAGGCGCCGAAGAACAAGGCGGGTGCGGTCAAGCTGCTGGAGTACCTCGGCACGCCCGAGGCCGAGCAGATCTACCTCAAGGCCGACTCCAGCGTGGTGGCCGCCTCGGCGAAGGCCGACACCTCCTCCTACACCGCGCTGCAGAAGAAGTCCTTCGAGATGATCTCCGGCGCGAAGAGTCTGACGCAGTTCATGGACCGCGACTCCCGCCCGGACTTCACCTCCACGGTGATGCAGCCGGCGCTGCAGAACTTCGTCCGCAACCCCAAGAACGTCGACAGCATCCTCTCGTCCATCGAGCGCCAGAAGAAGACGATCTTCGCTTCCGCATGAGCACCGACACCACCACCGAGAACCCGGAGGCGGCCGCCGAGCCGTCTCCGGGAGCCGCTCCCCGCAAGAGCCCGACGGGCCACCGTCGCCTCCTCACCCGCCGCGACCGGATCACGCTCGGTCTGATGGCGGGCCTTCCCACGATCCTGCACGTCGCCCTGGTGTGGCTGACGGCGCTGGCC
>KL569125.1:117168-119919 GCA_000715635.1 Streptomyces violaceus | reverse complement strand
CAGAGATGTGTATAAGAGACAGCTGCAGAACTTCAGGGAACTGTTCACCAACAACCCGCAGTTCTGGCCGGCCGTCGAGCACAACGTCGTCTGGTTCGTGGTGCTCATCCTGCTGCCCACGCCCTTCGGGCTGTTCCTCGCCGTGCAGCTGGACAAGAGGATCCGCTTCAGCCGTGTCTACCAGACCGCGTTCTTCCTGCCGGTCGTGATGTCGCTGGCGGTCATCGGGTTCGTCTGGCAGCTCGTCTACAACCCCGACACGGGCCTGATCAACAGCGTCATCGGCGCCAACAAGCCCGGCCACTACATCGACTGGATCGGCGACCCGGACCTCAACCTGTGGGCCGTACTGATCGCCGCCTCCTGGCGGCACGCCGGCTACATGATGATCCTGTACCTGGCCGGCCTGAAGGGCGTCGACCCCGCCCTGCGTGAGGCCTCGTCGCTGGACGGGGCCAACGAGTGGCAGACGTTCAAGAACGTCGTCTTCCCGACGCTGCGCCCGACCAACACCGTCGTCCTGGTCGTCACCATCATCGAGGCGCTGCGCGCCTTCGACCTGGTCTTCGTCTTCAACAAGGGCGCCCAGGGCACCGAACTGCTGTCGATCCTGGTGACCAACAACATCATCGGCGAGTCCAGCCGCGTCGGATACGGCTCCGCCATCGCCGTCGTCCTGCTGGTGATCTCGCTCGCGGTGATCATTCCGTATCTGATCGCCACCTTCCGGAAGGAGCGGCGCGCATGAGCACCGTCGCAGGCGCTCCCAAGCAGCGCACCCCGATCCGCCCCGCCCGGATCCTGCTGCACACCTTCCTGATCGTCACGGCGCTGGCCTGGCTGGCGCCCCTGCTGTGGGCGCTGCTCGCGGCGATGCGGCCGTACGCGGAGACCAGCGAGAAGGGCTATGTCTCCTGGCCCGACAAGCTGACCTTCGACAACTTCACCAACGCCTTCCAGCAGTCCGACATGCTGCACTACTTCGGCAACACACTGCTCATCGCGGTGCCGGCGGTGCTGCTGACGCTGTTCCTGTCGTCGATGGTCGCCTTCTACGTCAGCCGCTTCGACTTCCGGGTCATCCTCTCCCTGCTGCTGGTCTTCACGGCGGGCAACCTGCTGCCCCAGCAGGTCATCATCACCCCGCTGTACCGCCTGTACCTGCTGATCGACCTGCCCGGCATCACGATGAGCGGCAAGCTGTACGACTCCGCGCTCGGCCTGGTGCTGATCCATGTGGCGTTCCAGTCCGGCTTCTGCGCGTTCGTGCTCAGCAACTACATGCGCTCGCTGCCGCACGAGCTGACCGAGGCCGCGCTGGTCGACGGCGCCTCCGTCTGGCGGCTGTACTGGCAGGTCGTGCTGCCCCTGTGCAAGCCCGCGATGGCCGCCCTCGCGACCCTGCTCTCCATCTGGATCTACAACGACTTCTTCTGGGCCATCGTGCTCATCTCCACCGGCGAGAACATGCCGATCACCTCGGCGCTGAACAACCTCTCCGGCCAGTACTTCACGGACCCCAACCTGGTCGCCGCAGGCGCCCTGCTCACCGCGATCCCGACGCTGATCGTGTACTTCGTGCTCCAGCGCCAGTTCGTCAGCGGCCTGACCCTGGGGGCCAACAAGGGCTGACCCTGCTACGCGAGCGAGTGTGGGATCTCAAGGCCTGGAAAACACCGGCGTCCAGCGGCCGCTGTAGTGGAGGTCGGCCTTCCGGAAGCCGGACAGCGGCGTAAGGCTCTTTCCGTCCAGGCTCACCAGGACCAGCTGGTTGCGGAACTCGCCCTTGCCGGGGTCGCACCGCTCGGGGTCGCATCTCCAGGCGATGAGCGCGTCGTCGTCGGCCCAGGCGAGCAGTTGCTGACCGGGCACGAGCGCGACGCGTTTGCCGTTGCTCGCATCCAGCACCTCGGAAACGATCTGGCCGTCATCGCCTGCGAACTTCCCCGTGACGAGCTTCTTGTCGGGGGAGAGGAGCGCACCGGGAGAGCCCAGTTTCGCCTCCCGTTCCGGAACGGGCACCTCCTTGCCGTCCACGTCGTAGAAGACCCTGCCCGCCTTGTTCGCCCAGGGCTCCCACAGCAATGTGCTGTCTCGGCTCCACATGAAATCCTGGCGTCCGCCGCGGGTGAGCGACCCGCGGTCGTCCTTCCTGGGCGGGCGCTCGGTGAAGTCCGCCCGTCCGGAGGCGACGTCGACGACGTAGAAGCCCGTCCGGCTCGGCTTGGGCCCCGGCACCGTCTTGTCGTTCAGCTGGTACGACGCGTCCTTGAACAGACCATCCGGGTTGAGGTCGTAGGCGGTCGCCACAAGGCGCTTGCCGTCGGGGGAGAACCGCACCCCGCCCACACCCCGGTCCACCTTGATCCAGCGCTCCACCTTGTCCGTGGCCAGATTCAGCAGTCCGATGCGGTCGACCGGCAGATCGCGCTCCAGCACCGCGGCGGTCTTCATCCCGGGAGCCACGTCGAGCCAGGCCCAGTCGGTCTTCCGGTAGCGGTCGGTGGTCGTGTTGAGCAGACTCCACTCGTACGCGACGACGCCGTCACCCTGTGGCCGCTGCACGGATCGCGCGGTGAAGTACGCCGAGACGGCGACCCTCCCGGCGGCGATGCGCTCCCGTGGTGGCGACTGATCCGGATGTGCCATGACGTCCGGGGCCGGAAGCCCGCCCGCGGACCGATCCGGCGAACCGTCATCGCCGGCCGTGGCCAGCGACACCGCCACGCCGCATGCGACGACCGCCGCGAC
>KL569125.1:114649-116983 GCA_000715635.1 Streptomyces violaceus | reverse complement strand
CGCCCGCCGCGACAGCGGCGGTCACCACGATGCCTCGTAATGTCTTCATTCCGGTTTACTCGTTGAACCACTCGGACTTCACGTCGTAGCCGTCGCCGTTCCACGAGAGCTGCATCTGGTACGAGCCGAATTGACCGACGTCGTAGCCCTTCTTGCCGCAGTTGGAGTCGCCGCCGTCGGTGATATAGAGCTTCTCGTTGTAGTTGTTGTCGATCAGGCGACCCGAGACACCATGGCCGTCCGCCTTCGTGTCGCAGACCTTGAACACGTCTCCGTCGTCGATGAAGGTCATCGTGCCCCGGCCGCCCGGAAGCGAGATTTTCTTGTCGCTGTCGAGAGTGGAGAAATCGGAGGCCTGAGCCGTCGACGTGGTGCCGGCGAAGACCGTGGCCACAGCCGCACCGGCCACGGCTATCCGGGTGAACGATCTGAACACTGAGTTTCCCTTTCACCGCAGGACTGCGGAGCAGCCCCACGGCCCCCCGCCCTGATCGACATCGACCTTAGACGCATGATGATCAGACGGGAAGCGAATTTAGGACACCGCGAATTACCGGAATGCAGAATTCCAAAGTTCCGAGTGCAAGAATTATTCGTGGGTGATCTGCCTCACAATTGAATACAGCGGGGCGCGGCACCCCCCGTCGGGTACCGCGCCCCTTTCCCCGCTCCCCCAGGGGTGGCCTAAGCGGCCGGCTCCAGTGGCGGCAGCGCCCCGGTGCGCGCCGCCTTCCCGTACCAGAGAGCGCTGGACTTCGGCGTCCGCTGGAGCGTCGCGTAGTCCACGTACACCGCGCCGAAGCGCTTGCCGTAGCCGTACGCCCACTCGAAGTTGTCCAGCAGGGACCACAGGAAGTAGCCGCGGACATCGGCGCCGTCGGTGATCGCGCGGCGGACCGCGGACAGATGACCGTGGAGGTAGGAGACCCGCTCCGGGTCGTGCACCCGGCCGTCCGAGTCGATCTTGTCGTCGTAGGCCGCGCCGTTCTCGGTGATGTACAGCGGCAGACCCGGCGCCTCCCGGGTGTAGCGCATGATCAGCTCGTGCAGACCGGTCGGGTCGATCGTCCAGCCCATCTCCGTGCGGTCACCGGGCGTCTGGTGGAAGGCGACGTCGCCCGCTGCCGGCCACGGCGAATGGTCGCTCGCCCCGTGGCCGTCGGCACGCGGCGCCCGCGCCGCCGCGTCCGCCGCCGAGACCAGCGCGGGCGTGTAGTAGTTGAGGCCCAGCGCGTCCAGCGGCTGGTTGATCAGCGTCAGGTCGCCGTCCAGGACGTAGCCCCAGTCGGTGAGGTCCGCCGTCGCCACGTACAGCGACTCGGGGTAGGCGCCGTGCAGGATCGGGCCGTGGAAGACCCCGTTGGCCAGGTCGTCGATCTTCCGGGCCGCCGCCAGGTCCGCCGGGTCCTGCGAAAGCGGCCGCACGGTCGCGGAGTTGAGGGCGATCGCGACCTGGTTGCGGGCCGGCATCACCGACCGCAGTGCCGACGCGCCCAGCCCGTGCGCCAGGTTCAGATGGTGCGCGGCACGCAGCGACGCCGCCGGATCCGTACGGCCCGGGGCGTGCACACCCGACGCGTAGCCGAGGAACGCGCTGCACCACGGCTCGTTGAGCGTCATCCACTGCTCCACGCGGTCACCCAGCGCCTCGCCGACGATCTGCGCGTACTCCGCGAAGCGGTACGCCGTGTCGCGCTCCGGCCAGCCGCCCGCGTCCTCCAGCTCCTGCGGCAGATCCCAGTGGTAGAGCGTGACGGCCGGCTTGATGCCCTTGGACAGCAGCTCGTCGACCAGCCGGCGGTAGAAGTCCAGGCCCTTCTGGACGGCCGGGCCCCGGCCGGTCGGCTGCACCCGCGACCACGAGACGGAGAAGCGGTAGGCGCCCAGGCCCAGGTCCGCCATCATCGCCACGTCCTCGCGGTAGCGGTGGTAGTGGTCGACAGCGATGTCACCGTGGTCGCCGCCGACGGTCTTGCCCGGCGTATGGCTGAAGGTGTCCCAGATCGACGGCGTCCGGCCGTCCTCCCGCACCGCGCCCTCGATCTGGTACGCGGAGGTGGCCGCGCCCCAGACGAAGGCGGGAGGGAAGGTCACCGGAGTGGCCGGATTCTCGGAGTCAGGCATGGAAGCGCTCCCATTGGGGGTCGTGGAGACCGACAGGTGAAGGGGGGAAGGGGGAAGGGCGGGAGGAACAGGGGCCGGAGCGGCACTGGCCCGGCCCCCTGGGAAAAACGAACGAGGGCGTCAGCCCTTGACGGCGCCCTGCATGATGCCGCCCACGATCTGCTTGCCGAAGATCGCGAAGACCAGCAGCAGCGGCAGCGTGCCCAGCAG
>KL569125.1:110769-114410 GCA_000715635.1 Streptomyces violaceus | reverse complement strand
CCCGCCATGATCAGGGACTGGTCGGGGGTGTACCCGCGGCCGAGGCCCGCGACCGCCACCTGCACGGTCGGGTTGCCCATCTGGGTCAGCACCAGGAACGGCCACATGAAGTCGTTCCAGGTCTGCACGAACGTCAGCATCCCGAGCACGGCCATCGCCGGCCGCGCCGCCGGGAACACCACGTGCCACACCACGCGCCAGCTGCTCGCCCCGTCGACCCGGGCGGCCTCTATGATCTCGTCCGGCAGCGCCTGGATCAGGTACTGCCGCATGAAGAACACGCCGAACGCGCTCACCAGGGACGGCAGGATCACCGCCTGCAACTGGTCCGTCCAGTCGAGCTTGGCGACCATCATGTACAGCGGGATCACACTCAGCTGCGGCGGCACCATCATCGTGCCGATCACGACCAGCATCAGCGCGCCACGGCCCCTGAACCGCAGCTTGGCGAAGGCGAAACCGGCGATCGTCGACAGGAAGACGATGGTCAGCGCCGAAACCCCCGCCACGATCGTGGTGTTGAAGAACGCCTCACCCAGATTGGCGTCCTTCCAGGCGATCTCCAGCTTGTCGAACAGGCCCGAGCCGAACCAGAACGGCGGCGGTGTCTGCGCGAGACGCTGGTTGTCACGCGAGGCGGCGATCGCCGTCCACACCAGCGGGAACAGCGAAACGATCGTGAACACGATGAGGATCGCGTACGCGATCGGGCCGCCGTGCAGCTGGCCGCCGGCCCGTGCGGCCTTCGGCAGACGCGGGCGTTTGGACTCCTTCACGGGCGCACCGGGCGGCGGCGCGTCGGGGGGCGTCACAGTCGTCGTCACGGCCGGACCTCCTTAGCTACTGGCGCGCAGCCGGCGCGAGATGACGTAGTTGACGATGCCGATGACGATCAGGATGAAGAACATCGTCCAGGCGATGGCCGAGGCACGGCCCAGGTGCTGCGCGATCCAGCCCTGCTCGTACAGATACAGGCCGAGCGTCTGGAACTGGTGCTCCGCGCCGCCGGAGGTGCCCTTGTTGGAGTCGAACAGCAGCGGCTCGCCGAACACCTGGCTCGCCCCGATCGTCGACACGACGCAGGTGAACAGGATCGTCGGGCGCAGCGCGGGCAGCGTCACATGGATGAACTGCTGCCAGCGGTTGGCCCCGTCCAGGGCCGCCGACTCGTACAGGTCCTGCGGGATCGCCTGCATCGCGGCCAGGTAGATCAGCGTGTTGTAGCCGGTCCAGCGCCAGATGATGATCGTCGAGACGGCGATCTGCGAGGCCCATGTGTCGTTCTGCCAGTCGACCGGGTTGATGCCGACCATGTCGAGCACCCAGTTGATCATGCCGTAGTCACGGCCGAAGAGCAGCACGAACACCAGCGACGCTGCGGCGATCGACGTCGCGTACGGCGCGAGCATCGCGACCCGGAAGAACGTCGAGGCCCGCAGCTTGTAGTTGAGGATGTGGGCGATACCCATCGCCATCAGCAGCTGCGGAACGGTGGAGATGATGCCGATGGTCAGGGTGTTCTGCGCCGCGTTCCAGAAGAACTCGTCGTCGAAGATCCGGGTGTAGTTGCGCAGCCCGACCCAGGTCATGTCGGTCGGCGCGGTCAGCTCGACCTGGTGCAGCGAGGCCCAGCCCGTGTAGATCAGCGGGAACAGGCCGAACGCGATGAACAGCAGGAAGAACGGCGAGACGAAGGCGTACGGGCTCCAGCGGATGTCCCGCTGCCAGCGGCGGGACAGCCGGTCCCGGCGCCGCTGCTCCTTCTCCAGGGACCGGGGGTCCGCGGGCGGGCGGCCCGGGGCCGCGCCCCCCTCGGCGGGGGGCGCGGCGGTGTCGTGGCGGGTGGCCATACGGGTCACTGGTCCAGCTTGTTGTCGATGGACTTGGTGGCGGACTCCCAGGCCTCCTCGGCCGACTTGCCCTTGGTGACGAGGATGACGCCGTTGTCCGACAGACCCTGCTGGATGATCTGGTCCTTCGGACCGATCACCTGGACCGGGGCGGCCTTGGCGAGGTCCGCGAAGATCGAGCCGATCTGCTGGTCACCGGTCATCTCGTTCGTCGCGCCGGTCACTTCGGGCATGGTGTAGGCGGGCGGGGAGCTCGGGAAGCTGCCCTGCACCTTGAACAGCTTCGCCTGCTGCTCCGGCGCGGTCAGCCAGGCCACGAACTTCTGGGCCTCCTTCACGTTCTTGCCGCTCTTCGGCACGGTGAGGAAGGTGCCGCCCCAGTTGCCGCCCTTGGGCGCCGCGGCCACGGCCCACTTGCCGGCCGCTTCCGGCTTCGCGTTGCCCTTGATCGTGCCGAGCATCCACGGCGGGCAGGCGATCGCGGCGAACTTGTTGTTGGCGATCGTGGAGTTCCAGGCCGGCTGGAACTGGGTCTGCGACTGGACGAGACCCTTTTCGGCAGCCTCCGCCGTCAGATCGAAGGCGGCCTTGACCGCCGGGTTCGACTTGTAGATGACCTTGCCGGAGGAGTCGTAGAACTTCTCCTTCTCACTGCCGAGGACCGCGTTGAGCAGACCGCCGGGGGAGTCCATGAAGAAGGTGCCCTTGGGGGCCTTCGCCTTGTACCGCTCGCCGACGTCGACGACCTTGGCCCAGTCACCTGCCCACAGCTTGCCGACCTCGGCCGGGTCGGTGGGCAGACCGGCCTGCTTGAAGAGGTCCGTGCGGTAACAGATCGCCATCGGGCCGACGTCGGTGCCGAGGCCGATCGTCTTGCCGTCCTTGGTCGTGGCCTGCTGCCACTTCCAGTCCAGCCAGTTGCTCTTGTTCACGCCCGAAACCTTGGACATGTCCTCGAGCTTGTCGGCCTGGGTGGCCGTGACCTCGGCGATGTTGGCGACTTCGACGGCCTGGACGTCGAGCAGGCCGCTGCTGGTGGTGAGGTGGTTCAGCAGCGCCGGGTAGTAGTTCTCGTTCCGCTCGACGACGTTCTGCGCGATCTTGATCTTCGGGTTGAGCTTCTCGTACTCGTCGTAGAGGCCGGCCTCCTTGAAGCCCATGGTGCCGAAGAGCCCCACCGAGATCGTCGTCTTGCCGCTGCTGTCGCCAGACGAGGAGCCGGAACTGTCGTCGCCGCCGTCGTCGGCACAGCCGGCCAGCAGCCCGGCGCCCAGCGACGCGACGGCCGCCACGACCATCGCCTTGCGGGCGGTTCGGATGCGTGCTCGCATGTCGTCCTCCTGTTGCCCTGACGTGCCGACCCCCCGGCCAACTGCATTGTTGGACCCGTTTTTGCTCGCTTCGGCTCGGGCGGGGAACGTGCGGGTTGTGTATGTGTCAGGTACTGTGGGAGCGCTCCCACCAGTGATGTGTTGAAGGTTCGCCGGTCGGGGCGGGGGTGTCAAGGGACCGGACAGGGCGAGATGCGTTCAGTTATCGGGCTGTTAACTGGACCCGGGCCGGGGTCGGTTGCGGCCCGGGCCGGCGGTATCGAGCCATCCGAACCGGCTCGTGCGGCACAAGCGGAAGGCCGGGGGCGGCAAGCCCTCGGTGGCGGTCACTACAGCTGACGAGCCTGTTAAATTCCAGGCCAGCCGCAGAGTGCGGGTGTGGACGGGAAGGCGGAGCCCATGGCAAGCCACGGAGCGCGGGGCCGAAGCGGTGGCCGGCCCACCCTCGAAGAGGTGGCGG
>KL569125.1:109913-110547 GCA_000715635.1 Streptomyces violaceus | reverse complement strand
CACCGTCTCCCGGGTGATCAACGGCTCGCCCCGGGTCAGCGACGCGACCCGCGCGGCCGTCGAGGCGGCGGTCGCGGAGCTCGGATACGTCCCGAACACCGCCGCACGCGCCCTGGCGGCGAACCGTACGGACGCGATCGCGCTGGTCGTGCCCGAGTCGGAGACCCGGTTCTTCGCGGAGCCGTACTTCTCGGACATGCTGAAGGGCGTCGGGGCGGCGCTCTCCGACACGGAGATGCAGCTGCTGCTGATCTTCGCGGGCAGCGACCGCGAACGCCGCCGCCTCGCCCAGTACTTGGCGGCCCACCGGGTGGACGGCGTCCTGCTGGTCTCCGTGCACGCGGACGACCCGCTGCCCGACCTGCTGGCCCAGCTGGAGATACCGGCGGTGATCAGCGGCCCGCGCTCGGCGGCGGAGACCCTCGCGTCGGTCGACTCCGACAACTACGGCGGCGCCCGCCAGGCCGTCGAGCACCTGATGTCCGGTGGCCGCCGCCGGATAGCCCACATCACCGGCCGTCTCGACGTCTACGGTGCCCAGCGCCGTATCGACGGCTACCGCGACGCCCTGAGCGACGCGGGCCACGAGGCGGACGAGGCACTGATCGAGGCGGGCGACTTCACGGAGGAGGGC
>KL569125.1:109388-109652 GCA_000715635.1 Streptomyces violaceus | reverse complement strand
GTGGCGCTCGTCGGCTACGACGACTCCGCCATCGCCCGCCACATGGACCCGCCCCTCACCAGCGTCCGCCAGCCCATCGAGGAGATGGGCCACCGCATGATCGACCTCCTCCTCACGGAGATCGCCGACCGCCGCCCCTCGGCGTCCCGGGGCCTGGAACGACGCCAGATGGTCCTGGCCACGGAGCTGGTGTCCCGGTCGTCGTCGTGACGGTGCCGTCCGCGGACAGGACTCCGGCCGTAGGCCTCACGTCCTGGCCGGGGC
>KL569125.1:108577-109184 GCA_000715635.1 Streptomyces violaceus | reverse complement strand
GGCCACCGGAGCAGGTAGGCGGCCGCCGTCGAGACCAGGACCGCCATGCACGCGATGAACACCAGGCCCGCGCCCTCCAGGCCGATGGGGCCCGTCAGCAGGCCGACGCCGATCACCGGGACCGAGATGCCCGCGTAGGCCACCACGAACAGGGTCGAGATCACCGCGGCGCGCTGGTGCTCGGGCGAGGCCTCGGCCACCTCGGACAGCGCACCGCGGAACGCCAGTCCCTGCCCGGCCCCGCCGATGAGCGCGCTCAGCACCACCAGCGCCATCAGGTCCCACCGCAGCGCGCCCGCGAGCAGTGCGAGACCGGCGAGGAGCCCGGCACAGCCCAGGGAGAGGGAGCGCCGTACACCGACCCGGCCGACCGCGAGTTGGCCGGCGGTCGAGGCGAAGAAGGCCAGCGCGACGATCAGCCCGCTCACGGCGTGGTCGGTCACGCCCAGGGACTCGGCGAGGAACTCCGGGCTGACCGACGTGAACACCCCGAACAGCGCGAAGCCCACGAACGAGGCGGTCGCCGCGGGTCCGAACACCGCCCGCACCCGCGGGGGCAGAGCGGGCCGCTGCGCCCGTACGGCTGTCTCTTATACACATCTCTGAT
>KL569125.1:106621-108322 GCA_000715635.1 Streptomyces violaceus | reverse complement strand
GCCGCAGCAGGACGGCGGCCGAACCGGCCACCAGGACGAGGTGCGTGACGAACGGCAGGTACAGCGGCCAGGGGGCGTACTGCGCGAGCACCCCGGACAGCAGTGGACCGCAGCCCAGTCCGCCCATGTTGGCGGCCGTCGCCACGAACGTGCCCCGCAAGGCGCCGCCCTCGGGCGCCAGCTCCATCACGTACGCGGTGGCCGCGCCGGTGAACAGACCGGCGGACAGTCCCGACAGCAGCCGCCCCGCGTACAGCCAGCCGAGCCCGGTGGCGCACAGGAAACAGACGGCGCTCGCGGCGGCGAGGCCCAGGCCGCACAGCAGCACCGGGCGCCTGCCCACGGCGTCCGAGGCGTTGCCGACCAGCAGCAGCACGCCGATGACCGCGAAGGCGTAGAGGGCGTACACCACGGTCACCGTCAGCTCGGAGAACCCGAACTTGCCCTGATAGAGGGGGTAGAGGGGGGTCGGCAGGGTGGTGCCGGCCATGCACACGGCGAACACCGCCCCGCTGAGCACACACGCGTGCCACCCTCGGCGTCCACCGTCCATGCCGCGACCGTAGCCCCGCCCGCCGCGTCGTCCCGGAGAGGCGCGCAAAAAGCTTCAGCCGGTGGCTTCATCGAAGCCACCGGCTGATTACTCAGGGTGAGTGACGGGACTTGAACCCGCGGCATCCTGGACCACAACCAGGTGCTCTACCAGCTGAGCTACACCCACCATGACCGGCTTGGAGGTCAGTGACTTCCCTGACCGGCCGAGAAAAAGTGTACAGGGTCCGAAGGGGTGCTCGCGCCCGGCTTTCGCGGCGCCCCCCGACGGGCACCCCGGCGTCCTTACTGAGCAGGCAGAACGTGCTTCGCGGCGATCTTCTTCGCGGTGTCCGAGTCGGGCCCGGGCTGCGGGACGAAGACGGCCTCGCGGTAGTAGCGCAGCTCCGCGATGGACTCGCGGATGTCGGCGAGCGCGCGGTGGTTGCCGTTCTTCTTCGGGCTGTTGAAGTACGCCCGCGGATACCAGCGGCGGGCCAGCTCCTTGACCGACGAGACGTCGACGATCCGGTAGTGGAGGTAGCCCTCCAGCGTCGGCATGTCGCGCAGCAGGAAGCCGCGGTCCGTGCCGACGGAGTTGCCGCACAGCGGGGCCTTGCCCGGCTCCTTGACGAACTCCCTCACGTACGCCAGGACCTGCTCCTCGGCGTCCTTCAGCGTCGTGCCGTCCGGCAGCTCGGCGAGCAGCCCGGACGCGGTGTGCATCTGACGCACCACATCCGGCATCGTCTCCAGCGCCCGGTCCGGCGGACGGATGACGATGTCCACGCCCTCGCCGAGCACGTTCAGCTCGGAGTCGGTCACGAGGGCGGCCACCTCGATGAGCGCGTCGTCCGACAGCGAGAGGCCGGTCATCTCGCAGTCGATCCACACCATGCGATCGTTCATGTGTCTAACCTTACGGCCCACCGCCCCGGGCTCGGCCCGACCGTGCGGTGACCTCGTGGCCGAAGTCCGCCCCCTCCGGAAACGGCGCCGGGCCCGCGGGGAGGCTTCCCTCCCCGCGGGCCCGGTCACCGGCTCACGTCGCGCTGCGCTGTCCCGGCAGACTCGCCCGGGCCGATATGTAGGACTCCCGCCCGTTGTCGGACGCGGCCGACGCAGACAGGGCCGGGGACGACCCGACCGCGCTCGCGGCCGCCGTACGGC
>KL569125.1:104668-106409 GCA_000715635.1 Streptomyces violaceus | reverse complement strand
CCGTACGGCGGGACTGGAGCGGGACCGGGTGCTCCGGGTGGAGCGCGGCGGGCGCCTGGCCGGGATGCCCCGTGTGGCCCGGCATGCCGCCCCCGGGACCGCCCGGTCCGCCGTCGACGTCCTGGGGCCGCTCGGCCTGCGGACGCCGGGCGCGGTACGCCGCCCGGTACGCGGCCGGAGACGAGCCCAGCTGGCGGCGGAAGTGCCCGCGCAGGGCGACCGGCGACCGGAAGCCGCAGCGTCCCGCCACCTCGTCCACCGAGTAGTCCGACGTCTCCAGCAGGCGCTGTGCCTGGAGCACCCGCTGCGTGATCAGCCACTGCAGCGGGGCACTCCCGGTCAGCGAGCGGAAGCGGCGGTCGAACGTACGACGGCTCATGTACGCGCGTGCCGCCAGCGTCTCCACGTCGAACTGTTCGTGGAGGTGCTCCAGCGCCCAGGCGACGACCTCCGCGAGCGGGTCGGCGCCGATCTCCTCTGGTAAAGACCTGTCGAGGTAGCGCTCCTGGCCGCCCGACCGGCGCGGCGGGACCACCAGGCGGCGGGCCAGCGCGCCGGCCGCCTCGTTGCCGTGGTCCGTCCGCACGATGTGGAGACAGAGATCGATTCCGGCCGCGGTGCCCGCCGACGTCAGCACGTCCCCGTCGTCGACGAACAGCTCGCGCGGATCGACGTGCACCGACGGGTAGCGCTTCGCCAGCGTCGGCGCGTACATCCAGTGTGTCGTCGCGGGCCGGCCGTCCAGCAGACCCGCCGCCGCCAGGACGAAGGCGCCGGTGCACAGCCCGACGATGCGGGCGCCCTCCTCGTGGGCGCGGCGCAGCGCGTCGAGCGCCTCGTCCGGTGGCGGAGAAGTGATCGAACGCCAGGCCGGTACGACGACCGTGCCCGCGCGTGAGATCGCTTCCAGGCCATGTGGCGCGCTGAGTTCGAGGCCCCCTGTGGTCCGCAGCGGGCCGTCCTCACCGCCGCACACCAGCAGTCGGTAGCGCGGCACGCCGGCGTCCTGGCGGTCGATCCCGAACACCGACAGTGGTATGGAACTCTCGAAGATGGGGCCGCCGCTGAACAGCAGCACCGCGACGATCTCCTTGCGGCGTCGCCCGGAAAGCTTCCGGACGCCGGCTTCCGGCGCGGCAGTGGAGTCGTGGCTCATACTGCTAAGCCCCCCTCGGTGGTCGCGGCTCCTCGGTTGTGTCGCTCCTGCACGTTTCCCCTCGGTCCTGCACGAGTCCCCCGCCGTAGACAGTCAAGATCGAATCTACTGTGTCCCGCCGCGCCGAGGTGGCCGGTTCGGCACTCGGCACATTGTCGACTTGGCAACTTGGCGTGAAGCATTCGATCACGAAGCGTTGCACTCGTGGGGCGTGCAGGGAAGTGCGCCTTGTCGCAGTGGCCAATCCGCGTAGGGTGCGCAGGTCCCCCGAGGCCCTTTCCGTGCAGGTCGAACGGGGGTTGGGGGGTGCTTCGGCGGGGTGATGCACAGGTGCGAGAAGTTGGCTGAAAACCAACGTGCACGTGCACTGAAACCGGTCAGCCGACCGGTGTATCTCCCCCAGTGTGCCGTCCGCCTCGGTGCGACCCCGTTCCGGTGCGGTGGTGCCGGCCCCGGTGGGGTGCCCGGTCCTCGGCCGCCAGCCGGGCCGCGCCGCGCTCGGACTGGCGCAGCAGCACCCGGCAGGCGCCCGTGACGGCGGCGAGCCCGAGGGCCGTGCCGGCGGCACCGGCCAGGGAGCTGCCG
>KL569125.1:99076-104474 GCA_000715635.1 Streptomyces violaceus | reverse complement strand
GGCCAGGGAGCTGCCGTAGCCGAGGAGCACGACCGGGACGAGCAGGCAGCTGAAGGCCGCCCAGCGAACCACATCCGTCGCGGTGTCCCGCGGCGGCGGGGCCGCGCGGTCCGCCTCGGAGGCGGGGCGTGGTCCGGACATGGGCGCTCCCTGTGGCGTGACTCACGGGGTTCAACGCGTGGCGGGGACGTCGGTCACTGGGTGAACGGATCACCGCCACGGGTAAGTGAATCCTGTGCAAACCGCCTGTACAACGCAGCAACCATTGCGTTACGGGCGTCGCCTCGTGCATGCTCCCTGGAACCCGCACGCACAGTGAGCGGGATCTGGGCTAAGGAGGCGTGCCGCCGTACCCTTGGGGGTATGGGGTTGGGAAGACCATTCCCGGACACAGCTCCGCCGCACACTGTTGTCCCCCATATAAGGATCACAACGCCGAGACAGCCATGGCCGGTCACGAATTCTTCGAACCAGCGGACCGCAAGCGGCCCGTCGCCGATCCCACGGCGGCCGAGCCCCTGGCGGCACAAGAGCCACGCCATTCCTGCGATCCCGCCTTCAAGCACGGCGTCGTCGTCGGATTCGACGGCTCCACGTCCAGTGAGCGCGCCCTGGCCTACGCGATCGGGATGGCCCATCGCTCCGGGTCGGGCCTGATCATCGTCCATGTCGCCAACCGGCTGCCGACCACGGTGTGGGCCGGCTGCGAGCCGCCCGTCTTCGTCGACGTGCCGGACCACCGGACCGAGGTGCTCGGACTGGAGCTGGCCTGTGCGGAGTACCTCGCCGAGGTGCCCTGGATCCTCGTCGAGCGGGGCGGGGACATCTGCCACGAACTCGAAGAGGTCGGCCGGGAGTACGAGGCCGACGCGATCGTCGTCGGGTCGAGTCACGGCATCGTGGGGCGCATCTTCGGCTCGGTCGCGGGGCGGCTCGCCAAGCGGGCGCAACGGCCGGTCATGGTCATTCCCTGAGTCTCTGACTCCCTGAGCGTTCCCGGCGTACGGGCTTCCCCTGTGCAGCGCGTAAAACTACTTGCGCGTAGAGGTGTTTGTGCCCTTGTGAAGGGCATATAGGGGGCACCGCACAACTGCACATGCACGAAGGGAGCCCGCCGTGGACAAAGACGTCTCCGCGGGAAGCGGCATCACGACCGTGGTCGGTCGACTCGCCCTCGGAATCACCCTGTTGGCCTTCGGGTTGGGGCATACCGCTGTGATCGACGGTGTGTCAGCCACTGACGCTGTGTCAATCGCCCAGTACGTGGGCGGAATCGCCCTCTTCGTCGCCGGGCTGTTGGCCCTCCGGGAGGGGGACTCTTCCGGTGGTACGGCGTTCTCGGTGCTCGGGGCGCTGTGGTTCACGTGGGCCGTGGCGGGGGAGGCGTCCGCCAACGCGGCAGGGTTGTTCCTGCTGTTGTTCGCGCTTGTGGCGCTTTCTCTGACGCTCGCCGGTGGTGACCAGCTCGGTCAGGGGATGTACGGGCTGTTCTTCGTCGCCCTGTTGCTCATGGCGATCGCGGGTTTCGCCGGCAACGACGGGCTCGTGAAGGTGGGTGGCTGGTTCGCCGTCGCTGCGGGGGCGGTGGCTTGGTATGCGGCGACCGCGGCCCTGGCGCACTGGCCTACGGCGCTTCCGCGACGCGCCGCCGGCCGGGGCGTGACGGCCACCGGTTAGCTGCGCAGGCCGGGGAGTTGGGCGGCTTCCCGGCGATGAAAACGGACCCCCTGTGCCGGGTGGCAGCACGTGGGGGTCCGTCCCTTTTTTGCGCCTAAACCGGCGCCGCTCTCGCGGAGGTGGTTGCTCGCCGCGGGGGTTCCTCAATTGTCGCTTCGGTGGTCAGAGCTTCCTACTCCACCGTTACCGACTTGGCGAGGTTCCTCGGCTTGTCGATGTCCCTGCCCAGGGCCAATGCCGTGTGGTAGGCCAGGAGTTGGAGGGGGATGCCCATCAGGATCGGGTCGAGTTCGTCCTCGTTCTTCGGGACGACGATCGTCTCGTCGGCCTTCTCCTGGTGCTGGTGGGCGACCGCGAGGATCTTGCCGCTGCGGGCCTTGATCTCCTCCAGGGCCGCGCGGTTCTTCTCCAGCAGGTCGTCGTCGGGGACGATCGCGACCGTGGGAAGGGCCGGCTCGATCAGGGCCAGCGGGCCGTGCTTGAGTTCGGAGGCGGGGTAGGCCTCGGCGTGGATGTAGGAGATCTCCTTGAGCTTCAGGGAGGCCTCGCGGGCCACCGGGTAGCCCCGCACCCGGCCGATGAAGAGCATCGAGCGGGCCTCGGCGAACTGCAGGGCCAGCTTCTTGACGTCCTCCTCGTGCTCCATGATCTCGGCGATCTGGGCGGGCAGCTTCCGCAGGCCCGCGATGATCCGCTTGCCGTCGCGGACCGAGAGGTCGCGAGTGCGGCCCAGGTGGAGGGCGAGCAGGGCGAAGGCGACCGTGGTGTTGGTGAAGCACTTGGTGGAGACCACGCAGACCTCCGGCCCGGCGTGGACGTAGATGCCGCCGTCGGCCTCGCGGGCGATCGCCGAGCCGACCACGTTCACGACGCCGAGGACCCGAGCGCCCTTGCGCTTGAGCTCCTGCACGGCGGCGAGGACGTCGTAGGTCTCGCCGGACTGGGAGACCGCGACGTAGAGGGTGTCGGGGTCGACGACCGCGTTGCGGTAGCGGAACTCGGAGGCCGGCTCGGCGTCCGCGGGGATGCGGGCCAGGCCCTCGATCATCTGGGCGCCGATCATGCCCGCGTGGTACGAGGTGCCGCAGCCGAGGATCTTCACGCGGCGGATCCGGCGGGCCTCGCGGGCGTCCAGGTTGAGGCCGCCCAGGTGCACGGTGGAGAAGCGGTCGTCGATGCGGCCGCGCAGCACGCGGTCCACGGCGTCGGCCTGCTCGTGGATCTCCTTGTGCATGTAGGTGTCGTGGCCGCCCATGTCGTAGGAGGCGGCCTCCCACTCCACGGTGGTGGGCTCGGCCGTGGTGCGGGTGCCCTCCGTGGTGTAGGTGCGGAAGTCGTCGGCCTTGAGGGTGGCCATCTCGCCGTCGTCCAGGGTGACGATCTGGCGGGTGTGGGCGACCAGCGCGGCGATGTCCGAGGCGACGAACATCTCCTTCTCGCCGATGCCGAGGACGACCGGGGAGCCGTTGCGGGCGACGACGATCCGGTCGGGGAAGTCGGCGTGCATGACGGCGATGCCGTACGTGCCCTCGATGAGCCGGAGGGTCTCGCGGACCTTGTCCTCCAGCTTGGTGGCCTGCGAGCGGGCGATGAGGTGGGTCAGCACCTCGGTGTCGGTCTCGGAGAGGAACTCGACGCCGTCCGCCTCCAGCTTGCGGCGCAGGTCGGAGGCGTTGTCGATGATGCCGTTGTGGACGACGGCGACCTTGCCCTCGGCGTCCAGGTGCGGGTGGGCGTTGACGTCGGAGGGGGCGCCGTGGGTGGCCCAGCGGGTGTGGGCTATGCCGGTCGTGCCCTTGAAGCGGGCCGGGACCTTGGCCTCCAGGTCGCGCACGCGGCCCTTGGCCTTGACCAGCTTCAGGCCGGACGTCTTCGGGGACGTGACGACGATGCCCGCGGAGTCGTAGCCGCGGTACTCCAGGCGCTGCAGGCCCTCCAGGAGCAGGGGAGCGACGTCACGCTTCCCGATGTAACCGACGATGCCGCACATATATACGCATTCCTAGCCGTAGACGATGCGCCGCAGCTGCCTGAGCGAGAGCTCGGGCGGTGCCACCGCGCGATATTTGAGATCCGCCTCGATCCGTTCGAAGATCGCCGTGTTCACCAGGCCCTGGGCCTGGAGCTCACGGTGGCGGCGACGGACGTACTCCTCGGTCGTCTCGTCGAAGTACGCGAGCACGTCCTGGATCACGCGCAGCGCCTCGCCCCGGCTGAGGGGGCTGGACCGCGTCAGATGATCAACGAGTTCGTCGTGCACTCGCTAGATCCTGAGGCACCGGCGGCACTTTCGCAAGAATTCTGCCCGGTTTCGGGCAGATGAGTGTTGGAACACTTATGGGACGCCCATGGGAGTCTGATGGGCGGATGTTCCCCGGGCGGATGTGTAGGGCGAGCAGCTTGTGGCGCCATGGACATTCCTCGTATGGGCGTACCCGAGCGGCTTGCCGAGCGCATGAGCATGGCCGAGCAGCACGAGTACCTGCGCGCCGGATTCTCCCGGCGCACGATGATCAGAGGCGGCGCCGTCACCATCGGCGCCGTCGCGGGTGGCGCCTTCGTTCCGGGTGCCACCGCCCAGGCGGCCGTACCGACCGCCCGCACCGCTTCCGCGGCCGAGACCGTCGACGGCGCCTTCGTCGCCCCCTTCGGCCGCCACCTCGCCTACGGCGCCGACCCGCGCACGGAGATGACCGTCTCCTGGCAGGTCCCGGTCGCCGTCAAGAAGCCGTTCATCCGGATCGGCGCCCACCCCACGGACCTCTCCCGCAAGATCGACGCGGAGGTCCGCACCCTCTTCACGCCCGCCGGTGTCGGCGCGAGCGGCGACCACACCCAGTACTACGTGCACGCCGAGCTGACCCGCCTGCGCCCGGGCCGGACGTACTACTACGGCGTCGGTCACCAGGGCTTCGACCCGGCCGCACCGCACCTGCTGGGCACCCTCGGCACCTTCACCACCGCCCCCGCGCACAAGGCGCCGTTCACCTTCACGGCCTTCGGCGACGAGGGCGTCAGTTACCACGGCCTCGCCAACAACAGCCTGCTGCTCGGTCAGAACCCGGCCTTCCATCTGCACGCCGGCGACATCGCCTACGCGGACCCGTCCGGCTCCGGCCAGACCTCCGACACCGGCTTCGACTCGCGCATCTGGGACCAGTTCCTCGCCCAGACCGAGTCCGTCGCCAAGTCCGTCCCGTGGATGCCCGCCTACGGCAACCACGACATGGAGGCCTGGTACTCGCCCAACGGCTACGGCGGCGAGGAGGCCCGCTGGAACCTCCCGGGCAACGGCCCCGACAGGAAGAACCTGCCGGGCGTCTACACCTTCGTCTACGGCAACACGGCGGTCATCTCGCTCGACGCCAACGACATCTCCTTCGAGATCCCGGCCAACCTCGGCATCTCCGGCGGCACCCAGACCAAGTGGCTCGAGGCCCAGCTCAAGAAGTACCGGGCCTCGCGCGACATCGACTTCGTCGTCGTGTTCTTCCACCACTGCGCCTACTGCACCTCCACCTCCCACGCCTCCGAGGGCGGGGTCCGGCAGGAGTGGGTGCCGCTGTTCGAGAAGTACACCGTGGACCTGGTCATCAACGGCCACAACCACCAGTACGAGCGCACGGACGTCATCAAGGGGAACAGGGTCACCAAGAAGCTCCCGATCGGCGGCACGGCGTACCCCGAGACCGACGGCGTCGTGTATGTGACGGCCGGTGCG
>KL569125.1:96569-98846 GCA_000715635.1 Streptomyces violaceus | reverse complement strand
CCCAGCCTCTACGCGTTCAGCGCCCCGCTGTCGTACGAGGGCAACGAGCAGGACGTGGACTCCGTGGCCTCGTTCGTCAACGTCAAGGGCGGCAAGCAGAACGAGACCGTCGCCTGGTCCCGGGTGCGCTACCTCGACTACTCCTTCCTGCGCGTGGACGTCACCCCGGCGCCGACGGGGCGGACGGCCACGCTGAAGGTGCGCGGTATCGCCGAGAGCGGTGAGCAGGTGGACCACTTCACGGTGGCGCGCCGGGCGAAGTAGCGCCCCCGGGCTTTTCGGGATGTCACATCCGCCCGGGATGTCACATCCGCTTGAGGATCGTCTGCTTGGCCAGCGCGAACTCGTCGTCCGTCAGCACGCCCGTGCGGTGCAGCTCGCCGAGCTCGCGCAGGCGGCGCAGCAGGGCGTCGTGGTCGTCCTCCGCGGGCGCGACCGGGAGGGAAGGCGTTTCCGGTCGCGTGGCCGGCACGTCGGGGGCGGTCCCGGCCGGGTGCGGGAGCCTGGCCTGGACCGCCGCCGCGACCAGGGCCATCAGCGGGTCCTTCTTGAAACCCCACAGCTCCACGGCGTTGGGGTCGTACTTGGGCGGGGCCTTGGTGGGCGCGTTCCGCACGGTGAAGCGGACATAGCCGTTCTCCAGGCCGGCCGCGGGCTGCCACTCCACGCCCGTGATGTCGGTGAGCGCGAGCGTGCGGGCGCCGGCGGCAGCCTTGGCGTCCTCCGTCTTCCAGTTCCACTCCAGGCGTACGCGCTCGCCGTCGAAACTCGCGGTGCCGTCCCCGGCGGAGACCGAGAGCGGCACGGCGGGCCCCGGCAGCAGGTACGCGGTCACCGGGTCGGCCGGTATCTGGTCCAGGAGCAGCGCGCTCCGTACCTCTTCCGTGACGTACTCGGCGACCCCGTAGCGGTCGGACTCGACGAGCAGCTGGTACGGGTCATGGGGCTCGGTGAGGCGCCCGCCGGTCGCGTGCAGCAGCGGATCGGCACCGTCGCGCAGGCGCAGCCGCAGCCGCCCGTTCTTCTTGCCCTGCTCGAACGAGATCCCCGCCAACGCCCCCAGCGGGACGACCAGTTCACCCAGCTCCCTGCGCAGCAGACTGACGTTCTTGTCCCGCCCGGGGGTCAGCCGCAGGGCGTCGCCGTCGAAAATCCACGAGCCGTCCCTCTGGATGATTTCCGCCATGGGGTGGATTGTTTCATCAGTCTCACGAGAGAGTGGTCCAGACCTCTTGGGGCTCACTGGCTCGTTGAAGGGACGCTTTTGTGAGACAGCACCACAGAACGTTTCGCCTTCTCGGATCCCTGCTGCTCGTCGCGGTGGGCGTCTGTGTCACCAAGGCCGCCCCGGCACAGGCGGCGGCCCCCACCCCGCTCGACCGGGTCGTACCGGCACCCGCCTCGGTCACCCCCGGCGGCACCCCGTACCGCATCACACGCGGCACAGCCATCCGTGCCGACGGCTCGCGGGAGGGGCGGCGCGTCGCCGAGTACCTCGCGGACATCCTGCGGCCCTCGACCGGCTACCGCCTCCCGGTCACCGCACACGGGGCCGGAGGCATCCAGCTGCGGCTCGCCAAAGGCCCGTTCGGCGCCGAGGGCTACCGCCTCGACAGTGGCCGCAAGGGCGTCACCATCACCGCGGCGGGGCCCGCAGGTCTCTTCCACGGCGTGCAGACGCTGCGCCAGCTGCTCCCGGCGGCCGTCGAGAAGGACTCCGTCCAGCCCGGCCCCTGGCTGGTCGCGGGCGGCACCGTCACGGACACCCCTCGCTACGGCTGGCGCGGCGCCATGCTCGACGTCTCCCGGCACTTCCTCACCGTCGACCAGGTCAAGCGCTACATCGACCAGTTGGCCCTCTACAAGATCAACAAGCTGCATCTGCACCTCAGTGACGACCAGGGCTGGCGGATCGCCATCGACTCCTGGCCGCGCCTGGCGACGTACGGCGGCTCCACCCAGGTCGGCGGCGGCCCCGGCGGCTTCTACACCAAGGCCGACTACAAGGAGATCGTCCGGTACGCGTCCTCCCGCTATCTGGAGGTCGTCCCCGAGATAGACCTGCCCGGTCACACCAACGCGGCCCTCGCCTCCTACGCCGAGCTCAACTGCGACGGCGTGGCACCCCCGCTGTACACCGGGACCGAGGTCGGCTTCAGCTCGCTGTGCGTCGGCAAGGAGATCACGTACGACTTCGTGGACGACGTGATCCGCGAGCTCGCCGCGCTCACGCCGGGCAGGTACCTCCACATCGGCGGCGACGAGGCGCACTCCACT
>KL569125.1:96062-96343 GCA_000715635.1 Streptomyces violaceus | reverse complement strand
CCACCAGCCATGAGGACTACGTCGCGTTCATGGACCGGGTGCAGCCGGTCGTCGCGAAGTACGGCAAGACGGTCGTCGGCTGGCACCAGTTGACCGGCGCGACCCCGGCGAAGGGCGCTCTCGCGCAGTACTGGGGGCTCGACAGCACCAGTGCCGAGGAGAAGGCGCGGGTCGCGAAGGCCGCGCAGAGCGGGACGGGGCTGATTCTGTCGCCGGCCGACCGGGTCTACCTCGACATGAAGTACACCAAGGACACGCCGCTGGGGCTGTCCTGGGCGGGG
>KL569125.1:95498-95837 GCA_000715635.1 Streptomyces violaceus | reverse complement strand
GGGTATGTCGAGGTGCGGCGGTCCTACGACTGGGATCCCGGGGCGTATCTGCCGGGGGTGCCGGCGGGTGCGGTGAAGGGTGTCGAGGCGCCGTTGTGGACGGAGACGATCGAGAACTCCGGGCACGTCGAGTACATGGCGTTTCCGCGGCTGCCGGGTGTTGCCGAGCTGGGGTGGTCGGCGGCGGGTTCGCATGACTGGGAGCGGTACAAGGTGCGGCTTGCTGCGCAGGCTGAGCGGTGGGATGCGCTGGGTATTGAGTGGTACAGGTCGCCGCAGGTTCCGTGGGGTTCCGCCTTGTGATGTGCCCGCGGGCCGGTGGGGGCTGGTCGCGCAGTT
>KL569125.1:93498-95259 GCA_000715635.1 Streptomyces violaceus | reverse complement strand
CGGGCCGGTGGGGGCTGGTCGCGCAGTTCCCCACGCCCCTGAAAAGATCGCGCAGTTCCCCGCGCCCCTGAAAGGTGCGCCCCGCCCCCCCCGAAAAGATGCGCAGTTCCCCGCGCCCCTGATAGCAAAAGGGACGGGCACCCCGGAGGACCGTACTCCGGGGTGCCCGTCTGCTTGTTGGTCAGAACTCGGTGATCGGGTTCTTCAGGGTGCCGACCAGTTGCAGGGCGCCGGAGGGGTCCGACAGGTCGACCATCTGTTCGTTGTTGCGCAGTTGGAGGCGGTTGAGGCAGGAGAGGGAGAACTCGGGCGCGAACATGTCGTACTGCTTGAACTTGTCGGCGAGTTCGGGCCTCGACTCCTGGTAGGCGCGGGTGACCTCGGCGACCGTGCGCCAGAAGTCGTCCTCCTCCAGGATCCCCTCGGTGGCGAGGTTCGCCGCGAGGAAGCGGAAGAAGCAGTCGAAGACGTCCGTGAAGATCGACAGGAGTTTCTTGTCCTCCGGGACCTCGACGCGCAGCCGCTCGACCGTCGGCGGCAGCACCGCGTCCGGGTCCATGACGGCGATCTCCTCGGCGATGTCCTTGTAGATCGCGCGCTGCACGACCCCGTCCTTCAGCACGAGGATGACGTTCTCGCCGTGCGGCATGAAGACCAGGTCGTAGGCGTAGAAGCTGTGGAGGAGGGGCGTGAAGTAGGCCTGGAGGTAGCGGCGCAGCCACTCCTTGGGGGCGAGGCCCGACTGCTCGATCAGCGCGCCCGCGACGGACGCCCCCTGCTGGTCGACATGGACCAGGGACGCCATCGTGGCCAGCGACTCGCCCTCCTGGAGCGAGGGCACCGGGCTCTCCCGCCACAGCGCGGCGAGCATCTTGCGGTACGGCGAGTAGCGGTCGGTCGCCTTCTCGTACTCCAGGTGCCGGTAGCCGACAGCCGCGCGCTCCTTGATGATCGACAGGCCCGTGGACTTCAGCACCGGGTCGCCCTCGATGAGCTGGGCCAGCCAGTCGTTGATCGCCGGGGTGGCCTCCATGTAGGCGGCGGACAGGCCGCGCATGAAGCCCATGTTGATGACCGACAGTGCGGTTTTGACGTAGTGCTTCTCGGGGCTCGTCTTGTTGAAGAAGGTCCGGATGGACTGCTGGGCCAGGTACTCGTCGCCGCCCTCGCCCAGGCAGACCAGGTGCCCGCGGGCGACCTCGGCGGCGAAGGTGACGGTGAGCTTGTTCCACCACTGCCAGGGGTGGACCGGGATGAACAGGAAGTCCTCGGGGTCCTTGCCCTGGTCGCGCAGGACGCCGCGGAAGCGCTCGACGGTCTCCTCGCCCAGCTCCTCGCGCAGGAACGACTCGTACTCGATGCCGACACCGGCGGTGAACGCCGCCCGCGAGCGGTGCGCGGCCAGCCACACCAGACGGACCGGGCTCGCCGTCTCCGGCGCGTACGACAGGTACTCGTGGATGCCGAAGCCGAGCCGCCCGTTGTTCGCCACGAAGCACGGGTGGCCCTCGGTCATGCCGGTCTCGATGGCCTGGAAGTCGCCGCGGGCCAGCTCGGCGGCCGTGGTTTTCGGCTTGGTGAGCTTGTAGCAGGTGCCGGAGAGGGTGGAGGAGATCTCCTCCAGGTAGACCGGCAGGATCTGCTCGCTGAGCCCCAGGGTGTCCTTCAGTTCGATGAAGAAGTCCAGGGCCGCGAGCGGAAGCTCGGCGCCGTCCCGGTGCCGGGTGATCGAGCCGGCGTCCACCTGCCAGTGGTCCAGGG
>KL569125.1:88701-93284 GCA_000715635.1 Streptomyces violaceus | reverse complement strand
AGTGGTCCAGGGCACGGCGGGCGGCGGAGAAGGCGTACTGGGTGAGGCCGTCGTCGCTGCGGACGACAAAGCGCTCCCCGTCCTTCTCGGGGGTGATCAGCCGCTCGTGCGCGAACTCGGCGAGCGCTTTGCGGATCAGCAGGCGGTTGGCCTGGTCCCAGCGCTCGGGGGACAGGTGCGCCACGGCGTCGGACAGGGTCATATCGCCACTCCTCGGGCAGCCAGGTACTGGTCACGCGTGCAGAAGCTGAGCAACGCGCGCTTCTCCGGCTTGTCGATCTCGCGCTCGGCCACGAAGCCGACGGCCTCGTTGAGCGCGTGGACTGCCTTGTTGCTCACGTCGGGCTCCACCACGACCCGGCGGGTGCGCGGGTCGGCGAACAGCTCGTCCATCACGGCGGTGATGACGGCCCTGGTGAAGCCGTGGATCGGCCGGTCGGTCGGCGCGACCAGGAAGTGCATGCCGACGTCGCCGGGCTCCGGGTCGTACAGGCCTTCCAGCTCGACGTACCGGGGGTCGTACGACTCCATCAGGAACGCCGGGCGGCCCTCGTGCAGGCCGAGGTACGCGTGGTGGTACTCGTGCGCCGCGATGCGCATGTACTCGCGCTCGACGTCCTGGAGTTTCGCGTCCTGCATCATCCAGTAGGACGCCTTGGGGTGGGTGACCCAGGAGTGCAGCAGCCCGGCGTCCTTCAGGGGGTCGAGCGCGCGGACGGTCAGTGTGCCGATGCCGGTCGTGGCGCTCATACCGCGAACTCCTGGAAGGCGATGGTCTTCTCGACCGGGTAGTACTCGCTGCCCAGCAGCTCCCGGATGATGTACGCGTTCCGGTACGGGCCCATGCCCAGGTCGGGGCTGGTGATGCTGTGGGTGTGGACGCCGGCGTTCTGGAGGAAGATGCCCCGGCCGGTGACGTCGACGGCGTAGTTGCGGGCGACGTCGAAGTTGCCCTGGGAGTCGTAGACCAGGCGGTCCTTGACGGGCGCGAGGAACTCCGGCTCGGCGTACTTGTAGCCGGTGGCCAGCACCAGGCCCTCGGAGTCCAGCTCGAAGTCCTTGCCCTGCTCCTCCTGGCGGAAGCCCAGCGTGTACGTGCCGTTCTCGTACCTCGCGCTGTTCAGTGAGGCGTTGGTGAGCAGCCGCGTGGGCACCGGGCCGCCGAGGTTCTTCTGGTAGAGCAGGTCGAAGATCTGGTTGATCAGGTCGCCGTCGATGCCCTTGAACAGGCCCTTCTGCTCGGCCGTGAGGCGGTAGCGGGTCGCCTCCGGCAGTTCGCGGAAGTAGTCGACGTACTCCGGGGACGTCATCTCCAGCGTGAGTTTGGTGTACTCCAGCGGGAAGAAGCGCGGGGAGCGGGTGACCCAGTTCAGCCGGTAGCCGTGGACGTCGATATCGCTGAGCAGGTCGTAGTAGATCTCGGCGGCCGACTGCCCCGAGCCGACCAGCGTGATCGAGTCCTTCTTCTGCAGCTCCGCCTTGTGGCTCAGGTAGCGGGAGTTGTGGAGGAAGTCGCCGTCCAGGTCCTGGCAGGCCTCGGGGATGTAGGGCGGGGTGCCCGTGCCGAGGACGAGCCGGCGGGCGCGGTAGACGTCTCCGGCCTCGGTGTGCACGACGTAGAGGTCGTCCTCGTAGCGGACTTCCGTCACCGTCGTGTTGAAGCGGATGCTGCTCAGCTTGTTCGCGGCCCAGCGGCAGTAGTCGTCGTACTCGACGCGCAGCGGGTAGAAGTTCTCGCGGATGTAGAACGAGTACAGCCGGCCCTTCTCCTTCAGGTAGTTCAGGAAGGAGTACGGGGACGTCGGGTCGGCGAGGGTGACCAGGTCCGACATGAACGGGGTCTGGAGGTGGGCGCCGTCGAGGAACATCCCCGCGTGCCACTCGAAGTCGGGCTTCGACTCCAGGAAGACGCCGTCGAGTGCGTCGATGGGTTCGGTGAGGCAGGCCAGTCCGAGGTTGAAGGGGCCGAGCCCGATACCCACGAAGTCATGGGTTTTGGTGGGGTTTTCAGGACGCGCGGTCAAGGGACTCTCCCAGGTACTGCTCGGCATGGCCGGCGATCAGATCGAGGACGGCGGCGATGTCGGACGCCTGCGTCTCGGGGTTGAGCAGGGTGAACTTCAGGTAGTGGCGGCCGCCGACCTTGGTGCCCGCGACGATGGCGTCACCGGAGGCGAACAGGGCCTTGCGGGCGTAGAGGTTGGCGCGGTCGATCTCGGCGGGGTCGGTCACGGCAGCCGGGATGTAGCGGAAGACGAGGGTGGACAGGCTCGGCTCCACGACGACGTCGTAGCGCGGGTCCGCGGCGAGCAGCCGCCAGCCCTCCTGGGCCAGCTCGCACACCTCGTCGAAGAGCTGCCCGATGCCGTCGGCGCCCATGGTCCTGAGGGTCATCCACAGCTTGAGCGCGTCGAAGCGGCGGGTGGTCTGCAGGGACTTGTCCACCTGGTTGGGGATACGTTCCTGCACCATGCGGCGCGGGTTGAGGTACTCCGCGTGGTAGGTGGCGTGGCGCAGCGTCGCGGCGTCCTTGACGAGCACGGCCGAGGAGCTCACCGGCTGGAAGAAGGACTTGTGGTAGTCGACGGTGACCGAGTCGGCGCGCTCGATGCCGTCGATGCGGTCCCGGTGCTTCACGGAGGCGAGCAGGCCGCAGCCGTAGGCGGCGTCGACGTGCATCCAGGTGCCGAACTGCTCGCACAGCTCGGCGATCTCGGGCAGCGGGTCGATGGAGCCGAAGTCGGTGGTGCCGGCGGTGGCGACGACGGCCATGGGGACGAGGCCGTCCTGCGCGCAGCGCTCCAGCTCGCGGGCGAGGGCGACGGTCTGCATGCGCTTGTCGTGGTCGACGGGTATGGAGACCACGGCGTCCTGGCCGAGCCCGAGCAGCTTCGCGGACTTCTTCACGCTGAAGTGGCTGGCCTCGGAGGCGAAGATACGCAGTTCGGCGAGAGAGTCCGTCTTGCTCTCCTCGCGCGCGAGCAGCAGCGCCTGGAGGTTGGACTGGGAGCCGCCGGAGGTGAACACGCCGTCGGCGGCGGGGCCGAGGCCGATGCGCTCGTTCGTCCAGTCGATCAGTTTGCGCTCGATGAGCGTGCCGCCGGCCGACTGGTCCCAGGTGTCGAGGGAGGAGTTCACGGCGGAGAGGACTGCCTCACCGAGCACGGCCGGGATGACGACCGGGCAGTTGAGGTGGGCGAGGTAGCGGGGGTGGTGGAAGTAGATCGCGTCCCGGAGGTAGACGTCCTCCAGTTCGTCGAGCACCGCGGTGGTGTCGTGCAGCGGCCGGTCGAGGTCGATCTCGTCGATGCGGGGGGAGAGGGCGTCGACGCTGACGCCGGTGAAGGGCCGGTCGGTGGCGGCGAGTTTGGCGGCCACCCGCTCGACTCCGTCGGTCACGGAGCGGCGGTACTGCTCCGCGGTGGTGTCGTTGAGCAGGTGCGAGCGCATGTGGGGGTCCTCCGGTGGGGACAGTCCGGTTGCGGGACAGGGGTGGGCTGAGCCAGCGGGGTTTAACTTAGGTAAGCCTAACCTAAGTTGAATGGAGGGAGGGCTGGCTCTGCCGTGACTGTGGTCACGCGTGGGTCATCGACGGATGTCGGTCATCCTTCTGCGCGTAGCTGCTCCTCGCTCACGCCGCTGCGCCAGTAGCCGACGAACGTCACCCGGCGGCGGTCGATCCCGCGCTCCCGTACGAAGTGCCGGCGCAGTTGCTTCACGCAGCCGGACTCACCGGCGATCCAGACGTACGGCCGCTCGGCGGGCGGGAGTTGGGCGTTGCGGAGGGTGTCGAGGACCATGGGGGAGCCCTCGACGGTCTTGGGGGTCCGGGGAGTCTCGGGCGTCTCGTTCTTGACGAGCCAGGTGATCTCGGCGTCGGCCTCGGTCACCAGGTCCTGGACGTCCCCGGCGTGCGGGACCTCCAGCCAGACCCGGGCGCGGGTGCCGGCCGGCAGTGCCTCGATGATGGCCGAGGCGGCCGGTACGGCGGTCTCGTCGCCCCAGACGACCACGAGGTCGGTGTCCTCGGGCGGCCGGAAGCGGATCGCCCGGTTGTCGGCGATGGCCGGGCCGAGCAGCAGGACCCGGTCCCCGGCGGCGGCCCGGGCGGCCCACCGGGAGGCGGGACCGGCCTGGACCGAGGCGCCCGGCTCGACGCCGTGCAGGGCGAAGTCGATGTCGATCTCGTCCGGGTCCCGGCGCAGTGCGCGCAGGGTGTACGAGCGCATCACGGCGCGTACGTCGTCCGGGAGTTCGCGCCAGCCTTGCCACCAGCCGTCCCCGAGCTCGAGCGGCACGACCGGCTCGGGCTGCCCGGGGTGCGGCAGGAACAGCGAGAGCGACTGGTCACGCCCGTCGGAATGGAAGGCGTGCAGATCGGGCCCACCGAAGGTGACACGGACCAGAGACGGGCCGAGCCGCCTCGTCCGCACGACCTGAAGAGAAAAGAAACGGAACGGGGCGGCCACGGCGGTGGTCATAAAGACTCCTGAGTCATCGTCAGGGGGTGGGGCGATGCCCCTCAGGGGCGCGGGGCTGCATCCATTTGCGGCTCCGCCGCGCGGGCGCGACAAGCCACATAC
>KL569125.1:86581-88498 GCA_000715635.1 Streptomyces violaceus | reverse complement strand
AAGCCACATACGGCCCGCGGCCGCAGTCGTTGAGCAGCCCCCACGGCGGCTGAGCGCCTAGCTGACCTTCTTCGCCGTCTCGATGGCCTTCGCCAGGTTCTCCACCAACGGCACACACTTGTCGTACGACAGAATCGGCTCGGCCGAACGCGAGATGACCTGCCCGGCCTTGACCGCCGGCAGCTTCTTCCACGTCGCCTCGGTGATGTTCGCCGGCTGGATCGCCGAGGAACGGTCGTCCATCATGATGACGTCGGCCGCGTACTTGTCGACGTTCTCCCAGCTCAGGCTCTCGAACCAGCCGCCACCCTGCGCCTTGGCCTTCGCCGGCGGTTCGACGAAGTTCACGCCGAGGGCCTTGAAGTACTCCAGGTCGACGGAGAGGTTCGTGCCGGAGGCGTAGAAGAGCTCCTGGCTCGCGGAAGCGGCCATCACCTTGATGTCGGGGTGCGCCTTGGCGGCCTCGCGCAGCCGCTCGGAGGCCTTCTCGAAACGCTTCTTGGCGTCGGTGGCCTTGGCGGACTTCATGTCGCCGCCGAGGGACTCGGCCAGCTCCCACATGCGCTGCAGCGGCTGGGTGAGCTGGCGGTCGTAGACGGATATGCCGACGCTCGGGGCAAGCTTGGCGATCTTGTCCTTCGAGGCCTCCGGGACGTACCAGAGGGTGCCGGCGTCGTCGAACATCGTGCTGATCAGCACGTCGGGGGCGAGGGCGGCGTACTTCTCGACGCTGAACTGGTCCCAGGTGTTGCCGAGGATGGTCACCTTGCTGATGTCCATGTCGCCGGCCTGGACGTCGGGCTTGCCGTCCTGCGTCTTGGTCGGGCCGAAGACGCCCTTGACGGAGACGCCGTAGTCGTGGAGGGCGGCGGCGACGCCGGTGAAGGCGACGATGTTGGCGGGGGTCTGCTTGAGCTGGACGGTCTTGCCGCGGTCGTCCTTGAAGGACCACGGGCCGGACTTGCCGCCCGCCGCCGCGTCCGAGTCGCCGTCCTTGGAGTCTCCACTGCCGCAGGCGGTCACGAGGGCGCCGAGTCCGAGGGCGCCCCCGGCGGCGAGGATGCCGCGTCGGGAGAAGCGGGCGGTTCTGGCGTTCGACATGGCTGAGTCTGCTTTCGTGCGTTTGGAGCCACTGCGGGCACGGCCGACAGCCGCTTGGCTGGAATCAAGCTTAGGCTAGCCTAACCTCACACAGTGTCCAGGGGCCCCTGGGGTCAGTGCCCGGACCCGAGGGTGGGAATGCGAAAGGGCGCAGTGATCCGGATCACTGCGCCCGTATGCGGGCCTCGGCCGCTCGCTCAGCCTGCCAGCCCCAACTCCCGGGCGATCAACATGCGTTGCACCTCGCTCGTGCCCTCGCCGATTTCGAGGATCTTGGAGTCGCGCCACATGCGGGCGACCGGGTACTCGTTCATGAAGCCGTAGCCGCCGTGGATTTGGGTGGCTTCGCGGGCGTTGTCGACGGCGATGGTGGAGGAGTGGAGCTTGGCGAGGGCCGCTTCCTTCTTGAAGGGGGCGCCGGATACCAGGCGGACTGCCGCGTCGCGCCAGGCGAGGCGGGACGTGTGGGCCTTCATCTCCATGTCGGCGATCTTGAACTGGATGGCCTGGTTGGCGGCGATCGGCTTGCCGAAGGCGTGGCGTTCCTTGGCGTATTTGACCGATTCGTCGACGCAGCCCTGTGCCAGGCCCGTGGCCAGGGCCGCGATGGCGATTCTGCCCTCGTCGAGGATGCGGAGGAACTGGGCGTAGCCGCGGCCCTCCTCGCCCAGGAGGTTCGCGGCCGGGACGCGGACGTCCGAGAAGGACAACTCGCGGGTGTCCGAGGCGTTCCAGCCGACCTTCGAGTACGGGGCCGCGACCGTGAAGCCGGGGGTGCCGGACGGGACGATGATCGAGGAGATGTGCGGTTTGCCC
>KL569125.1:85666-86379 GCA_000715635.1 Streptomyces violaceus | reverse complement strand
GGTTTGCCGTCCGCCGAGCGGCCGGTGACCGCCGTGACCGTCACCAAGCCCGTGATCTCCGTGCCCGAGTTGGTGATGAAGCACTTCGTGCCGTTGATGACCCACTCGTTCGTCGACTCGTCCAGACGCGCCGTCGTGCGGGTCGCGCCCGCGTCGCTGCCGCCGTCCGGTTCCGTCAGGCCGAACGCGCCCAGGAGTTCTCCCGAGCAGAGGCGGGGGAGCCACTCGCGCTTCTGGGCTTCCGTGCCGTAGCGGTAGATCGGCATCGCGCCCAGCGAGACCCCGGCTTCGAGCGTGATCGCGACCGAGGAGTCGACCCTCGCCAGCTCCTCCAGGGCCACGCCCAGCGCCAGGTAGTCGCCGCCCATGCCGCCGTACTCCTCGGGGAACGGCAGGCCGAACAGGCCCATGCGGCCCATCTCGCGGACGATCTCGTACGGGAACTCGTGCCGCTCGTAGAAGTCGCCGATCTTCGGCGCCACCACCTCGTGCGCGAACTCCTCGACCGTGCGGCGGAGTTCCTCCAGTTCGGGGGAGAGTCGGTAGTCCATCGTGATCAGTGCTCCTCGGTGTCCTCGTGGGACAGGGCTCGGACGGTGCGGGACGGGCTGGGTCGGCCCAGGTGGGTGGCCATCCACGCGCTCGTGGCGACGAGGCGGCCGAGGTCGACTCCGGTGTCGATGCCGAGGCCCCGCAGCATCCACACGAGGTCT
>KL569125.1:84302-85420 GCA_000715635.1 Streptomyces violaceus | reverse complement strand
TACGGGCAGCCGCCCAGGCCGCCCGCGGAGGCGTCGACCGTCGTCACGCCCTGCTGGAGCGCCGCGAGCGTGTTGGCGAGGGCCTGGCCGTAGGTGTCGTGGAAGTGGACGGCGAGGGTGGTGGGCGGGATGCCCGCCTCGTCCAGCGCCGCGAGGAGTGCGACCACGTGGCCCGGGGTCGCGACGCCGATGGTGTCGCCAAGGCTCAGCTCGTCGCAGCCCATGTCCACCAGGGCCCTGCAGACCTTCACCACCTGGGGGATCGGGACCTCGCCCTCCCAGGGGTCGCCGAAGCACATGGAGAGGTAGCCGCGGACATGGGCCCCCTCCGCCTTGGCACGGGTGACGACCGGGTCGAACATCGCCAGTGCCTCGTCCACCGTGCGGTTGAGGTTGGCCTTGGCGAAGGACTCCGTGGCGCTGGCGAAGACCGCGACCCGCCGCGCGCCCAGTGCCAGGGCGCGGTCCAGGCCGCGTTCGTTCGGGACCAGGACCGGGAGCGCGGCGTGGAGGTCGCCGACCATCGGGAACAGCTGCTCCGCGTCCGCCAGTTGGGGGACCCACTTGGGGTGGACGAAGCTCGTCGCCTCGATGGTCGACAGGCCCGCGGCGGCCAGGCGGTGGATGAACTCCGCCTTGATCTCCGTGGGGACCGTCGCCTTCTCGTTCTGCAGGCCGTCGCGGGCGCCGACCTCGTGGATGCGGACGCGGGCGGGGAGGTCCTCGGCCGGGACCGTCATCGGGAGACCGTGGGCTGTCACTGCTCCGCCTCCTCGTGGGGTGCGATGACCGCGAGGACCTGGTCCATGGCGACCGTCGAGCCCGGCGCCACGTCCAGCTCCGTGACCTTGCCTGCGTGCGGGGCGGAGATGACGTGCTCCATCTTCATCGCCTCCACGACCAGCAGGCTCTGGCCCGCGGCCACCTCGTCGCCGACGGCGACCTTCACCACCGTCACCGTGCCGGGCATGGGCGCGGTGAGGGAGTCGGCGCCCGCGTGGGCCGCGCGGCTGAGCGACGCCGCCACCGCGTCGTGGTCGCGTACGTGCCAGGCGTCGCCGTCGCGGCCGAGCCAGTCGGCGGCACGGTGGAAGGTCTGTCTCTTATACACATCTCTG
>KL569125.1:83375-84109 GCA_000715635.1 Streptomyces violaceus | reverse complement strand
GTGGCGGACGCCGTCCAGGGTGACCGAGACGTGGTCGCCGGTGACCGCGGCGGTGCCGCGTGGGGTGTACTCCAGTGGGTCCTGCGCGCGGAGGTGGAAGGCGGGGGCTTTTCGGGCTCCGCCGAGTCGCCAGCCGGTGGGGAGGGAGAAGGGGTCCGTCCAGCCGCCGGGTTCGGGCGTCAGGGCGTCCAGGCGTACGGCCGCCGCCGCCTCGTAGACCTCCTCCGGCACGTCCGTGGGGATCAGCCCCTCGACCTCGCGCTCGACCAGGCCGGTGTCCAGGTCGCCCGCGATCACCGCCGGGTGAGCGAGCAGGCGGCGCAGGAACCCGGCGTTCGTCTGCACGCCGAGCGTGACCGTCTCCGCCAGGGCCGAGCGGAGTTTGCGCAGGGCGGTCGCACGGTCGGGGCCGTACGCGATGACCTTGGAGAGCATCGGGTCGTAGAGGCTGCCGACCTCCGTGCCCTCGGTGAGGCCCGAGTCGGTGCGGATGCCGTCGCCTTGTGGTTCGCGCAGTCGCAGGACCGTGCCGCCGGAGGGGAGGAAGCCGCGGGCCGGGTCCTCGGCGCAGATGCGGGCCTCCACCGCGTGGCCCGTCAGGCGCACGTCCTGCTGGGCGAAGGCCAAGGGTTCGCCGGCCGCCACCCGCAGTTGCCACTCGACCAGGTCCAGGCCGGTGATCAACTCTGTGACCGGGTGTTCCACCTGGAGGCGGGTGTTCATCTCCATGAAGT
>KL569125.1:82133-83164 GCA_000715635.1 Streptomyces violaceus | reverse complement strand
TCCACCTGGAGGCGGGTGTTCATCTCCATGAAGTAGTAGGAGGACGGGTCGCCGCCGTCGACGATGAACTCCACCGTGCCCGCGCCCCGGTAGCCGCAGGAACGGGCCGCCTGGACCGCCGCCTCGCCCATCGCGGCACGCGTCTCCTCGTCGAGAAGGACGCTCGGCGCCTCCTCGATGATCTTCTGGTGGCGGCGCTGGAGGGAGCACTCGCGCTCCCCAAGGTGCACGACATGGCCGTGGGCGTCGGCCAGGACCTGGATCTCGATGTGGCGGGGCCGGTCGATCCAGCGCTCGACGAGGAGCGTGTCGTCCCCGAAGGAGGCACGGGCCTCACGGCGGGCCGACGCGATCTCCTCCTCGAGCCGGGTCAGATCCCGCACCAGCCGCATGCCCTTGCCGCCGCCGCCCGCGCTCGGCTTCAGCAGCACGGGCGCGCCCAGCTCGCGGGCCGCCTCGGCCAGGTCCGGGTCGCGTCCGCCGGGGACCACGGGGACTCCGGCCGCCTGGACCGTCTCCTTGGCGCGGATCTTGTCGCCCATGAGTGAGATCGCGTCCGCCGGAGGGCCGATGAAGACCAGGCCGGCCTCGGCACAGGCGTGCGCGAAGGCGGCGTTCTCGGCGAGGAAGCCGTAGCCGGGGTGGACGGCCTGGGCGCCCGTGCGGGCGGCGGCCTCCAGGAGGCGCTCCGCCGACAGGTAGCTCTCGGACGCCGGGGCCGGTCCGATCCGGACCGCCGTGTCCGCCTCGCGGACGTGCCGGGCGTCGGCGTCCGCGTCGGAGAAGACGGCCACCGAGCGCACGCCCATCGACCGCAGCGTCCGGATGACGCGTACGGCGATCTCGCCCCGGTTGGCCACAAGTACTGTCTCGAACATCGTCGTCCGTCCCCTCACATCCGGAAGACGCCGAACTGGGGGTCACCCAGGGGCGCGTTGGCGCACGCGGTCAGGGCCAGGCCCAGGACCTGACGGGTGTCCAGCGGGTCGATCACGCCGTCGTCCCAGAGGCGGGCCGTCGCGTAGTAGGCG
>KL569125.1:78593-81915 GCA_000715635.1 Streptomyces violaceus | reverse complement strand
ACGCTGCCCTGCCGCTCGTACTGGGCGCGGATCGGGGCCTTGAAGGCGTCCTCGTCCGCCGCCGGCCAGGACTCGCCGCGCGCCTCCAGCTGGTCGCGCTTGACGGTCGCGAGGACCGAGGCGGCCTGCTCGCCGCCCATGACGGAGATCTTGGCGTTCGGCCACATCCACAGGAAGCGGGGGGAGTACGCCCTGCCGCACATGGAGTAGTTGCCCGCGCCGTAGGAGCCGCCCACGACGACCGTCAGCTTCGGTACGCGGGTGCAGGCCACCGCCGTGACCATCTTGGCGCCGTGCTTGGCGATGCCGCCCGCCTCGTAGTCCTTGCCGACCATGAAGCCGGAGATGTTCTGGAGGAAGACGAGGGGGATGCCGCGCTGGTCGCACAGCTCGATGAAGTGGGCGCCCTTCTGGGCGGACTCGGAGAACAGGATGCCGTTGTTGGCGACGATGCCCACCGGGTGACCGTGGATCCGGGCGAAGCCGGTGACCAGGGTCTGGCCGAACTCGGACTTGAACTCGGCGAAACGGGAGCCGTCGACGACCCGGGCGATGATCTCGCGTACGTCGTAGGGGGTGCGGGAGTCGACCGGGACCGCGCCGTAGAGGCTGTGCGGGTCGACCTTGGGTTCCGTCGCCTCCGTGACCTCCCAGGGGAGCGTCCCGCGCGCGGGGAGGGTGGAGACGATCGTGCGGACGATGCGCAGGGCGTGCGCGTCGTTCTCCGCGAGGTGGTCGGTGACGCCCGAGACGCGGGAGTGGACCTCGCCGCCGCCCAGCTCCTCCGCCGTGACGACCTCGCCGGTGGCCGCCTTCACCAGGGGCGGGCCGCCCAGGAAGATCGTGCCCTGGTCGCGGACGATCACCGCCTCGTCGCTCATCGCCGGGACGTACGCCCCGCCGGCCGTGCAGGAGCCGAGGACGGCTGCGATCTGGGGGATGCCGGCGCCGGACATGCGGGCCTGGTTGTAGAAGATCCGGCCGAAGTGGTCGCGGTCCGGGAAGACCTCGTCCTGCATCGGGAGGAAGGCGCCGCCGGAGTCCACGAGGTAGATACAGGGGAGGCGGTTGTCGAGGGCCACCTCCTGGGCGCGGAGGTGCTTCTTGACCGTCATCGGGTAGTACGTGCCGCCCTTGACCGTGGCGTCGTTGGCGATGATCACGGTTTCGCGGCCGCTGACCCGGCCGATGCCGGCGATGACGCCGGCGGCCGGGGCCTGGTCCTCGTACATCCCGTCGGCCGCGAGCGGGGCCAGCTCCAGGAACGGTGAGCCCGGGTCGAGGAGGGTGTCGACGCGGTCGCGGGGGAGCAGCTTGCCGCGCGCGGTGTGGCGGGCGCGGGACTTCTCGCCGCCGCCCTGGGCGGCTGTGGCCAGCTTGGCGCGCAGCTCGTCGACGAGGGTGCGGTGCGCCTCCTCGTTGGCCCGAAAGGGCTCCGACGCGGGGTCCGCCGCGGTCGTGAGCTCCGGTGCCTCGTCCATCCTGCGGGTCCCCTCACCTTGTTAATGAGCGTTAACGCATTTCCTTCAGGTTAACGACCGCTAACCTCCCTGTCTAGAATTGTTTTCATGGCAACCAGGACCGACGCACCCACCCGCCGTGAGCAGATCCTCAAGGAGGCCGCCCGGCTGTTCGCCGAGCGGGGCTTCCATGGGGTCGGAGTCGACGAGATAGGTGCCGCGGTGGGGATCAGCGGGCCCGGCCTGTACCGGCACTTCGCGGGCAAGGACGCGATGCTCGCGGAGCTGCTGGTGGGGATCAGCGGGCAGTTGCTGACCGGGGCGAAGCGGCGGTTGTCGGAGGCTGAGGCGGACGGGGGTGTGGGGGCGGGGGTGGTCCTCGACTCGCTGATCGAGGGGCATATCGACTTCGCGCTCGACGACCGTCCACTGATCACCCTGCACGACCGGGAGCTGGATCGCCTCCGGGACAGTGACCGGAAGATGGTGCGGCAGTTGCAGCGGCAGTATGTGGAGCTGTGGGTGGGGGTGGTGCGGGAGGTGTATCCCGGGCTGGGGGAGCCCGCTGCCCGGTCGGCCGTGCATTCGGTGTTCGGGTTGCTGAACTCGACGCCGCATCTGGGGAGGGCTGGGGCGTTGGCCGGGCGGGGGGCTGTGGCGGAGCTGCTGCATCGGATGGCGCGGGGGGCGTTTGCGGCGGCGGGGGAGTAGCGCCCTGCGCCCCCAAGGCACTCCCGTCCGTCAGCGTGACGAGCGTTACCCCGTCCCCACCCTGGACGCTTGTTGATACTCGCCGGTATCTTGAGTGAGCAAGCGCTTAGACATACCGAGGTCCGTGGAGGTGGCGGCGTGCGCCGTACGGTGTTCAACGAGGATCACGAGGCGTTCCGGGAGACCATCCGCGCCTTCATCGAGGCCGAGGTCGTACCGGTGTACGACGAGTGGTTCGCTGCCGGCCAGGCGCCGCGCGACTTCTACTACAAGCTCGGTGAGCTGGGGATCTTCGGCATCAACGTGCCGGAGGAGTTCGGCGGTGCGGGCCTGGAGAGCCACAAGTTCGAGGCCGTGCTGTACGAGGAGACCTCTCGCGCCGGCGTCCAGTTCGGCGGCTCCGGCGTGCACGTGCTGCTCGCCCTGCCCTACATCAAGATGCTCGCCACCGACGAGCAGAAGAAGCGGTTCCTGCCCAAGTTCGTCTCCGGCGAGGAGATGTGGGCCATCGCGATGACCGAGCCGGGCACCGGCTCCGACCTCGCGGGCATGAAGAGCACCGCCAAGCTGAGCGAGGACGGCACGCACTACGTCCTCAACGGCGCCAAGACCTTCATCACCGGCGGCGTGCACGCCGACCGGGTGATCGTCTGCGCCCGCACCTCCGCCCCGACCGCCGACGACCGCCGCCACGGCATCTCCCTCTTCGCCGTGGACACCAAGTCCGAGGGCTACTCCGTCGGCCGCAAGCTCGACAAGCTCGGCCTCAAGACCTCCGACACCGCCGAGCTGGCGTTCGTCGACGTCAAGGTGCCCGTCGAGGACCTCCTCGGCGAGGAGAACAAGGGCTTCTACTACCTCGGCCACAACCTCGCGTCCGAGCGCTGGGGCATCGCCTTCGGCGCCTACGCCCAGGCCAAGGCCGCCGTGCGGTTCGCCAAGCAGTACGTCCAGGACCGCACGGTCTTCGGCAAGCCGGTCGCCCACTTCCAGAACACCAAGTTCGAGCTGGCCGCCTGCCAGGCCGAGGTGGACGCGGCCGAGGCCGTCGCCGACCGTGCTACCGAGGCGCTGGACGCCGGTGAGCTGACGCCCGCCGAGGCCGCCTCCGCGAAGCTGTTCTGCACCGAGGCCTGTCTCTTATACACATC
>KL569125.1:77882-78370 GCA_000715635.1 Streptomyces violaceus | reverse complement strand
TCGCCCGCCTGTACGCGGACAACCGCGTCAACCGCATCTACGGCGGCACCAGCGAGATCATGAAGTCGATCATCGCGAAGGACATGGGCCTGTAAACCGACCGTAGTGACTGGCCGGTACAACAGTTCTCATGAGTAAGGCACTTCAGGATCTCCTCGATCTGCTCGATCTCGAGCAGATCGAGGAGAACATTTTCCGCGGCCGGTCCCGGTCCGCCGTCGTCCCGCGGGTCTTCGGCGGCCAGGTCGCCGCGCAGGCGCTCGTCGCCGCCGGGCGGACGGTCCCCGAGGACCGGCCCGCGCACTCGCTGCACGCGTACTTCCTGCGCCCCGGGGATCCCGGCGCGCCCATCGTCTACACCGTCGACCGGATCCGCGACGGCCGCTCCTTCACCACCCGCCGGGTGGTCGCCGTCCAGCACGGCAAGCCGATCTTCCATCTCTCGGCGTCGTTCCAGGTGTACGAGGACGGGCTGGACCATCAGGAGC
>KL569125.1:76661-77664 GCA_000715635.1 Streptomyces violaceus | reverse complement strand
CAACGGCAAGCTGGGCGGCGCGGTCGACGAGCCGCTGCTGCACGTCGTCCTCGCCACCTATGTCTCCGACATGACGCTGCTCGACTCCGTGCTGCTCGCGCACGGGCGCGGCGGCTGGGCCGTCGGGGACGTGGTCGGGGCCTCGCTGGACCACGCGATGTGGTTCCACCGGCCGTTCCGGGCCGACGAGTGGCTGCTCTACGACCAGGAGTCCCCGTCCGCGTACGGCGGCCGGGGACTGGGACAGGCGCGTATCTACACGCAGGACGGGCGGCTGGCCATCTCCGTGATCCAGGAGGGCGTGGTCCGCGTCCCGCGCGATCAGGGCGCTCGGGCCCCGTCGTCTAGCTGAGGCCCGCCTCCGCCAGCAGGTAAGCCGTCATCGGGTCGTAGTGGCGCGGGCTGACCACGTGGTCGTCGAGGGGCACCGTCACCTGCACGGTGCCCTCGGCCTCGGCGATGAAGAGGGCCGGGTCGTTGCAGTCGGCGTAGCCGACGGAGTCGACGCCGTGCTGTCCCGCGTATCCCGCCCAGCCGTGGTCGGCGACGACCAGGTCGGGCAGGGGGCGGCCCTCCCGCTCCATGGCCGTCAGGATCGCCTTCATCGGCTCGCCCGAGTGGGTGTGCCAGAGGGTGGCGCCGTGCTCCAGCACCGCCACGTCCGCGAACTGCATGACGTAGCCCTCCTCCGTCGTCAGCCCTTCCGGGATGACGACGATCTCGCAGCCGGCCGCGCGCAGGGCGGAAGCGGTCGCTCGGTGCACGTCGAGCAGTCCGCCGGGGTGGCCGGTGGCGAACAGCACCCGCTGCTGCCCGTCCGCCGCCTTGCGCAGCCGCCCGGCCATGCGCTCGAGCCCGGCGACGGTCAGCTCCGGGTCGATGGTGTCCTGGCCGTATCGGTGCTCGGGATCGTCGTTCACGCCCACCCGTTCCGCCATCACCGCGAGGACGTCCTGCTCGTCGGTCCAGCGGGTGCCGAGTTCCAGGCCGAGCCAGTAGTGGC
>KL569125.1:72803-76439 GCA_000715635.1 Streptomyces violaceus | reverse complement strand
AGTAGTGGCGGTCGTTGTTCGCCAGCTTGCGGTAGTGGGAGAGGTTGTTCTCGCGGGGGGTGGCGACGTCGCCCGCGATGCGCGTCCTGACGAGGTGGTCGACGAGTTCGGCGCGGCTGGGTGTCCCGGGTATCGGCATGACAACCATTGTGGAGCAGCCGCCTGTGGGCGTCCCTGGCGTATCGAACGCTGGGATGTGCGTCACGTACTCAGGAGGACCCCGCTCACATACTCAGATGTGCCGTAGCGCGAACCAGAGTTCCATGCGTACGTCCGGGTCCTCGAGGTCCGTCTCCAGCAGCGTCGCGCACCGGGTGATGCGCTGCCGCACGGTGTTGCGGTGCACGGACAGGGCGACGGCCGTGCGGTCCCAACTGCCGTGCAGGGACAGCCAGGTGCGCAGGGTCTCGGTGAGCGCGGGATGTGCCGTGACGGGGGCGAGGAGGGTGCGGGCATGGGCCGCGGCCTCGTCGGGCGGGACCAGGTCGGCGAGGGCTGGGCGCGGGCCGTGCCGGAGCAGCGGGGTACGGGTGGCGCGGGCCCGGGCCAGGGCGCGGGCCGCCTGGGTGTCGGCGGCGGGCCAGTCGTGCGGGGCGACGGCGGCGCTGACGCCCAGGGTCCAGCCGGGCAGCGGGTCCGGTGTCCGGTCGCCCGGGACCAGGACCCGTACGACGTCGCCCGCCGGGTCGACCAGGGCGGAGCCGAGCGCGGCGCCCAGCGCGGAGGCCGCGACGGCGTCCGGAGCGCCCGCACCGTCCGGCCGGGCCTGCACGACGACCCACCGCTCACCGCCGAGCAGCGGCGCGACCTCCTCGGGCGGCGCGCCCAGCAGCAGCCGCACCAGCGCCGAGGAACGGGCGGCACCGGTGCCGCTCTGCTGCTCGCCGGTCAGGAGGGAGAGGAGCACGGCGGCGACGGAGACGACGGTGTGGTCCCCCGGCGCGCGCTGCGGGGTCGCGACCCCGAGCACGAAGCCGTGCCCGGCCCCAAGCGCGTAGGCGGCGAGGTGGAGGCCGGCGGTGGTGTCGGTGGCGGAGGTGGGGGCGGGGCGGCTGCCGGGAGAAGACACGGGGAGCTGGGGTGCGGGCGAGGGCCCGGCGCCGACCCGGCGGCTGCTGGGCGGCTGAGGCTGGAGACGGCCCGCCTCCGGGGCCGCACCACGCGGCCGCGCCCCTCCGGCTCCGGCGAACCCGCCTGGGCTTCCGCCCTCGGTGGGTTTGCCTGGGTTTCCGCCCCCGGAGGGCTGGCCCCGGCGTCCGGGGTCGGTGGGCCCGCCCGGGCTTCCGCCCCCGGAGAGCCCGCCCGGGCTTCCGGGTTCGGAGGGCCTGCTTGGGCCTCCGGGCTCGGCGAGTCCGCCCGGCTGCGCCGCCGGCGTGTCTGTGTGCGCCGCCCCGCCCGCCCGCGAAGTCTCGGCAGGAGGTCGCGCGCTCGACGTGGGCGCAGGCACCCCTGGCCCCCCGGACCCGCCCGTCGGCCGCACCACCCTCGCCAAGGCCGCCAGCGCCGACGCCACTTCCTCCCCGGGCTCCCGCCCCGCCCCCGCGATCTCCGCCCCCTCCGGCCCGTACAGCACCGCCCACCCGCCCAGCCGCTGCGCGAGCTGGCGGAGGACCGACGGGACCGGGTCGGGGCGGGAGGCGGCAGAGGCGAGGCTCTGCTGGGCCTCTGTGACGCGGCGGAGTTCGGCCAGGCGGGCCTGGGCCATCAGCTGCCAGACCGCGCGGGCCACGCCGGAGAACGTGGTCTGCGGCGGCACCTCCAGCAGCGGCAGGCCGTGTGTCTCGCAGGCCGCGACCAGCGCCCTCGGCACCGTGTCGTGCACCGGCGCCACCCCGAAGCCGAGGGCCGCGCCGCCCGCCGCCACGATCCGGGAAACGTAGTCGTCGAAGTAGGTCCCAGAACCCGCTGCCTCCGGGATGTGCACGCCCGCCGTGAGCAGCAGCTCCCCGCCGAGCAGATACGGATACGGGTCCGCCATCTCCGAGGTGTGCACCCAGTGGACGACGGCGTCGGCGTCCACCGGACCGGCGATCCGGCGCAGGGAGAGGTCCTCTCGGGCCAGGAGGGACGTGAGGAGGACGGGAGGTGTCGGGGGGACCGCCGGGTCCGGCATGGTGTGCGTTCCCTCCAGCCAAGGCCGCTCGAATAGATGAAACGTACACTTCGCAGTCGCTTTCCGGCCACCTAGTGTCAGTCCTCGTCAACCTCGTCCCCCGCGACCGAGCCCTGCGCCCTGTGCGTGCGCGAAGGAGGCCCCATGGCCGTCGACTACCTCGTGATCGTCGTCTACCTGGCCGGAATGCTGGCCATGGGCTGGTGGGGCATGCGCCGCGCCCGGTCCAAGAGCGAGTTCCTGGTGGCGGGCCGCCGGCTCGGCCCGGCCATGTACTCCGGCACCATGGCGGCGATCGTCCTCGGCGGCGCCTCCACCATCGGCGGTGTGGGGCTCGGCTACCAGTACGGCCTGTCCGGCGCCTGGATGGTCTTCACCATCGGCCTCGGCCTGCTCGCCCTGTCCGTCTTCTTCTCCGCCCGCATCGCCCGGCTGAAGGTCTACACCGTCTCCGAGATGCTCGACCTGCGCTACGGCGGCCGGGCCGGAGTGATCTCCGGTGTCGTCATGTGGGCGTACACCCTCATGCTCGCGGTGACCTCGACCATCGCGTACGCCACGATCTTCGACGTCCTGTTCGACATGAACCGCACGCTCGCGATCGTCCTCGGCGGCTCGATCGTCGTCGCGTACTCCACCCTCGGCGGGATGTGGTCGATCACCCTGACGGACATGGTGCAGTTCGTCGTGAAGACCATCGGCGTGCTGCTCCTGCTGCTGCCGATCGCCGTGGTGAAGGCCGGCGGGTTCAGCGAGATGAAGGCGCAGCTGCCCACCGAGTACTTCGACCCCCTCGGCATCGGCGGCGAGACGATCTTCACCTACGTGCTGATCTACACCTTCGGCATGCTCATCGGGCAGGACATCTGGCAGCGCGTCTTCACCGCCCGCAGCGACACGACCGCCAAGTGGGGCGGGACCGTCGCCGGTACCTACTGCCTCGCGTACGCCCTCGCCGGAGCCGTCATCGGTACCGCGGCCAAGGTGCTGTACCCGAAGCTCGCCAGCCCGGACGACGCCTTCGCGACCATCGTGAAGGAGGAACTGCCCGTCGGAGTGAGGGGATTGGTGCTGGCCGCCGCCCTCGCCGCCGTGATGTCGACCTCCTCCGGCGCGCTGATCGCCTGCGCCACCGTCGCCAACAACGACATCTGGTCCCGGCTGCGGGGCATCGTCAAGGCACCGGCCGAAGACTCGGCGGATCATGACGAGGTGAAGGGCAACCGCGTCTTCATCCTGATCATGGGCCTCGCGGTCATCTGCACGGCCATCGCGATCGACAACGTGGTGGAGGCGCTGACCGTCGCGTACAACCTCCTCGTCGGCGGTCTGCTCGTGCCGATCCTCGGCGGGCTGGTGTGGAAGCGGGGCACGGTCCACGGCGCTCTCGCCTCGGTCGTGGTCGGCGGGCTCGCGGTCGTCGTCCTGATGGCGACGTACGGCATCCTCGCCAACGAGCCCGTGTACTACGGGCTGCTGGCCTCGCTCGCCGCCTATCTGGTCGTCTCCTTCGCCACCCCGGC
>KL569125.1:70800-72547 GCA_000715635.1 Streptomyces violaceus | reverse complement strand
CCGCCTGGCGCGAGCGGCTCGCGGGACGGGCACCCGAACCCGAGTCCGAACTCGCGTCCGAACCGGTCACGGCTCCCCGGTAAGGTCATAAGGCAAGCAGTACATACGCGATGAAGCGTAGGAAAGAAGGCATTTCTTCATGAGCAGCAACGAGACTCCCCGCGGGCCCGTCGACTCCTCCCGTGTGCCGCGGTACGCGGGCCCCGCGACCTTCGCCCGGCTGCCCCGGCTCGACGAGGTCGGCGGACGGGCCGATGTCGCGGTGGTGGGCGTGCCGTTCGACTCGGGTGTCTCGTACCGGCCGGGCGCCCGCTTCGGCGGCAACGCGATCCGCGAGGCGTCCCGGCTGCTGCGCCCGTACAACCCGGCGCAGGACGCCTCGCCCTTCGCCCTCGCGCAGGTGGCGGACGGCGGCGACATCGCCGTCAACCCGTTCAACATCAACGAGGCCGTCGAGACCGTCGAGGCGGCCGCCGACGACCTGCTCGGCTCGGGCTCCCGTCTGATGACCCTCGGCGGCGACCACACCATCGCGCTGCCCCTGCTGCGCTCGGTGGCGAAGAAGCACGGCCCGGTCGCCCTGCTGCACTTCGACGCCCACCTCGACACCTGGGACACCTACTTCGGCGCCGAGTACACGCACGGCACCCCCTTCCGGCGCGCGGTGGAGGAGGGCATCCTCGACACCTCCGCCCTGTCCCACGTCGGCACCCGCGGCCCGCTCTACGGCAAGCAGGACCTGACCGACGACGAGAAGATGGGCTTCGGCATCGTCACCTCGGCGGACGTCTACCGGCGCGGTGCCGACGAGGTCGCCGACCAGCTGCGCCAGCGCATCGGCGACCGGCCGCTGTACATATCCATCGACATCGACTGCCTCGACCCGGCCCACGCGCCCGGCACGGGCACGCCCGAGGCCGGCGGCATGACCTCGCGCGAGCTGCTGGAGATCCTGCGCGGCCTGGCATCCTGCAACCTGGTGTCGGCGGACGTCGTCGAGGTGGCCCCCGCGTACGACCACGCGGAGATCACGTCGGTGGCGGCCTCCCACACGGCGTACGAACTGACCACGATCATGTCCCGCCAGATCGCCGCGGCCCGGAAGGACTCGGAAGCCAAGTGACCCACGACCACGACCTGGTGCTCCGCCCGACGCCCGCCCAGACGGAGGCCGCCCTCAACCCTCCACCCGGCCGCAACGGCGGAGACCTGGTCGTGGAGACGCTGGCCGGTCTTGGCGCGACGACCGTCTTCGGTCTGCCCGGCCAGCACGCGCTCGGCATGTTCGACGCCCTGCGCCGCTCGGACCTCAGGTACATCGGCCTGCGGGTGGAGAACAACGCCGGGTTCGCCGCGGACGCCTACGGCCGGATCACGGGCGAGGCCGCGCCCCTGCTGCTGTCGACGGGGCCGGGCGCCCTGACCTCACTCGCCGCGCTCCAGGAGGCGGCTGCCGCCTCCGCGCCCGTGCTGGCGATCGGCAGCCAGATCCCCAGGGCGGGCCTGGGCGGCGGCCGGCACGGCTACCTGCACGAACTGCCCGACCAGGCCGCCTCGTTCCGGGGCGTGGTCAAGTCGGTCCACACCGTCCGCACCCAGTCCCAGATCCCCTCGGCGATCGCCGCCGCCTGGGAGTCCGCGCTGACGGCCCCGCACGGGCCGGTGTGGGTGGAGATCCCGCAGGACGTGCTGCTGGCGGAGACGGCGATCCCGGTGGTCACCGGCGGCGACGCCTTCCCCGAGGAGT
>KL569125.1:64517-70617 GCA_000715635.1 Streptomyces violaceus | reverse complement strand
TCCCCGAGGAGCTGCCGCCGCGCCCCGAACTGACCGCCGTGGCCGCCGACCTGCTGTCGAAGGCGGCCCGTCCGGCGATCATCGCGGGCGGGGGAGTGGTACGGGCGGACGCCTCGGGCAAGCTGAAGCAGCTGGCGGAGCTGCTCAAGGCGCCGGTCGTCACTACCCCCGGCGGCAAGGGCGCGTTCCCCTGGAAGCACCCGCTGTCGCTCCAGTCCTGGATCGAGGACCGGCACACGACGGACTTCCTGGAGGACGCGGACGTCCTTCTGGTGGTGGGCTCTGGCCTCGGTGAACTCTCCTCGAACTACCACACGTTCAAGCCGCGCGGCCGGGTCGTCCAGATCGAGGCCGACCTCGGCAAGCTGGAGTCCAACCACCCGGCCCTTGGCATCCACGCGGACGCGCGGCTCGCGTTGCAGGCGCTGCTGGAGACGGTTTCCGAACGCCGGGACCCGGACGCTCCGGAGCGCGTACGCGAGGTGCTCGGGAAGGTCGCCGAGCGCATCGCCGCCCAGGAACTCACCCTGGAACAGGACGTGCTGGCGTCCGTCCGCAGGGCGCTGCCCGCCGACTCCCCGTCGTTCTGGGACATGACGATCCTCGCGTACTGGGCCTGGTCGGCCTTCGACGCCAAGGGCCCCAACCACATGCACTCCGCGCAGGGCGCGGGCGGTCTCGGCTACGCCTTCCCGGCGGCACTCGGCGCCGCGGCGGCCGACCCGACCCGGCCCGTCCTCGCGGTCTCCGGCGACGGCGGCGCCCTGTACTCGATCGCCGAGCTGGCGACGGCCCGCCAGTACGGTCTGAACGTCACCTGGCTGATCGTCGACGACGGCGGCTACGGCATCCTGCGCGAGTACATGAACGACGCGTTCGGCGAGGCGACCGCGACGGAGCTGACCCGGCCGGACTACGTGGCACTGGCGGAGTCCTTCGGCGTCCCCGGGGTCCGTACGACCCCGGAGACCCTGGAGCAGGACCTCGCGAAGGCACTCGGGTCGCCCGGGCCCTCGGTGATCCTGCTCCCGGCCGTGCTGCGGATGTTCGCGCCGACGCATCTGGACTGAGCGCCGGCCGGTCCGGCCAGGCCATTTCCTCGCTCCTCACATGGGCGGGACAGAGCGGGGCACCCGTGTATCCGTCCACCAGCGAAGGGGAGCTGATCATGGTAGTCGCCGCCGTCATCGTCGGGTGTGTGGTCCTGGCCGTCCTGGCCTTCCTCGTCCCCCGGCTCTCCCGCCATCCCGAACGCGGCACACAACGTACGCTCGGTGCCGGGGCCCGGGCCGGTGGCAAGGCGCCCGGCATTCTGGGCCGGCTCTTGAGCAAGCCCTTCCACAGCAGCTCGCGCGCGGTGAGCCGCAGCGGTTCGGCAGGTCGCCGCTCCCGCGGCCGCATGCCCTTCTGACCGACGGTGCGGGCCGAGCGGGGAGCATGGTCATGAACGCGGAAGACGCCGAAGACGCGGACAGGCTGCTGGACGGACTGACCGTGGATGCCAGTCGGCGAGAGCAGCCGATCGTGCTGGACGAAGACGGACGCCCCATCCGGACCTGGCGGGAGAACCATCCGTACGACCGCAAGGTGGGCCGCAAGGAGTACGAGCGGACCAAGCGCATCCTGCAGATCGAGCTGCTCAAGCTCCAGCGGTGGGTCAAGGACACCGGCGCCCGCCTGGTCGTGGTGTGCGAGGGGCGTGACGCGGCGGGCAAGGGCGGCACGATCCAGCGGCTCACCGAGCGGCTCAACCCCCGCGGCGCACGCGTGGTCGCCCTGGACAAACCCACCGAACGCGAGACGGGCCAGTGGTACTTCCAGCGGTACATCGCGCATCTGCCGACGGCCGGGGAGATCGTCTTCTTCGACCGCTCCTGGTACAACCGGGCCGGCGTCGAGCGCGTGATGGGGTACTGCTCCAAGGACGAGTACGAGCTGTTCCTCGACCAGTGCCCGGTCTTCGAGCGGATGCTGGTCGACGACGGCGTCCTGCTGGTGAAGTTCTGGTTCTCCGTCTCCCGCTCCGAGCAGCGCACGCGCTTCGCGATCCGGCAGGTCGACCCGGTGCGCCAGTGGAAACTCTCCCCCACCGACTTGGCCTCGCTGGACCTCTGGGACGACTACACCGAGGCGAAGATCGACATGTTCCGCGCCACGGACACCGCACACGCCCCCTGGACGGTCGTCAAGAGCAACGACAAGCGGCGCGCCCGGCTGGAGACCATGCGCAGTCTGCTGTGGCGCATCGACTACGCCAGCAAGGACCGCGAGGCCGTCGGCACACCCGACCCCCTCATCGTCGGCGCCGCCGACACCCTCCTGGAGCCCGGCGAGGAGGACACCACACTGTCACCCACGCCGCTGTCCCCCGGCGCCGACGGGCCAGGCAAGCACCCCGGGACCGACTGACACTCATTCACCGGTGCCGGTATCGGTGCCGGCACCGGCGGGGCAGAAGCATGCCGTCACCGTCTTGCCGTGCCGCTGGCACCTCATCCCCCACTCATCGGCGAGCTTCCGCACGATGGCCACGCCACGGCCGGAGACATCCCCGGGCTCTGCTTCGCGCCGGCGCGGCAGTGTCGGGTCCTCGTCGTGGACGCTCACATGGAGGCATTCACCGTCCCACGTGAGGACCAGGTGCGCGTCGCTGTGCGCGTGGATGTGAGCATTGGTGATCAGCTCGGACACGGCCAGCACGATGGCGTCCACCGTGTCCGGCTCGGCAGCGGCCCAGGGCAGGGACTCGAGACGTTCACGTGTCCACTGCCGCCCGGCGCGCACTCCCTCGGACATCGGGAACGAGTGCGCCCACCCCATCGCTTTCACCGCCACTGCCCCGGCCTCCCGTCCGTCGTCCACACCTCGGCTCGTGCCTGAACCGGGTACCCGGCACCCGCAGCGACAGACCTGGGATGCCGGGCTCGAACGGGTCTAGAGGCCGTCGCGGACCATCGCGGCGACGATGTGGACGTGCCGGTCGGCCGCCGTGGTCGACCATTCGTTGTCGTAGTTCAGGCCGTAGGGCCAGAAGTGACCGCCGCCGGTGGAGATCTTGGCGCCGGAACCGTCGTACTGCTTGACGAGGGCGGTGGCCTGTCCGCCGGTCCAGGTGCCGCTGCCGCCGAGGCGGGACCAGCCCGAGCTGGTGCCCACGCCGATGGTGTGGGCGATCTCGTGCAGGGCCGTCCGCTCGTTCATGTAGCTGCGGTTGCTGCCGAAGCGGATGGTCCCGTTGATGTTGCCGTCGGCGGTGGGGACGCCCGGCTCGTAGCGGACGGTGATGGTCTTGCCCAGGTCACTGAGGTTGTTGTAGCGGGCCACCGCCGCGTTCATGGCCCGGGTGATGGCGTCGTAGGCGGTGCGCTGGTCCTCGGTGGGGTTGCTCGCGCGGACGAGGGACCAGGTGATGGTGGCCGCCGCTGCGCGGTCGCGGACCGGGGCGGGTGCGGGAGTCGTCTGCTGGGTGGCGGCCTGGGCGACGCCGGGGCCGGCCAGCAGTGCGGCGGCCAAGGCGGCGACGACTGCCTTGCGTGGGCTCATAGTGGATCCTCCTGTGGGGGCGGCCGTGACGCGTGGGGGCGAAACTTCGTACGGCGTTCGGGATCTCGGACAAGCGGAACCGCTGGCAGTATCAGATCGAAAAAGAAGAACTCTCTTCGCGGACACGGCAGTTGGCGCGCTGTCGACCGCAAGTATCCCGGTGGGAAAGGCGGCGTCAAGAGTTCCCGCAGAGGTCAGTGGAACCAGAAGAGGATCGTGTCCAGGTTCGTCCCGAGCTTCCGCGAACTCTCCCACTCCTCCGCCTCGAAGCGCATGAGTTCGGCGAACCGGCGGGCCGCGTCACGGAATTCGGGCTCCAGACGGCCGAGTACGGACTCGTAGGCGTCGGCGAGCGCCGCGGCCCGCTGGGCCGGCAGGGTCCCGATGGCGGGCACCGCGTCGCCCGGGTGGGGAAGGCGCAGCGGCGGGCCACTGAACAGGAACGTGCCGGGGAGTAGGTCGGACGGGACGCCGTGCCGGGTCAGTTCGTCGTCCATGGCGTAGAACCAAGTCGGCCGCCGCCAGTCGCCGAGGTCGGTCGGGTCGGAGAAGTGGGCCGCGACGACCTGGTAGAAGGCGTAGCTGTACGAGGGGCAGAGGTCGGTGCTCGGGGCGCCCTCGATCAGCTCGTCCAGGGCCTGGGCGATGGAGACGCCGAGGTCGATGCCCTGCTCCCGGAACCGGGCGTCGGTCCGCTCGCACTCCGTGCGCACCCGGGCGAGCGTGCGCTCCTGCCGCTCGGTCCGCTCCACCGCGGTGAGCAGCCGCACCACCGTCCGCATGTCGCCGGTGCTCATCTCCAGGCAGTAGCCCACGCCTGCGTTTCCCTTCACCTGTTCGCCGGACATCGGTGTCCATGATCGGGGACGGGGGAGCGGCCCCTGACCGAGGGGTCGGGGGCCGGTCCTGTGTGCGGGGTGAAGTGGGATCAGCTGACGTCGGACGGGTCCAGGCGGTAGATCGCCGACTGGTTCGACTGCGACGAGGAGGTGGAGGTGGAGGTGGAGTTCGCGGTCTTGCTGTACTCGCTCTCCTTCACCGCCGTGCCGTGCTTCTGCACCCACGCCGTCACCTCGGAGCTGACGCTGCTGCCGCCGCCGGGGCCGCCGCCCATGCCTCCTCCGAGCTGGATGTAGTGCAGTTCGCCCTTCTTCACCAGCTCCTTGAGCTTGGCCAGTGTCATCGCCTTGTCGGAGCCGGACCAGCCCCACATGGAGATGACGGGCTCTCCGCTGCTCACGATGAGCTGGGCGGCGCCCTGCGAACTGGACACCGCCAGCAGCCACTCGGCGCCGTCCTGGTGCTTCTTCAGGTACGAGATGAGCTCGCTGCTCGAGCCGCCGCCCATGCCGCCACCGCCGGGGCCGCCGCCCATGCCGCCGGGGGCCCGGTCGCTCTGAGCGTTCTGCCCGTCCGGCCCGCGGGACGGCACCCCGCCACCGGGGAAGCCGCCACCGGCCTGGGCGTTGCCGCCACCCGTCTGGGCGTTGCCGCCACCCGCCTGGGCATTTCCGCCCTGCCGGCCACCGCCACCCGGCATCCCGTCACCGGAACCGCCCGGGAACCCCCGGCCGCCACCGCCACCGCGCCCGCCGAAGCCAGACCCCGTCGACGGCCCCGCCGTCGGGTTCGTACCGCCCATGCCACCCCCGCCGCCCGACCCGGACGGCACCGACCAGGCGTACGCCGCCGGACCCGCCACCGCCGCGACGACCGCGGCCGTCACCGACACGGCCAGCAACCGAAGCCGAAGGCCCGAGGCGCCGGAGCGGAAGACGAACAGCCCCGCGATCGCCAGCGCCATGACGACCAGGACCGACGGCCACAGCCAGGTGTTCCAGCCGGAGGCCCGCCGCAGCAGCACCGCCGCCCAGACGGCCGTGACACCCAGCCCGAGCGGCAGCACCCAGGCCCACCGCCGGCCGGCCCGGAAGGCGCGCAGCAGCAGCACGCCGCCGCCTCCGCACAGTGCCGCGATGCCCGGGGCGAGCGCGGTCGTGTAGTACGGGTGCATGGTGCCCTCGGCGAGGGCGAACGTCAGGTAGTGCAGGAGGGTCCAGCCGCCCCACAGCACGAGCGCGGCCCGGGTGAGATCCGTACGCGGGGCGCGGCCGCACAGCACCAGGCCGCCGACGAGCGCGAGGCCCGCGAAGGGGAGCAGCCAGGAGATCTGGCCGCCTAGGATGTCGTTGAACATCCGGCCGAGGCCCGCGGTGCCGGAGAAGCCACCGCCTCCGCCCCCACCGCCACCGCCGTTGCCCTCGCCGCCGAGGATCCGGCCGAGGCCGTTGTAGCCCAAGATCAGGTTCCAGGCCGTGCCGTCCGTGGAACCGCCGATGTAGGGCCGCTCGGAGGCCGGCACCAGTGACACGGCGGCCGCCCACCAGAAGCTGGAGACGGCCAGCACCACGGCGGCGGCCAGCAGATTCACGATCCGCTTCACCAACGCCGGCTTGGCGGCGTACAGATACACCGCGAACACGGCGGGCAGCGCGATGTACCCCTGGAGCATCTTGGTGTTGAAGGCGAGCCCGAAGCAGGCCGCGGAACCCAGCAG
>KL569125.1:61318-64283 GCA_000715635.1 Streptomyces violaceus | reverse complement strand
GGTATAAGAGACAGCACCAGCAGCGTGTCGGGGTTGTTGTCGCGGTTGATGGCGACCGTGATCGGGGTGAGGGCCAGGACGAGGGCGGCCACGGCCGCCGCCGCGTGCCCGAACACCCGCTTCACGGACGAGTGCAGGATCCAGATCGTGCCGAGCGCGGACGCGACCATCGGCGCCATCATCTGCCAGGTGCCGTACCCGAAGACGCGGCACGACAGGCCCATGACCATCAGCGCGAGCGGCGGCTTGTCGACGGTGAGGAAGTTCCCGGCGTCCAGCGAGCCGAAGAACCACGCCTTCCAGCTCTGCGTGCCGCTCAGCACGGCCGCGCTGTAGAAGCTGTTGAGGCCGGAGCCGGACAGGTTCCAGGAGTAGAGCACCGCGGCCAGGGCGAGGATCGCGAGCAGCACGGGCAGCGACCAGCGCGGGGCGGCCCTGTCCCCCGGCGCGGGTGAGGGAGGCACGGCTGCGGTGCGGAGCTGGGGTTCGGTGGCAGATGTCACCCGAGCATGGTGGACAGCCCTGGTTGGTGGTGGCTGTGCCGAAGCTGGCCGCCGCCTGTGAAACGCACAGCGCCCGGTAACGACTCGTAAAAGCCTTCACCAACGCCTACAACCTTTGCCCCACATCCGTGAGTCAAGGGTGCATGACTTCTGGGATATCCCGCCGCGCGCGAGTGCTGGCGGCGGCCGTGGGTACGGGTGTGCTCGTGCCGCTCGTCGCCGCCGCCACGCCCGCCGCCGCTGCCACGCCGACCGTGACCTGCACCTCGGCCAAGGCCGGCCTCGCCGCCAAGCTGCAGAAGGACATCACCGCCGCGCTCGCCACCCGCAAGGGCACCGTCGCCGTCGGCCTCTACGACCGCAGCACCAACACCACCTGCACGCTGCGCGCGAGTTCCGCCTACGACTCGGCCAGCGTCGTCAAGGTGACCGTTCTCGCCACCCTGCTGTGGGACGCGAAGAAGACGAACCGGTATCTCACCGACCGCGAGAACACCCTCGCCAAGGCAATGATCACCAAGTCGGACAACGCGGCGACCTCCACCCTGTGGAAGCAGCTCGGCATGACGAAGATCAAGGGATTCCTCAGCGCCGCCGGCATGACGCAGACCAAGCCCGGCGCGAACGGCTACTGGGGCCTGACCCAGATCACCGTCACCGACGAGCAGAAGCTGCTGAAGCTCCTCACCGCCAAGAACGCGGTCCTGAGCGACAACTCCCGTGCCTACATCCTGAAGTTGATGGGCCAGGTCGTCTCGTCCCAGCGCTGGGGCACGCCGTACGGGGTGCCCTCGGGAGTCACCGTGGCCGTCAAGAACGGCTGGCTGCAGCGCTCCACGAACGGCTGGCGGGTGCACAGCGTCGGCGCGTTCAAGGGCGGCGGCCACGACTACGTGATGACCGTGCTCACCCACGGCAACAGCACGATGAACTACGGCATCGCGACCATCCAGGCCGTGGCCAAGGTCATCCACAAGGACCTGGCCGCGAGCTGACCCTTCACCACGAGCCGGCCCTTCACCGTGCGGCCTACCCGGCGTCACCGGCCCGTCCTACGGTGACGCCCATGCCCCTGAGAACCCGCCTCGCCCTTCTCACCGCAGGCCTGACGGCGGCCACCTGCCTGACCGCCGCCGGCCCTGCCCAGGCACAGCCATCGACCGCCTCGCACGCCTGCTCGCCGTCCGTCTCCATCGACCGTTTCTCCGACGTGCTGGACAAGACGACGTACCAGGACACCTTTGTCGGCAACTTCTCCGCGCTCGCCGTGGACAGCGACGGCTCACTCGCCGCCCTGTCCGACCGCTCGTCGCTCTTCCGCCTGGACGCGAGGACGCTGAAGCCCCGCTCCGTCGTCCCGCTCACCGACGAGACCGGGACCGCGCTCGACTCCGAGGGCCTGGTCATCGACCGGGACGGCACCCGCCTGGTCACCTCCGAGACCGAGCCGTCCGTACGCCGCTACTCCCGCACCGGCAAGATCCTCGACCGTCTCCCGGTCCCCGACGACCTGCGCGTGAGCCCCGCGGGCCGCGGCCGGCCCAACGGCACCTTCGAGGGCCTGACCCTGCTGCCCGGCGGTCGCACCCTGGTCGCGTCCATGGAGTACGCCCTCTCCGGCGACAGCGCCGACACCGTCCGCTTCCAGACCTGGGAACGCCACCGGGGCCACTTCCGGCTGGGGCGCCAGTACGCCTACCGCACGGACCCCGGCCTCGGCGTCTCCGAGATCCAGGCCACCCCCGACGGCCGCCTCCTGGTCCTGGAACGCGGCTTCACGTCCGGCGTGGGCAACACGGTCCGCCTCTACCTGGCCGATCCCCGCCACGCGATGCGGAAGACCCTGCTCACCGACCTCGCCACCTGCCCGCCCCTGGGCGCCACGGCCAAGCAGCCCCAGCCGAACCCCCTCCTCGACAACATCGAGGCCATGACGATCACAGGCCGGACGAAGAACACCCTCCAGGTCCTCCTGGCCAGCGACGACAACGAAAACCCAGCTCAAACGACCCGTTTCTACTACTTGCGCGTACGGGCAGCTGCTTAGGGGCGCGGGGCAGTATCGACATGCGGCTCCGCCGCGTGGGCGCGATCAACCCCCACCCCGCCGCACCCGAAGAACAACCGATCCCCCCACGGCGGGATGAAATCAGCTCCCAAACACGTTGGTGTCTTCCGGCAGCTCAGGACGACTGGAAGGCACCGGTGTGACACCGAAACGGGGATGGGCACGACGACTGTGGGCCTACGCATGGCGCCACCCGAAGGACGTCGTACTCGCCCTCGGCTCCTCCCTGGCGGGCATGGCCGTGATGGCCCTCGTCCCCCTGATCACCAAGGTGATCATCGACGACGTCATCAGCGAGCACACCAGGGACATGACCACCTGGGCCGGCCTCCTCATCGCCGCCGCCCTGGTCGTCTACGTCCTCACCTACATCCGCCGCTACTACGGCGGGGGG
>KL569125.1:57719-61130 GCA_000715635.1 Streptomyces violaceus | reverse complement strand
CCCTCGACGTCCCGCACGACCTGCGGACGGAGATGTACGGCACGATCACCCGGCTCGACGGCCGCCGCCAGGACGAGCTGTCCACCGGCCAGGTCGTCGGCCGGGCCACCAGCGACCTCCAGCTGATCCAGGGCCTGCTGTTCATGCTCCCGATGACCATCGGGAACGTCCTGCTCTTCCTGATCTCCCTGGTGATCATGGCCTGGCTGTCGTGGCCGCTCACCCTCGTCGCCCTGGCCGTGGCCCCCGCACTCGCCTACATCGCGAAGCGCAGCCGCACCCGGCTGCACCCCTCCACCTGGTACGCCCAGGCCCAGGCCGCCGCCGTCGCGGGCGTGGTCGACGGCGCCGTCAGCGGCGTACGCGTAGTGAAGGGCTTCGGGCAGGAGGATCAGGAGACCGGGAAGCTGAGGGAGGTCGGCCGCAGGCTCTTCGCGGGCCGGCTGCGCACCGTCCGCCTGAACTCGGTCTACACCCCGGCCCTCCAGGCCGTCCCCGCCCTCGGCCAGGTCGCGATGCTGGCCCTCGGCGGCTGGCTGGCGGTGCGCGGGCACATCACGCTCGGCACGTTCGTCGCCTTCTCGACGTACCTCGCCCAGCTGGTCGGCCCGGTCCGCATGCTCGCCATGGTCCTCACCGTCGGCCAGCAGGCCCGCGCAGGCACCGAGCGCGTCCTGGAACTGATCGACACCGAGCCATCGCTCCAGGACGGCTCCAAGGAGCTCCCCGCCGACGCCCCCGCGACGGTCGAGTTCGACGACGTCTCCTTCGGCTACGACACCGCCTCCGGCAAGACAAGGCCCGTCCTCGACGGCCTCTCCTTCGAGATCCGCCCCGACGAGATCCTCGCCGTCGTCGGCTCCTCCGGCTCCGGCAAGTCCACCGTCTCGCTGCTGCTGCCGCGCTTCTACGACGTCACCCGCGGTGCCGTCCTCGTCGGCGGCCACGATGTGCGCGAGCTGACCCTGGAATCGCTGCGGTCCGCGATCGGGCTGGTCCCGGAGGACTCGTTCCTCTTCTCCGACACGGTCCGCAACAACATCGCCTACGGCCGCCCGGACGCCACCCAGGAGGAGATCGAGAAGGCCGCCCGAGCCGCCCAGGCGGACCGTTTCATCGCCGAGCTGCCCGACGGCTACGACACCACCGTCGGCGAGCACGGCCTCACCCTCTCCGGCGGCCAGCGCCAGCGCGTCGCCCTCGCCCGCGCGATCCTCAGCGACCCGCGCCTGCTGGTCCTGGACGACGCCACCTCCGCCGTGGACGCCCGGGTCGAGCACGAGATCCACGAGGCGCTGAAGGGCGTCATGCGGGGCCGTACGACCCTGCTGATCGCCCACCGCCGCTCCACCCTGAACCTCGCCGACCGCATCGCCGTCCTGGACGACGGCCGGCTCGCCGACCTCGGCACCCACGAGGAACTCCAGACGCGCTCCGCCCTCTACCGGCGGCTGCTGACCGACCCCGACGAGCTGGGCGCGGTCTCCCCGGGCCACAGCCAGCCCGCCTGTCCCCAGGAGGACACCTCCGTACGGGACGAGCTGGACGCGGAGTTCGACGCCGAGCGCGGGGTCACCCCACGGCTGTGGACCGGCGACCGCGAGCGCAAGGACCTGGCCCTCGCCGAGAGCCCCGCCACCCCCGAGCTCCTCGCCCAGGTCGAGGCACTGCCCCCGGCCACCGACGTCCCCGACATCGACGAGTCGCGTGCCGTCCAGCCGGAGGAGTCCTACGGCCTGCGCCGGCTGCTGAGCGGCTTCGGGCTGCCGCTGCTGGTCAGCCTCGCCCTGGTCGCCACCGACGCGGGCATGGGCCTGCTGCTGCCCGTGCTGATCCGGCACGGCATCGACTCGGGCGTCACACAGGCCGCGCTCGGCGCCGTCTGGGCGGCCGCCCTGCTCGGGCTGCTCACGGTGGTCGTGCAGTGGTCGGCCCAGATCGGCGAGATCAGGATGACCGGGCGGACGGGGGAGAGGATCCTGTACTCGCTCCGTCTGAAGATCTTCGCCCAGCTCCAGCGCCTCGGGCTCGACTACTACGAGCGGGAGCTGACCGGCCGGATCATGACCCGGATGACGACCGACGTCGACGCGCTGTCGACGTTCCTCCAGACGGGCCTGGTCACGGCCTTCGTCTCGGTCGTCACCTTCTTCGGCATCATGATCGCCCTGCTGGTGATCGACGTGGAGCTCGCGCTGGTCGTCTTCGCGACGCTGCCGCCGCTGATCATCGCCACGTTCTTCTTCCGCCGGGCGAGTGTGAAGGCGTACGAACTGGCCCGTGAGCGGGTGTCGGTGGTCAACGCCGACCTGCAGGAGTCGGTGTCCGGGCTGCGGATCGTGCAGGCGTTCCGGCGCGAGCGGGACGGCGGGCGGCGGTTCGCCGGGCGCAGCGACAGCTACCGCCAGGCGCGCATCCGGGGCCAGTGGCTGATCTCGATCTACTTCCCGTTCGTGCAGTTCCTGTCGTCGGTGGCGGCGGCGGCCGTGCTGATCGTGGGCGGCGCCCGGGTCGACAACGGCACGCTGGCGATCGGCTCGCTGGTGGCGTACCTGCTCTACATCGACCTGTTCTTCGCGCCCGTGCAGCAGCTGTCCCAGGTCTTCGACGGCTACCAGCAGGCGACCGTCTCGCTGGGCCGCATCCAGGAGCTGCTCCAGGAGCCGACGTCGACGAAGTCCGCCGACGAACCCCTGGAAGTCCTGTCCCTGCGCGGCGAGATCGCCTTCGAGGACGTGCGCTTCGCCTACGGGGACGACGAAGAAGCCCTGGGCGGAGTCGACCTGCGCATCCCCGCCGGGCAGACCGTCGCCTTCGTCGGCGAGACCGGCGCCGGGAAGTCGACCCTGGTCAAGCTCGTGGCCCGCTTCTACGACCCCACCGGCGGCCGGGTCACCGTCGACGGCACCGATCTGCGGTCCCTGGACCTCACCTCGTACCGGCACCGTCTGGGGGTCGTCCCGCAGGAGGCGTACCTCTTCCAGGGCACCGTCCGCGACGCCATCGCCTACGGCCGCCCGGACGCCACCGACGCCGAGGTCGAGGCGGCGGCCCGCGCGGGCGGCGCGCACGACATGATCGCCACGCTGGACGGCGGCTATCTCCACGAGGTCGCCGAGCGCGGCCGCAACCTGTCCGCCGGGCAGCGCCAGCTGATCGCCCTGGCCCGTGCCGAGCTGGTCGACCCGGACGTCCTGCTGCTCGACGAGGCCACGGCCGCGCTGGACCTGGCCACGGAGGCCCAGGTCAACCAGGCCACCGACCGCCTCGCAGGCCGCCGTACGACCCTCGTCGTGGCCCACCGCCTCACCACCGCCGCCCGGGCCGACCGGGTCGTCGTCATGGACCACGGCGGAGTCGCCGAGGACGGCACGCACGACGAGCTGCTCGCGCGCGGCGGCCGGGACGCCG
>KL569125.1:57235-57512 GCA_000715635.1 Streptomyces violaceus | reverse complement strand
TTCATCGGCACCGCCGAGCCGGAGGAGCCGGTCGGCGCGTCCCGCTGACGGGGGCGGCGCGGTGTGTCCGTGACGGTCGTGCAACCGTCCGACATACGTCAGGCGTCCGTACAGCCATACGCCGATGGTCGCGCACGATGCGGTACGGGAGGACAACAGTGGACAGTGGAGCGATACGCCGGCGGCTCGCGCTCGGCCTGGCCGTGCTGACCGCCTCCGGCTTGCTCGCCGTGGCGGCGCCGGGCGAGGCGCAGGCCGCCACCACCGCGTCCTGTCC
>KL569125.1:56589-57014 GCA_000715635.1 Streptomyces violaceus | reverse complement strand
CTGCCGTTCTCCACCGGAACCGTGTACGTCTACAAGCGCGGCGGCTACGTCTGCGCCGTGACCGTGACCAAGAAGCCCGGCGTGAAAAAGAGGATGTCGGTGAGCGTGCAGGCGCGCGGCAACCGGCCGGTCGTCGACGAGGGACGGTACGCCTACCTCGCCGGCCCGGTCACCGTGCACGCCGGGCGCCGCTGCGTCTGGCTCAAGGGCAGGGTCGGCCCCAAGTCCGTCAGCACCCGCTGGATTCTGTGCTGATTCCCCGCCCCGCGCACAGGGTTTTCCCTATGTCCCCTGGTGCTCCGGTGAGTTGGTCCGCTAGCTTCCGGCGCACATCTGTCTCACAGGGGAGTGCGCATGCGCAAGGCGCTCAGATGGCTGCTGGCGCTCACGGTGCTCATAGGCACACTGGGCACGGCGTCAGCGGC
>KL569125.1:55105-56345 GCA_000715635.1 Streptomyces violaceus | reverse complement strand
CTCTCCGTACCGGGCATGAGCCTGGTCGAGGAGAAGCCGTACACCGGCTACCGCTTCTTCGTCCTGAACTACACCCAGCCGGTCGACCACCGGAAGCCGTCCAAGGGCACGTTCCAGCAGCGCATCACCGTGCTGCACAAGGACGTCTCCCGCCCGACGGTCTTCTTCACCAGCGGCTAAAACGTCTCCACGACGCCCCGCCGCAGCGAGCCGACCCAGATCGTGGACGGCAACCAGGTCTCCTTGGAGTACCGCTTCTTCACGCCGTCCCGCCCCGACCCGGCCGACTGGTCCAAGCTGGACATCTGGCAGGCGGCCAGTGACCAGCACCGCGTCTTCAAGGCCCTGAAGAGCGTCTACGCCAAGAAGTGGCTCTCCACGGGCGGTTCGAAGGGCGGCATGACCGCCACCTACTACGAGCGCTTCTACCCCCGCGACATGGACGGCGTCGTCGCCTACGTCGCCCCCAACGACGTCGTGAACAACCAGGACGCGGCCTACGACCGCTTCTTCGCGCGCGTCGGCACCAAGGAGTGCCGCGACCGGCTGAACGCCGTACAGCGCGAGGCACTGGTCCGCCGCGAGCCGCTGGAGAAGAAGTACGCGGCCTACGCGAAGGAGAACGGCCTCACCTTCGAGACCATCGGCAGCCTGGACAAGGCCTACGAGGCGACCGTCCTCGACTACGTGTGGGGCTACTGGCAGTACAGCCTGCTGAAGGACTGCGACCAGATCCCGGCCGACGCCAAGAACGCCACCGACGACGACATCTGGAGCTCCGTCGACACGATCTCCGGCTTCTCCGCCTACGCCGACCAGGGCCTGGCGACCTACACGCCGTACTACTACCAGGCCGGGACGCAGCTCGGCGCGCCGACGATCGGGTTCCCGCACATCGAGAAGAAGTACATCCGCTACGGCTACCAGCCGCCCCGCAACTTCGTCCCGCGTGACATCCCCATGAAGTTCCAGCCGGGGGCGATGCGGGACGTCGACACCTGGGTCCGGCACAACGCCCGCCGGATGCTCTTCGTCAACGGCCAGAACGACCCGTGGAGCGCCGAGCCGTTCCGCCTCGGCAAGGGCGCGAAGGACTCCTACGTCATGACCGCCCCCGGCATGAACCACGGGGCCAACGTCGCGGGCCTCGTGCCCGAGCAGAAGGCCCTCGCCACCGCCCGCATCCTCGACTGGGCCGGCGTCGCCTCCGGCGCGGTGCCTGTCTCTTATACACATCTCT
>KL569125.1:54305-54949 GCA_000715635.1 Streptomyces violaceus | reverse complement strand
AGCCGCTGGCGAAGTTCGACGCCAAGCTCGACAAGCGGGACACGCAGCGTGAGATGACGCTGCGGCCGTAACGCGGGAGGTGTGCCCGGCCGTCGCTCACAGCGGCCGGGCACACCCCACCGGCCGATCGCCGCCGAGCCGGACGTACAGGGCGGTCGAGCCGGGGCAGTCGGCCCGCCCGGCGACCGCCCGGGTCACCCGGTACTCCGGCTTCCGCTCGCCCTTCCCGTCGCACGCGGTCTCGCGGACCTGCCCGTCGCCGGAGCTGTAGACGCAGTCGCCGACGACGGTGCGCGGCCCGCCCCCGCCGCCCGGGTCGCCGGGGTGCGGCGGCTGGAGGTTGCGCATACAGGCGTAGCCCCGCGGCACAGCCCCGTCGCCGTCCTCGTCGGACGCGGGCCGCTGCTCGCTGATGTGCAGCACGAAGTCCGTGGTCGCCGGGCAGCGCGGTCCGTCACGTACCGCGCCGTCGTGCCGCGCCACGACCCGCGCCGCCGCCCGCTCACCGGCGCACGGCACCTCGGTGAAGCTCGTCGTACCGAACGAACTGCACTCGTCGACCGCGAGGAACACCGCCCCGTACCCGGACGGCCGGGTCGCCGACGGTGAGACCGCGGCGCTCGTCCCCGTCGCCGGCTCCCCCA
>KL569125.1:53668-54082 GCA_000715635.1 Streptomyces violaceus | reverse complement strand
GCATCAGCAGCCCGCACACCACCCCCACCGAACCTCTGTCGCGCATTGCCGTCCCCCCGAGTGTGCTCGCCCAGCGTGGCCCGCCGCGGCAGGCCCACGCCATACACATGGGACGGTTTGCGCACGTTGGGGGTGGTGCGCCCGGTCCGTGGCGTACGTCTAGTACGACAGCCCGTACCCGACCGGGTACAGCACCTGCTCCGGATCATCCGCCCGCTGCACGGCGACCGGCAGCTTCCCGCGCGGCTTCACACGGCCCGCGATCACCCGCGCGGCGGCCCGCAGTTCGACGTCCGTCCAGGAGTAGGCGGCCAGGCAGGCCGGGGCGGACGGCAGTTGGGCCACGTCGTAGGGATTGCGGATCGCGACCGCCACGACCGGCCTCCCGGTCCCTGTCTCTTATACACATCTCTG
>KL569125.1:52585-53503 GCA_000715635.1 Streptomyces violaceus | reverse complement strand
GGCTGCTGCCCGCCGTGACGTTGTACGTGGCGGCCACCACCGCGTCCGCGTCCCGCGCGGCCGCGACCGCCTTCGCGACGGTCGCCGCGGAAGGGGCGGTACCGGTCGACAGGGCGGTGGCGGTGAAGCCCAGTTCCGACAGTGCGCCCGCGAGCACTCCCGTGGGCGGACCGGTCGTCCCCGACGGCGAGGCCGGATCGGCTCCGACCACGAGCACCTTGGGGTGGCGGCGCCGGGACAGCGGCAGCAGCCCGCCCTCGTTGACGAGCAGTGTGGTCGTCCGCTCGGCCATCCGGTCGGCCGCTTTGAGGTGCGTGCGGATGCCGACGGTCCGGTCGACTCCGCCCTGGCTGACGTACGGCGCGCGGAACAGCCCGAGCTTCGCCTTCAGCCGCAGGACGCGCAGGATCGACTGATCGAGCCGCGCCTCGGTCAGCTCACCCTCACGCACCGCTGTCAGCACGGCGTTCCAGGCCAGGTCCAGATGCGGCGGGTTGAGCAGCTGGTCCACGCCCGCCTTCAGCGCGAGCACCGGCACCCGGTCGTCGCCGTACTTGGTCCGTACGCCCTCCATGCCGAGCGAGTCGGTGACCACGACCCCGTCGTAGCCGAGGCGTTCGCGCAGGATGCCGGTGAGGATGGGACGGGAGAGGGTCGCCGGGTCGCCGGAGTCGTCGAGGGCCGGGACCATCAGATGGGCGGTCATGATCGAGTCGATGCCCGCGGCGATCGCCGCCCGGAACGGCGGTGCGTCCAGCTTCTCCCACAGCTCCCGGCTGTGCGTGATGGTGGGGAAGCCGGTGTGGCTGTCGACGTTGGTGTCCCCGTGCCCGGGGAAGTGCTTGGCGGTCGCGGCGACGCCGGAGCCCTGGTACCCGGCGACCTCGGCGGCCACCAGCGCGGCCACGGCCCGCGGGG
>KL569125.1:51395-52451 GCA_000715635.1 Streptomyces violaceus | reverse complement strand
AGAGACAGGGTCGGCACCGAAGGACCGTACGCCGATGACCGGGTTGGCCGGGTTGACGTTCACGTCGGCCACGGGGGAGTAGTCCTGCCGGATCCCCATCGCCCGCAACTCGGCGCCCGCGATCCGCCCGAGCGCCCGGGCATCGGACCGCGACCCGCCGGCCCCGACGGCCATGGCCCCCGGGAACAGCGTCGCGGGCTTCCCCACCCGCGCCACGATCCCGTGCTCCTGGTCGGTGGAGATGAGCACGGGCAGCCCGCGGGGCAGCCCCAGGGAGGCCCGCTGGATGCCGTTGGACAGTTCGGCGATCTGGTGCGGCTCGCGGGTGTTGTGCGCCCAGGCGAAGTAGATGATGCCGCCGACCCGGTACTTCGCCACCAGCTCGGCGGCCGTACGGACCCCGATCTCCTTGAGGTTGGCGTCGATGTCGGCCTGGTCGGGGGCGGTGGCGGAGTGGCCGTAGACCCGCATCACGAAGAGCTGGCCGACCTTCTCCTCCAGCGTCATCCGCGAGAGGTGAGCGCGCAGTCGCGCGTCGTCCGGTGCGTCGGCGGCGTACGAGGGCCCCGTGGCAGCGAGGGCGGCGGTGACGCCGGCCGTGGCGGCGAGGACGGTACGTCTGGAGGGCTGTGCGGTGTTTCCCGTGCTTCCCGTGCCGGTGTCGTGCACGTGCGCTCCTTCCGGAGGTGATCCACTCGGATCCGCTGAAGGAAACTTCCAAGAGGTCAGCAATAACCGGGAAGTTTCTGCCAGTCAAGGGAATGCACAGTAACCGCGCGGGGGCCGCCACCGGCGCGGTTGGAGGGGGACGCGCCGATGGCGGCGGTGCCGCCGGCCGCGGTACGGCGGAGAGGGTGGTCAGCGATCGCAGCCAGCAGCGAGGGCCGACACCGCACCGTGGTGACTCTCCGGTGGCCTGCGATTGGACGACGGGAGTCCGGGCCGGGTTCCCGGCTCGGGCCGGATTTCCGGAAGTCGGTACGCGAGGTGACACAGGGGCCGGCAAGGCCGGTGAGCCGACAAGGCGGAGCCGGACGGCCGCTGCCCCGCCGATAC
>KL569125.1:46642-51236 GCA_000715635.1 Streptomyces violaceus | reverse complement strand
CCCCCCGCCGATACGGCCGCTGCCCCGCCCAGGTTCTGCGGGGCGGGGCAGCGAGCGTGGTTCAGGGGCGGATCACCGGGTGTGCTCGACGAACCTCGCCGCCGTCTCGGCCAGTACCTCGCGGCCGTCGCGTGCCCACAAGCCGTCGTTGAACAGCTCCACTTCGATGGCGCCGGTGTACCCGGCCGCCTCCACGTACCGCTGCCATTCCCGCATGTCGATCGCGCCGTCGCCGATCTGGCCACGGCCGGTCAGCACGCCCTCCGGGAGGGGAGTCGTCCAGTCGGCGAGCTGGAAGGTGTGGATACGGCCGGACGCGCCCGCGCGGGCGATCTGCGCGGGGGCCGTGTCGTCCCACCAGATGTGGTACGTGTCGACGGTGACCCCGACCTGCTGGGCCGGGAAGCGTTCGGCCAGGTCCAGGGCCTGGGCCAGCGTCGACACCACGCAGCGGTCGGAGGCGTACATCGGGTGGAGTGGCTCGATGGCCAGGCGGACGCCGTGCTCCTCGGCGTACGGCCCCAGTTCCGCCAACGCGTCCGCGATCCGCTCCCGCGCCCCGTGCAGGTCCTTCGAGCCGGCCGGGAGGCCGCCCGAGACCAGGACCAGCGTGTCCGTGCCGAGCGTCGCCGCCTCGTCGATCGCGCGGCGGTTGTCGGCCAGGGCCTCGGCCCGCTCGCGCGGGTCGATCGCCGTGAAGAAGCCGCCCCGGCACAACGTTGTCACCGTCAGGCCCGCGTCACGGACCAGCTTGGCCGTGGCCTCCAGGCCGTACGACTCGACCGGCTCGCGCCACAGGCCGACGTTGCGGATGCCCGACTGGCCGCAGGCGTCGACCAGTTCCGGCATCGACAGCTGCTTCACCGTCATCTGGTTGATGGAGAAGCGCTCCAGCTCCACGGCGCTCACTGGTTCACCCCGTAGACGCTCAGCAGTGTCTTCATCCGTTCCTCGGCCAGCTTCGGGTCGGGGAACAGCCCGAGGCCGTCGGCGAGTTCGTAGGCCTTCGCGAAGTGCGGGAGCGAGCGGGCCGACTGCAGGCCGCCGACCATCGTGAAGTGGGACTGGTGGCCCGCCAGCCAGGCCAGGAACACCACGCCCGTCTTGTAGAAGCGGGTCGGGGTCTGGAAGAGGTGGCGGGAGAGGTCGACCGTCGGGTCGAGGAGCGCGCGGAATCCCGCGACGTCCCCGGTGTCGAGCACCCGGACCGCCTCCGCCGCCAGCGGCCCCAGCGGGTCGAAGATGCCGAGCAGGGCGTGGCTGAAGCCCTGCTCGTCGCCCGCGATCAGCTCGGGGTAGTTGAAGTCGTCGCCGGTGTAGCAGCGGACCCCGTCGGGGAGCCGGCGGCGCAGGTCGACCTCGCGCTGGGCGTCCAGCAGGGAGACCTTGATGCCGTCGACCTTGTCGGGGTGGGCCGAGATGACCTCGAGGAAGGTGTCCGTGGCCGTGTCCAGGTCGGACGACCCCCAGTAGCCCTCAAGCGCCGGGTCGAACATTGGGCCGAGCCAGTGCAGGACGACCGGCTCGGCGGACTGGCGGAGCAGATGGCCGTAGACCTCCAGGTAGTCCTCGGGGCCGGAGGCGGCCGCCGCGAGCGCCCGGGACGCCATCAGGATGGCCTGGGCGCCGGACTGCTCCACGACCGCGAGCTGCTCCTCGTAGGCCGCGCGGACCTCGGCCAGGGACGCCGGGCCGGTGAGCTGGTCGGTGCCCACGCCGCAAGCGATACGACCGCCCACCGACGTGGCCTCCGCCGCCGACCGGCGGATCAGTTCCGCCGCGCCCGCCCAGTCCAGGCCCATGCCGCGCTGGGCGGTGTCCATGGCCTCGGCGACGCCCAGCCCGTGCGACCACAGGTGGCGGCGGAAGGCGAGGGTGGCGTCCCAGTCGACGGCGGCGGGCGAGTCGGGGGACACGTCCGCGAACGGGTCGGCGACGACGTGCGCCGCCGAGAAGACCGTGCGGGAGGTGAACGGGGAACCGGTGGTGAGGGCGAGCGGTTCCTGGCGGGGCTCGTACGCCCTCAAGGCCCCGCTCGCGTCCGGGAGCTGGATGGTCACAGGGAGATCTCCGGTACGTCGATACGACGGCCCTCGGCCGAGGACGCGAGACCCAGCTCGGCGAGCTGGACACCGCGGGCACCGGCCAGTAGGTCCCAGTGGTAGGGGGCGTCGGCGTAGACGTGCCGGAGGAACAGCTCCCACTGGGCCTTGAAGCCGTTGTCGAACTCGGCGTTGTCCGGGACCTCCTGCCACTGGTCGCGGAAGACCTCGGTGGCGGGGATGTCCGGGTTCCAGACCGGCTTGGGGGTGGCCGAGCGGTGCTGGACGCGGCAGTTGCGCAGACCGGCCACCGCCGAGCCCTCCGTGCCGTCCACCTGGAACTCCACCAGCTCGTCGCGGTTGACGCGGACGGCCCAGGAGGAGTTGATCTGGGCGATGGCGCCGCCCTCCAGCTCGAAGACGCCGTAGGCGGCGTCGTCGGCGGTGGCGTCGTACGGCTTGCCGTTCTCGTCCCAGCGCTGCGGGATGTGGGTGGCGGTGAGGGCCTGGACGGACTTCACGCGGCCGAACAGCTCGTGCAGCACGTACTCCCAGTGCGGGAACATGTCGACGACGATGCCGCCGCCGTCCTCGGCACGGTAGTTCCAGGACGGGCGCTGGGCGTCCTGCCAGTCGCCCTCGAAGACCCAGTAGCCGAACTCGCCGCGCACGGACAGGATCCGGCCGAAGAAGCCGCCGTCGATGAGGCGCTTCAGCTTCAGCAGGCCGGGGAGGAAGAGCTTGTCCTGGACGACGCCGTGCTTGATGCCGGCCTCGTCCGCCAGCCGGGCCAGGTCCAGGGCGCCGGCGAGGCCGGTGGCGGTCGGCTTCTCGGTGTAGATGTGCTTGCCGGCCGCGATGGCCTTCTTCAGAGCCTCCTCGCGGGCGGAGGTGACCTGGGAGTCGAAGTAGATGTCCACGGTCTCGTCGGCGAGGACCGCGTCCAGGTCGGTCGAGACGTGCTCCAGTCCGTGCTGCTCGGCCATCGCCCTCAGCGCGTGCTCACGGCGGCCGACCAGGATCGGCTCGGGCCACAGCACGGTGCCGTCGCCGAGGTCGAGGCCGCCCTGCTCGCGCAGGGCCAGGATGGAGCGGACCAGGTGCTGGCGATAGCCCATGCGCCCGGTCACGCCGTTCATGGCGATACGCACCGTCTTGCGTGTCACGTCGTTCCCTTCGTACGCGGTCGTCGCGCCGCGTACGCCCACTGGTGAGCGTTGCAGCAAGCGCTTTCTACATACGGAGAAGCTAGCCTCTGAACCGCGGTCCGGACAAGACCGTGACCAGGACGAGTTGTTCGAGGGGGCGAACAACCGGGCGCCGGGGGCTTAAGGTCTGGTCGGAACCTTGGCCATGGATTCGGTGAGGCCGGGGCTGTTGGCCTGCTCGGAACCGTTGTCATGGGTCCGGGTGTGTACGAGGGCGACGACTAGATGCGCGACCGGAGGACGACGAGATGACGGTGACCCTGGCGGACGTGGCGGCCCGCGCGCAGGTCTCGCCCGCGACGGTGTCGCGCGTGCTGAACGGGAACTATCCCGTTGCCGCCTCAACCCGCGAGCGGGTGCTGAAGGCCGTGGACGAGCTGGACTATGTGCTCAACGGGCCCGCGAGCGCCCTGGCCGCCGCCACGTCCGACCTGGTCGGGATCCTGGTGAACGACATCGCCGACCCGTTCTTCGGGATCATGGCGAGCGCGATCCAGGCCGAGATCGGCGGGCCGGGCGGCCGTGCGGGCGGGGAGAGACTCGCGGTGGTCTGCAACACGGGCGGTTCCCCGGAGCGGGAGCTGACGTATCTCACGCTGTTGCAGCGGCAGCGTGCGGCGGCCGTGGTGCTGACCGGTGGGGCGATCGAGGACGCGGCGCACCAGGCGGCGATGGACACGAAGGTGCGCAAGCTGACGGACGCCGGGACGCGGGTGGTGCTGTGCGGGCGGCCGCCGGCGCCGGAGACCGGGGCGATCGCGCTGACCTTCGACAACCGCGGGGGCGGGCAGGAACTGACCGAGCACCTGATCGGACTCGGGCACCGGCGGCTCGGCTACATCGCGGGCCCCGAGGAGCGGACCACGACCCGGCACCGGCTGGAGGGCCACCGGGCCGCGCTGGCGGCGCACGGCATCGAGGAGGACCCTCGGTGGACGGTGCACGGGCGCTACGACCGCAGGTCCGGCTACGAGGCGACGCTGGAGCTGCTGCGGCGCGATCCGTCGCTGACGGCGGTCGTCGCCGCGAACGACTCCGTCGCCCTGGGGGCGTGCGCGGCGCTGCGCGACTCCGGGCTGCGGATCCCGGAGGACGTGTCGGTGGCCGGCTTCGACGATCTGCCGTTCAGCATCGACGCGGTGCCCTCCCTCACGACGGTGCGGCTGCCGTTGGGGGAGGCCGGGGCGCGGGCCGGGCGGATCGCGATGGGGCGGGAGGAGGCGCCGCCCGGGGGGATCGCTTCGGTGCGGGGGGAGTTGATGGTGCGGGGGTCCTCCGGGGTGCCGCGGGTTTCCTAGTGCTGGGCGTTGCTGCCCGGGGTTGCTGGGGGCTGCCGCCCCCAGG
>KL569125.1:41856-46371 GCA_000715635.1 Streptomyces violaceus | reverse complement strand
TCGGCCTGAACGGCCTCGTCCTCAAACGCCGGACGGGCTGGGTGTGGCTGAGCGGCGTTGTTCGGGGGTGCGTCGGACGGGCTGGGTGCGGCTGAGCGGCGTTCGTTGTTCGGGTGTATGCCGGACGGGCTGGGGTGTGGCTGAGCGGTCGCCGTGAATCCGAACAGATCCGGCACCCCATCCAGCCCCGCCTCCACCGTCCGCTCGGGTGCCGCAGCACACGTCGAGGCAGGTGCTTCCGTCGCCGCGGCCCAGCAGGTCACCGAGGGTGGCATGGACGCGGCGGATGTAGTCGCCGCCGCCCGCCGGGGACATCAACTCGTTGTACCAATCGGCGTGTTCGTCGTACACGGCCGTCGTCCTCGAGGTCACCATGGCCCGGACGCCAACGCCCTGCCGCCGGCCGTGCGGAGGCGTTCGCCGCGAGCGTGACGTACCCGGGTGCCCGGCGGCGATGACTTTCGCGGCGTCCGCCGGTCTGTAGTGCCGTCAGTGTCGTCATCGCCCGAGCGAGACAGTGGAGTGAAGTCCCATGCGTATCGTCATCACCGAGTTCATCAGCCTGGACGGCGTCGTACAGGCGCCCGGCGGGCCGCAGGAGGACACCGACGGGGGCTTCGCGCACGGCGGCTGGTCGCACCCGTACTTCGACGAGGAGGTGCTGGGCGGCGCCTTCGACGCCGGTCTCGGCAGTGCCGAGGCGCTGCTGTTCGGGCGGCGTACGTGGCAGACGATGGCGGGGGCCTGGCCCGAGCGGGCCGGGGACCCGTTCGCCGACCGGATGAACTCCCTCAAGAAGTACGTCGTCTCCAGCACGCTCGGCGAGGCCGACCTCACCTGGAACAACACCTCCCTCATCCCCGGTGACCAGGCCGTAGCCCGGATCCGGGAGCTGCGCGAGGCCGAGGGCGGCGACCTCGCGATGATGGGCAGCCCGACGCTCGTGCGGACCCTGCTGTCCGAGGGCCTGGTCGACGAACTCCAGCTCATCGTCATGCCGGTGATCCTCGGCGGCGGCAAGACGATCTTCCCCGGGGACGGGGCGAAGCGCCCGATGGAGCTGGTCTCCACGACCACCGCCAAGACCGGCGCCCAGGTGTGCGTGTACCGGGCGGCGACGACCGAGGGGTAGCCCGCGAAGTCCTGGACGTCTAGGCTCGGCCCCATCGGATCTCTGACTGAGTCAACTATCGACACCGGGGGTCGAGGCCCATGACCGTCCAGGACATCCGCTCCTTCAACCGCTTCTACACGAACGTCATCGGCGCGCTCGACTACGGCCGGCACCTCTATGCCCCCTACACCCTCACCGAGTCCCGCGTGCTGTACGAGCTCGCCCACGCGCCGCGCACGGACGCCGCCGACCTGCGGGCCCAGCTGCACCTGGACGCCGGGTACCTGAGCCGCATCCTGAACAAGTTCGAGGAGGACGGGCTGGTCGAGCGCGGCCCCTCCGAGACGGATCCGCGGCGCCGCCGCATCACGCTCACCTCGCCCGGCCGCGAGGCCGCCGCGCTGCTCGACGAGCGGGCGCGGGAGACGGTCGGAGCGCTGCTGGACACGGTGCGGGCGGAGGACCGGCCGCGGCTGGCGGAGGCACTGCGCACCGTCCGGGCGCTTCTCGGCGACGGCCGGGCCCCACGCCCCGAGGACGTCGTCCTGCGCGAGCCCGCCCCCGGCGACCTCGGCTGGATCGTGCAGCGCAACGCCGCGCTGTACGCCGCCGAGTACGGATTCAACGCCGACTACGAGGGCCTGGTCGCCCGGATCGTCGCGGACTACGGCGAGGACCACGACCCGCATCTGGAGCGCACCTGGATCGCCGAGCTGGACGGGCGGCCGGTGGGGTGCGTGATGTGCGTACGGGACGACGCGCCCGGGGCCGCCCGGCTCCGGCTGCTGCTCGTCGAGCCGGACGCACGCGGCCTGGGCATCGGCGACCGGCTGGTGGGAGCCCTCGTCGACTTCGCCCGCGAGGTCGGCTACCGCGAGGTGGTCCTGTGGACCAACGACATCCTCGGCGCCGCCCGCCGTATCTACCAGCGCCACGGTTTCGTGCTGGTCGCGGAGAAGCCGCACCGCTCCTTCGGGCAGGACCTGACCGGCCAGGACTGGCGACTGGATCTTCACGCAACACCGGAGCGACGAAGGGGAGTCGCGGGCGGGGGTGCCGGGTAGGGTCCGTCACCATGAAGCTGGCGTTCTCCACCCTCGGTGTCCCCGGCATGCCCCTGCCCGACGTCCTGCGGCTCGCGACCGCGCACGGCTACCACGGCGTGGAGCTGCGCACCCACCCCGAGGAACCGGTCCACCCCGGCCTCGGCTCCGCCGAACGGGCCGAGGTCGCGGCCGAGTTCAAGGGGTCGGGCGTAGAGATCCTGGGCCTGGCGGGATACGCGCGCGTCGCCGCGCCGGGCGACGACGAACCCGTCCTGGCCGAGATCCGCACCCTCCTCGACCTGGCCCGCGACCTCGGCGCCCCCTACATCCGGGTCTTCCCCGGCGGCGACCTGGACGTCCAGACCCCCGAGGAGGCCGACGCGACGGCCGCCCGGCGGCTGGGCACGGCCGCCGAGTACGCGAACGACCTGGGCGTACGCATCCTCCTGGAAACCCACGACTCGCACCGCACCGCCGCCGACGCGATGCGCGTCCTCGGCCTCGTCGGCCACCGCCAGGTGGGCGCGCTCTGGGACGTCATGCACACCTGGCTGGGCGGCGAACAGCCCTCGGAGACCTACGCGGCGCTCTCCCCCCACCTCGGCTACGTCCAGGTCAAGGACATCGCCTCCGCCGAGGACACCACACCGCTGCCCCTCGGCGCGGGCGTCCTGCCCCTGGCCGAGTGCGTCGAGATCCTCTCCCGCCACGGCTGGGACGGCTGGCTGTGCTGGGAGTACGAGAAGCGCTGGTACGAGACGGCGCAGCCACTACCGGACCTCCTGGGGGCCGGAAGCGAGCATCTGAGCAGGTTGCTGAACGAGTCGGCGTGACGGGGCGGTTCCGCGGAAACCGCGTTGCCGCCCCGCCCTCACCTCGCTAGCGTCCCCGCTCATGCCCCCGACACTGCGCACCCCCCGCCTCCTCCTGGACCCCTACAGCCCGGAGGACGAGGAGAGCTTCGTCGCCCTGTTCCAGGACACGAGGGTGTCCCGGTGGATGGGGGACGGTCCTTCTCCCGAGGCGGACGACCGGGCCCTGTTCGGGCGGATCTTCACCAAGGTCTACGCCCAGGACCTGTTCGACGTGTGGGCGGTCCGGCGCGACGGGCGGCTGGTCGGGCACGCGGAGATCAAGCGGACGGACGAGGCCGGGGGGCACGAGATCGTCTACGCCCTGGCTCCGGAGGCCTGGGGAATCGGGCTGGGGACGGAGCTGGCCGAGGCGCTCGTGGCGTACGGGTTCCGGACGCTCGGGCTCAGTGAGGTGCACGCCACCGTGGACGCGCGGAACACAGCCTCGCTGCACCTCCTCGGCAGGATCGGATTCGCGCACGTCAGGGACATCGAGGAGGACGCCGGAAGCCTCACCCGGGTACTGACCCGACCGGCGCGGTGATCTTCTCAAGAATCCGGCAAGAAATTCTTACCCGATCGTGCAACCTTTTCCGCCCTCCGTGGGTCGTACATGGCGTCAGGACTTCTGGGGGGAGATCTGGGGGGATCGCGGGGTTCCTGACGGGAGGGGAAAGGGCCGAGGGGGCCCGGTCGACGGACCGGGCCCCCTCGAAACCGTTCGGGGCCGTTCACGGCCTCAGAAGAAGCCGCCTCAGAAGAGGACTCCTCAGAAGAAGACGCCGCACCTCAGCAGCACGTTCGCGTACGGCCGTGCCTCGCCCGTGCGGACGACCAGCCGCGCACCCGCCGACAGCTCCTTGAGCCGCTCGTGCGATACGAGGGTGAGCGACGGGAAGTGGCTGTCCAGGAGCTGCGTAGCCGCCGTGTTCGCTTCCCGTACCTCCGTCGCCGCCGTCGCGCCCTCGACCACCAGCTCGGCCAGCAGCCCTTCCAGCACCTCGGCGAACGCCGGCACCCCGGCCCGGAAGGCCAGGTCCACCACCCGGGGGCCGTCGGGGATGGGCATGCCCGCGTCGCACACCAGCACCCCGTCCCCGTGGCCCAGTTCGGCCAGCGCACCGGCGAGGTGACGGTTCAGTATTCCGGCCTTCTTCACTTGGACCCACCTTGCGAACCCGATGCGCGGGTGCTGCCCGCCCGTCGGCCGGGGGTCCGGGGGTTGTCCCCCGGGTCAGCACAGCACTGCTGAGCGACCTCCGCCGCCGTCGGGAAGGACGCCTGCGCGCCCTCCTTCGTCACGGTCGCCGCCCCGACCCGGGCCGCGTACGCCGCCGCCTCCGCCAGGGAAGCGCCCGCCCCCAGCCGGAAGGCCAGCGCCGCGGTGAACGCGTCTCCCGCGCCGGTCGTGTCCACGGCGCTCACCTTCACGGACGGGACCCGGGAGACCCCCTCCGACGACGCCACCAGCGCGCCCTCCGCGCCCAGCGTCACCACCACC
>KL569125.1:39701-41700 GCA_000715635.1 Streptomyces violaceus | reverse complement strand
CCTCCGACGACGCCACCAGCGCGCCCTCCGCGCCCAGCGTCACCACCACCGACCGCGGCCCCTTCGCGAGCAGTATCCGGGCCCAGTCCTCCGGGCTGTCCCCCACAGCGGCCGAACCCAGGATCACCTTCGCCTCGTGCTCGTTGACGATCAGCGGGTCGCAGGCCGCCAGCACCTCCGACGGGAGCGGGCGCGGCGGCGACGGGTTCAGTACGAAACGGCTGTCCGGAGCCAGGTTCCGTACGACCGCCGCCACCGTCTCCAGCGGGATCTCCAGCTGCGCCGACACCACCCGGGAGCCCTGGAAGAGGCACCCGGCGGCGCTCACGTCCTCCGGGGCCAGCCGGCCGTTGGCGCCCGGCGAGACGACGATGCTGTTGTCCCCGGACGGGTCGACCGTGATCAGAGCGACCCCGGTCGGAGCGCCGCCCACCAGGACACCCACCGTGTCGACACCGGCCTCCCGCTGCGACTCCAGCAGCAGACGGCCGTGCGCGTCGTCGCCGACCCGGGCCAGCAGAGCCGTACGGGCCCCCAGCCGGGCGGCCGCGACCGCCTGGTTGGCACCCTTGCCGCCCGGGTGGACGGCCAGATCGGAGCCGAGCACGGTCTCGCCGGCACCGGGCCGGCGCTCGACACCGATCACCAGGTCGGCGTTGGCCGACCCCACGACCAGGAGGTCGTAGTCGTACATGAGTTGTGTCTCCCCACGTGAGTGACATGGTCGGGCGGGCCTATGCGCTGGGTGCCGCCCGGCCGTTCCCCAATGTCGGCGATTGTCAGCCGCTGAAGCCGGCCACGTTCTCCTTCGTGACCACCTTCACCGGCACCTTCACCGTCTCCTCGACCTTCTTGCCCTGGAGCGCCCGCAGGGCGTTGTCCACGGCGATCTTCCCGAGCTGCGAGGGCTGCTGCGCCACGGACGCGTACAGGGTGCCGCCCTCGACCGCCTTCAGTCCGTCAGGCGTGCCGTCGAAGCCGACCACGGAGACCGACTTGCCGGCCTTGGAGCCGAGGGCCTTGACCGCGCCGAGCGCCATCTCGTCGTTGGCGGCGATGACGCCCTGGACGTCCGGGTGGGCCTGGAGCAGGTTCGACATCACGTCGAGGCCCTTGGTGCGGTCGAAGTCGGCGGGCTGCTGGGCGACGACCTGGATGCCCGGGTAGGCCTTGAGGCCGTTCGCGAAGCCCTGCGCGCGCTCGCGGGCGGCTGAGGTGCCCGCCTGCCCCTGGAGGATCACGATCTTGCCCTTGCCGCCGAGCTTCTCACCGATCGACTTGGCGGCGAGCTCACCGCCGGCGACGTTGTCGGAGGCGACCAGTGTGTCCAGCTTGGCGTTGTTGACGACGCGGTCGACGGCGATGACCGGGATCTTCGCCTTGTCGGCGGCCTTCACCGAGTTGCTGGCCGCGTCCGAGTCCACCGGGTTGACGATGATCGCGCCGAGCCCCGAGCTGGTGAAGTTCTGCAGCTGGTTGGCCTGTTGGGAGGCGTCGTTCTGTGCGTCCGTGACGGTCAGGTCCACGCCCAGCTTCTTCGCCTCGGCCTGGGCACCGGCCCGGATCTGCACGAAGAAGGGGTTGTTGAGGGTGGACAGCGACAGGCCCATCTTGGGGGCGCTCGTGGCGGAGGAGCCGTTGTGCAGGAAGGACGTGGCGCCGACGATCGCGACGGTGACGACGGCCGCGAGCCCGTACGTCGCCGCCTGCTTGCCCTTGCCTCCTTGGGAGGTACCGGCGGCCGCCGGAGTGGCCCCCGCCTTGCGCCGCAGCGTGTCGAACAGCACCGCCAGCGCGATGACGACGCCGATGACGACCTGCTGCCAGAAGGCCGACACGTTCAGCAGGTTCAGCCCGTTGCGCAGCACGGCCAGGATCAGTGCGCCGATCAGCGTGCCGGACGCCTTGCCCGTGCCGCCGGCCAAGGACGCGCCGCCGATGACGACCGCCGCGATGGCGTCCAGCTCGTAGCCGTCGGCGGCCTGCGGCTGTGCGGAGG
>KL569125.1:35984-39524 GCA_000715635.1 Streptomyces violaceus | reverse complement strand
CCCTGCGGCTGTGCGGAGGACAGCCGGGCGGCGAGGACGACGCCCGCGACGGCGGCGAAGACGCCGGAGAAGGCGTAGATGGCGAGCTTCTGCTTCTTCACGCGCAGGCCGGACAGCCGAGCGGCCTCCTCGTTGCCGCCGATCGCGTACATCGAGCGGCCGATGTAGGTACGGCCGAGCACGAACGCCGCGATCAGCCCCATCACGATCATGACCAGGACCGGCACGGGCAGCCAGCCGCCGAGCGTGTCGCCGAGGTGGGAGACCGAGTCGGGCAGGGCGATCGGGGAGCCCTCGGAGATGACGAGGGACAGACCGCGGGCCACGGACAGCATGGCCAGCGTCGCGATGAACGGCGGCAGCTTGCCGTAGGAGATCAGGATGCCGTTGACCAGGCCGCACGCGATGCCGGTGGCTATGGCCAGCAGGACGGCGACGAGGACGGGGACGCCCGCCGAGGTCGCGGTCCACGCGAGCACCGTGGCCGACAGCGCGGCGACGGAGCCGACCGACAGGTCGATGCCCGCCGAGACGATCACGAAGGTCACGCCGAAGGCGAGGATGGCGGTGACGGCCGCCTGGACGCCGACGTTCAGGAGGTTGTCCGTCGTCAGGAAGTCGCCGGACAGCGCCGACATCGCGACGACGAGGACGATGAGCGCGGTGAGCGCGCCGTTGTCGAGCAGAAGGCGGCGCAGGCCTCCCGAGGCGGCTCCCGCGCCCGTCGTGCTCTTGAGCGTGTCAGTGGCCACGGGAGGCCTCCTTGTCAGTGCTGGGGTTGCTTACGGCGAGCGCCATCACGGCGTCCTGGGTGGCCTCGTCGGCGGAGAGTTCGCCCGCGATCCGGCCCTGGGCCATCACCAGCACCCGGTCGCTCATGCCGAGCACCTCGGGCAGATCGCTGGAGATCATGAGTACGGCGGCACCGGCCGCCGTCAGTTCGTTGACGAGCTGGTAGATCTCGACCTTGGCGCCGACGTCGATACCGCGCGTCGGCTCGTCGAGGATCAGCACCTTGGTGTCGGCGAGCAGCCACTTGCCGATCACGACCTTCTGCTGGTTGCCGCCGGACAGCGTGCGCACGTGCTGGCCGAGTCCGGCCATCCGCACGCCGAGCTGCTCGGCGATCCGGGCGGCGGCCTCCCGCTGCCCCTTGAGGTCGACGAGCCCCGCGCGGGTGGCCGACCGCAGCGTCACCAGGCCGAGGTTCTCCTCGACCGAGGCGTCCAGCACCAGGCCCTGGCCCTTGCGGTCCTCGGGGATGAGGCCGATGCCGGCGGTCATGGCGGCGTTGACGTCGTGGCCCTTCAGGGCGGCCCCGGAGACCTTCACGGCTCCCTTGTCGTACGGATCGGCCCCGAAGACCGCCCGCACGACCTCGGTACGACCGGCGCCGACCAGCCCCGCGATGCCGACGACCTCACCGGCGCGCACCTCGAAGCTGACGTCGTGGAAGACGCCGTTCCGGGTGAGCCCCTCGACGGACAGCAACGCGGAACCGCGATCGGCCCGCTCGCGCGGGTACTGCTGCTCGATCGACCGCCCCACCATGAGCCGTACGAGCTCGTCCTCGGGCGTGGCGGCGGGCACCTGCCCGACGCTCTTCCCGTCGCGGATGACCGTGACCCGGTCGCCCAGGGCGGCGATCTCCTCCAGGTGGTGCGTGATGAAGACGATCCCGACGCCGTCCTCGCGCAGCTTGCGCACGATCGCGAAGAGCTTCTCGACCTCCTCGGAGGTGAGCACGGCGGTCGGCTCGTCCATGATCAGCACGCGCGCGTCCAGGCTCAGCGCCTTGGCGATCTCGACCATCTGAAGGCGCGCGATACCGAGGTCCCGCACCCGCGCGCGGGGCGACACGTTCACGCCCACGCGCGCGAGGAGGACCTCGGCGTCGGCCTCCATCCGCTTGCGGTCGATCATCCCGAACCGGCGCGGCTGGCGCCCCAGGAAGATGTTCTCGGCGACCGTCAGATCGGGTACGAGGTTGAACTCCTGGTAGATGGTGGCGATCCCGAGCCGCTCGGAGTCCTGCGCACCCTGGATGCGCCTCTCCTCGCCGCCGACCAGGATGCGCCCGGCGTCGGGCGTGTAGGCGCCGGAGAGCATTTTGATGAGGGTGCTCTTGCCCGCGCCGTTCTCACCGAGCAGCACATGCACCTCGCCCCGGCACAGGTCGAAGTCCACGCTGTCCAGCGCGACCACACCCGGGAAGGTCTTCCGTATGCCCTCGATGCGCAGCAACTCGTCCGCGTTGCTCACGTGTGGCTCCTGTTCTTGGCGGGGTGCTGCACAGCGGGGGCCTGTGCAGGGTCCGGCTCCGGGGAGGCCGGATACGGCTCGCCGCACGAGCGGCGTACGACGAGCCGGGCGGGGAGGGTGACGGACTCCCCGGGCCGGCCCTCGATCCGGGCGACCAGCGCGCGCACGGCGGCACGCCCCAGCTCCCCGGTCGGCTGGGCGATCGCGGTGACCGGCGGATCGGTGTGCACGAACCACGGGATGTCGTCGAAGGCGGCCAGCGCGATGTCGTCCGGCACGCGCACGCCACGCGCGCGTACGGCGTCCAGCGCGCCGAGCGCCATCAGGTTGTCGGCCGCGAACACGACCTCGGGCGGCTCGGCCAGGTCGAGGAACCCCTCGGTGACCCGGCGCCCGCTCTCGGCCTGGAAGTCGCCCTGCCCTATGTAGGCGTCGGGGAGTTCGAGGCCGTACGCGCCGAGTGCCTCCCGGAACGCCTCCACGCGCTCCCGGCCGGTCGTGGTCGCCGCCGGTCCCGCGATGATCGCGAGCCGCCGGTGCCCGAGCCCGTGCAGATGCGCCACGAGATCCCGTACGGCGGTCCGGCCGTCCGCCCGCACCACCGGCACGTCCACGCCCGGGATCCACCGGTCCACGAACACCATGGGCGTCCCGGCCCGCGCGGCGTCCAGCATCAGCGGCGAGCCACCGTCCGTGGGGGAGACGAGCAGCCCGTCGATACGCCGGTCCAGCAGGTTCCGTACGTGGTGGTCCTGGAGGTCGGGCCGCTCGTCGGCGTTGCCGATGATGACGCTGTAGCCGAGCGCGCGGGCCTCCTCCTCGACGGAGCGGGCCAGTTCGGTGAAGTACGGGTTCATCACGTCGCTGATGACCAGGCCGAGGGTGTGGGTCTGGTCGGTGCGCAGGGAGCGGGCGACGGCGTTCGGGCGGTAGCCCAGGGCCCCGACGGCGGACAGCACGCGTGCGCGTGCGTCGGCGCTGACCGACGGGTGGTCGTTCAGGACGCGCGAGACCGTGGCGACGGAGACGCCGGCCTCGGCAGCGACGTCCTTGATGCTGGCCACCGCCGCTCCACCTCCTTGTGGATCAGTCGTGGGAGCGCTCGGGGGGAGCGCTCATGGAACTCACGGAACTCGTGGAATCGATTACATCGACGGGTGGATGGAATCGATTACACGCCGGTAAATCAAGCCCCTGAGGGCACCTCTTGACCGGATCGTGATGTCGCGGGAGGCTCCCCGGCGGCCCAGGGTGGAAGGAGGAGGTCCGTTTCTACGG
>KL569125.1:25999-35784 GCA_000715635.1 Streptomyces violaceus | reverse complement strand
AGATGTGTATAAGAGACAGGTGTAGAGGTGCGCAACATGCCGATCGGGGGCGATATGGCGGTCAGCTATATCAGCCTGCCCCGGGGCACCGACATGGGCCCGGCCCTCAAGGGCATGCCCGACGACGCGTGCCAGTGCCCCCACTGGGGCTACCTGCTGAAGGGCCGGATCAGGATGCGTACGGCATCCGGCGAGGAGGAGTACGAGGCGGGCCAGGCGTACTACTGGCCGCCCGGGCATGTCCCGCTGGCCCTGGAGGACAGCGAGCTGGTGGAGTTCTCCCCGACCGACGACTTCAAGCAGGTGATCGAGCACGTGGTGGCACAGTCCGGGTGAAACGAGAAGGGGAATCCCCGAGGACCGATGAGTTCCGCCGGCCGCGGCGGTCCACCCCTCATCGACCACAGGAGGAGCCTCGTGCCTCAGCTGCTGCGCGTGCAGAACTTCAACGTCTCGAGCGACGGATTCGGCGCCGGTGAGAACCAGAGCCTGGAACGGCCGTTCGGCCACGCCGACCCCGGGACCATGTTCGCGTGGGCCGGTGCCACGGCGAGCTGGCCGAACCGTACCGACCCCGGCGGCAGCCGCGGTCTCGACGACTACCTCACGCGCGACTTCGCACACAACATCGGCGCCGAGATCATGGGCCGCAACAAGTTCAGTCCCCAGCGCGGCCCCTGGCAGGACCACGAGTGGCAGGGCTGGTGGGGTGAGGAACCCCCGTTCCACACGCCGGTGTTCGTGATGACCCATCACCCGCGGCCCTCGTTCACGCTGGCCGACACCACGTTCCACTTCGTCGGCGGCGACCCTGCCGACGTCCTCGCGCAGGCGCGCGAGGCGGCGCAGGGCAAGGACGTCCGACTCGGCGGCGGGGCCAAGGTCATCCGGGAGTTCCTCGAAGCCGACCTGGTCGACACGCTGCACGTGGCGGTCTCGCCGGGGGTGAAGCTCGGATCCGGCTCACGGCTCTGGGAGTCGCCCGAGGAACTCCTCGACCGCTTCCACTGCGATGTGGTGCCGAGCCCCAGCGGGGTGACGCACCACCTGTTCTGGAGGAAGTGAGGCGTTTCCCCAGCCGCTGAGCCGCCGGCGGAACCACACCTAGGGGGTGGTTTGAAAGTCCCGCACAGCGCCGAGGGGTGTTGACGGCCGCCTGCCCGAGCACGGCCCGGGACCGGCCGGCGCCGACCGCGCACCCCTCGTCGCTCACCGAAGCCGACCGTCTCGAGTTCTGCGTTTGACGACAGCCCGGCACAGGGCTGCACTGGATTCATGGACGCTGCGGCGGCTCCGTCCTAGGGAGAGCAGCGATGACAACCATGGAGAGTTTCGACCTTCTGCAGCCGTACAAGATCGCCGAGGAGACGTTCGTCATCCCGTGGGCCCTTGAGGCCCCGCCGGTCGGCCACTTCCCGATGAACTCGATGGTGATCCGGGGAACCGAACCGGTCCTCGTGGACACCGGGGCGCCCGCAGTGCGCTCCCAGTGGCTGGAGGCAGCCTGGTCCGTCGTGGATCCCCTGGACGTACGGTGGATCTTCCTCACCCACGACGACCGCGACCACGCCGGCAACCTCCTCGCGGTCCTCGCGGAATGCCCGAACGCGACCCTGCTGACGACATGGTTCTCCCTCGGCCGCATGGCCGAGGAGTGGGAGACTCCCATCAACCGGTGCCGCTTCATGACCGACGGCGACACGATCGACGCGGGCGATCGCACCCTGGTCGCCAAGCGACCGCCCCTGTACGACAACCCCACGACCCGAGCCCTCTTCGACCCGAAGGCCGGCGTCCTGTGGGCCGTAGACACCTTCGCCACGAACGTGCCGACCCCTATGCCCGAAATGGGGGCGCTGTCGCCGGACGAATTCCGCGACGGCCAGTTCTTCGGCGGAAGCCTGGTCTCCCCCTGGGTCGCCCTGCTGGACGCCCAGAAGTTCGGGACGGTCGTCACCGACTTCCAGCACCTGAACGCCGAGGTCATCGCCGGCTGCCACTGCCCGGTCCTCCGCGGAGCCCAGATCCCCGAGGCCTACGACTTCCTCCGCCAGCTCCCCGGGATCCCACCCTGGGCAGAGTTCACCCAGACCGACCTGGACCAGTGGATGGCGGTTGCCGAGAGCTCGGTTCCGCCGGAGCAGCCGCGGCCGTCGGGGACGTGAGCGGCGCTGCCGCGCGGTGCCCGGCGTGACGGGCAGGCCCTTCTCCCAGAAGGAGCCGCCGGGCGGCAGCCAGGCCGAACCCGATGACCACGGCCTGGGCGGGTCCCGCGGAGGCTGGACCACGCCGATCAGCGCACGCACGTCGGTGGGATGCATGCCGTTGCGCTGGGCGAACCGGGCGCTGTGCCGCCCCAGGTCGACGGCCACAGCGGGCAGCACATTGGACGATCTCCATCTCGGGCCCCGCCTCGCCCCCTTGACGGACTCCTCGCAACCCTGATCGTTTGGCTCATGAGCACTCGCGCTACCTACGACATGGACGGCTTCTTCGCCGCCTACGACAAGGTCATGACCAAGTGGCCGGCATCGACTGAGGCCGCAACCGTGCCCACGCCCTTCGGCGCGACGCACGTGAACATCTGCGGCCCGGCCGACGGCCCTCCACTCCTGCTGCTGCCGGGAGGGGGAAGCGCGACCTCGGCCTCCTGGTACCGGCAGGCCGCCGAACTTTCCCACGTCCACCGGCTGTACGCCGTCGACCTGATCGGCGCCCCGGGCCGCACCACACCGGCCCCCGGTCGCCACCCCCGTACGACTGCCGACCTGGTGTCCTGGCTGGACGCGCTCCTCAAAGGCCTCGACCTCGCGGAGACCGACCTGGGCGGGCACTCGTACGGCGCCTGGATCGCCCTGCAGTACGCCCTGCGCGCGCCCCACCGGGTACGGCATCTGGTCCTCCTGGACCCGACCTATTGCTTCGCCAAATTGAAGTGGGTCTACGGAGCGCACGCGGTGCGGATGCTGCTGCGGCCCACGCCCCGCCGGGTCCGTACCTTCCTGGAATGGGAGACCGGGGGCGCCCCCCTCGACCCCGACTGGCTCGCCCTCCAGGAGGCGGCCGCGGGCTTCCCTTCCGTGCGGCCGGTGGTGGGGCCACGTCCGAAGCCGGGCGCGCTGCGCGGCCTGGACCTGCCCGTCCTGCTCCTCCTCGCCGGAAAGAGCCGGGCCCACAACCCCGCCAAGGTGGCCGCCGGCGCCGAGGCGCTCCTGCCGCACGTCACGACGATCACGCTGCCGGACGTGTCCCACCACGCCTTGCCTCATGCCGCTCCGGCGGAATCGGGCCGTCTCATCGCCGACTTCCTGGCGGGGGCCGGTGGTTGAGCCTCGGGTTCTGTGCGAGCCGTGTCCCCCTGCTCTCCGCGATCCGCCTGACGTCCCGCAGGCACTCGGTGAGCCGCAGGGCCAGGTAGTGCACTTCCGCACTCGTCACCCGCCGCTCCGCGAGGAGTTCGGCGGCGTGCCCGAGCAGGTCGTCCGCCATACCGAGCTGCACGTCCTCGATCTCGTCGGCGAGGCGTGAGACGTAACCGGTTCCGTCGCCCACGAGATAGCACGGCCTCCCGTCGGTACCGGTCCACGGCAACAGGCGCCCTGCCGACGCGTGCTCGCGCGCTCCATCGGTCATGCGCTTGCCTCCGCCATCAGATGGGGGCGGACCAGCCGGTTGTCCTCACCGCGCAGTGGCCGCTCCGCGGGGCGGCGGGCGGTCGTGACCCTGACGCCGTCGTGGCAGTACGGGCACGGGGCCGGTGCCGGCGATCGCCGTCGCCGCCCGCGAGGGGGGAACAGGATGCGGAGGAACGGCTCGAGGAGCCGGGCGATGAGGTCTGTCATGTCTGTCGGCCTTTCCACCTGCGGTGACTGCGTTCTGTGGTGAATCACTCACAGAGTGGCGTCGGCCCTCGCTACGCTGCCAGGGGTCGGAGCTTGACATCGCGCTTGTCAAGAAGAGGAGTTGGCCGCATGGACGAACGCCACGCCCTTCGAACGCCGCGTCAGAAGTACGGAGAGGAACTGCGGCTGCGGCGGGCGGCCGTCGGCCTCACCCAGGAGGAACTGGGCGACCAGGTCGTGTGCTCGCCCACGCTGATCAGCCACTTCGAGGCCGGGAGGCGCCTTCCGAAGCCGGATGACGCGCTGCGGATCGACCGGGCGCTGGGGACGGACGGGTTCTTTGCGCGGTGGCTGGAGGATCTGGAGAACAAGTACGGCCCTCGCTTCGCTGCCGCAGCCGAACTGGAGCGACAGGCGACGCTGATCCAGCAGTTCGCGCTCGCGCTGGTTCCTGGCCTGCTTCAGACGCCCGATTACGCGCGCGCTGTGTTCGCCGCATACCGCCCCAATTCCACAGAACAGGAACTTGACAGGCAAGTTGTCATCCGAACAGAGCGTGCCCTAATCCTCGACGGGCCATGGGTGGCCCCCGGGTCATGGCGGAACAGCTGCACAAGATCGCGGACTTGGCCGGGTCACGACGGATTCGGCTGCATGTCCTTCCGTACCGCGTCGGTGCGCATCCGCTCATGGAGAGCCTGCTCACGCTGATGAGCTTCGAGGATTCCGCCCCGGTGGCATACGTCGACGCATTCGAAACCGGACGTTTGATGGACGATCCGGCGCTGGTGAGGGCTTGCCAGACCGCCTACGCTCTGGCCCTGAGCGACGCGTTGTCGCAGCAGGATTCACTGGCCCTCGTCAGGTCGGCAGCGGAGGAACACGCACATGATCAGCAGTGAGCGCACCGGGTGGTTCAAGTCCAGCTACAGCGGCGGCAGTCAAGCCGAGTGCCTCGAAGTCGCCCACGGCCACCCCGACATCCCCGTCCGAGACAGCAAAACCACTCCCGGCCCCACCCTGACCTTCTCCACCAGCGGCTGGGCCGCCTTCGTGACCGCCCTCAAGGACGGGCACCTCAACGCCGCAAGCTGTAACTGACCAGCGACGCCCCCACCACCGACCCGAACGCCGGTACCAGGAACTGCGTGAACGCTGTCCAGCCCCACACGATCCCGGCGAGCGCCGCCGTCGTGTTGACGGCCAGGGCCAGGATCCACAGGGCGACGCTCTGGGCCTGAGGTGACATCGTTCCTCAATTCACTGCGAATCAAGCCTGAATTCTCCCACGGGAATGGCAGCCGAAAAGGACAGCCAAGATGCTTGAACTGTAAAGCTTCGGGCTGTTGTTGTGAATTCGCCGTGAAAGATGACCGGCTGCCCGCATACTGATCGGTCGCTTTATTCAAGGGCGTTGTCCTACCCGGGCGGTACGGTCCCCTCATGACCGATCAGAGCGAGCGGCGACTGGCCACGCTGGAAGGCGTACTCGAGCGCATCACCTACGCCAACGAGGAGAACGGCTACACGGTCGCCCGGGTCGACACCGGCAGAGGCGGCGGCGACCTGCTCACGGTCGTGGGCGCGCTGCTCGGTGCCCAGGTCGGCGAGTCCCTGCGCATGGAGGGCCGTTGGGGGTCGCATCAGCAGTACGGCAAGCAGTTCCACGTGGAGAACTACACGACCGTCCTGCCGGCCACCGTCCAGGGCATCCGCCGCTACCTCGGCTCAGGTCTGGTCAAGGGCATCGGCCCGGTCTTCGCCGACCGGATCACTCAGCACTTCGGGCTGGACACCCTCCAGATCATCGAGGAGGAGCCCAAGCGGCTGATCGAGGTCCCGGGCCTCGGCCCCAAGCGGACGAAGAAGATCGCCGACGCCTGGGAGGAACAGAAGGCCATCAAGGAGGTCATGCTCTTCCTCCAGACCGTCGAGGTGTCCACGTCCATTGCCGTGCGCATCTACAAGAAGTACGGCGACGCCTCCATCTCCGTCGTGAAGAACCAGCCCTACCGGCTCGCGTCCGACGTCTGGGGCATCGGCTTCCTCACCGCCGACAAGATCGCCCAGTCCGTCGGCATCCCGCACGACAGCCCGGAGCGCGTCAAGGCGGGCCTGCAGTACGCGCTGTCGCAGTCCACCGACCAGGGCCACTGCTTCCTCCCCGAGGAGCAGTTGATCAAGGACGCGGTCAAGCTCCTCCAGGTCGACACGGGCCTGGTCATCGAGTGCCTGGCCGAGCTGGCCGAGCCGGGGGAGGGCGGCGAGGAACCCGGCGTCGTACGGGAGAAGGTTCCAGGGCCGGACGGAGGGGAGCCGGTCACCGCGATCTACCTCGTGCCCTTCCACCGGGCCGAACTCTCCCTCTCCGCCCAGCTGCTGCGCCTCCTGCGGACCGAGGAGGACCGGATGCCGGGCTTCCGTGCGGTGGCCTGGGACAAGGCCCTCACCTGGCTCAAGGCGCGCACGGGTGCCGACCTCGCCCCGGAGCAGGAGGCCGCCGTCAAGCTGGCACTGACCGAGAAGGTCGCCGTCCTCACCGGCGGCCCCGGCTGCGGCAAGTCCTTCACGGTCCGCTCGATCGTGGAGCTGGCCCGCGCCAAAAAGGCGAAGGTCGTGCTCGCCGCCCCGACCGGCCGGGCCGCCAAGCGCCTGTCCGAGCTCACCGGCGCCGAGGCCTCCACGGTCCACCGCCTGCTGGAGCTGAAACCCGGCGGCGACGCGGCCTACGACCGGGACCGTCCGCTGGACGCCGACCTGGTGGTGGTCGACGAGGCGTCCATGCTGGACCTGCTCCTCGCCAACAAGCTCGTGAAAGCCGTGCCCCCGGGCGCGCATCTGCTGTTCGTCGGTGATGTGGACCAGTTGCCGAGCGTGGGTGCGGGGGAGGTGCTGCGGGACCTGCTCGCCGAAGGGGGTCCGATCCCCGCCGTCCGCCTCACCCGGGTCTTCCGGCAGGCGCAGCAGTCGGGCGTGGTGACGAACGCCCACCGGATCAACGCCGGCCAACACCCGGTCACCGACGGCATGAAGGACTTCTTCCTCTTCGTGGAGGACGACACGGAGGCCGCCGGGCGGCTCACCGTGGACGTGGCGGCGCGTCGTATCCCCGCCAAGTTCGGGCTGGACCCGCGCCGGGACGTCCAAGTGCTCGCCCCCATGCACCGGGGCCCGGCGGGCGCGGGCACCCTGAACGGTCTGCTCCAGCAGGCCATCACCCCCGGCCGCCCCGACGTGAACGAGAAGCGGTTCGGCGGCCGGGTCTTCCGGGTCGGGGACAAGGTCACCCAGATTCGCAACAATTACGAGAAGGGCGAGAACGGCGTCTTCAACGGCACGGTGGGCGTGGTGACCTTGCTCGACCCGGTCGACCAGCGGCTGACCGTGCTGACGGACGAGGACGAGGAGGTTCCGTACGACTTCGACGAGCTCGACGAGCTGGCTCACGCGTACGCCGTGACGATCCACCGCTCCCAGGGCAGCGAGTATCCGGCGGTCGTCATCCCGGTCACCACGGGCGCCTGGATGATGCTCCAGCGGAACCTGCTGTACACGGCGGTCACCCGGGCCAAACAGCTGGTCGTCCTCGTCGGTTCGCGCAAGGCGATCGGCCAGGCGGTGCGCACGGTGTCGGCGGGCCGGCGGTGCACGGCACTCGATTTCCGGCTCGGATCGCTCGGATCGCAAAAAAATGATCGATCAAATGAGTCGTGAAGGTCACAGAGGCTTCCGGATGGGGAACACAGGGGGCAGGATGAGCAAGTTGGCGGCACTCAGTGCCGTCAATAGGCCCGATGGTCGACCCCGAGTGCACTCTCCTGAGCCAAGTGGGGGATGGTAGAGACAGTCAGGGCAACCTCGAAGATGAGGCACAACGTCGGTGAGGGAAGACGTGAGCGACAACTCTGTAGTACTGCGGTACGGCGACGGCGAGTACACCTACCCGGTGATCGACAGCACCGTCGGGGACAAGGGCTTCGACATCGGGAAGCTCCGTGCCCAGACCGGTCTGGTGACACTGGACAGCGGTTACGGCAACACCGCCGCGTACAAATCCGCCATTACCTACCTGGACGGCGAAGCGGGCATCCTGCGGTACCGCGGCTACCCGATCGAGCAGCTGGCCGAGCGCTCCACCTTCCTGGAGGTCGCCTACCTGCTGATCAACGGCGAGCTGCCGACCGTCGACGAGCTCTCGACGTTCCAGAACGACATCACGCAGCACACCCTGCTGCACGAGGACGTCAAGAACTTCTACAAGGGCTTCCCGCGTGACGCCCACCCGATGGCGATGCTGTCCTCGGTCGTCTCGGCGCTGTCCACGTTCTACCAGGACAGCCACAACCCGTTCGACGAGCGCCAGCGGAACCTCTCCACGACCCGCCTGCTCGCCAAGCTCCCGACGATCGCGGCGTACGCGTACAAGAAGTCGATCGGTCACCCGTTCGTCTACCCGCGCAACGACCTCGGTTACGTCGAGAACTTCCTCCGCATGACCTTCTCGGTCCCCGCGCAGGAGTACGACCTGGACCCGACCGTGGTGTCCGCGCTCGACAAGCTGCTGATCCTGCACGCGGACCACGAGCAGAACTGTTCGACGTCCACGGTCCGCCTGGTCGGCTCCTCGCAGGCGAACATGTTCGCCTCGATCTCCGCCGGCATCAACGCCCTGTGGGGCCCGCTGCACGGCGGCGCCAACCAGTCGGTGCTGGAGATGCTGGAGGGCATCCGCGACTCCGGCGGCGACGTCGACACCTTCATCCGCAAGGTGAAGAACAAGGAGGACGGCGTCCGCCTGATGGGCTTCGGCCACCGGGTCTACAAGAACTTCGACCCGCGCGCCAAGATCATCAAGGCCGCCGCGCACGACGTGCTGTCCGCGCTCGGCAAGTCCGACGAGCTGCTGGACATCGCGCTGAAGCTGGAGGAGCACGCGCTCTCCGACGACTACTTCGTCTCGCGCAGCCTCTACCCGAACGTCGACTTCTACACCGGTCTGATCTACCGGGCCATGGGCTTCCCGACCGAGATGTTCACGGTCCTGTTCGCCCTCGGCCGGCTGCCGGGCTGGATCGCCCAGTGGCACGAGATGATCAAGGAGCCGGGCTCCCGCATCGGCCGCCCGCGCCAGATCTACACGGGCGTGGTCGAGCGCGACTTCGTTCCCGTCGAGGCCCGCTGAGCGTAGTACCGCACGAGCCCCCGCATCCGACTGCCGGATGCGGGGGCTCTCGTGTGATCCCTCGTGTGGTCTCCCGCGTGTTCTTCGCGTGATGCTGCGGGGAGGGGATCTCTCACGTGATTTCTTACGTAATGAAGAAGGCGCCCCGGAACGTCAGTCCCCCCACGGGCCGACGGCCAGGGCGCCTTCCCAGTCCCGGTGCGGATTCCCCCCACGGGATCCGGCCGGGCGTCTGTGAGGACAGCGCCTGAATCGCTGCGAGCGCAACGAGCAAAACTCGCCATGCCCCTGTCGTGTGCGATCTGCCGGGACAGCGCACGTCCGGGAGGGCCGCTCAAAGCTTCCCGGTGTGCGTGTCCCGGCAACGCATCTCTGGAGAAGTCCCCCAAGACATCTCCAGATGTCAGGTCACGCCCCCCAAGACGCTCCCTGACATCGTCAACTTAGACCTTCGAACCCCTTCGATGGTTACGTTCACATCACTGTGATCTGCGTCTCTTGCATATGTCCGTTAGCTGCGCAAGAGCCCGGAAATGCCGTCCGGGACTCAAGCGTAAGGATGATGCGCGAGCCTTGTGAAGAGCTTATGTGAGCCGGGCCCGGGACTCCAGAGGGGCTCATATCACGTTCGCCGCGAACTTAGGGCGAATTCAGGGGACTTCACCGGAATGTCCGGAGCCGCAGACTGTTCGTGACGACGAAGACCGACGAGAAGGCCATCGCGGCCCCCGCGATCATCGGGTTCAGCAGCCCCGCGGCGG
>KL569125.1:24997-25789 GCA_000715635.1 Streptomyces violaceus | reverse complement strand
CGTGGCCAGCGTCCGGCGCGACAGCCGGATCGCGTCCGCGGCCACCCGCAGGTCGCCGCGCACCAGCGTCAGATCGCCCGCCTCGATCGCCGCGTCCGTGCCGGTGCCCATGGCCAGGCCCAGATCGGCGGTGGCGAGCGCGGCCGCGTCGTTGACGCCGTCGCCCACCATGGCGACGACCCGCCCCTCGGCCCGCAGCCGCCGTACGGCGTCGACCTTGTCCTCGGGCAGGACCTCCGCGACCACCTGGTCGATCCCGACGGCCTTCGCCACCGTCTCGGCCACCGCCCGGTTGTCCCCGGTCAGCAGCACCGGCGTGAGCCCCAGCTCGCGCAGCTCGCGCACCGCCTCGGCGCTGGTCTCCTTGACCGCGTCCGCCACGGCCAGCACGGCCCGCGCCGTTCCGTCCCAGCCGGCCACGACGGCCGTACGCCCGGCCCGCTCGGCCTCGTCCCGCGCGCGGGCCAGCTCCGGCGGTACGGCGTCGAAGAGCCGCCCCACGGCGACCTCACGGCCCTCTACACGCCCGCGTACGCCCCGCCCGGGGACGCTCCGGAACCCCTCGACGTCCGGGAGCTGTCCGGCCCGCTCCTCGGCGCCCAGCGCGATCGCCCGCGCGACGGGGTGCTCGGAGGCGTGCTCGACGGCGCCCGCGAGCCGCAGCACCTCCTTCTCGTCGGCGCCCTCTGCGACGTACACCTCCTGGAGGGTCATCCGGCCCGTGGTGACCGTGCCGGTCTTGTCCAGGACGACCGTGTCGATCCGGCGCGTGGACTCCAGGACCTCCGGGCC
>KL569125.1:23618-24833 GCA_000715635.1 Streptomyces violaceus | reverse complement strand
CCGCGGCCCGTGCCGACCATCAGCGCGGTCGGGGTGGCCAGGCCCAGCGCGCACGGGCAGGCGATGATCAGCACCGCGACGGCCGCCGTGAAGGCGGCGACACCGTCGCCGGTCAGCCCGAGCCACGCCCCCGCCGTGGCGACGGCGATCAGCAGGACCACCGGCACGAAGATCCCGGAGATCCGGTCGGCGAGCCGCTGCACCTCGGCCTTGCCGTTCTGCGCCTCCTCCACCAGCTTCGCCATCCGCGCGAGCTGGGTGTCGGCGCCGACCCGGGTGGCCTCGACGACGAGCCGGCCACCGGCGTTGACCGTCGCGCCGGTGACCGCGTCCCCGGCCGCCACGTCCACCGGCACCGACTCACCGGTCAGCATCGAGGCGTCCACCGCGGAGGCTCCCTCGACCACCGTGCCGTCGGTGGCGATCTTCTCGCCGGGCCGTACGACGAACCGGTCGCCGACCGCCAGCCGCTGCGCCGGGATCCGCACCTCGCGCCCGTCCCGCAGGACGGCCACGTCCTTGGCGCCCAGCTCCAGCAGCGCCCGGAGCGCGGCCCCGGCGCGGCGCTTGGAGCGGGCCTCCAGATAGCGGCCCAGCAGGATGAAGGCGGTGACGCCGGAGGCGACCTCCAGGTAGATCTGCGAGGCGCCGTCGCCGCGCGAGACCGTGAGTTCGAAGGGGTGCCGCATGCCCGGCATGCCCGCGTCGCCGAGGAACAGCGCCCACAGGGACCAGCCGAACGCGGCGAGCGTGCCGAGGGCGACCAGCGTGTCCATGGTGGCGGCGCCGTGCCGGGCGTTCGTCCAGGCGGCCCGGTGGAAGGGCAGTCCGCCCCAGACGACGACCGGCGCGGCGAGGGTGAGCGAGAGCCACTGCCAGTTGTCGAACTGGAGGGCCGGGACCATCGCCAGCAGGACGACGGGCACCGCGAGGGCGGCGGAGACGGCCAGGCGCCGGCGCAGGGCCGAAAGCTCGGGGTCCTCCTCGGCGGCGGCCTCCTCCTCGGGCGGGGGTGCGGGCTCCTCGGCGGTGTACCCGGTCTTCACCACGGTGGCGATCAGATCGGCGACCTCGGTGCCCGCGGGATAGCTGACTCTGGCCTTCTCCGTCGCGTAGTTCACCGTGGCCGTGACGCCGTCCATACGGTTGAGCTTCTTCTCGACGCGGGCCGCGCAGGAGGCGCAGGTCATCCCGCCGATGAGCAGCTCGACCTCG
>KL569125.1:21876-23375 GCA_000715635.1 Streptomyces violaceus | reverse complement strand
CAGCTCGACCTCGGCGACCGCCGGCTCGCGGTCCGGCGGCGCCTGGGCGGTGGTGCTGGTCATGTCCTTCACTCCAGGAGGTGGCGGGGTGCCCGGGAAGCGGAACGGGCCGTACGGGCCGGGGCGGCGGCAGTACGGCCCGTACGTCGGTACGAGTGCCAGGTCTGGAGCGTCTCAGGCCTGGCGTCCCGGGCTCTGGGGCCCGGCACTCGGTGAATGCGGGGTCAGGCCCTGCCGGCCAGCTCGAAGCCGGCCTCGTCGACGGCGGCGCGCACGGCCTCGTCCTCGAGCGGGGCCGCGGAGACGACAGTGACCTCGCCGGTCGAGGCGACGGCCGTCACCGAGCTGACGCCGGAGATCCCGGAGATCTCGCCGGAGACGGCGCCCTCGCAGTGTCCGCAGCTCATGCCGCTCACCTTGTAGACGGTGGTGACGGGGCCCGTGGTGTCGGTCTGGGCGGTCATGTCGTTACTCCTCGTCGAGGCATGTGGGGCTGTGGCGGCCTATGGGGGGTCCGCACACATCCCACTGTACCCCTAGGGGGTATCACTTCACGACGTCCCGACCAGCGGTCGCAGGTAGCGAAGGAGGACGTCCTTCAACTCCTGGACGTACGCCTCCCGCTCGGCGCCCTCGTGAGCCAGGATCAGCTCCAGGCCGGCCATGTAGATGCCGACGCACATCCGGGCGGTGCGGGTGACGGCGGGGGCGGGCGCGTCGGGCACGAACGGGGCGAGGAACGTCTCGACCCTGGTGACCAGCGTGGTGTGCAGCGCGTCGTGCTCCTCGGCGATGCGCCCCGGGATGTCGGGGCCGTGCATCAACGCGAAGAAGGCCGGGTGGCGGCAGTTGAACTCGATGAAGCGGTCGACGGTCCCGGCGATCACCTCCTCGACCGGGGTCACCGCCGGGTCGATCGGGGCGAGGACCTCGTCGTAGGACTGCCGCATCTCGTGCATGAGCCGACTGCCCAGCTCGATCGCGATCGCTTCCTTGTTCGGGAAGAACTGGTACAGCGTGCCCGGTGAGACGCCTGCCTCGCGGGCGATGGCGTTGGTGCTGGCGGCCGTGTAACCGGTGTTGGAGAAGACCGTCGCGGCGGCCTCGAGCAGCTGGGTGATCCGGCGCTCGCCGCGGGCCTGGCGACGGCGTGGCCGGTCTTCGGCCGCCGCCGTCGCCGTCTCCGCTGCGGGTTTCTCTGTCTTCTCGGTTTTCTCGGGCACGCGTTATCCCCAGGTCTCATCCCGCGATTGACAAACGCGAGCGGTCGCTCGCATTCTGGAGTCGGCAGAAATGCGAGCGATCTCTCGTGTTTGCCAGTCTATGGCAGCTCCATGCTGTCAGGCTGCGCCTGGACACGGGTCACGGTGAAGGGGACACCGCACGATGACCGAAGTCAACGCACCACCACGCGTCGGACGATGGACCCGCTTCGTAACGGCCAGGCCCAGACTGTCGCTGCTGGTGGCGCTGGTGCTCACCGCGCTCGCGGTGCTGGC
>KL569125.1:18817-21658 GCA_000715635.1 Streptomyces violaceus | reverse complement strand
TCAGAGATGTGTATAAGAGACAGGTCCACCCGTGCGACCAAGGCCCTGGAGCGCGAGTTCCCCGGCTCCCAGCCCAACCTGCTGCTCCTGGTCGACGCGGGCGACGCCTCGGTCGACGACCCGGCCGTCGCCGACCAGGCCAAGCGTCTCGCCGAGCGGCTGGCGAGCGAGCGGGGCGTCACCGGCATCGGCTCCTACTGGCAGTCCGGCACCCCGGCCCTGCGCGCCGAGGACGGTCACGAGGCGCTGATAGCCGCCCGCATCACGGGCGACGAGAAGACCGCCGCCGAGACCCTGGAACGCATCGCGCCCCAGTACCGCGGCGTGCACGGCTCGGTGGAGGTCACCGTCGGCGGCCCGGTCGCCGTGCGGCACGAGATGCAGACGATCATCCAGGAGGACCTGACCCGGGCCGAGCTCATCGCCCTGCCGGTGACGCTCGTGCTGCTGGTGATGGTCTTCGGCAGCGCGGTCGCGGCCCTGCTGCCGCTGGGCATCGGCATCGTCGCCATCCTCGGGACCAACGCGATCCTGCGCGGCCTCACCGAGCTCACCGACGTGTCCGTGTTCGCGATCAACCTCACCACGGCCCTCGGCCTCGGCCTCGCCGTCGACTACGCGTTGTTCATCGTCCGCCGCTATCGCGAGGAACTGTCCACGGGCGCCGAGCCCTTGACAGCGATCGGCACGACTCTGCGCACCGCGGGCCGCACGGTGCTGTTCTCCGCCCTCACGGTCGCCGTGTCCCTGGCCGCGATGCTGGTCTTCCCGCAGTACTTCCTGCGGTCCTTCGCCTACGCCGGGATCGCCGTGGTGCTGCTGGCCGCGGCGGCCGCGCTGATCCTGCTCCCGGCGGCGCTGACGCTGCTCGGGCACCGGGTCAACGCCCTGGACCTGCGCCGCGTGTTCCGGCGCGGACACCGGCCGAAGCCCGCCGGGGAAGAGGGCAGAAGCTGGGCGCGTACGGCGACGCTCGTCATGCGCCGCGCCCCGTTCTTCGCCCTGGGCACCACAGCCGTCCTCGTCCTGCTCGGACTGCCCTTCCTGGGCGTGAAGTTCGGCACCGCCGACGACCGCCAGCTGCCCTCGACCTCCGAGTCCCACGTCGTGCAGCAGCACATCCGGGACGGCTTCCCCGGCAGCCCCGACGGCGGCCTCGAAGTGCTCGCCGAGGGCCGCGCGACCGAGGCGCAGTACGGCGCCTACAAGAAGCGGATCGCCGAACTGCCCGATGTGCAGCGGGTCGACGGGCCGCTGGTGAAGGGCGACTCCGCGTACTTCACGGTGCTGCCGAAGGGCGAGGCGGTCGACGATCCGGCCCAGCGCCTGGTCGGTGAACTGCGCGAGGTCCGCGCACCCTTCGACACCGAGGTGACCGGCGCGGCGGCCGTCCTGGTCGACTCCAAGGACGCCATAGGGGAGCGCCTGCCGCTCGCGGCCGTCTTCATCACCATCGTCACCCTGCTCCTGGTCTTCCTCCTCACGGGCAGCGTGCTGATACCGATCCAGGCGGTCGTGCTCAACGCGCTCAGTCTGACGGCCATGTTCGGCGCGGTCGTCTGGATCTTCCAGGACGGCCACCTGTCCGGCCTGCTCGGCTTCACCAGTCCCGGTTCCATAGAGACGACCCTGCCGGTCCTGATGTTCTGTGTGGCCTTCGGCCTGTCCATGGACTACGGGGTGTTCCTGCTCTCCCGCATCAAGGAGGAGTACGACCACACCGGCGACCACGACCAGGCCGTCCGGCACGGCCTGCGGCGCACGGGCGGGCTGATCACCGCGGCGGCGGTCATCCTGGCCGTGGTCATGGTCGCGATCGGCACCTCCCGGGTGACCAACACCAAGATGCTCGGCCTGGGGATCGCGCTGGCCGTCCTGATGGACGCGATGATCGTCCGCAGCCTCCTGGTCCCCGCGGTCATGCGCCTCACGGGCCGCGCCACCTGGTGGGCCCCGGGCCCGCTGCGCCGCTTCCATGAGCGCTTCGGCCTGAGCGAGGGCGAACCAGGACCGGCCAAGGAGACGGAAGAGGCCAGAGACAAGGTCGGAGCATCGCATGCTTGATCGCCGGGGAAGGTAGGAGCACTCCGGGATCCCGGACATGCGCGAACCGGACATGAACGAGAAGGCGGTGGGCCATGCGGGCCGTGGTGTTCGAGCGGTACGGGGAGACGGCCGAGGTGCGGGAGGTCGCGGATCCGCAGCCCGCGGAGCACGGGGTCGTCGTGCGGGTCGAGGCCACCGGCCTGTGCCGCAGCGACTGGCACGGCTGGCAGGGCCACGACCCGGACATCGCACTGCCGCATGTGCCCGGGCATGAACTCGCCGGTGTCGTCGAGGCGGTGGGCGCCCGGGTGACCGGATGGCGGCCCGGCGACCGGGTCACCGTGCCGTTCATCTGCGCCTGCGGCACCTGCCCGTCCTGCGTGGCGGGCGACCATCAGGTGTGCGAGCGCCAGACCCAGCCCGGCTTCACCCACTGGGGCTCCTTCGCCCAGTACGTGGCGCTGGACCACGCCGACGTGAACCTCGTGGCACTCCCCGGGGAACTGTCCTTCGCGACGGCGGCCTCCCTCGGCTGCCGGTTCGCCACGGCGTACCGGGCGGTGGTGCGGCAGGGCCGGGCCGCGGCGGGGGAGTGGGTCGCGGTGCACGGCTGCGGCGGGGTCGGGCTCTCGGCGGTGATGATCGCGGCGGCGTCGGGAGCGCGGGTCGTGGCCGTCGACGTATCGGCCCAAGCACTGGACCTGGCGCGGAGGTTCGGGGCCGCGCGGTGCCTGGACGCGACAGCGGTGCCGGACACCGCGGTGGCGGTCCGCGACCTGACCGGCGGCGGCGCCC
>KL569125.1:18367-18525 GCA_000715635.1 Streptomyces violaceus | reverse complement strand
TGCGCCGCCTCCGTGAACGGCCTGCGTCGCCGCGGCCGGCACGTCCAGGTCGGCCTGCTGCCCTCTCTGACCGGCACGACACCCGTCCCGATGGCCCGCGCCATCGCCCTGGAGCTCGAACTCCTCGGCAGCCACGGCATGGCCGCGCACGGCTACCC
>KL569125.1:16274-18123 GCA_000715635.1 Streptomyces violaceus | reverse complement strand
GTGTATAAGAGACAGGAGCTGGTCCGCAGTGGTGTGCTGCGCCCCGACCTGCTGGTGACGTCCACGATCACACTGGACGAGGTCCCGGCCGCGCTGGCGGGGATGGGGACGGCGCCGGGAGCGGGGGCGACGGTCATCGAGCCGTGGAGCTGACGCCCCCGCAGACCGGGGCGAGAGGTCAGTCGTCTCTTCGCGCGCGGTTGCCGGGCCTGGAGGCGACCCAGGCCCGGACCGTGTCGGCGTACCAGTAGGGCTTGCCGCTCTCGACATGGTCGGGCGGCGGCAGCAGACCGTGCTTGCGGTAGGACCGCACGGTGTCCGGCTGGACCCGGATGTGTGCCGCGATCTCCTTGTAGGACCAGAGCTTTCGTTCGGTCATGACATGCACCTCCCCGCGCGCACCACGGCGGCAGCCGGGGACGGCCGTCCGGGGGAGCCGGGCGCTGCGCTGGCGATCAACAAGCCTCTGCCGGGTCAACGACGCTCGGTGCCACGAGGCAGGGCCTGTGTGCCGGGTGTGACGGAAGACCTGTGCACACGCGACATGTGTGACAGGAAGGGGGCGTTTGTAACGCAGCCGGGGCAAAGCTGCGCGCCGGACCGTCGGCGGGGCGCCTTGACGCGGCACTCCGATCTGTTCGAGCCGGCGGGCAACGCTGCCGTGGTGCGGGTGGAGCAGGTCGGCCGCTCGGCGCCGAGCGGCGCGCAACCGGGTCGGACCGACACCGAGGCCTGACCTTACGGAACGGTGAGACCCGGACCTGGGCATACGGAAAGCGCTGTCATGATCTGGTCCGAATGTCCGGACAAAACATTGACAGGGCTTCGCGAAGGGGGCTACAAAACCGGGAGAGCCGACACCGAGGGGTATCCGATGGCGTACGACCTGATCACCATGGGGCGGATCGGAGTGGATCTGTATCCGCTCCAGACGGGCGTCCCGCTGCCGCAGGTCACCTCCTTCGGCAAGTTCCTCGGCGGCTCGGCGACGAACGTCGCGGTCGCCGCGGCCCGCCTGGGACGCCGGACCGCGGTGATCACGCGCACCGGCGACGACCCCTTCGGCACCTACCTCCACGAGGCCCTGAAGGACTTCGGCGTGGACGACCGCTGGGTCACCCCGGTCCCCGGACTGCCCACCCCGGTCACCTTCTGCGAGGTCTTCCCGCCGGACGACTTCCCGCTGTACTTCTACCGCCGGCCCAAGGCCCCCGACCTGGAGATCGACGCCCACGAGATCGACCTCGACGCCATCCGCGACGCCCGCGTCTTCTGGGTCACGGGTACGGGCCTGAGCGAGGAACCGAGCCGCACGGCGACCCTCGCGGCCCTCGCCCACCGCGCCAAGTCCGGCACGACGGTCTTCGACCTCGACTGGCGTCCGATGTTCTGGAACGACCCCGACGCGGCCCGCCCCTTCTACGAGGAGGCCCTGCGCCACGCCACCGTCGCGGTCGGCAACCTCGACGAGGTGGAGGTCGCCACGGGCGTGCGCGAACCCCACGCCGCCGCCCGCGCCCTGCTCGACGCGGGCGTGGAACTGGCCGTGGTCAAGCAGGGACCCAAGGGCGTCCTGGCCGTCAACCGCGAGGGCGCGAGCGCCGAGGTCCCGCCGCTGCCCGTGAACGTCCTCAACGGCCTGGGCGCAGGCGATGCCTTCGGCGGCTCCCTGGTCCACGGCCTCCTGGCCGGCTGGGACCTGGAGAAGACCATGCGGCACGCCAACGCCGCCGGCGCCATCGTCGCCTCCCGCCTGGAGTGCTCCTCCGCGATGCCCACCCCGGGCGAGATCGAGGCGGCCGTCACCGCGGGCCGTCAAGTGACCGTCGACGTCTCCGAACTCGTCCGC
>KL569125.1:15617-15989 GCA_000715635.1 Streptomyces violaceus | reverse complement strand
GCGGCCGCAGCATGGCCATGGCCAACCGCGCCGACCTCCTCGAACGCCTCTGCCTGGCCCTGTCCCGCCCGGGCGTGGACGGCGTCCTCGCCACCGCCGACATCCTCGACGACCTGCTCCTGCTCGGCGCCCTCGACGGCAAGGTCGTCCTGGGCTCGATGAACCGCGGCGGCCTCCAGGGCGCGAGCTTCGAGCTCGACGACCGCTTCACCGGCCACCGCCCCGAGGACATCGAGCGCCTCGGCTTCGACGCGGGCAAGCTGCTCCTGCGCATCGACTACGACGACCCGGGCTCCCTCACCACCCTGGAGTCCACCGCCCGGGCCGTCGACGCCATGGCCGCCCGCCGGCCTGTCTCTTATACACATCTCT
>KL569125.1:15072-15427 GCA_000715635.1 Streptomyces violaceus | reverse complement strand
CTGCCCGTCTTCGTCGAGCCCTTCATCTCCCGCCGCGACGAGACGGGCCGGCTGCGCAACGACCTCTCCGCCGAGGCCGTCACCAAGTCGATCGCCATCGCCTCGGGCCTGGGCGGCAGTTCGGCCTACACCTGGCTCAAGGTGCCGGTCACCGCGAACCCCGACGACATGGCCGAGGTCATGGCGGCCTCCACGCTGCCCGCCGTACTCCTCGGCGGGGAGGTGGGCGGCTCCGCTGAGGAACAGGACGGGGCGTACGAGAAGTGGCGCGGCGCCCTCCAGTTGCCCACCGTGCGCGGGCTGGTGGTCGGCCGTTCGTTGCTGTACCCGGCGGACGGCGATGTGGCCGCCGCCG
>KL569125.1:13855-14833 GCA_000715635.1 Streptomyces violaceus | reverse complement strand
GATGTGGCCGCCGCCGTGGACACCGCCGTAGGACTGCTGTGAGGGCCGCTTCATGACCAGTGAGCCGTACGTCCTCAAGGAGAACTCCCCCCTCCCGGGCGGGGAAAGCGTGTGCGCGTCGGCCGCCGCCGACTTCGGGTACGCGCCCAGTGACGCCCGGGCCCAGATCGCCTCCGGCGCGGGAGGCCGCTTTGCTTTGGCAGGAGCGAAGTGCGAGCGACAACTCCCCGCCCGCTACGGCCCCGCGCCGGAGGTCCCCCACACCAAGCGGGAGGGACACCGATGACGACCAGGCTGACGGTCGCCCAGGCGCTCGTACGCTTCCTGTCCGCCCAGTACACCGAACGCGACGGCGTGCGGCAGCGGCTCATCGGCGCCACCTGGGGCATCTTCGGCCACGGCAACGTCGCCGGCATCGGCCAGGCGCTGCTGGAGCACCCCGACGCGATGCCGTACCACCAGGGCCGCAACGAACAGGCCATGGTGCACGCCGCGGTCGGCTACGCCCGGCAGTCCAACCGGCTGTCCACCCACGCGGTCACCACCTCCATCGGCCCGGGCGCCACCAACCTGGTCACCGGCGCCGCCCTCGCGACGATCAACCACGTGCCGGTGCTTCTCCTGCCCGGCGACGTGTTCGCGACCCGCCCCGCCGACCCGGTCCTGCAGCAGCTCGAAGTGCCGTACGCGGGCGACGTGTCGGTCAACGACTGCCTGCGCCCGGTGTCGAAGTACTTCGACCGGATCACCCGGCCGGAGGCCCTGATCCCCTCCGCCCTGAACGCGATGCGCGTCCTCACCGACCCCGTCGAGACCGGCGCCGTCACCCTCGCGCTGCCCCAGGACGTGCAGGCCGAGGCCTACGACTGGCCCGAGGAGTTCTTCGCCGAGCGCATCTGGACCGTACGGCGTCCCGGCGCCGACCCGACGGAGCTCTGTCTCTTATACACATCTCTGAGCGGGCTGGCAAGGCAGACC
>KL569125.1:11760-13612 GCA_000715635.1 Streptomyces violaceus | reverse complement strand
GGCCACACCGGTACGGCGACGGCCGACGAACTCGCCCGCACCGCCGACCTGGTGATCGGCGTCGGGACCAGGTACACCGACTTCACCACCGGCTCCGGCACCCTCTTCTCGAACCCGGATGTCCGGTTCCTCAACCTCAACATCGCCTCCTTCGACGGCCACAAGCTCGCCGGGCAGCCCCTCATCGCCGACGCCCGCAGCGGCCTGACGGAACTCACCGACGCCCTCCGCCTGCACGCGTACCGGGTCGCCGGCTCCTACGCCACCGAGTACACCGAGGACAAGGAGCGCTGGGAGCAGCGCGTCGACGCCTGCTACGAGGTGGACGAACCGGACACCCGCCCCACCCAGCCGCAGGTCCTCGGCGCCCTGGACGAGCTCGCCGACGAGTCGGACATCCTGATCAACGCCGCCGGCTCCCTCCCCGGCGACCTGCACAAACTGTGGCGGACGCGCTCGTACGACCAGTACCACCTGGAATACGGCTACTCCTGCATGGGGTATGAGATTCCGGCCGCGATCGGCGTGAGGATGGCCGCTCCCGACCGGCCCGTATGGGCGCTGGTCGGCGACGGCACGTATCTGATGATGCCGACCGAGATCGTCACGGCCGTGCAGGAGGGCATCGCGATCAAGGTCCTGATCATCCAGAACCACGGCTACGCGTCCATCGGCGGTCTGTCCGAGTCGGTGGGTGGCGAGCGGTTCGGCACCGCCTACCGCTTCCCGTCCGAGGACGGCGCGTACACGGGGCCGCCACTGCCGGTGGACCTCGCCGCCAACGCGGCCAGCCTCGGCATGCGCGTGCTGCGCGCGAAGACCGTACGGGACCTGCGCGAGGCACTCGCCGAGGCCCGGGCCGCCGACACTCCCACATGTGTCTACGTCGAGACCCAAACGGCAGACACAGTGTCGGGCGCGCCTCCCGCGCAGGCCTGGTGGGATGTACCTGTGGCCGAGACCGCGACACGGCCGTCCGCGGTCAAGGCACGTGAGCTGTACGAACGGCACGTCTCCACCCGACGCCGCCATCTGTGAAGGAGTTCCCGGCCATGACGAAGATCGTCAACCACTGGATCGGCGGCAAGACCGTCGAAGGCGCCTCGGGCACGCACGGGCCGGTGACCAACCCGGCGACCGGCGCGGTGACGACGAAGGTCGCGTTCGCCTCGGTGGACGAGGTGGACGCGGCGGTCGCCGCCGCCAAGGAGGCCTACGCCACCTGGGGCCAGTCCTCGCTGGCCCAGCGGACCTCGATCCTCTTCAAGTTCCGGGCGCTGCTGGACGCCAACCGGGACGCCATCGCCGAGCTGATCACCGCCGAGCACGGCAAGGTGCACAGTGACGCGCTCGGCGAGGTGGCCCGCGGCTTGGAGATCGTCGACCTGGCCTGTGGCATCAACGTCCAGCTCAAGGGCGAGCTGTCGACGCAGGTGGCGAGCCGCGTGGACGTCTCGTCCATCCGCCAGCCGCTCGGGGTCGTCGCGGGCATCACGCCGTTCAACTTCCCGGCGATGGTGCCGATGTGGATGTTCCCCATCGCCATCGCGTGCGGCAACACGTTCGTGCTGAAGCCGTCCGAGAAGGACCCGTCGGCCTCCCTCAAGATCGCCGAGCTGCTGGCGGAAGCCGGGCTGCCGGACGGCGTGTTCAACGTCGTGCACGGCGACAAGGTGGCCGTCGACCGCCTCCTGGAGCACCCGGACGTCAAGGCCGTCTCGTTCGTGGGCTCGACCCCGATCGCCCGCTACATCCACACCACGGCCTCCGCGAACGGCAAGCGTGTCCAGGCCCTGGGCGGCGCCAAGAACCACATGCTGGTGCTCCCGGACGCCGACCTGGACGCGGCGGC
>KL569125.1:5942-11516 GCA_000715635.1 Streptomyces violaceus | reverse complement strand
TACGGCTCGGCGGGCGAGCGCTGCATGGCCATCTCCGCCGTCGTCGCGGTCGGCTCGATCGGCGACGAACTGGTGGAGAAGATCCGCGAGCGCGCCGAGAAGATCAAGATCGGCCCGGGCGACGACCCGGCCTCCGAGATGGGCCCGCTGATCACCAAGGTCCACCGCGACAAGGTGGCCTCCTACGTCGAGGGCGCGGCGGCCGAGGGCTGCGAGGTCGTCCTGGACGGCACCGGCCACACCGTCGAGGGCTTCGAGGACGGCCACTGGATCGGCATCTCGCTGCTCGACAAGGTGCCCACGTCCGCGAAGGCCTACCAGGACGAGATCTTCGGTCCGGTGCTGACCGTGCTGCGCACCGAGACCTACGAGGAGGCGCTGGACATCGTCAACGCCTCGCCGTTCGGCAACGGCACCGCGATCTTCACGCGGGACGGCGGCGCGGCCCGCCGCTTCCAGCTGGAGGTCGAGGCCGGCATGGTCGGCGTGAACGTCCCGATCCCGGTCCCCGTGGGCTACCACTCCTTCGGCGGCTGGAAGGACTCGCTCTTCGGCGACCACCACATCTACGGCAACGACGGCACGCACTTCTACACCCGCGGCAAGGTCGTCACCACCCGCTGGCCGGACCCGGCCGACGCCCCGGCGGGCGTGGACCTGGGCTTCCCGCGCAACCACTGAGCCGAGCGCCCTAAAGGGGCGCGGGGAACTGCGCGACAAGCCACAACGCACCCGCACCCGGCACACAACAGACCCCACCGAGCCGGAGGCCGTACACCACCCGCGGTACGCCGAAGGCCCCCCGTACTCCCCTGGGAGGGGTGCCACTTCCGTCTCCGGTCGACAACAGTTCGACAGGTTGACCCCGTACCGTTGACGCATGGATCTTCGACTGCCCGGACTCCACGGGCTGCTTCGGAGGCCCCGGAGGCTCCTCGCCGCCGGGGCCGCCGTCGTCGTCCTCGCGGGAGCCGGCACGTGGACGGCCGTCGCGAACGACGAGACGCCCCCGGTCCACCGCTCCGACCGGGTCCAGGACATGGGGAACGGGGTGCGCATCGACACCTCGTTCTTCACCTCCGGAGGAGACCGCCGCCGCCCCGCCGTGCTGCTCGGCCACGGCTTCGGCGGCAGCAAGAAGGACGTACGGCAGCAGGCCGAGGGCCTCGCCAGAGACGGCTACGCGGTCCTGACCTGGTCGGCGCGCAGTTTCGGCAAGTCCACCGGGAAGATCGGGCTGAACGACCCCGAGGGCGAGGTCGCCGACGTCTCGAAGCTCATCGACTGGCTGGCGAAGCAGCCCCAGGTCGAGCTCGACAAGCCCGGAGATCCGCGCGTGGGCATGGCGGGCGGCTCCTACGGCGGCGCCATCGCGCTGCTGACGGCGGGGCACGACGACCGGGTGGACGCCATCGCCCCGGCGATCACGTACTGGAACCTCGCCGACGCGCTGTTCCCGAACGGCGTGTTCAAGAAGCTGTGGGCCGGCATCTTCGTCAACTCCGGCGGCGGCTGCGAGAAGTTCGAGCCCGCGCTGTGCCGGATGTACGAGCGGGTCGCCGAGTCGGGCACGCCGGACGCCGAGGCGCGCAAGCTGCTCGAGGCGCGCTCACCGTCCGCCGTGGGGAAGGACATCGACGTGCCGACCCTGCTGATGCAGGGCCAGTCGGACTCCCTCTTCCCGCTCGGCCAGGCCGACCAGGCCGCGAAGGCCATCCGCGCCAACGGCGCCCCCGTCGACGTCGACTGGATCGCGGGCGGCCACGACGGTGGCGACATGGAGACCGGCCGCGTCCAGGACCGGGTCACGACCTGGTTCGACCGCTACCTGAAGCAGGACAAGGCCGCCGACACCGGCCCCGCCTTCCGCGTCACCCGCACCCTCGGCATGGGCTCCGGCGACGGCGAACCCCGCCTGACCGGCGTGACCTCGGACCGCTACCCCGGCCTGGAGGCCGAGCGGCGCTCCATCGCCCTGGTCGGCCGTGAGCAGAGCTTCGACAACCCGCCCGGCGCCAGCCCGCCCGGCGTCTCCGCCCTGCCCGGCCTCGGCGGCGCCGGCGGCCTCAGCCAGCTCTCCACCCTCGGCATCGGCATCTCGCTCGACTTCCCCGGCCAGTTCGCCGCGTTCGAGTCGGCCCCCTTCACCGAAGACGTCCAGATCACCGGCTCGCCCACCGCCACCGTCCACGTGAAGTCCACCAGCGACGACGCCGTGCTCTTCGCCAAGGTCTACGACGTCGGCCCGGGCGGCGGCTCCCAGCCGGTCCTGCCCTCCCAGCTCGTCACGCCCCTGAGGGTCGAGGGCGCCAAGGCCGGCAAGGACGTCACGATCACCCTCCCGGCGATCGACCACGAGATCGACGACGGCCACCGGCTGCGCCTGGTCCTCGCCTCGACGGACCTCGGCTACGCCTCCCCGGCCTCCCCGGCGACGTACACCGTCTCCCTCAAGGGCGACCTGAAGGTCCCCTCGGCCCTCGGCCAGCGCGACACCCAGGGCGGGCTGCCCGCCTGGGTGTGGTGGATGCCGATGGCCGGCGCCGTGATCGCCCTGGCCCTGATCATCACGGGCCGCCGCCGCACGGCGGCCCCCGCCCCGCCCGACCCCGGGATGGCCGAAGTCCCGCTCCAGATCACGGACCTGACCAAGCGCTACGCCAAGTCCTCCGACCGGTACGCCGTCAAGGACCTGTCCTTCCGCGTGGAGAAGGGCCAGGTACTGGGCCTCCTCGGCCCCAACGGAGCGGGGAAGACGACCACCCTGCGCATGCTGATGGGCCTGATCAAGCCGGACGGCGGCGAGATCCGTGTCTTCGGCCACGCCATCAGCCCGGGCGCCCCGGTCCTCTCCCGGGTCGGCGCCTTCGTCGAGGGCGCGGGTTTCCTGCCGCACCTGTCCGGCCGCGAGAACCTGGAGCTGTACTGGCGCGCCACCGGCCGCCCCGCCGAGGACGCGCACATGGAGGAGGCCCTGGAGATCGCGGGCCTGGGCGACGCGCTCGCCCGCGCGGTGCGCACCTACTCCCAGGGCATGCGCCAGCGCCTCGCCATCGCCCAGGCCATGCTCGGCATGCCGGACCTGCTCATCCTCGACGAACCGACCAACGGCCTGGACCCGCCCCAGATCCGCGAGATGCGCGAGGTGATGATCCGCTACGCCGCCGCGGGGCGCACGGTCATCGTCTCCAGCCACCTCCTCGCGGAGGTGGAGCAGACCTGCACCCACCTGGTCGTGATGGACCACGGACAGCTCGTCCAGGCGGGCCCGGTCGAGGACATCGTCGGCTCGGGCGACACCCTCCTGGTGGGCACGGCCACGCCGGTGGACGAGCCCGTCGTGGAGAAGGTCGCCGCCCTCCCGGGCGTCGCCTCGGCCGTGCCCGTCGACGAGGGCCTCCTGGTCCAGCTCGACGCCGACGGCACCCCGCAGCGCCTGGTCGCCGAACTCGTACGGCTGGACGTGCCGGTGCGGTCGGTCGGCCCGCACCGCCGCCTGGAGGACGCCTTCCTCACCCTGATCGGAGCCGAAGCATGAGCAAGCTCGCCGAGCCGCCCGTCGAGGTCGCCGACGGCTACCGCGCGGGCCGCACCCTGCCCTTCCGCGTCGAGCTCGTCCGGCAGCTGAAGCGGCGCCGCACGATGGTCATGGGCGGCGTCCTGTTCGCCCTGCCGATCATCCTGCTGATCGCCTTCCAGGTCGGCGGCGACCCGGGCGGCAACAACAACCGCGTGAACCTCATGGACACGGCGACCGCGTCCGGGGCGAACTTCGCCGCCGTCAACCTCTTCTCCGCCGCCGGCTTCCTGCTCGTCATCCCCGTCGCCCTGTTCTGCGGCGACACGGTCGCCTCGGAGGCGAGCTGGTCCTCCCTGCGCTACCTGCTCGCCGCGCCTGTGCCCCGGGCCCGGCTGCTGTGGTCCAAGCTCGCCGTCGGACTCACCCTCAGCCTGGCCGCGCTCGTCCTGCTCCCGATCGTCGCCCTGATCGTCGGCACGGCCGCCTACGGCTGGGGCCCCCTCCAGCTGCCCACCGGCGGCACCCTGCCCACCAGCACCGCCGCCGTGCGCATACTGATCGTCGTCGCGTACATCATGGTGTCCCAACTGGTCACCGCGGCCCTCGCGTTCTACCTGTCGACCCGGACGGACGCACCGCTCGGCGCGGTCGGCGGCGCGGTGTTCCTGACCATCATCGGCAGCGTCCTCGACGAGGTGACGGCCCTCGGCGACTGGCGCCACTTCCTGCCCGCGCACTGGCAGTACGCCTGGCTCGACGCGGTCCGGCCGCAGCTGGAGTGGTCGGACATGATCCAGGGCACGTCGATTTCCGTAACGTACGCGCTCGTGCTGTTCGCGCTGGCCTTCCGCGGTTTCGCCCGCAAGGACGTCGTCTCCTAGGTCAACGGAGGGTGTCCTACCGGTCTCGACGGCCCGTCTCCGTGGCCGCTTCGAGACGCTTCCGCAACACCCCGTACCGCACGTTCTCACCCCCTGCGCCGTCACAGTCGCAAGAAGCCGACACCAACGGACCCAGGGGGCACGGACGATGGAGCGGTACCGGACACGAAACCTGTTGCTCGCCGTCACGGCGGCGAGCGGACTCCTGCTCACCGCGTGCAGCGGAGGCGCCGGCACCAGCGAAGACAGCAAGACGGCCGACCGCGACGGCTACAGCTCGGGCCTGACCGCACCCACGCACGGCGACGAACCCAGCGAGCAGGAGGACGACCGCCGGGAGAACCCCCGCCACCTCTCCACCTTCGCCCTCGACGTCGACACCGCCTCCTACGACTACGCCCGCCGCGCCCTCGCCGACGGCCGGTTCCCCGACCCCTCGACGGTCCGCCCCGAGGAGTTCGTCAACAGCTTCCGCCAGGACTACGAACGCCCGGACGGCGACGGTTTCTCGGTCACCGTCGACGGCGCCCGCACCGACGACGAGGACTGGTCCCTGGTCCGCGTCGGCCTCGCCACCCGCTCCACGGAAGGCACCGGCGAACGCCCGCCCGCCGCCCTCACCTTCGTCATCGACGTCTCCGGCTCCATGGCCGAACCGGGCCGCCTGGACCTCGCCCAGGAGTCCCTCGCCGTGATGACGGACCGGCTGCGCGACGACGACTCGGTCGCGCTCGTCACCTTCAGCGACGAGGCCGAGACCGTCCTGCCCATGACCCGCCTCGACGGCAACCGCGACGAGATCCACGACGCCATCGCCGAGCTGGAGATCCAGAACTCCACCAACCTCGGCGCCGGCGTCGAGACCGGCTACGAACAGGCCGTCGAGGGTCTGCGCGAGGGCGCCACCAACCGGGTCGTCCTCGTCTCCGACGCCCTCGCCAACACCGGCGACACCGACGCGGACGCCATCCTGGAGCGGATCTCCGGCGAACGCCGCGAGCACGGCATCACCCTCTTCGGCGTCGGCGTGGGCAGCGACTACGGCGACGCCCTCATGGAGAACCTCGCCGACAAGGGCGACGGCCACACCGTCTACGTGTCCGACCCCGGCGAGGCCCGCAAGGTCTTCTGCGAGCAACTCCCGCGCCACATCGACCTCACCGCCCGCGACGC
>KL569125.1:4482-5814 GCA_000715635.1 Streptomyces violaceus | reverse complement strand
GTCTTCTGCGAGCAACTCCCGCGCCACATCGACCTCACCGCCCGCGACGCCAAGGCCCAGGTCGCCTTCGACCCCGAGACCGTCGAGGAATTCCGCCTGGTCGGCTACGACAACCGCCGCGTCGCCGACGAGGACTTCCGTGACGACCGTGTCGACGGCGGCGAGGTCGGCCCCGGCCACACCGTCACCGCCCTGTACGCCGTCCGCACCGAGCCGGGCGCCGAAGGCCACCTCGTCACCGCCACCGTCCGCTGGCTCGACCCGGACACCCGCGACCCCCACGAGGAGTCCGGCGACATAGAGACCGACGCCCTCCACGACTCCCCGCGTGCCGCCCCGAGCCGCTTCCAGGTCACCGCGGTGGCGGCCTACTTCGCCGACGCCCTCCGCTCGGGAGACGACCGCGTCCCGGGAGCCCCGGCCGGCTTCGGGGAACTCGCCGACCGCGCCCGGGCGTTGGCCGACCGCACCGGGGACGGGGCCGTGGACGAACTCGCCGAGGCCATCGAACAGGCGGCCCGCGGGCGGGACTGAGAAGCGCTCGGGCTTAGGGGACCCCTTCGCCCGCACGGCGGGCCAACCGGGTGAACCTGCGGAACCAATCCTCCCGCGCCGGGTTGATGAGGCAGTAGAGCGGGCGGCGCTGCGTCTTTCACCGCTGCCCCATTCTTCAAGCAGGAGGACAACTACATTGCGACAGACCCTGAGCAAGGGAGCGTTCGCGGCGCCCGCCGCCACGGGGATTCTGTCCCTGTACGGCAGCCCCGCTCTGGCTGACGCCGACGCGTCGGGCGTGGCGAAGGACTCCCCTGGCGTGCTCTCCGGGAACAGCGTGCAGGTGCCGGTCCACGTGCCGGTGAACCTGTGCGGCAACACGGTCAACGGACTCGCGGCGCTCAACAAGGCGATCGGCAACTCCTGCAAGAACACCTCGCACAAGTCGAAGCACCACGACGCGGGCGCGGACGCGTCGGCGGTCGTGAAGGGTTCTCCCGGTGTGGGCTCCGGGAACAACGTGCAGCTGCCGGTCGACGTGCCCGTGAACGTGTGCGGCAACTCCGTCGACGGCGGCGCGCTGTTCAACACGGCGTACGGCAACGACTGCGAGAACGAGTCGTCCGGCGGTGGCGGCTACGGCCACGACCACGGCCACGACACCCCCTCGACGGACGAGGAGAAGACGCCTCCGGTCAAGGAGGCCCCCTCCAGGCCGGACCACGAGACCCCGGACTCCACGACTCCGGACACCGAGACCTCGTCCATCTCCCAGGAAGAGGAAGTGGAGGAGGGCCCGCTGCCCCAGCTGGCCGAGACCGGCAGTGAGGCCCTGGC
>KL569125.1:2148-4196 GCA_000715635.1 Streptomyces violaceus | reverse complement strand
ACCGTGCGATGTACCGTCAGCGGCGGACCGGCGAGGGCGACTCGCTCCGGTTGCCGTCCACGGGTGCGGGGACGGTGCCGCCCGCCGGCATCGCCCCGAGCCGGCGGCGTACTCCCGCGACGAGCGTCGACGCCGTGAAGGCCGCGCCCTGGACGAAGCGCATGGCCGGGCCGAAGCCCGAGGCCGTCACCAGGCCCGCGAGGAACAGGCCCGGGTGGGAGGACTCGAAGCTGTGCCCGACCTCCGGGGAGCCGTCGGGCAGTGCCGCCAGCGTGCCGCGCAGCTCGGGGGCGAGCAGCCCGAGCCGGTCGCAGCGCGCCCGGAACCCCGTGGCGGCGATGACGTGTTCGGTCTCCAGGCTGCGCGGGGCGCCCGTACGGCTCACCGTGTCCAGCCGTACCCCGCCCGGCACCGCGGAGGCCGCGGCGACCTCATGGCCCGGCAGCAGTTCCACCACGCCTTCCACCCGGTCCCGCACCCACCAGGCGCCCGCCGGCCCCAGCGCCGTGGTCGCGATGCGTGCCCGGGTCGGCTCCGGCAGCCGCCGGAAGAGGCCGGGACGCTCCGCGTAGAACCAGTTCCGCCAGCCGGGGCCGAGGCCGCTGTGCGGGGAGCGGGCCGACTGCCACCAGGGGCGCTCCCAGGCCGGCGGCACATCGTTCCACATCAGCTGTTCCGCCCGGGCCAGCACACGGACGTGCGTGCCCTGTTCGGCGAGCAGCGCCGCCGTCTCCAGGGCCGCCTGGCCGCCGCCGATCACCGTGACGTCCTTGCCGCGGAAACGCTCGAGGTCGCTGTGGTGGCTGCTGTGCGTCACCAGCGCGGGGTGCAGTCCACGCAGGGCCTGCGGTACCTCGACGAACGGCATCACACCGACCGCCAGGGCCACCGCCCGCGCGTGCACCTCCTCCCCGTCCTCGGCGATCGCCGTGAAGCCGCCGGGTCCGGCCGCCACACGGGTCACCGTGCGCTCGTCCACCCCCGGCACGGCGTTGCGCGCGAACCACAGGCCGTACTGCGCGAACGCCTCGACCGGAATCGGCTTCGCATGCCGTGCCGTCAGCCCCTGCTCCGCGCAGAAGACGTCCAGCCGCCACCGCCCGGCCGGGTCGGAGAGGTTGGACGCCCACGGCTCCGACTTCAGGAACATGCCGCGGGGCATGTTGTCCCGCCAGGACGCCATGGGCCGGCCGAACACGCGCAGGTTCAGCCCGGCGGCCGCCGCGTGGGACGCGATCGACAGGCCGTACGGGCCTGCGCCCACCACCAGAAGGTCGTACACCATCAACTGCTCGCTTTCTCGTTGTCGGTCAGGGAGGGCGAGGCTGCCCGGGGGATCAGCCGTGGCGCCGGCTCCGCCACCGTCGGCGTCGTCGTGCCCAGCCGTTCACGCAGCCGGCGGGATACATGCCGGCACCACAGGGCCCACATGACCCGTCCGGGTGAGCGGTCGTCCGCGGCGTACCAGGCCAGTTCGCGTTCGCGTCCGCCCGGCGCCGCGCTCAGGGCGGCCAGCGGCGCGTAGTTCTCCACCACGAAGGTCCGCCCGGCGATCGGGGACCCCTCCGGCAGCGGACGGCCCGTCATGTCCAGGTGCAGGGCCCGGACGACGTCGAGACCCGCGCTGTCCGCGAAGAGCCGGAACTGGGCGCCGGTGCGCGGGTTGAAGTCGAGCAGGTGGTAGCGGCCCGTCGTGCCGCAGCGGCGGAAGTCGAGGTCGAAGATGCCCCGGTAGCCCAGCTCGTCGATGAGCCGCTCGGCCGACGCCCGCACCTGTGTGTTGGGCGTCCAGCAGCCCACCGCGGTCAGCCCCGCCCCTCGCGGCCAGGCCAGTTGCTTGCGGCCGGGTCCGCCCGCGCGCACGGTCCCCGCGTGGTCGGCGTAGCCGTGGAAGAACCAGTCCCGGTCCGGCCCCGGTGCCAGATACGCCTGGAGCAGCAGCCGGCTGCCCGCTTCGCCGGTGCGCAGGAACAGCTCCTGGGCCTGCTGCACGGACCGCACCAGCACCGTGCTGCGCAGCCCGCTGCCGGCGGGCAGCAGCCAGGGCC
>KL569125.1:0-1922 GCA_000715635.1 Streptomyces violaceus | reverse complement strand
CACTTCGCCACCACCGGCAGCCCGAGCCGCCGCATGGCGTCGGCGACCTCCGCCGGGCTGTCCGGCACCAGCGTCTCCGGGTACGGGACGTCGATGGCCGCGCACACGGCGGCCAGTTCCGCCTTGTCGGCGACGCGCTCGGCCAGGGTGCCCGGCATCGCCGGCAGCAGGTAGGAGGGCGCGAGTTCGGCCCGCATCCGGCTCACGGCGATCGCGCTCGCGTCGTCCATCGGGACCAGGACGGCGGGCCGCCCGATGTGGTCGGCCACGCGGCGCAGCACGGCGAGGATGTCGTCCGGGGAAGCTCCCGGAAGCGGCGGGGAATGCATATGGCGTACGTATCGTGACGCGCCGACGGGACTTCCCGCGGAATCCGCGACGACGTGTACGTCCACGCCCGCCCTGCCGAGTGAACGCGCGGCCCCCAGCGTTCCGTGGTGAAAAGGGTTCCGGTCGATCCGCAGTACTACAGCGGGGACGCGGGTGTCGAGCAGCGACACGAATTCTCTCTTTCTTTTTCGATCGGCTCACCCGCACGGGCGAGCCCGGCACTCGAAAGCCGCAACGGCAGTGGCGTCATTGGCCTTTCTGTGACTGACTTCATATGACTGCCCGTCAATAACAAAACCGAGGCAGTAGTCCGGACGAGCGCGAAAAAAGGAGCAGGCATGGCCCCACAGCACAAGCGGGCCGGGGTCCGCCGGCTGGCCCTGGGGGCGGCGGCGGTCGCCGCCTCGGCCGCCCTGGCGTCCGGCCCCGTGGCCGGGGTGGGGGTGGCGCGAGCCGCCGAACCCCGGGCTCCGGCGCCGAGCCCGCCGCCCGTGGCCACGCCCTCGGCCCTCACACCGCCGGCTGTCCCCCAGCCGTCGGCGCCGGCCCCGGCCGTCGGTGTCTTCCTCAAGTCCGACGCCCGTGGCGTGGCCCGGATGCCGCTGTTCAGCCACTGGCTGGGCGGTACGGAGCTGCGCGCCGGCCACACCTATCTCCCGGGCCACCGCTGGCGCGACATCGAGGGTGCTCCCGGGTTCCTGGACGTGTGGGCGCACTGGCGCAACAAGAAGGCCGACCGGATGCTCGTCCTCAACGTCCCCATGCAGGAGCGCAACGAGGAGGGCGTCTCCGACAGCGAGGTCCGGCGGCTGCTGCAACGGGGCGCGGCCGGGGAGTTCGATCACCACTTCCGTGTCCTCGCCGAGCGGCTGGTGGAGTTGAAGGTGCCGGACACGGTCCTCGTGCTCGGCTGGGAAATGAACGGCACCACGTACACCCATCGCTGTGGGCCGGACCCGGAGGCCTGGAAGAAGTACTGGAACAGGATCGTCACCACCATGCGTTCCGTGCCGGGCCAGGATTTTCGGTTCGATTTCACGCCGAGCCGTGGCCGCGACGCCGTTCCCTGGACGAAATGCTATCCGGGGGACGATGCCGTCGACATCATTGGCATGGATTCTTATGACCAGCCGGCCGGTATGCCGTTCGAACAACAGGTGAAAGAGCCCTACGGGTTGCAGGACCACGTGGATTTCGCCAAGGCTCACGGCAAGCCCATTTCCTATCCGGAATGGGGGCTCTTCCGCAACGGTGACAATCCCGATTACATGCGGGACATGCTCGCCTGGATGGAGGAGCACAAGCCGCTCTACAACACGCTGACCGACTACTGCCCGCACGGTGTGTGGCAGTGCGGGGCCAACCCGAAGTCGTCCCAGCTCTACCGGTCCGTCCTGTTCGGCCGTACCGACCAGGCGACTCCGCCCCTCGTGCCCACGCCGAAGCCGACCCCGCCCGGCACGCCGCCGCCACCGGCGGACTGTACGCCGCTGGACCTGGGCAGCTGGGTGGAGGAGTGGATCGGCGGGAAGCTCTGCCTGCGCTTCGACTGGTGGTAGTCCCGCTGATCCGCTCAGGCCCGCCGTCGTCAC
>KL569124.1:71777-71908 GCA_000715635.1 Streptomyces violaceus | reverse complement strand
CCGCAGGGCGTGGTAGAGCCGCGACTGCGTGCGCCACTGCGGGAACGTCATGCCGAACTCGGCGCGGAAGAGCCGGCTGAGGGTGCGCTCCCCCACCCCGGTCGCGGCGCCGAGGGCGGCGAGGGTGCGCG
>KL569124.1:69380-71531 GCA_000715635.1 Streptomyces violaceus | reverse complement strand
CGCAGCTGGTCGCGCAGGACGGCGCGCAGCCGGCGGCGCTCGGGACTGCCGTCGCCCGGGTCGCGGGTGTAGGCGAGGATCAGCTCGCGCAGCAGGGGGCTGACGGCGAGGACGGCGGGGTGGTCCAGGGCGAGGGGGTTGTCGTCGGCGGGCAGGCCGACCAGGTGCAGGTCGAGCCGGCCGTGGGCGCGGTGGGCGTGCACGGTGCCGGCGGGCACCCAGATGGCGCGTGTGCCGGGCGCGAACCAGGTGCCGGCGTCGGTGGTGACGGCGACGACGCCGGAGCCCGCGTAGACGATCTGGTGGTCGTCGTGGCGGTGCGCGTCGATGCGGTCCCCGGCGGTCAGCCGCTGGGCACGGGTCGGCGCCTCGGGGGTGTGGCGGATGTTCGGCACAGTCCGGCAGATTATCGGAAGCGGGCCATGCGCGCCGCCGACGACGATCGCCGGGTGACCGCTTCGAGACGCGACCGACCCGTCCTGTTGATGTCCCTGGGGCACGCCTGCGTGGACGTGTACCAGGGAGCCGTGGCCGCTCTGGTGCCGTACTTCGTCGCCGAGCGTGCCTACTCCTATGCCGCCGCTTCGGGTGTCGTCCTGGCGGCCTCCCTGCTGTCGTCGCTGGTGCAGCCGCTGTTCGGAGTACTCACCGACAGGTGGGCGATGCCGTGGCTGCTGCCGCTCAGCGCACTGACGGCCGGGGCCGGCGTCGCTCTGAGCGGGGTGACCGGCTCCTACGCGCTGACTCTGGCGGTGGTCGCCGGGTCGGGGGCCGGCGTGGCCGCCTACCATCCGGAGGCCGCCCGGGTGGCGCGGGCCGTCGCGCGCGGCCGGCATACGGGGATGAGCTGGTTCTCCTTCGGCGGCAACGCCGGTTTCGCCCTGGCACCCCTGCTGGTCTTCGCCGTGGTGGCCACGGGAGGGCTGCGCGCCTCTCCTCTCCTGGTCGTCCCGGCCCTGGCGGGAGCGGCTCTGTGTGCGGCGGCGGTGCGTTCGGCCGGGTCAAGCGCCGGGGGTGGCGGTGCGTCCGTCGGCGCGGGCCGCGACGACTGGGTGTCCTTCCTGCGCCTGTCCGGTGCGGTGGTGTGCCGCTCGGTCGTGTTCGTCGGCCTGGGCGCGTTCGTCTCGCTGTATGTGCGGGGGCGCACCGGCGGTGGGGAGGCGGCCGGTACGGCGGCGCTGTTCGTGCTCTACGCCGGCGGTGCGGTGGGAACGCTGGCCGGGGGCAGGCTGGCCGAGCGGTACGGGCGGATGGCGGTGGTGCGGCGGTCGTACGCCCTGACCGTCCTGGCCGTGGCCGGTCTGGTTCTGCCGCCCGGGCCGCCGGTGTATCTGTTCGTCGCGTTGACGTCGGCGGGCCTGTACGTGCCGTTCTCGCTGCACATCACCCTGGCCCAGGACTTTCTGCCCCGGCGCGTGGGCACGGCGAGCGGTGTCACGCTGGGCCTGACCGTGAGCGTCGGCGGCCTCGCCGCCCCTGTGATCGGAGCGCTGGCCGACGCGACGTCCCTTCGGACAGCGCTGCTGCCGCTGATCGCGCTGCCCGCGCTGGGCCGGCTGCTGCTGTGCCGACTGCCCGAGCCCGCACCGCCGGGCCCCGCGATCGCCGAGCATGCGGATCCACGGAACCCGGCCGCACCGTGACCGGGGAACGGGCCCTGCCCGCCCGCCAGGACGGACGGGCACCGAGGGCAGGCGCCGCCCGCTCGGCGGCCGTGCGCCCCGGGGATCACAGGCCGACCGCCCGGGCAGGGCACACGGCGGCCTGGAATCAGGCGCCGCCGACCGGAGCACACGGCGCCGGGAGATCAGGCGCTGCCCGCCGGGGCGGTCTGGGGCTCGGGCTCCTCCTCGACGGCGTGGGCGAGGAAGTCGTCGACCATGCGGTGGAAGAGGCCGGCGAGCTGCCGCAGCTCCTCGGGCGACCAGGCGGACAGGGCCATCTGCATGCCGCGGACGCCGGCCTCGCGGACCTTGGCGATCGCCTGCCGGCCGGCGTCGGTGAGCTCGATGCGCTGGGCACGGCGGTCGTCGGGGTCGGGGACGCGGGTGACGTAGCCGGACTTCTGCAACTGCTGCACCGTGCGCGTGACGTGCGAGGCCTCCACACCCAGCCGCGCGGCGAGTTCCCCCGGCCGCAGCGGCTCCGGGG
>KL569124.1:66775-69167 GCA_000715635.1 Streptomyces violaceus | reverse complement strand
AGATGTGTATAAGAGACAGCCGCAGCAGTGCGACGGCGGCTCGGTCGAGCGGCACGCCCGCCAGGGCCATCAGTCGCTCGTGCTGGCGGGCGCGCGTGCTCAGGTACGTGATACGGGTGAGCGCACGCTCGATCTCGATCACTTCCGGAGAGGGAACGTCGGGGAGCGGTGGTGTGGACATGGGAGCCACTTTACCATCTCGTTGCGTAACTCAAGTAAATCATTCGACCAGCCGGATCGCGGCGGCCGGGCAGATCGCCACGGCCTCGCGCACCTCCTCCAGGGAGTCCGCCGAGGGCCGCTCGTCCAGCGCGAAGGCGACGCCGTCCTCCTCGCGCTGATCGAAGACCTCGGGGGCGGCCATCACACACTGCCCCGAGGCGACGCATTTCGGCTCGTCCAGTTCCACACGCATGGTTGTTCTCTCCTCCGGTTGGCGCGTCACCAGGTGACAGGCAGTTCGTAGACGCCGTAGACCGATCCGTCGTGCTTGAACGGCAGCTCTCCACCGGGGCGGCGAGTCTCAGCGTGGGGATGCGGCGATAGAGGGTGCCGTAGACGACCTGGAGTTCCATACACGCCAGCGGCTGCCCCAGACATTGGTGCACGCCGAAGCCGAACGCGATGTGCCGGCGGGCGTCGCGGCGCAGGTCCAGCCGGTCCGGGTCGGCGAAGGCGGCGGGGTCCCGGTCGACCTTGCGGCGCAGTCGGGAGACGAGCTGCTCGATCGCGTTGCCGCCGCGCGGGTCGCCCCAGACGATTCTGCCGATCTGCTCCTTGGAGAGCACTCGGTGCGCGTTGACCAGGAGGTGGCGCAGGAGGCGGTACTCCGCGGGGGTCAGGTCGAGTGCTCGGGCCCCGCGGCGCGCCCGGCACCGGGCGTCGTCCAGGATCAGATCGCCGTAGCCCGTTCCTCCGCGCGGCCCGGGCGGGGACCGAGGCACGCAGTAAGACGTGGATACGGGCCAGGACTTCGGCCACACGGAAGTGCTTGGTGACGTAATCCGTCTCCCCCGGGCCGAGTTCGGGCAGCAGACCGGGAAGGGAGTCGCACACCGTCAGCAGCAGGGCCGGCGGACGGTGCACGAGCGTGACGGGCCGCCGCCGGCCCAGCTCCGCCATGTCGGGCATCTCCCCGTCGAGGACGACCAGATCGACCCGCTGCCGTTCGACCCACGCCAGCGCCTCCACCCCGGAGTCGGTCAGGCTGATCCGGTATCCCGCCAACTCCAGGGTGGTGCACAGCAGTTCCGCGAGCTCCGGCTCCCGCGCGACAACCAGCACGTGCTGCCCGTCCCCGCGCGCGGGCGTCGACGTCTCACGGAGAGTGCCGTACGGCGACGAGGTAGCCATGGGCCCACCCTACCGCCCTACTTGCCTAACTCAAGCAATGCCAGCCGCCGCCGGACTCGGGGCATCGACGCCGTTCAGGCGAAAGACACGGAAAACGCGCGTGACCGCACTCCGGTGCGTCCACACCTCACCCGTGGACCTGCCGCTGATCCCGCCCATGCTCGCCACGCCCGGCACCCTGCCGCCCGCCGCGCAGGACGCGCGCTGGGCCTATGAGACCAAGCAGGACGGCCAGCGCGTGGTGGCCTATCTCCCCGGGGACGGCAGCGTGCTGCTGCGGGCCCGGTCCGGGGAGGACATCACGGCCGCGTACCCCGAACTTCGGCCGCTGGGCACCGCGCTCGGGCCCACGCCCGCCGTGCTGGACGGGGAGATCCTGGCGCTGGACGAACAGGGCCGTGCGAACTTCCAGTTGCTCCAGTCGCGGATGGGCCTGGCCCACGCGCCCGCCAGGGCGGCGCGGCGGGCGGCGGAGGTCCCGGTCCACCTCGTGCTCTTCGACCTGATGCATCTGGAGAGCCATGCGCTGATCCGGCTCCCCTACGCGCGACGCCGCTCGGCACTGGAGGACCTCGGGCTCGCCGGTCCCTCCTGGTCGACCCCGGCCGCGCTGGTCGGCCACGGCGCCGAGGCCCTGGCCGCCACCCGCGCGCACGGCCTGGAGGGCCTGGTCTGCAAACGGCTGGACTCGGTGTACGAACCGGGGATGCGCTCCCGGGCCTGGATCAAGATCCGCAACATGCGCACCGAGGACGTCCTGGTCGGCGGCTGGCAGCGCGGCAAGGGACGGCTCACCGGACTGCCGGGGGCGGTGCTGGTCGGGCAGCGCGCCGGGGGGCGGCTGCGTTACGTCGGGAGCGTGGGCACCGGCTGGAGCGAGGCCGAACGCACGGAACTCGCCGGGCTGCTGCGGGCCGCCGCGAGCGACATCTGCCCCTTCGACCCGGCCCCGCGCGCCCCGGGCGCGCACTGGGTCGTCCCGCGGCTGGTCGGCGAGGTCCGCTACAGCACCCGCACCCGGGAGGGCCTGTTGCGGCAG
>KL569124.1:65963-66578 GCA_000715635.1 Streptomyces violaceus | reverse complement strand
CAGCCGTCCTGGCTGCGGCTCCGGCCGGACCTCGCGCCCGGGGAGGCGGCGGCCGACGTCCCGGACGACTTGGTCTGAAGCGGCACCTGGACGCCGGTTGTTGGGCAGCGATTCACTCCTGGAATCCCCACGCCTCTTGGCATGAACGCGTTCACCGTGGAAGCTGAACCTCCCTTCCCCCACAGCCGTTGGGCTGCGCCCGGAACACAAGGAGGACGCAGTGTCGTCACGCCCGTTCGCACACCGCAGGAGATGGTTCACCGGTCTGGCCGGTGCGGCCGCCCTCGTCCTCGCCTTCCCCGCCACGGCCTTCGCCGCGCCGCCGCGAGCGCTGCCCGCCAACGCGGAGTCGCTGGAGCAGACGTACCAGCCCGCCTACGACTACGACACCGACGGCTGTTACTCCACGCCCGCGATCGGCTCGGACGGCACGGTCAACGGCGGGCTCAACCCGACCGGTGCCCTCAACGGCGACTGCCGCGACGCCTCTGACCTGGACAACACCAACGGCTACTCGCGCTCCAAGTGCAACAACGGCTGGTGCGCGATCCTGTACGCCCTCTACTTCGAGAAGGACCAGGCCGTCGCCGCGGGGGCTTGAAGTCGAAGTGCCGT
>KL569124.1:65370-65803 GCA_000715635.1 Streptomyces violaceus | reverse complement strand
GACTTCGAGCACGTCGCGGTGTTCGTGCAGGACAACCAGGTCAAGTACGTGTCGACGTCCGCCCACGGCTCGTTCGACGTGCACGCGGCGTCGGCGGTCCGCTTCGACGGCACGCACGCGAAGATCGTGTACCACAAGGACGGCGCGAGCACGCACTGCTTCCGCGTGGCCAACTCCAATGACGAGCCGCCGGAGAACCACAAGGGCACCTGGCAGTATCCGCCGCTGGTCGGCTGGAACGGCTACCCGGCCGGGGTGCGCGACAAGCTCACGTCCTACGACTTCGGCAGCGCCAATTTCGGTCTGAAGGACGCCAACTTCGCCAACCACCTCGCCTCGGCCAAGCCCTCCGGCATCGCGTTCGACCCCTACGCCTGATCCCGCCCGGACCCGCCCTGCGGCCTAGGCCCCAGGGCGGGTCCGGCTTCCGCCT
>KL569124.1:64913-65198 GCA_000715635.1 Streptomyces violaceus | reverse complement strand
GCTTCCGCCCTGCGGCCGATCCGTCGGCGCGGGGCGGCCGCATAACGTCCCGTCATGGACACGCACGACACGACCGGAACACTCGAAGAAGCCCTCCAACGCCTCCACGCCTCGGGCCCGGAGCGGCTCGGCAGGCTCACCAACCACGCCCCCATGGTCGTGGAGGCGCTCACCGCGCACGGACGGCCGGAGGCCGTGCACCGCTGGCTGGATCTGTACCGGCACAAGCTGGAGGACTTCCCCGCGCACCTTGCTCCCTGTCTCTTATACACATCTCTGATGGCG
>KL569124.1:64446-64615 GCA_000715635.1 Streptomyces violaceus | reverse complement strand
CGGCTCGCCGAACTCGCGCACGGCCTGGGCTATTGGGCGGCCCGGCACCGACCCGTCTCCGGCATCACATCGCTGCAGGCCGCACCGGATGCCGCGCGCTCCCTGGACGCCGTGCCTCCGATCGACGACCCCCGGGGCGGGTTCACCGACCGGCTGACGGCCGTACGGC
>KL569124.1:61157-64214 GCA_000715635.1 Streptomyces violaceus | reverse complement strand
CTGACGGCCGTACGGCGACTGCCGCTGTGGGCGGGCGACGTGACCGATCCGGACACGGCCCGGGCCCGCCTCACCGAGCTGGTCCGGGCCGCGACCCACCGGTACGCCACCCACGGGCACGGCGAGGAGACCATGCTGGTGCACGCGGCGACGGCGCCCAACGCCGTACTGCGCACCCTCGCCTCCCTCCCGCGTGAGCTGTGGGCACCGAGCCTGCACGCGGCGTGGACGGCGTCGGCGGCGGTCACCGCCATGTACGCCCCCGCCAAGCCCCTCGCCGCCGTCCCCGCGCCGGACCGCTCGGCGGAGGAGGTGCTGGAAACGGCCCTCGCCCATGGCGACGAACACGTCATCAAGCTCACCGACACCGCTCTCGACGTCGGCGACGAGCGGGCCCTCGCGGCGGCCCTGCGCGCGGTCGAACTGAGCGAGCCGCTCGTCCCGAACTGACGCACGGTGCCGGGCGGTCGGGAGGTACGGCACGGACGCACCCGTGGGAGGGTCTATCGTGTCCGCATGTCCGTCCCCGAACTGATCCGTATCGTCTCCCGCGACTCGCCCATGGCGCTCGCCCAAGTGGAGCGTGTCCGGGCCGAGTTGGCCGCCGCCCACCCCGGAGTGCGCACCGAGGTCGTGCCGGTGAAGACCACCGGCGACAAGTGGATGGGCGATCTGTCCCAGGTCGAGGGCAAGGGCGCGTTCACCAAGGAGGTCGACGCGGCGCTGCTGGCCGGGGAAGCCGATCTCGCCGTGCACTGCATGAAGGACGTGCCCGCCGACCGGCCGCTCCCCGCGGGCACCGTGTTCGCCGCGTTCCTCAAGCGGGACGACATCCGGGACGCCCTGATCCATCCCGGCGGGCTCACCCTGGACGAGCTGCCGGCCGGCACACGGATCGGCACCTCCTCGGTGCGCCGGGTCGCGCAACTGGCCGCCACGCATCCGCACCTGGAGTGCGTGCCGTTCCGCGGCAACGCCAACCGTCGCCTGGCGAAGCTCGCCGCGGGAGAGGCCGACGCGCTGCTGCTCGCGGTGTCCGGCCTGGAGCGCATCGGCCGCGAGGACGTGATCAGCGAGATCCTGTCCACCGAGGCGATGATGCCGCCCATCGGCGCGGGCGTGCTGGCGCTCCAGTGCCGCGAGGGCGACGCCGGCCTCATCGACGCGGTGAGCGGCCTCGGCGACCCGGACACCTACCGGGAGACGACCGCCGAGCGCATGTTCCTGCATGTGTTGCAGGGGCACTGCAACAGCCCGATCGCCGGGTTCGCGCGGGTGGACCGCAGTGGTGAACTGTCCCTGCGGGCCTGTGTGTTCACCCCGGACGGCAAGACGCGGCTGAACGCCCACGAGTGGGCGGGCAGGCTCGACCCGGCCACGCTCGGCACCTCGGTCGCCGTGGCCCTGCTGCGTCAGGGCGCCCGCGAGATCATCGACGGCATCCCGCACTGACCGGCGGGATGCCTGCCCGGCGGGATGCCCTGACGCCGGATCAGGCGGTGCCTTCCTCCGCCTGCTCCCGCAGGAAGACGCTCACCTGGTGCGCCAGGCTGTCCCGCACCGCGCCCTGTTGGGTCCCCGCAGGCCCCTCGTGCACACCGATGCCGCCCGACCACAGCCGGCGTTCGGTCCACTCCTCCTCGACGCGCAGCTGGACCTGGACGTCCACGAGACTCAGGGACGCCTCGGTGCCGGCCGCGTACAGCACGGCGGTGGCCCGGCGCAGCGGATAGACGTCGAAGCCCTCGATGAACTGCGAGTTGCGCCAGTCGAGGAAGGCACTTTCCCCGTCCGGGCCGATCCGCACGTCGATCTGGCCGTCCTCGAGGTGGACGCCGAGGTGCCGGCGGCCGCGGTTCTCGACCGTCACGCGGAGGCAGAAGTACGTCAGCCCGTCGGCGGCGTCGTCACGGCCGCGGGGCGGCTCGGCCGGTTCCAGACGGTGGACGCGGACCCGCAGACCGGCATGCTCGTCGTACTCCTGCCAGTCCCCGACCACGTTCGGCTCGTACACGGTGCCCCTCTCGACCTCTGGAAGCTGCTTCCTATCTGTGGTCTCAGCGCACTGTCAAATGAGCAGAATGCGCTGTGGCCAGGCAGTTCATCCCATTTGATCGGCGATCAAGCCGTGCCCAGCGGTTATCCGGAAACAGTCGGAGAAAGCGGTTGCCCAGGCGTGCCGCACATCACTTCCCCGGGTGAAGATCAACTCCGCGCGGGGCGTCCACCTCGTAGCTGAGCAGGTTGGCCTTGCTGGCGGCCTGGAGCCAACACGGAACGACAGTGACCCCGGAAACGCCCGGGACACCGAATGGGCGTATTGTCTGAATTGTTTCGTAATCTTCCCGCCCGGGAATGGGCCGTGAAGTGCTTCGGACAGGAGGCACGTCCGTGGGAGCCGCCCGGGCCCCCGGTGCCTGCCGCGAGGTCCGAGTCCGCGCTTCCCACGGTGTCTGTCCATTCGGCACCTGCTCAGGGAGGTGCGCATCATGCGTATCGCCGGCAGCACCAGAACGCACCCCCACGACGACGCCCCCGACACCGCCGCGGCGTTCGAACGTCTCGCGCGGCTGTCCGAGGGGCCCGAGCGCAAGGCCCTGCGCGACGAGCTGGTCGAGGCCTGGCTGCCCATGGCCGAGCGGATCGCCGTCCGTTTCCGCGGCCGGGGCGAGGCCCTGGAGGACCTGTACCAGGTGGCCGCCCTCGGTCTCGTCAAGGCCGTCGACCACTACGACCCGGCGCGCGGCAACGCCTTCGAGGCCTACGCCGTACCGACGGTCACCGGCGAGATCAAGCGCCACTTCCGTGACCACATGTGGACGCTGCACGTGCCCCGCAGGGTCCAGGACCTGCGCAACCGGGTGCGGCACGCCGCCAAGGAGCTGTCGCAGACCACCCCCGGCCGCTCCCCCACGGTCGCCGAGATCGCCGAGTACGCAAACCTCACCGAGGGCGAGGTGCGCACCGGCATGGAGGCCCTGGAGTGCTTCTCCGCGCTGTCGCTGGAGGCGGAGATGCCGGGGACGGACGGCTACGCCCTCGGGGACGCGATCGGCG
>KL569124.1:58812-60955 GCA_000715635.1 Streptomyces violaceus | reverse complement strand
AGCCGGACCCGGCCTTCGACACCGTCGTCAACCGGGTGGCCGTCAGGCCCTGCCTCGAAGCGCTGCCGGAGCGCGAGCGGATCATCCTCTACCTGCGGTTCTTCAAGGGCATGACGCAGAGCCGCATCGCCGAGCAGCTCGGCATTTCGCAGATGCACGTCTCCCGGCTGCTCAGCAGCTGCTTCGCCCATCTGCGTGAGGAACTGCTGACGGAGACCGGGTGAGCGACTCGAGCCGCCGGGGGTCACGCAAGTCACGCCTCCGGCGGTGTTCCCGGGAGCTGCGCCGGTCCGGCGCGGTCGAGGGCGTCGTCCAGAGCGGCCCGGATCTCCTGGGGCATCATGCCGGTGCGCCCCCAGACGAGGATCAGTTCCGCGACGTTGCGCAGTTTGATGTTGGTGTGCTGGGAGACCTCCTTCAGCACCGCCCACCCCTGGTCGGGCGAGACCCGGCCGAGCGCCACGACCATCCCGATCGCCTGGTCCACGACCGCGTGGGAGACGACCGCCTCCTTCAGCTGCTGGATCTCCTCCTGCAGCTCGAAGATCCGCTCCGAGCCCCCGTCCGTGGGCATGGTCACCTCCGGGTCCGGTGCGCCGCTGTCCGTGTGGCCTCACGGGGTGCTTGAGTGCCTTGACACAGTGTCCGACCCATCCATCGTCGTCACTCGGCCCGCCCGGTGCCACCGGGGCGGACCAGCCGGTTCACGACACCGTTTGCGCGTCGTCGCCGGGGTACTCGGCAGGCGCCCACAGCGGTTCCGGTTGGACACTGGGTGCAATCCTCCGGTGGCTGCCAGGCCGACGAGATCAGGACGCGACACCATGAACCACGACATGCCCGCCCCCTCCGGCACGAAGGACGTCGTCTCATCACACTCCGTGGTCGGCGCACCCTGCTGGGTGAGCCTGACCAGCCGGGACGTCAAGGCGACGGAGGAGTTCTACAGTGCCGTGCTGGGCTGGCAGTGGCGGCCGGCCAAGCTGGGCGACCGGCACCGGATCGCGCTGGCGGACGGCTCGCCGGTGGCCGGGATCGCGGGGGTGGCGACCATGTGGCAGATGGCGGTGGCCTGGACGCCGTACTTCGCCGTGCGCAGCGCGGACGAGGCGGTGGCACGGGTGCAGGAACGCATGGGCACGGTCGCGGTCGGGCCGATCTCCCTGCCGCCGGGGCGGGCGGCGCTGCTGGCGGACCGGGACGGGGCGACCTTCGGGATCTGGGAGGGCGACCTGTTCACCGACTGGGAGACCTGGCGCAACGCGCAGCCGGTCTTCATCACGCTCCACACGCGCGACGCCTTCGACGCGGCCATCTTCTACGGCGAGATCCTCGACTGGGCGACGCAGCGTCCCGGCTGCTGCGAGGTCCACTACGAGGGCGGGGAGGTCGTGCTGCGCAGCCGCGGTGACGTGGTGGCACGGATCGAGTCGGGGGCGCTGGAGGCGGCCCCCGACCCCACGATCCGGCCGCACTGGCAGGTCCACTTCACCGTCGACGACGTGGAGGCCTGCGCCCGGACCGCGGAGCTGCACGGCGGCAGCGTGCTGTCCAAGGGAGGCGACGAGGCCGTGCTGCGCGACCACGACGGCGCCCAGTTCACGGTGACGTCGCGCCGCGGCCGCTGACCCTCTTCAGCCCTCAGCCCGTCTTCCGGGACGGCCGGGACAGCAGGACCAGGCTGCGTGCTCCGACGGTGAGGCCCGTGCCCGCCTTGTGCTCCGCCTCGTCCGGGATGCCCTCCGGGTCGGCTGTGTCGATCAGCGCCGACCAGCGTTCGCCGTAGGCGGCGTCCGGCAGGCGGAAGTCCACCGGCTCCCAGTGGCTGTTGGTCAGCAGCAGGAACGAGTCGTCGACGACGGGCCGGCCGCGGGGGTCGGGTTCGGCGATGGCGTCGCCGTTGAGGAAGACGCCGACGCAGTGCGCGTCGCCGCGCTGCCAGTCGTCGTCGGTCATCTCCCGGGCGTCGGGCGCCAGCCACACCAGGTCGGGCAGCGGCTGGTCCGCGCGGGTCAGGGTCTCGCCGAGGAAGAAGCGGCGCCGGCGCAGCACGGGGTGCCCGGTGCGCAGCCGGATGACGTACCGGGTGAACTCCAGCAGGTCGCGCTGTTCCTCGGTGAGCCGCCAGTCGATCCAGGAGATC
>KL569124.1:57229-58681 GCA_000715635.1 Streptomyces violaceus | reverse complement strand
AGATGTGTATAAGAGACAGCAGCCGGATGACGTACCGGGTGAACTCCAGCAGGTCGCGCTGTTCCTCGGTGAGCCGCCAGTCGATCCAGGAGATCTCGTTGTCCTGGCAGTAGGCGTTGTTGTTGCCGCGCTGGGTGCGCCCGAGTTCGTCGCCGTGGGAGAGCATCGGGATGCCCTGGGACAGCAGCAGCGTGGCGAGGAAGTTGCGCTGCAGGCGGGTGCGCAGTTCCCGGACGGCCGGGTCGCGGGTGACACCCTCGGCGCCGCAGTTCCAGGACCGGTTGGTGCTCTCGCCGTCCTGGTTGTCCTCTCCGTTGGCCTCGTTGTGCTTGTCGTTGTAGGACACGAGATCGCGCAGGGTGAAACCGTCGTGCGCGGTGACGAAGTTGACGCTGGCGCGGGGCCGGCGCCTGCTGTGCGCGTACAGGTCGGAGGAGCCGGTCAGCCGGGAGGCGAACTCTCCGAGCGTGTGGTCCTCGCCGCGCCAGTAGTCGCGGACGGCGTCGCGGTACATGCCGTTCCACTCCGACCACAGCGGCGGGAAGTTGCCCACCTGGTAGCCGCCCTCGCCGACGTCCCACGGCTCGGCGATCAGCTTGACGCGGCTGATCACCGGGTCCTGCTGGATGAGGTCGAAGAACGCCGACAACCTGTCCACCTCGTGGAACTGCCGGGCCAGCGTGGCCGCGAGGTCGAAGCGGAAGCCGTCGACGTGCATCTCGGTGACCCAGTACCGCAGCGAGTCCATGATCAGCTGGAGCACGTAGGGGTGGCGCATCAGCAGGCTGTTGCCGGTGCCGGTGGTGTCGTAGTAGTGCTCCCAGTCGCCGTCGACCAGGCGGTAGTACGAGCAGTTGTCGATGCCGCGGAAGGACAGGGTGGGGCCCTTCTCGTTGCCCTCGGCGGTGTGGTTGTAGACGACGTCCAGGATCACTTCGAGCCCGGCCGCGTGCAGGGTCTTCACCATCGACTTGAACTCGGCGACCTGCTGGCCGCGGGTGCCGTGCGCGGCGTAGGCGTTGTGCGGGGCGAAGAAGCCGATGGTGTTGTAGCCCCAGTAGTTGGCCAGGCCGCGGCCCTGGAGCACGCCGTCCTGGACGAACTGGTGGACCGGCATCAGCTCCACGGCCGTGACGCCCAGCGAGGTGAGGTGCTCGACGGCCGCGGGGTGTGCCAGTCCGGCGTAGGTGCCGCGGAGTTCGGCGGGCACCCCGGGGTGGGTGCGCGTGAAGCCCTTGACATGGGTCTCGTAGATCACCGTGTCGGCGTAGGCACGGCTGGGCGGGCGGTCGTCGCCCCAGTCGAAGGACGGGTCGGTCACCACGCCGAGCATGGTGTGCCCGGCGCTGTCGGCCGGGTCGGGGCCGTCCGGGTTCCGCTCGTGGAGCGAGGGGTGGTTGTCGATCTGCCCGTCCACCGCGCGGGCGTACGGGTCGAGGAGCAGCTTCGCCG
>KL569124.1:53796-56971 GCA_000715635.1 Streptomyces violaceus | reverse complement strand
GACGAGGACCAGCTCGACGCGTTCGGCGACCTCGCTGAAGAGGGCGAAGTTGGTGCCCTCCCCGTCGTAGGACGCGCCCAGCGGGTAGGGGCGCCCGCTCCAGGCGGACGCCCCTTTCCGGTTCTGCCGACGGGTCACCGGGCCTCCTCCAGGACCTCGTCCGGCATGCCGGCCGGGCCGGCCAGCTGCGCGACACGCACCTCGCGGGGCACGTCGAGGCCCTCGCTCACTCGTGGGGCGGGCGCGGTCGGCACCAGCGGGACGCGTTCGCCGGCGCGGGCGCGCTGCGAGAACCAGATGACCTTGCTGCCGGTCTCGGTGGCGCAGCAGCCCCAGCCGTCGCTCATCGCCGCGAGGTGCTCCAGGCAGCCTCGCAGTTCCTGGTCGGGGCGCAGGGCGCGGTCGTTGTCCCCGATGGCGGTGATCAGATGCTGCCCGTTCCACCACATCTCGATCGAGGTGTTCTTGTCCGTGGCGTGTTCGTCGATGGCCTCGAGCAGCATCTCGGCACCGCCGCAGACGGGCTGGATCAGGTTGTCCAGGTCCCAGAACTTCAGGTGAGCGGCCAGAATGCGGCTGACCTGTCCCACCCGTTCCGGGCTGACTTCCACGTCGAGGTGGTAGTAGCAGGGCACTGCGGTCTTCATCGGTCGGCTCCTCACCGCGAGGCTCAGCTCCTCCTCGCTCCCGCAGTCCAGCGGAACGAGCCCCGAGCACGGAACGTGAGCGTGTATCGCTTCTGAGTCACCCTCAGAGTGAGGGGGCTAGCCCGTTCGTGCAACACGAGCACACGACCGAGGCGGTCGGGCACACAACCGGGCGCACCCCGATGGCCTGAACGACTCACCCGGACGCACCACTGGTTGAAGCTCCAACAAGACGTTGCGTTGTCATACGTGCACCATGTGTGACAGAACTCGATCGCCGTGACGGGTCCGTGTCGCTGTGCGCGGCGCCGTCCGACCGTCGGGGAGACCGTGCCCCTCGAGCCCGAAAGGTGATCGGCGCCATGCTGCTACCCGCCAAAGCCGAAGTCGCCCGGCAGTTGCGGCGTTACCGGGCCTGGGAACGCGTGATGCTCGCGGCACCCAACGACCGCACGGTGCGGACCACGTTCGAGGACTCCGGCTACACGCTCTGCGTGCTGATGGGCAAGCGCTGCGCGCGGGAGGCGGCGGACGCGGCAGAGCGGTACCTGCGCACGAACCACATCACCTATCTGCAGGAACAGCAGGTCACCTGTCTGCAGGAAAAGACCGAACGACCCCGACCGGCCACCGCGGTGCGACGAAGACCGCCGACGGCGGAGCGGCGGTACCCAGCGGGAAGGTAACGGCCTTCCCGCACATCTTGTCCCCATGAACCGGGCCTTGGGGGCCCGGTTCCGAGCACGGTGGAGGTGAGGACCATGAGTAGGACCCGGGCCATCGGCCGTATCCCGGTACGGGATGTCCGCCCGGCCGTGGAGAGCGGCAACCGGCCGGCGAAGGCGGTCGTGGGAGAGACGTTCGAGGTCACCGCCACCGTGTTCCGGGAGGGGCACGACGCGGTCGCCGCCAATGTCGTGCTCAAGGACCCCGAGGGCCGCCCCGGGCCGTGGACACCCCTGCGGGAGCTGGCCGCCGGCACGGACCGGTGGGGCGCCACGGTCACCGCCGGGGAGCCCGGCCTGTGGACGTTCACCGTGGAGGCGTGGGGCGACCCCGTCGGCACCTGGCGCCACCATGCGCAGATCAAGATCCCGGCCGGCATGGACACGGACGTCGTCCTGGAGGAGGGCGCACGCCTGTACGAGCGGGCCGCCGAGGGCATACCCGAGGAGGAGGGCCTGCGGGACGTGGTCCTGGCCGCCGTCGACGCCCTGCGGGACGAGAGCCGCCCGGCGGCCGCCCGGCTCGCGGCGGCGTTGGCGCCGGAGGTGGAGGAGGTGCTGGCCCGGCATCCGCTGCGGGACCTGGTCACCACCTCCGAGCCGCTGCCGCTGCTGGTGGAGCGCGAGCGGGCCCTGTACGGCTCCTGGTACGAGTTCTTCCCCCGCTCCGAGGGCACCTCCGAGCGGCCGCACGGCACGTTCCGCACCGCCGCGCGCCGCCTTCCGGCGATCGCCGCCATGGGCTTCGACGTGGTCTACCTGCCCCCCATCCACCCCATCGGCACGACCTTCCGCAAGGGCAAGAACAACACCCTCTCCCCCGGCCCCGACGACGTCGGCGTGCCCTGGGCGATCGGCTCACCCGAGGGCGGCCACGACGCCGTCCACCCCGATCTGGGCACCCTGGAGGACTTCACCTGGTTCGTCGGCCAGGCCCGCGAGCTGGGGCTGGAGGTGGCGCTGGACTTCGCGCTGCAGTGCTCCCCGGACCACCCCTGGGTGCAAAAACACCCCGAGTGGTTCCACCACCGCCCCGACGGCACCATCGCCTACGCGGAGAACCCGCCGAAGAAGTACCAGGACATCTACCCCATCGCCTTCGACGCCGACATGGACGGCCTCATCGCCGAGACCGTGCGGGTGCTGCGGCACTGGATGGACAGCGGCGTGCGGATCTTCCGCGTGGACAACCCGCACACCAAGCCGGTGGTCTTCTGGGAGCGGGTCATCGCGGACATCAACCGCACCGACCCCGACGTGATCTTCCTGGCCGAGGCCTTCACCCGCCCGGCGATGATGGCCACCCTGGCCCAGATCGGCTTCCAGCAGTCCTACACCTACTTCACCTGGCGCAACACCAAGCAGGAACTGACCGACTACCTCACGGAACTCTCCGGCGAGGCCGCCAGCTACATGCGGCCGAACTTCTTCGCCAACACCCCCGACATCCTGCACGCCTACCTCCAGCAGGGCGGACGCCCCGCCTTCGAGGTACGGGCCGTCCTCGCCGCGACGCTGTCGCCGACCTGGGGCATCTACTCCGGCTACGAACTGTGCGAGAACACCCCGCTCAGAGAAGGCAGCGAGGAGTACCTGCACTCGGAGAAGTACCAGCTCACACGCCGCGACTGGGACGCCGCCGAACGCGAGGGCCGCACCCTCACCCGGCTGCTGACCAGGCTCAACACCATCCGGCGGGAACACCCGGCACTGCGCCGGCTCAGGAATCTCCGCTTCCACCACACCGACAACGACGCCCTCATCGCGTACAGCAAGCGCACGGGAAACGACGTCGTCCTGGTG
>KL569124.1:53315-53531 GCA_000715635.1 Streptomyces violaceus | reverse complement strand
GGTGCGCGACGAGCTCACCGGCGAGACCTATCACTGGAGCAGGAACAACTACGTGCGTCTCGAGCCGGGGCGGGCTCCCGCGCACGTCTTCCACGTCCTGTCACCGCCCGCCGCGCAAGCGATCGGAGGGGCAGGAACGTCATGACCGTGAACGAGCCCGTGCTGGACACCTTCGAGGACACTCCCGTCAGGGACCGCGACCCGGAGTGGTTCAAG
>KL569124.1:52859-52995 GCA_000715635.1 Streptomyces violaceus | reverse complement strand
AGGGACCGCGACCCGGAGTGGTTCAAGCGCGCCGTCTTCTACGAGGTGCTCGTCCGCTCGTTCCAGGACAGCAACGGCGACGGCGTCGGTGACCTGAAAGGCCTGACCGCCAAGCTCGACTACCTCCAGTGGCTCC
>KL569124.1:52322-52574 GCA_000715635.1 Streptomyces violaceus | reverse complement strand
CTGCCGCCCTTCTTCAAGTCGCCCCTGCGCGACGGCGGCTACGACGTCTCCGACTACACGGCCGTCCTGCCGGAGTTCGGCGACCTCGCCGACTTCGTGGAGTTCGTCGACGCCGCCCACCAGCGCGGCATGCGCGTGATCATCGACTTCGTCATGAACCACACCAGCGACCAGCACCCCTGGTTCCAGGAGTCGCGGAAGGACCCCGACGGGCCCTACGGCGACTACTACGTGTGGGCCGACGACGACAAG
>KL569124.1:51753-52040 GCA_000715635.1 Streptomyces violaceus | reverse complement strand
GCAGTTCCCGGACGCCCGGATCATCTTCGTCGACACCGAGGCCTCCAACTGGACCTTCGACCCGGTCCGCAAGCAGTACTACTGGCACCGGTTCTTCTCCCACCAGCCGGACCTCAACTACGAGAACCCGGCCGTGCAGGAGGAGATGATCTCCGCGCTGAAGTTCTGGCTGGACCTGGGCATCGACGGATTCCGGCTGGACGCGGTGCCGTACCTGTACCAGCAGGAGGGCACGAACTGCGAGAACCTCCCGGAGACGCACGACTTCCTGAAGCGGGTGCGCAAGG
>KL569124.1:51011-51536 GCA_000715635.1 Streptomyces violaceus | reverse complement strand
CCCGGAGACGCACGACTTCCTGAAGCGGGTGCGCAAGGAGATCGACGCCCAGTACCCGGACACCGTGCTGCTGGCCGAGGCCAACCAGTGGCCCGAGGACGTCGTCGACTACTTCGGCGACTTCGCGAAGGGCGGCGACGAGTGCCACATGGCCTTCCACTTCCCGGTCATGCCGCGCATCTTCATGGCCGTACGGCGGGAATCCCGCTACCCGGTCTCCGAAATCCTGGCCAAGACCCCGGCCATCCCCTCGAACTGCCAGTGGGGCATCTTCCTGCGCAACCACGACGAGCTGACGCTCGAGATGGTCACCGACGAAGAGCGCGACTACATGTGGGCCGAGTACGCCAAGGACCCACGGATGCGCGCCAACATCGGCATCCGCAGGCGCCTCGCCCCGCTGCTGGACAACGACCGCAACCAGATCGAACTGTTCACGGCCCTGCTGCTGGCCCTGCCGGGCTCGCCGATCCTCTACTACGGCGACGAGATCGGCATGGGCGACAACATCTGGCTCGGCGACCG
>KL569124.1:50396-50816 GCA_000715635.1 Streptomyces violaceus | reverse complement strand
GCTCGGCGACCGCGACGCGGTGCGCACGCCGATGCAGTGGACGCCCGACCGCAACGCGGGCTTCTCGTCCTGCGACCCGGGGCGGCTGTTCCTGCCGACGATCATGGACCCGGTCTACGGCTACCAGGTCACGAACGTCGAGGCGTCGATGTCCTCGCCGTCGTCGCTGCTGCACTGGACCCGGCGCATGATCGAGATCCGCAAGCAGAATCCCGCCTTCGGACTCGGCACGTACACCGAGCTGCCGTCGACGAACCCGGCGGTGCTGGCGTTCCTCAGGGAGTACGAGGACGACCTGGTGCTGTGCGTGAACAACTTCTCCCGGTTCGCCCAGCCGACGGAGCTGGATCTGAGCGCCTTCGAGGGCCGGCACCCGGTGGAGCTGTTCGGCGGGGTGCGCTTCCCGGCCATCGGCGAGCT
>KL569124.1:49232-50146 GCA_000715635.1 Streptomyces violaceus | reverse complement strand
GTTCCGGCTCCGCGGCGACGCGGTGTAAGGACCCCTGAGGCCTGACACGGGCCGCTGAGGCCTGATCCGCGGGGCAGGCCGCAAACCCCCGTGGCGGGGCGTTTCTCCCGCCCCGCCCGGGGCACGCATGAAGAACACCCCACCCGCCCGCGTGAGCCGGAGGGGCGCCGCCGGAGCCGGCCGAAGGCGACGGAGGCGCACCGAGAATGGGTGAAAGGACGCGACGCCATGTCGGAAGCCGTCACACGCACCGTCACCACCCCGCCCGGCCTTCTCGCCTCCCTCGATCCACTGCTGCGGGAATGGCTGCCACGGCAGCGCTGGTTCGCGGGCAAAGGACGTCCGGTCAGCGGATTCACGCTGGTCGAGGCCACCGAGCTGCTCCCCGCCAGTGGCAAGCTGGGGCTGTACCACCTGCTCGTCCGCGCCCATCAGCCGCTCGTGCCGTCCCACGGCGCGCCCGGCCATCCCGGCGACTGCTACCAGCTCCTGATAGGCGTGCGCGAGGCGCTGCCGCCTCGGCTGGCGCCCGCGCTGATCGGACATGTGCCGACGGGGCCGCTGGCCGGCCGGACGGTCTACGACGCCCTGCACGACCCCAGGCCCGCCGAACTGCTCCTGGAGGCGCTGCGCACCCAGGCCCGTATCGGCGGGCTCCGTTTCGAGCGGGACCTCGGCCAGGACATCCGGTCCGGGCTGGTGCCGCGCGTGGTGACGGCGGAGCAGTCCAACTCGTCGGTCGTCTACGGAGATACGTTCATCCTGAAGCTGTTGCGCCGGATCGTGCCCGGGGTCAACCCCGATCTGGAGCTGCCGCTGGCGCTGGCTCGCGAGGGCTGCCCCCGGGTGCCCGCGCCGACGGCCTGGATGGTCGCGGACATCGACCCCACCGCGGACCCGGTGATCTCGGCGGG
>KL569124.1:48325-49026 GCA_000715635.1 Streptomyces violaceus | reverse complement strand
CGGCGGACCCCGCCGGCCAGCCGTACGTGCTGGGAGTGCTCCAGCCGTTCGTGCAGGGCGCCTCCGACGGCTGGGAGCTGGCGCTGCGCGAACTGGCCAAGGGCGAGGACTTCGGCGCGGAGGCGCGGGCGCTGGGGCGGGCCACCGCCGAGGTGCACACCTCGCTGGCCCGCGCGCTGCCGACGGTCACGCTCGGTCACATGCAGCTCCAGCTCATGGTGGACGGCATGGTCGAGCGGCTGGAAGCGGCCGTCCAGGCGGTGCCCGCGCTGCGGCCCTACGCCGACGGGCTGCGGTCGGCGTTCACGGCGCTGGGCGATCTGGCCGCCGAGGGCCGCACCTGGACCGCGCAGCGCGTGCACGGCGATCTGCATCTCGGGCAGTGCCTGCGCTCACCGGCCGGCGAGTGGTGGCTGATCGACTTCGAGGGCGAGCCGGCCCGGCCCCTGCCCGAGCGGCGTATGCCGCAGCCGGCGGTGCGGGACGTCGCCGGCATGCTGCGGTCCTTCGACTACGCGGCCCGCTCGGCCGATCCGCCCCAGCCGGACTGGGCCGAGACCTGCCGGTCCGCGTACTGTTCCGGCTACGCGGAGGCCTCCGGCCGCGATCCGCGCACCGACCCGGTGCTGCTGCGCGCCTACGAGACGGACAAGGCGATCTACGAAGTGGTGTACGAGGCCCGGCACCGCCCTGACTGGCTG
>KL569124.1:45706-48084 GCA_000715635.1 Streptomyces violaceus | reverse complement strand
CCATAAGCCGGCTCTCCTCGTCCGGCCACCTGACCTGACTGACCCACCTGCGCCCAGGAGGCCCCGCCCGTGACCCCCCGCTCCGAGTCCAGCGGTTCGCATCCGAAGAAGACGGCCGGGGAGAAGATCCCCGAGCAGCCGACGGCCGCCCAGCAGAAGAGCGCCGCGAAGAAGACGGCGGTACCGAAACAGGCGGCGGCGAGGAAGACGACCGCCGCGAAGAAGGCTGCCGCCAAGAAGACGGCCTCCGCGCAGTCACCTGCGACGAAGGCCGCTGCCAAGAAGGCGGCCCCGGCGAAGACTGCCGCTGCCAAGAAGGCGACGCCGGCGAAGACTGCCGCCGCGAAGACTGCCGCCGCGAAGACTGCCGCCGCGAAGAAGGCCGTCGCGAAGAAGGCGGCTCCCGCGAAGGCGACCGCGGCGAAGTCCACCGCCAAGAAGGTGGCCGCGACGAAGACAGCCGCCAAGAAGACGGCCACGAAGAAGGCGACAGCCACGAAGGCGGCCGCCAAGAAGGCCACGACGGCGAAGGCGGCGGCCACCCGGACCACCGCTGCCAAACCCCCCGCGAAAAGGGCCCCGGCCAAGAAGGCCGCCACCGGGAAAGCCCCCGCGAAGAAGGCCACCCCCGTCCAGACGGTCCCCCCGGAGATGGAGGTCGCCGTCTCGCCCGCCGTCGGCGCGGCGGACCGGGAGCGGCTGCTCGGCGGGACGCATCACGACCCGCACTCCGTGCTCGGCGCGCACCCCGTGCCCGGCGGGGTCGCGTTCCGGGCGTTCCGGCCGTACGCCCTGTCGGTGACCGTCGTCGCCGGCGAGGTGCGGGCGGAGCTGCAGGACGACGGGGAGGGGTTCTTCTCCGGACTGCTGCCGCTGCGGGAGGTCCCGGAGTACCGGCTGCTCGTGGAGTACGAGGGCACGGTCCTGGACACCGAGGACGCCTACCGCTTCCTGCCCACGCTGGGCGACCTCGACCTGCATCTGATCGGCGAGGGCCGGCACGAGGAGCTGTGGACGGCGCTGGGCGCACACCCGACGGTCCACGAGGGCGTGACCGGCACCCGATTCTCGGTGTGGGCGCCGAACGCGCGCGGCGTGCGCGTCGCCGGCACCTTCAACTTCTGGGACGGCACCGGCCACGCCATGCGGTCGCTGGGCTCGTCGGGCGTGTGGGAGCTGTTCCTGCCGGACATCGGCGAGGGCGAGCTGTACAAGTTCGAGATCACCCGCCACGACGGGTCGAAGACGCTGCGCGCCGACCCGATGGCCCGCCGCACGGAGGTGCCGCCCGCGACCTCGTCGGTCATCACGTCCTCGCGGTACGAGTGGGGCGACGCCGAGTGGCTGGACCGGCGCGCTCAGACCCCGGCGCACGAGGCGCCGTTCTCGGTGTACGAGGTGCATCTGGCCTCCTGGCGCCCGGGACTGACGTACCGGCAGCTGGCCGACCAGCTCCCCGGGTACGTGAAGAACCTGGGCTTCACGCACGTCGAGCTGATGCCGGTCGCGGAGCATCCGTTCGGCGGCTCCTGGGGCTACCAGGTCACCGGCTTCTACGCCCCGACGGCCCGGCTGGGCACTCCCGACGACTTCCGGTACCTGGTCGACGCGCTGCACCGGGCCGACATCGGCGTACTGATGGACTGGGTGCCGGCCCACTTCCCGCGGGACGACTGGGCGCTGGCCGAGTTCGACGGCCGGCCCCTGTACGAGCACGAGGATCCGCTGCGGGCCGCGCATCCCGACTGGGGCACGCTGGAGTTCGACTTCGGGCGGCGGGAGGTGCGCAACTTCCTGGTCTCGAACGCCCTGTACTGGTGCGAGGAGTTCCATATCGACGGGCTGCGGGTGGACGCGGTGGCGTCCATGCTCTACCTCGACTACTCGCGCGAGGCGGGGCAGTGGACGCCCAACGAGCACGGCGGCCGGGAGAACCTGGACGCGGTGGCGTTCCTGCAGGAGATGAACGCGACGGTGTACCGCAGGGTGCCCGGCGTGGTCACGATCGCCGAGGAGTCGACCGCCTGGGACGGGGTCACCCGGGCCACGCACCACGAGGGCCCGAGCGGCTTCGGCGGGCTCGGGTTCGGGCTGAAGTGGAACATGGGCTGGATGCACGACTCGCTCCAGTACATGAGCCACGAACCGGTGCACCGCAAGTACCACCACCACGAGATGACCTTCTCGATGGTGTACGCGTACAGCGAGAACTACGTCCTGCCGATCTCCCACGACGAGGTGGTGCACGGCAAGCGGTCCCTGGTGTCGAAGATGCCCGGCGACTGGTGGCAGCAGCGGGCCGGGCACCGGGCCTACCTCGGCTTCATGTGGGCCCACCCGGGCAAGCAACTGCTGTTCATGGGGCAGGAGTTCGCGCA
>KL569124.1:45003-45491 GCA_000715635.1 Streptomyces violaceus | reverse complement strand
GGCAGGAGTTCGCGCAGGGCGCCGAGTGGTCGGAGGCGCACGGCCCGGACTGGTGGCTGCTGGACCCGGGCTACGGGGCCGAGCCCGACCACCGGGGCGTGCGTGACCTGGTCCGCGACCTCAACACCGTCTACCGGGCCACCCCGGCGCTGTGGCGCCTCGACACCGACCCGGCCGGTTTCGAGTGGATCGTCGGGGACGCCGCCGACGACAACGTCCTCGCGTTCCTCAGGCTGGATCCGGAGGGCACCCCGATCCTGGCGGTGTCGAACTTCGCGCCGGTCATCCGCCAGGATTACCGTCTGGGCGTGCCCGAGGACGTCCCCGCCTGGCACGAGGCCGTCAACACCGACGCCGCCCGCTACGGCGGCAGTGACGTCACCAACCCCGACCCGGTCAAGCCCGAGGCCCAGCCCTGGCACGGCCGCCCGGCCAGCATCCGCCTGACCCTGCCGCCGCTGTCGACGGTCTGTCTCTTATACACATCT
>KL569124.1:43170-44782 GCA_000715635.1 Streptomyces violaceus | reverse complement strand
CAGAGGTGTGTATAAGAGACAGGAGGTGTGGCTTCCGCCACAGCCCATCCCGTCATGCCCTGGTGAGGTGGCGGCATGCGCCGTGCCACCCCACCGGGCCGTGGGGGTCCGCCCGCGCGGGAGGGGGTGACGGCGTGCTGATCGGTCTCGGCATCTCCGCCGTCTGTGCCTTCGGCGCGCTGATCGCGGCCGCGGGAGTGGTGGCCATGGCCTTCCCGGGCCGTCCCGAACCCTGGTTGCCGCTGCTGCTGCGCCGTGCGGCGACGACGGCCGCCTGGGCGGCCGCGTCCGTCTACTCCCTGGGGTTCTTCGCCGTGCTGCAATCGGAGTGGGAGTTCGGCCAAGGCGCGTCCTCGGTCCCGGCCCGGGCCTGCCTCGACGGCTTCGCCCCGCACACGATCGAGGGCCTGTCCCACCACCGGTCCTCGTACCTGCCCCTGCGCTTCGACTGCGTCCGCGAGGACGACACCGTTTACGCCGCCGACTCCTCCTACGTGTGGATGAACTGGGCGAGCGTGTCCTTCGCCCTGTCCGCCGCCGGGCTCGCCATCGGCGCGGGCTACGCGACCGAACTCCGCGCCCGGAAGGCCGCGGCGGCCTCATGACGCTGCTTCCCGTCTTCGTCGGGCTCGTGGTGGTCTTGGTCGCGCTGCGCGGGCTGCTGGCACATCCGCTGCTGCCGTTGTGGGTGCGGACCGCGGTGTTCTGGGCGGTGCCGTGCGGTGCCGTCACCTGGGTAGTGATCATGACGGCGGACGACCCCACCCTGTTCCCGGAGACGGCCCCCTGCCCCGCAGAGCCGATGCGGGAGGGCTTCCTCGGGGGCGGGAAGGCCTGGGGAGTCTCCACGCCTTTTCCGCCGCGGGCCTACTGTGAATGGGAGGACGGCACCACCTACGACCTCGCGTCCGGCACCGAGTTCGTGTTCTGGGTCTTCTTCGCCCTGACCGTCGTCCCACTCGCGGCCGGGCTGTGGCACGCCCTGCGGGATCCCGAGTCGCTGTTGCGGTAGGCCCGTTCAGGCCTGAGTCCGGAACATCAGCAGCAGCCGCAGGCCCCGGACCACCGGGCCCGTCCGCCAGGGCAACTGGTCGGGCGGGAGGGCGAGTTCCACGGTCGCGAAGTGGTCGAGGATCCGGCCGACCGCGTGGGTCACGAGCAGCCCGGCGAGTTCACGCGCGGCCGCGGGGCACTGATGCTGACCGGCCCCCCCACCCCAGATGAGAGCGGGCGCTGAGGCCCGGGTCGACGAGGGTGGTGCTGCCGATCGCCAGCACCCAGGTCGGCGAAGCCGGCCGAGCCGGACTCGGCGGCCAGCAGCGCGACGAGGTCGTCCGCGTACCGGGAGACGGCCGCCCGCAGCTCCCAGCCCTGCGGGCCACGCGCCTCCTGGAAGGGCCGCAGCGCCGAGTGCAGGGTCTGCCGGGCGGCAGTTCCCCCTGGGCACGGGCCCGCCAGTAGCGGATGTCGCGCCGCCACTGGCCCTCGCCCCGCAGGACGTCGAGCACCTCGCGGTAGTCGAGCACCAGCCAAACGGGCACGCCCATCAGCCCGACCGGCGCCACGGGCCCGGGCAGCCGGCGCGGCCGCGTAGGGCTGGGCTTCCATACGG
>KL569124.1:42500-43019 GCA_000715635.1 Streptomyces violaceus | reverse complement strand
TCAGAGATGTGTATAAGAGACAGCGGCAACGCCTATCGCACGGCCGTGCACAGGCAGTGACTACGCCACGAACTGTTACCGCTCCTACACGAAGGATTCCGACAGGGCCTGCGGCAGCTCGCCGGTGTGCAGCACGCCGAGCCGCTGGGTGGCCCGGGTCAGGGCCACGTACAGGTCGCTGGTGCCGTACCGGCCGGGCTCGACCACCAGGACGGAGTCGAACTCCAGGCCCTTGGCCTGGCGCGGGTCGAGGAGGACGACCGTCTGTGTGAGGTCCGGTTCGGCGCCCGCCGTCACGCCGTCCAGCCGTGCCGCGAGGCCTCGGTGGAGGTCGCGCGGCGCGATCACCGCGAGCCGCCCCTCGGCCGGAGTGAGTTCCTCGACCGCCTTGGCGACCGCGCCCGGGAGGTCGTCGGTGGCCCGCGCCCACGGCCGTACACCCGTGGAGCGGACCGAGCTCGGCGGCTCGAACTCCGGGTGCTCGGCGCGGACCACGGCCGCCGCCGCGTCCATGATCTC
>KL569124.1:41816-42318 GCA_000715635.1 Streptomyces violaceus | reverse complement strand
CGTCCATGATCTCGGCCGGGGTGCGGTAGTTGACGCCCAGGCGGGTGTGCTCCCAGCGGTCCTCGACGTACGGGTCGAGGATGCCCGCCCAGGAGCCGACACCGGCCGCCTCAGCCGTCTGCGCGGGGTCGCCGACCAGGGTCATCGAGCGGGTCGGGCTGCGCCGCATCAGCAGCCGCCACGCCATCGGCGACAGCTCCTGCGCCTCGTCGACGATGATGTGCCCGAACGCCCAGGTGCGGTCGGCCGCCGCGCGCTCGGCGGCGCTGCGGTGGTCGTCCTCCTCGTGCCGCTCGGCGAACCGCTCGGCGTCGATGACGTCGTGGGCGGACAGCACCTCGCTGCCGTCGGGGTCGCTGTCCTCCTTGTCCTCGAACTCGTAGGTCCGGGAGGCGTACGACACCTCCAGCACGCCCTGCGCATAGGCGATCTGCTCCTCCCGCTCGCGCGCGGCGCGCTCCCTGTCTCTTATACACATCTCTGAGCGGGCTGGCAAGGCAGA
>KL569124.1:36341-41641 GCA_000715635.1 Streptomyces violaceus | reverse complement strand
TCGCCGAGGAGTTCGGCGGCCTCGTCGAGCAGCGGCACGTCCGCGACCGTCCAGCGCCGGGTCACCGGACGGCGTACGGCCTCGGCGTCCTCGGCGGACAGGAACTCCTCGGGCGCGGCGAGGAAGTCGGCGACGAGCCGCTGCGGGGTGAGCACCGGCCACAGCTGGTCGATGGCGGACCAGACTTCGGGGTTCTCGGCGATGTCGTCGCGGATCTGCGTGATGTCGCTGGGGTCGAGCATGCTGGAGCCGTCGAAGGGGTCGGTGCCGATCCGCTCGGCGTACAGGTCGGTGAGCGCGTTGAGGATGTGGCCCTCGAAGTGCTCGCGGGCCGCGTTGTGCGGCAGCTTCGCCGCGCGGGTGCGCTCGCGGGCGACGTTCACCAGACCGTCGTCGAGCATGAGGATCTCGCGGTCGTGCTCGATGGCGATCACCGGGTCGGGCAGCGCCTGCCGGCTGATCACGACCTCGGCGAGGACATCGGCCATGTCGGCCCGGCCCTTCACGGCGGCGGCCTCGGGCGTGTCGGTCGCGGTCGCCTTCACCCCGGGGAACAGCTCGCCCACCGTCGCGAGGAGCACGCCCGTCTCGCCGAGGGAGGGCAGCACCTCACCGATGTAGCCGAGGAACGCCGGGTTGGGTCCGACGATCAGTACCGCCCGCTTGGCGAGCAGCTCGCGGTGCTCGTACAGCAGATAGGCGGCGCGGTGCAGGGCGACGGCCGTCTTGCCGGTGCCCGGACCGCCCTCCACCACCATGACGCCGCGGTGCGGGGCGCGGATGATGCGGTCCTGGTCGGCCTGGATGGTCTGCACGATGTCGCTCATCCGGCCGGTGCGGGCCGAGTCGAGCGCGGCGAGCAGCACGGCGTCGCCCGTCGGGTCCTCGTGGCCGGTGCGGGTCTCGTCGCCGAGGTCGAGGATCTCGTCGTGCAGGTGGGTGACCTGCCGGCCGTCGGTGGCGATGTGCCGCCGGCGCCGCAGGCCCATCGGGGTGTGGCCGGTGGCCAGGTAGAAGGGGCGGGCGACGTCGGCGCGCCAGTCGATCAGGACGGGGGTGCGCTCGGCGTCGTCGGTGCGCAGCCCGATCCGGCCGATGTGGTGGGTGACGCCCGAGGTGAGGTCGATCCGGCCGAAGCACAGGGAGCCGTCCACCGCGTTCAGCGCGGCGAGCAGCCCGGAGCGTTCGGCGACGAGGATGTCCCGCTCGAGTCTGGCCTGCATGGGCGTGTTGCCCTGCGCGAGGGCGTCCGTGACGGAGGTCTCGGTGTCGCCGCGCAGCGCGTCCACGCGCGCGTACAACCCGTCGATGAATTCCTGCTCCTGCCGCAATTCATCGTCCGGAAATTCGGTGTTTGACAATTCCACTCCCGCCCGGATATACTGTGCTCACTGAACTTCGCGTGACTTCTCTTGAGTTGAAGTCGCGAACAAACAAATATACGCAAGGAAATCCCCCGAGCGCAATTGCTCGGGGGATTTCCTGTTGTCCGGGCGGGTCGTCTAGAGCACGTCGGCCAGCTCCTCCAGCAGCCGCCGCTTGGCCCGCGCGCCCACCATCGACTTCACGGGCTCACCGTCGCGGAACACCATGAAGGTCGGCATCGACAGCACCTTGTAGGCGTGGGTCGTCTCCGGGTTGGAGTCCACGTCCAGCTGCACCACCTTCAGCCGGTCGCCCTCCTCGGAGGCGAGGGCCTTCAGCACCGGGGCCATCTGCCGGCACGGCGGACACCAGTCGGCAGTGAACTCCACCAGCACCGGCAGCTCGGCGCCGATCACCTCCGCCTCGAAGTCCGCGTCCGTCACGTCTGTCACATCTGTCATGCCGGTCACATCGGTCACCAGGTGTCCCCTCCCAGCTCGCACTGCGGCTCCGGACCCCCCGGAGCCTCCGCCTCGGCTGCCAGCTCGGCCCGCGCCAGTTGCCGGGCGACCGTGTCCCGGACGGTGGTCAGCTCACCGATCAGGGAATCCAGTTCGCCCAGCTTGCGCCGGTAGACCGCGAGCGACGCCGGGCACGAGTCGCCCTCGGGGTGACCGGCCCGCAGACACTCCACGAAGGGCCGCGTCTCCTCCAAGTCGAACCCGAAGTCCTGGAGCGTCCGGATCTGCCGGAGCAGCCGCAGATCGCTCTCGTCGTAGGTCCGGTATCCGTTGCCGGTGCGCCGCGCGGGCAGCAGCCCCCGCGACTCGTAGTACCGCAGCGTCCGCGTCGTGGTCCCGGCTCGTGCGGCCAGCTCGCCGATTCGCATGCGTACGAACGTATGCCTTGACGCCCGCGTCAAGGCAACAGCGGTTTTTGCTCCACCGGGGAGGTCAGCACGATCGACGTCGTCGTGCGCCCCAGCGCGGAGACACCCTCCAGGACCTCCTCCAGATGGACGGTGTCCCGGACGGCGACCTTGAGGATCCAGCAGTCCTCGCCGACCACGTGGTGCACCTCGGTGATCTCGGGCCGCTCGATCAGCTCCAGGGTCCTGGGGTGCTTCAGGTTGTAGCCGCCGTGCGGGTTGACCCGGATGAACGCCTGGATGCCGTAGCCGAGCCGGGCCGGGACGACCTGGGCCCCGTAGCCGCTGATCACGCCCGCCGCCTCCAGCCGCCGCACCCGCTCGGTGACCGCCGCCGGGCTGAGCCGGACCCGGCGGCCCAGCTCGCTGAGCTTGATCCGGCCGTCGGTCTGGAGCAGGTGGAGGATCTGCCGGTCCAGCGCGTCGAAGGCCACCGAGGTTTCGTCGGTGGCGCTGCGCAGATGCCGTGGTTCTTTCGGCGTGGCGGCCTGAACTCCCATGGTTCCCCCTTCAGTACGCGGATGTGCGCCAGGAGAATTATGGCCATGGAAAAGGTCCGGAACGTACTGGTCATCGGTGGAAACCGCTATGTCGGCAAGCGCCTGATCGCACGGCTGCGGGACGAAGGGCACCGCGTCACCGTGCTGAACCGGGGGTCCTCCCCGCCGCCGGCCGGGGTGGAGCATCTGGTGGCCGACCGGGACGACGAGCGGTCGCTGACCGACGCGCTCGGCTCGCGCGTCTTCGATGTCGTCGTCGACCAGGTCTGTTACACCCCGCGCCAGGCGGCATTCGCCCGCCGCGTCTTCTCCGGCCGTACCGGCCGCTATGTGATGACCTCGACGGTCGAGGTGTACGAGTACGAGGACTCCCCCGCCCTCGTGCGCGAGGAGGCCGTCGTCCCGTCCACCGTGCCCGTGGACCTCGAACTGCCCTGGGACGACCCGGCGTTCCGGGAGGCGCACTACGGGGAGGGCAAGCGGCAGGCCGAGGCGGTCCTCGCGGCCGACGGCCCGGCGTTCCCGTACACGGCGGTGCGGGTGGCCCATGTGCTGGGCGGGGACGACGACTTCACCGGCCGGCTGGCCCACTACGCCGAGCGGATCCGCACCGGCGAGCCGATCACCGTGCCGGTGGTGAACCGGCCCGCCACGTACGTCCACGTCGAGGAGATCGCCCGCTTCCTGGCCTGGGCGGCCGGCGAGGACTTCACCGGGCCGGTGAACGCCGCCTCCCACGGGACGCTGAGCACCGAGGAGTTGTGCGAGGCGGTGGCCGCGCACGTCCCGGGCGGCCGGACCGTGTTCCGGCCCGTGGAGGTCGGCGAGGTCTCGCCGTTCTCCTTCCGCCGCTCCTACGGCATGGACAACACCCGTGCCACCCGGCTCGGCCACACCTTCGACGACGCCCGGCAGTGGTTGCCGCGTGCCGTCGCCGAGACGCTCGGAAAGGGCGACTGACATGCGGTACAGGACACTGGGCGGGCTGCCGGTGAGCGCGATCGGGCTCGGCGCGATGCCGCTGTCCCTCGAGGGCCGGCCGGACGAGAAGCGCGCCCTGGCCACCGTGCACGCCGCGCTCGACGCGGGCGTGACCCTCCTGGACACGGCCGACTCCTACCATCTGCCGGGCTCCGAACCCGGCCACAACGAACGTCTGCTGGCCCGGGCACTCGCCACCTACGACGGTGACACGTCCGGCGTGCTGGTGGCGACGAAGGGCGGCCGTGGCCGCCCGGCCGGCGGCGACTGGACGGTGAACGGCTCCCCGCGCCACCTCAAGGCCGCCGCCGAGGCCTCCCGCAAGCGCCTCGGTGTGGAGGCGATCGGCCTCTACCAACTCCACAAGCCGGACCCTGAGGTGCCGTTCGATGAGTCGGTCGGTGCCCTGCGTGAGCTGCTCGACGCGGGCACGATCCGGCTGGCCGGAGTGTCCAACGCGGACGCGGACCAGATCCGCCGGGCGCGCGAGATCCTCGGCGACCGGCTGGTGTCGGTTCAGAACCGGTACTCCCCCGCCGTCCGGAGCAGCGAGCCGGAGCTGCGGCTGTGCGCGGAACTGGGGCTGGCGTTCCTGCCGTGGAGTCCGCTGGGCGGGCTGGCCCGCAGTTCCCTGGACGGGCCGTCACGGACGGAGGGAGCGGACCGCTTCGCCGCCTTCCACGCCGTCGCGGCGGAGCGCGGTGTCAGTCCCCAGCGGGTCGGCCTGGCCTGGCTGCTGGCGCGCTCCCCGGCCGTCATCCCGATCCCGGGGGCGAGCCGGCCGGAGACGGCCAGGGACTCGGCGGCCGCGGCGGGCCTGCTCCTCAGCGCGGAGGAACAGGCCCGCCTGGACGAGGCCGCCGAGCCGGGCCCGATCGCGGTCGGCCCGGGTCGCCAGTCGACCAGTTCGTGTGCGCGGCGTGGCGGCGCCACCTGCCCGGCCGGGGCCGTGCGGGAGAGCTTCGCGCCCTCGACGTCGAGGTGAGGGTCGAACTGCCCGCGGGATCGGATGTTCGGGGCACCTCGGCCATGGGCGGCTTCTTCTGCGAAGGCCGCTTCGGGGACGTCAGGCGTCGTCCCCCTGCCACCCCTCCGCGTCCTCGGCGTCCTCGGCTCCTGGCACTCCGAGCAGGCGCCGGGTCAGCCGGTCGTGGTCGGAGAGGAGTTCGTCGAGGGCGGCGCGGACGTCCTCCGCCTCGGTGCGGGGCGACTCGCGCTCGGCGGCGATCAGTACGGACCTGCGGACGAGCTCCCTGGTGAAGGACGCCGTCGTGCCCTCCGTGCGGGCCACCACCTCGTCGGTGATCTCCTTGCCCAGACCGAGGCCGGAGCCGTACAGACCGAGCAGCCGGGCGCGCCCGTCGGCGTCCGGCAGGGGGATCTCCACGGCGAGGTCGACCCGCCCCGGGCGCTGGGCCAGGGCCGGTTCCAGCAGGTCGGCGCGGTTGGTGGTGAGCAGGAAGGCGACATCGGCGTCGTCGCCGAGGCCGTCCATCTCGTTCAGGATCTGGAAGAGCAGCGGCTGG
>KL569124.1:34366-36140 GCA_000715635.1 Streptomyces violaceus | reverse complement strand
ATGTGTATAAGAGACAGCCGTGGTCGCGGGCCTCGGCGATGAGGTCGCAGTCCTCCAGGACGACCAGCGCCGGCTGGAGCATCCGGGCCAGGGCGCAGGCGGGCCCGATGGCGTCGATGCTCGTCCCGGACAGCACGACGACCGTGAACTCGGGGAGGTGCGAGAGGAGATACCGGAGGGTGTGGGTCTTGCCGGTGCCGGGCGGGCCGTACAGCAGCAGTCCGCGCCGCAGGTGCTGACCGGCCGCGCGCAGGCGGGCACGGCGCCGGGCCACGCCCACGACCTGTCGCTCCACGCGCTCCAGCAGCCCGTCGGGGAGCACGATGTCGTCGCGGGTCAGTCCGGGCCTGCGGTGGAAGCGGAACGGTCCGAGGCCGTGGCCGAACTCCGAGCCCTCGAAGGAGAGGACCTGGCCCCGGAAGATGTCGAGTTCGCGCACGAGGGTGTCGATCTCGGCGAGCAGCCGGTCGGCGAACTCCTTCTCCCCGGCCAGCACCTCGATCTCCACCTTGTCGCGACCGTACTCGTCCTGCGGGCCGCGCAGCAGGACGGCGAACCGCTCGTCGCCCTCCGCCCCGAGATAGAACCCGCAGGAGACGCAGGCGAGTTCCGCGTCGGGCGAGACGGGCAGCTGGGCGTAGTCGACGGCGCCGACGGTGAACCGGTCGTAGCGGTCGGCCGCTTCGAGGATGTCGCCGAGGGTCAGCTCCCCGTGGTGCTGGGCACCCCGCATACCGACGAGCTCGTACGACCGTCCGGCCCCCTCGAACCAGCGCTCCAGGGCGAGATGCACATTGGGCAGGTCGTACGGCGGATAGGCGGCCTTGACCACGGGCCGGTCGCCCGGGGTGGAGCCCAGGTGCTCCCGGAGCCGCTCGGAGAGATCGCGGCTGCCGTCACCGTCCCGCCGCTTCGGCCGGGCCACCGCCATCAGGAACTCCTGGAACAGCTCACCGATCTGCTCCATGGACAGCGCGGACGCCTCCCGTCCGGCCCCGTACCGCGTCTCGTACTCGTCCGAGCTCATGATCTCGACGTGCTGTGAATCCCCCATGCCCCGCCTCCGTGCGTGCGCGCTGCGGCCAAGGTTTCCCAGCCTGTGCCCCGGCGTCCGGACGGGTCAAAGCATTTGGGCGCGCGGGTGACGGGCGCGGGCGGAAACGGCGACGCCGAGCGGGCAGGTCCCTAGGGGAGGAGGACCTGTCCGCTCGGCGTCTCACAGACCGGGCGGCTGAGCGACGGGGGGACACCCAGCCGCCCGGAGTCTCGCGGAGCGCGACGCGACCGTCAGGTCTTCGCCAGCTCCTTCTCGCCGCCCTGCTCGGGCACCTCGGCGTGCTCGTCGGACGAGCCGCCGTGGCCGTCGTCCAGCAGCGTCTTCTCATCGAAGGGCAGCTGGCCGGCGAGCACCTCGTTGACCCGCTCCTTGTCGATCTCCTTCGTCCAGGTACCGATCAGCACGGTGGCCACGGCGTTGCCGGCGAAGTTGGTCAGGGCGCGGGCCTCGCTCATGAAGCGGTCGATTCCGACGATCAGGCCGACGCCGTCCACCAGGGCGGGCTTGTGCGACTGCAGACCACCGGCCAGGGTCGCGAGGCCGGCGCCGCTGACACCGGCGGCGCCCTTGGAGGCGACCAGCAGGAAGAGCAGCAGCGGGATCTGCTCGCCGATGGACATCGGCGTCCCCGGGTGCGCGAGCGCGGCTACTCCATCGACCGCGAGGAGACGGTGCCGGGCATCGCCGGCTTCGGCTTCGCCCTGCGCTACGGAACAC
>KL569124.1:28543-34151 GCA_000715635.1 Streptomyces violaceus | reverse complement strand
CGGCCGCCGACGCCATCAGCTGCTCGGTCCCGGTGGCCCGGCTGACCCCGGAGCACGAGGCCCGCATCGTCTCCGTGATGAGCGACATCCGAGCGAGGATCGAGTCCCGGCTGCCACCGGTCTCGGGGGTACCGGACTGGCGCTGAGGTCGACGCGCCCACGGCCCTCGACACAGAAAAGTGCCGGCCACATGACCGTGACCAGCACCTTCCTGAACACACTTGAGACTCAGGCGCCCATCCCGCTCACCCGCTCGCCCCGTCCGGCAGAACCCCCGTCCGGAACGGCTCCACACCTTCGAGCGTCCGCACCCGCGTCGGCTCGATCAGCAGCATCACCCGGCGCTCGCCGGGCAGCATCCACGGATACCGGTCCTGCCCGAGGTACTTGCGCGTCAGCCGGTCCATGCCCCGCTCCGCCTCCTCGCCCTCGACGAACCGGACGACCTTCCCCCGGATCTCCGCCCGGTCGTACGGGTTCTCCGGGTCGTGGTGAGACAGCGAAACGTACGGATTGCGCCGCAGATTCTCCTCCTTCACCCGCCCGATCGAGGTGTTGACCATGACGTACTCGTCTTCGATGTCCGCCCACATGGGCGACACCTGAGGCGCCCCGTCCGCACCCACCGTCGCGAGATGCCAGAAGTTCGGCGCGAGAAGTCGCTCGCGAATATGCCCTTTGAGCTTGCCATTCATCTGAGTCACTGCCTTTCCGGGTCCATGATCATCGAGTCCGGGGCCATCCCTACCCCCAACCCGCCCCGACCGGCAAGCCGATCTTCAGCCCCGGCCGAACCCGCCGGTAGCCGTAGTTTCCTACAATCCGTGATCCTGGCCGAACAGACCGTAGTCAGCGCAGCTCCGTCCCCCTAGCTTGTGGCGCGTGCGCCGACCTTCAGCCCGCCCGAGCCAGTCCGCTCCCACTCCCCCTCCGCTGACCGCCCCCACGACCCCGCCCTTCAACGCCCCGGCCGCCCGCCGCCTGCGCGCGGCCCTCGGCATGACGCCCGAGCACGTCGCCCACGGCATGCGCGTCTCGTACGGACACCCCCGTATCACCCCGGACCACGTCGTCGACTGGGAGCGCGGGGCCTCGGCCCCGTCCAACTCCGAACTCACCGCTCTCGCCGGCGTGTTGTGGTGCTCGCCCGGCGAACTCATCGGCAGGCCCCGTACCCTGCGCGAGCACCGCATCGCCCGCTGCCTCGCTCCCGAGGACGTGGCCCGGGCCGTGGGGCACGAGGTCCACGCGTATCTGCGCATGGAGGAGACCGACACCTGGCGCGGAACGGACCGCCAGTCCGGCGCCCTCGCCGACGTACTCGGCCTGGGCCTCGCCGACTTCGTCACCGTCACGGGCCGGAACGCCAAGCTCGGCGAACTGCTGCGGAGCGCGGTCAGCACCCGCTGGCAGGCCTACGTACGCCCGGTGGCCAAACTCGTACCCCTGGACCGGCCGTTCCTGGAGGGCGCCCTGCGGGCGCTGCACGAGGACTACCAGGGCCACATGGCCGCCACCCTGAGCTGGGGCGGCGGCGGAAGCGACGCGGGCGGCGCCGCCCGCGAATTCCTCGACCGGATCGTCGAGCACTTCTGGACGAGAATCCAGGAAAGCCCCGTCTAGAACCCGGTCTGGAACACCGATGGAACCCGGTCTGGAACCGATAGAACCCGGCCTAGAACACCGACTCGGCCTCGTCCATCCGGTCCTTCGGCACCGTCTTCAGCTCGGTCACCGCCTCCGCGAGCGGCACCATCACGATGTCCGTCCCGCGCAGCGCGGTCATCCGGCCGAACCGGCCCTGATGCGCCGCCTCCACCGCGTGCCAGCCGAACCGCGTGGCGAGCACCCGGTCGTACGCGGTCGGTGAGCCGCCGCGCTGGACGTGGCCGAGAATGACCGGCTTGGCCTCCTTGCCGAGGCGCCTCTCCAGCTCATGGGCGAGTGCCGCGCCGATGCCCTGGAAGCGCTCGTGGCCGAACTTGTCGATCGCGCCCTTGCCGTAGTCCATGGTGCCGTCGGCGGGGTGGGCGCCCTCGGCGACGCAGACGACCGCGAACTTCTTGCCGCGGGCGAAGCGCTCCTCGACCATCTTGACGAGATCAGCCGGATCGAACGGACGCTCCGGCAGACAGATGCCGTGCGCACCCGCCGCCATGCCGGACTCCAGCGCGATCCACCCGGCGTGCCGACCCATGACCTCCACCACCATCACCCGCTGGTGGGACTCGGCGGTCGTCTTCAGACGGTCCATCGCCTCGGTGGCGACCCCCACCGCCGTGTCGAAGCCGAAGGTGCGGTCCGTGGAGGAGATGTCGTTGTCGATCGTCTTCGGGACGCCCACGACGGGCAGGCCCGCGTCGCTCAGCATGCGCGCGGCCGTCAGCGTGCCCTCGCCGCCGATCGGGATCAGCGCGTCGATGCCGAACTCGTGGATCATGTCGGAGGCGTTCTCGCAGGCCTCCCGGAGCCGGTCGCGCTCCAGCCTGGACGATCCCAGGATTGTGCCGCCGCGGGCCAGGATGCCGCTGACCGCGTTCAGGTCGAGGGCGCGGTAGCGGCCGTCCAGCAGGCCCGAGTAACCGTCCTCGAAGCCGATGACCTCGTCGCCGTAGTTGTCGACCGCCCGGTGCACGACCGAGCGGATCACGGCGTTCAGGCCGGGGCAGTCGCCGCCTGCGGTGAGAACTCCGATACGCATCGTGCTGTGTCTCCTGCTCGCTGTTGACACCGGTGAGCTTCTGTCGATTGTTTCACGCTCCCCGGCCCTGCGGGGTACCCGACTCTGACGGGCGCCTTATCCATCGGCGGAGGTACTGTCAAGGCGGTTCCGCTCATCTCGATGGGCGATTTTTCGACGTCCCGCAGACATCCCGCAGAGACATCGCGAAGAGACACCCCCAAGAGATACCCCACAGAGACATCCCACAGAGACATGCCACCGAGACGAAACGGAGAGCGCGCGTGACCCGCAGCGTGTACGTGACCGGCATCGACCGCGGCGACGGCCGCCAGGTCGTCGAACTGGGGGTCATGGAGCTCCTCACCCGGCAGGTCGACCGGGTCGGCGTCTTCCGCCCCCTCGTCCACGACGGGCCCGACCGTCTCTTCGAGCTGCTGCGCGCCCGATACCGGCTCGCCCAGGACGCGGCGACCGTCTACGGCATGGACTACCACGAGGCGTCCGCCCTCCAGGCCGAGGCCGGCACGGACGAGCTGGTGTCCACGCTCGTCGAACGGTTCCACCGGGTGGCCCGCGAGTACGACGTGGTCCTGGTCCTCGGCACCGACTTCGCCGGCACCCAGCTCCCGGACGAGCTGTCGCTCAACGCCCGGCTGGCCAACGAGTTCGGCGCGTCCGTGATCCCGGTCGTGGGCGGCCGCAAGCAGACCGTCGAGTCGGTGCTCGCCGAGACGCGCAACGCCTACCGGGCCTACGACACGCTGGGCTGCGACGTCCTGGCCATGGTCACCAACCGGGTCGCCCGCGAGGACCGCGACGAGATCGCCCGCCGGCTCGACTCCCGGCTCCCCGCACCCTGTTACGTCCTGCCCGACGAGCCCGCGCTGTCCGCCCCGACCGTCTCGCAGATCAGCCACGCGCTCGGCGGCAGGGTGGTGCTCGGCGACGACTCGGGGCTCGCCCGGGACGTGCTCGGCTTCGTCTTCGGCGGTGCGATGCTGCCGAACTTCCTCGGTGCCCTGACCCCGGGCTGCCTCGTCGTCACCCCGGGCGACCGGGCCGACCTGGTCGTCGGCGCGCTCGCCGCGCACAGCGCCGGCACCCCGCCGATAGCCGGCGTGCTGCTCACCCTGGACGAGGTGCCCGGCGCCGACATCCTCACCCTCGCCGACCGCCTCGCGCCGGGCACCCCGGTGCTGTCGGTGGCCGGCACCAGCTTCCCCACCGCCGAGCAGCTCTTCTCCCTGGAGGGGAAGCTGAACGCGGCCACCCCGCGCAAGGCGGAACGGGCACTCGGCCTGTTCGAGCGGTTCACCGACACCGGCGAGCTCACGCGCCGGGTCTCCGCGCCCAGCAGCGACCGCGTCACGCCGATGATGTTCGAGCACAAGCTGCTGGAGCAGGCCCGCTCCGACCTGCGCCGCGTGGTGCTGCCCGAGGGCACCGAGGAGCGTGTGCTGCACGCCGCCGAGGTGCTGCTGCGCCGGGGCGTGTGCGAGCTGACCCTGCTCGGCCCGGTCGACCGGATCCGCAAGAAGGCCGCCGACCTGGGCATCGACCTCGGCGAGTCCCAGCTGATCGACCCGGCCACCTCCGACCTGCGCGACTCCTTCGCCGAGCAGTACGCCGCCCTGCGCGCCCACCGGGGCGTCACCGTGGAGCTGGCGTACGACGTGGTCTCCGACGTGAACTACTTCGGCACGCTGATGGTCCAGGAGGGCCTCGCTGACGGCATGGTCTCGGGCTCGGTGCACTCCACGGCCGCCACCATCCGCCCGGCGTTCGAGATCATCAAGACCAGGCCGGACGCCGACATCGTCTCGTCCGTGTTCTTCATGTGCCTGGCCGACAAGGTCCTCGTCTACGGCGACTGCGCGGTCAACCCCGACCCGAACGCCGAGCAGCTCGCGGACATCGCCATGCAGTCGGCGACCACGGCGGAGCGGTTCGGCGTGGAGCCGCGCATCGCGATGCTGTCGTACTCCACGGGCACGTCCGGCTCCGGTGCCGATGTCGACAAGGTGCGCGAGGCGACCGAGATCGTGCGCACCCGCCGGCCCGACCTGAAGATCGAGGGCCCGATCCAGTACGACGCCGCCGTGGAGCCGTCGGTCGCGGCGACCAAGCTGCCCGGCTCCGAGGTCGCCGGACAGGCCAGCGTGCTGATCTTCCCCGACCTGAACACCGGCAACAACACCTACAAGGCCGTGCAGCGCTCGGCCGGCGCGATCGCCGTCGGCCCGGTGCTCCAGGGTCTGCGCAAGCCGGTCAACGACCTGTCCCGGGGCGCTCTCGTCCAGGACATCGTCAACACCGTCGCCATCACGGCGATCCAGGCCCAGTCCCCGTCCCCGTCCCCGTCCCCGAGTGAGAAGGCAACCGCCCAGTGAGCCCGTCCCGTGTCCTCGTCCTGAACTCCGGCTCCTCGTCGCTGAAGTACCAGCTGCTCGACATGGGCGACAGCAGCCGGCTGGCGGTGGGTCTTGTCGAACGTATCGGTGAGCAGTCCTCCCGGCTCAAGCACACCCCGGCGGGCGGCGAGAGCCGGGAGCGCGGCGGGGCGATCGCCGATCACGACGCCGCCCTGAAGGCCGTCGCCGAGGAGCTCGCCAAGGACGGCCTCGGTCTGGACTCGCCGGAACTGGCCGCGATCGGGCACCGGGTGGTGCACGGCGGGAAGTCCTTCACCGAGCCGACCGTCGTCGACGACGCCGTGCTCGCCGAGATCGAGCGGCTCATCCCGGTGGCCCCGCTGCACAACCCGGCCAACCTCACCGGGATCCGCACCGCCCAAGCGCTGCGGCCCGACCTGCCGCAGGTCGCCGTCTTCGACACCGCGTTCCACACGACGATGCCGGAGTCGGCCGCCCGCTACGCGATCGACGTGAAGACGGCCGACGAGCACCGCGTCCGGCGCTACGGCTT
>KL569124.1:26627-28345 GCA_000715635.1 Streptomyces violaceus | reverse complement strand
CCGGCGCTACGGCTTCCACGGCACCTCGCACGCCTACGTCTCCCGGGCCACCGCCGAGCTGCTGGGCAAGGACCCCGCCGAGACGAACGTGATCGTGCTGCACCTGGGCAACGGGGCGTCCGCCTCGGCCGTGCGGGGCGGTCGTTGCGTGGACACCTCCATGGGACTTACGCCTTTGGAGGGGCTCGTGATGGGTACGCGCTCCGGAGACATGGACCCGGCCGTCATCTTCCATTTGATGCGTGTTGGTGGAATGTCCGCCGACGAGATCGACACTCTTCTCAACAAGAAGAGCGGTCTGATCGGTCTGTGCGGTGACAACGACATGCGGGAGATCCGCCGTCGCGTCGACGAGGGCGACGAGCAGGCGGAGCTGGCGTTCGACATCTACATTCACCGCCTGAAGAAGTACATCGGCGCCTATTACGCCGTACTGGGACGGGTGGACGCGGTCGCCTTCACCGCCGGTGTCGGCGAGAACGCGGCTCCCGTGCGGGAGGCCGCCCTGGCGGGCCTGGAGGAGCTGGGCCTGGCCGTGGACGGCGAGCGCAACGCCGTACGCGGTGACGAGGCGCGGCTGATCTCGCCCGAGGGCGCCCGGGTGGCGGTGGCGGTGGTGCCTACTGACGAGGAATTGGAGATCGCGACGCAGACCTACGCGCTGGTAATTGGTTCGGGGAATCACACCTGAGCGGCATCCCGCCCTTTTGTATTTTCCGCCAGACGGAATATTCCGTCGCGAAACAAACCGATAGGATCGCCCCCATGCGCCGTTCGAAAATCGTCTGTACTCTCGGCCCCGCGGTCGACTCCCACGAGCAGCTTGTCGCGCTGATCGAGGCCGGCATGAACGTGGCCCGCTTCAACTTCAGCCACGGCTCGCACACCGAGCACCAGGGCCGGTACGACCGGGTCCGTGCCGCCGCCAAGGAGACCGGCCGGGCCATCGGGGTCCTCGCCGACCTCCAGGGCCCCAAGATCCGCCTGGAGACCTTCGCCGAGGGTCCCGTGGAGCTGGTGCGCGGTGACGAGTTCACCATCACCACCGAGGACGTCCCGGGCGACAAGACGATCTGCGGGACGACCTACAAGGGCCTGCCCGGCGACGTGACCAAGGGCGACCAGGTCCTGATCAACGACGGCAACGTCGAGCTGAAGGTCACCGAGGTCGAGGGCCCCCGGGTGAAGACGATCGTCATCGAGGGCGGCGTCATCTCCGACCACAAGGGCATCAACCTGCCCGGCGCGGCCGTCAACGTTCCGGCGCTGAGCGAGAAGGACATCGACGACCTCCGCTTCGCGCTGCGCATGGGCTGCGACCTGGTCGCGCTGTCCTTCGTCCGTGATGCCAAGGACGTCCAGGATGTGCACCGCATCATGGACGAGGAGGGCCGCCGCGTCCCGGTCGTCGCCAAGGTGGAGAAGCCGCAGGCGGTGCAGAACATGGAGGACGTCGTGATGGCGTTCGACGGCGTGATGGTCGCCCGCGGTGACCTCGCCGTCGAGTACCCGCTCGAGAAGGTCCCCATGGTGCAGAAGCGCCTGATCGAGCTGTGCCGGCGCAACGCCAAGCCGGTGATCGTGGCGACCCAGATGATGGAGTCGATGATCACCAACTCCCGTCCGACCCGCGCCGAGGCCTCCGACGTGGCCAACGCGATCCTGGACGGCGCCGACGCGGTCATGCTGTCGGCGGAGTCCTCGGTGGGCGCGTACCT
>KL569124.1:20452-26493 GCA_000715635.1 Streptomyces violaceus | reverse complement strand
AAGTCCTCGGTGGGCGCGTACCCGATCGAGACCGTCAAGACGATGTCGAAGATCGTGACCGCGGCCGAGCAGGAGCTGATGTCCAAGGGCCTCCAGCCGCTGGTCCCGGGCAAGAAGCCGCGTACGCAGGGCGGTTCGGTGGCCCGCGCCGCGTGCGAGATCGCCGACTTCCTCGGCGGCCGGGGCCTGGTGGCCTTCACCCAGTCCGGCGACACCGCCCGCCGCCTGTCCCGCTACCGCGCGCAGCAGCCGATCATCGCCTTCACCACCGACGAGGGCACCCGCAACCAGATGGCGCTGAGCTGGGGTGTGGAGCCGTACGTGGTGCCGTTCGTGAACAGCACCGACGAGATGGTCGACCTGGTGGAGCAGGAGCTGGTCAAGCTGAACCGCTTCAACGACGGCGACATCGTGGTCATCACCGCCGGCTCGCCCCCTGGCGTCCCCGGCACGACCAACATGGTCCGCGTCCATCACCTGGGCGAATCCAAGTCCTGACCCGGAAAGGGCCGCGAAGGCCCCTGAACGGCACCGAGGGGCGCCTCCTGGTCAAGGGGGCGCCCCTCGTCTTGCCAGTGGCCTCACGCGCGACACAGCCCAGCAGGCGGAGAAGGGCGCAGGGCCGCCGGGCCCGCGGCCGAGAGCGCCGACAATGACCAAGAGGATCCGGCAGGCGGCCGTGGAGGCCCTCAGGCCACCGAAGTAGCCCGCACAGCACTGTGCCCCCGCCGGGTCGAGGCCCAGCGGGGGCACAGTCCTTCGCGGCTCCGGGAGGAGACCGGATCAGTCGGTCACATACTGATGCAACCCCGGCACGGTCAGCGTGCCGCCGAACTGGCCGGCCTGGGTGACCTTCACGTTGGTGAAGTAGATCTCCGGGAGGTTCAGGGGCGGCGGGTGCTCGGGGTCGAACGTGAGCGGGACCAGCCCGAGCAGGTTGCCCGAGATCTTCTCCGTGTACATCACCGTCTTGCCGTCGGTGATCGTGGACGTCGACCCCTTGGCCGCCTGGACGTGGTGAGTCTTGCCGGACTGCTTGTCCGTGACGAGCTGGTGCAGGTCCCCGATCTCGGTGCCCTTGGAGATGACGAACTTCAGGACCTTCTTGGTGGCACCGCTCGCCGTCTTCACCTGCACGATGCCCTGGTAGTCGGCGCCGTGCAGCTTCAGGGAGCTGGCCTCCAGGCGCCAGGGCTCATCGGGCACGAGGAGCTCGTTGTCCACGCCGCCCTCGGCGTCCGTGGCGGCCGGGCAGTCCTCGGGGTCCACGGAGGGGCTCTCGGACGGGCTGGGGGAGGCGGTGGCCTTCCCCGCCGCGTCCTCGGCCGCCTTCTCGACGGCCTTGGTCGTGTCCCCGGCAGCCTTCGACGCCGCGTCCGTCGTGTCCTTGACGGTGTCCTCGACCGTGTCGGTCGTCTTCTTGACGGCGTCGGACGCGTCGTCCTCGCCCGTGTCCGAGGACGTCTCGGTGTCCTCGGCCTTGCTCGTGTCCCCGGACGGCGAGGCGGACGCGGAGGGCGTCGGGCTCGGGCTCTCGGTGGACTTGCCGCCGTTGAAGATGCCGCCGATCGCGTCGCCGATGTCCTCGAGGACGTTGCCGCCGCTCTCGGACGGCGACGGGCTGGGCGTCGCCTCGTCGTCCTCGCCCGACGTGCCCTCGGATGCCGAAGGGGTCGGGGTGGGCTCGGTCTTGTCGCCCTTGTCGTCGGAACCTGAATCCGACGAAGAGGACGAGTCGCCCTTGTCCGCACCCGCGTCCGAGCCGGCGGAGGCCGAGGGCGTCGGCTCGGCCGTGCCCTTGTCCTCGTCGCCCGCGGCCTCGCTCTCGCTCGCCGAGGGCGACGGGGAGGCGCCGTCCTTGTCCTTCTCCATCGCCGCGAGGCAGTCCTTGTACTCGTCGGCCGTCAGGCTGTTGGAGGTCGACGGCTGCTCGTCGGCGAGGGCGAGCGTCGGGGTGAATCCCATGCCCATGAGGACCGCGGTGGGCATCGCCGCCATGGCTATCGCCTTGCCGGCCGGCATCTGGAACCGGGTGAAGAGCGGCTTCTTGGGAGCCGCGTGACGTGGCCCCGTTCTCGCCTTCGCCTGGGCGGCGGGAGAACCGTCGCGGTAGTCAGCCGACACGATACCCCCCGTTGCGGGCCTCGGACTTGACGCCGTCCGCCGGGCCGCCGTCGCCGGTGCCGTACGGAAGGTGCGTCTCACCGGGCTCGCCGGCCGCGCTCTCGGGAGCGGGCTCCACGGCTCCTTCTCCCGTCGGTCCCTGACCGGCCGCCCGAGGCCCCTTCCCCGTGTCCTCCGTCTTGCCCGGCACCCAGGCGACGGCAAGGGCGCCGCCGAGCATCGCCAGCAGGAAGCCGATGAGGAAGCCCCCGATGTTGGAAACCACCAGCGACACCAGGGCGAGGATGATCGCCGCGACACCGGCGAAGACCCGCGTCGCATGCTGGAACCACATGGTCAGGCCCAGTGTGATCAGCAGGACCCCGATGATGAGGGAGCCGGCACCCGCGGTGGTCGCCATGGTGAGCGACATGGTGCCCAACTTGAGGGTGGCGTAGGGGAAGTAGGCGATCGGCACCCCGCCGAGGATGGTGAACAGGCCTGCCCAGAACGGCCGGGTGCCCCGCCAGTCACGGAATCGCCGACGCAACCGGGCGAAAGTCCCGGCGCTCTGGACCGGAGTCTCGGCACTCATGGAAAACAGCTCCCTCGGTCCGATGAAGGTACGTACCGGCTCGGCCCTAGGCGTGTGGAGAAGCCGGAAAGTCTAAGTCTGTGTGGTGGCCCAGCACAGGGCCGGGCCCGAGGGGCGGGGAAGCGACGGCCTCCCCGCCCCTCGAAGGGGACGGGTCAGCCGCCCCCGGACACCCGTGGGACGGAGGCTGTCAGTAGCACTCCATGCCCTTGTCCATGCCGAGCTTCATCGACAGGCCGCTCAGCTTGAACGTGCCCGCCGTGGTCGCCCACGCCGTCTGCTTGACGCCGTAGAGGTCGGCCTCCCTGGCCTGCTGAGCGAAGCCGCCCGGCAGCGTGGTCTTGGTGTCCTTGACCGCAGGACCACGGGTCTTGTCCTTGACCGCGACGCCGATGTCGATGTCCTTGAACTCCGCGTCGGCGTCGAGCTGGGCGACGTCGATGTAGAGGTTCTCGGCCTTGACCGGCTTCTTGGCGTCGTTGCCCGCCTCAAGACGGAGGTAGACCGTCTTGCCTATGAGGGGGATCGGCGTCGCGACCGACTGGCACATCTTGCTGATCGTCGCGTCGTCGAACGACGAGATCGCGACGGGAACCTGCGTCTTCTTCTCACCGTCGGTCGAGGTGTAGACGCTGTCGATTCCGCCGTACTGAGCGAAACCCTCACCGTGCAGGTGACTGGCCGACACCTTGAACTGCTGGCCGGAGACGCTGAACGAAGCGGCCAGCGCACCCTGTGCGAGACCGACACCCACACATGCCGCAGCGGCGACGCTGGGCACCATCACCACAGCGAACCGCTTCCATCTGGTCCCGCCACGCACCTGGGACTCCATATTTCCTCCTTCTCGGACGTACATCTCCTGTCCTGGCTCGCCCCGAATAGCGGCTCAGCCGGGCAGGGATGGGAGAAGTGCTACGTCCTCGGGAAGGAGAGCGCCTGCACTCGGCGGCGCAACTCGCGCCCGAATCACCGGCGATCACCCCCGAGCGACAACCACTGGTCGCGCCTGACACGCATCACGCACAACCCTGCTGGACAGGCTTCGCCGGATGGGCGAAGACCCCCCTGTCCAAGAGCCGGCGCCACTGCCGCCGGCTCTACTCGGTGGGGACCCAGGACGTCCCGCGACCCAACCGGCTGCCGGGGTACGGGAATGGACCGAGCGTGGCCGATCGTGGTGCATTCTCGCCGCCCGCACAAGGGGGTTCGTTACTGGCTAGTAACGGCCGTATAACCGAACAACGACCCATCGGTCTCGGCCGACGACACAGGGTGGTCCTCACCGGCGGTACAAAGCTGTTGATCGATGGACAGAAACCGACAGATCAACGCCCGCGACTTACTCGCAGTAACAGCGGCCGCGATTACCAAGTTTTGGTAAAGCGCGGCCGCAGTGACGTTCCGTGGGCAAATCTTTCACGTGGGCACCACAAGCCCGCGTGTTTAACGACTGGTCAGAACAGGGCGCGCGCCAGGGCCCTGCGTGCCGCGATCACCCGCGGATCCTCGGGCCCGACCACCTCGAACAGCTCCAGCAGCCGCATCCTCAGGGTGTCCCGGTCGTCACCCACCGTGCGCGACACGGTCTCGATGAGCCGGCCGAAGGCGTCCTCGACATGGCCGCCCACCAGATCCAGGTCGGCGGCGGCGATCTGCGCCTGCACATCGGCCGGCTTGTCGGCCGCGTCCTTGCGCACCTGCTGCGGGTCGACACCCTGCACCCGCTGGAGCAACTCGGCCTGGGCGAGACCCAGTTTGGCCTCCTCGTTGCCCGGGTCCTCGTTCAGTACGTTCTTGTACGCCTGGATGGCACCGCTCAGATCACCCGAGTCCAGCGCCTGTACGGCGGCCTCGAGGAGCGCGTCGTACGGACCGGCCGGACGCTCGGGAGCCGCCTGGGCGCCGCCCGCCTCGGCGTCGGGGTCGACGGTGAGGCCGGTCAGGCCGAAGCGCTGCTCGGCGACCTGCACGAGCTGGTCCAGGGTTCCCCGGATCTGCTCCTCACCCGCGGCCCCCTGGAAGAGCGGCAGCGCCTGCCCCGCGACGACCGCGAACACCGCCGGGATCCCCTGGATGCCGAACTGCTGCATCAGCATCTGGTTGGCGTCGACGTCGATCTTGGCGAGCAGGAAACGGCCGTTGTACTCGACGGCCAGCCGCTCCAGGACCGGGCTCAGCTGCTTGCAGGGCTGACACCACTCGGCCCAGAAGTCGATGACGACGGGTACTTCGGCGGACCGCTGCAGGACGTCGTTCTCGAACCCCGCCTCATCGACGTCGATGACGAGATCGGCCGGGGAGATTCCCCCCGCACCGCCGTCCCGGGCGGCTTGGGCACGTGCCTGCTCCGCCTTCGCCTTGGCCTCCTGGGCCGCCTTCACCGCGGCGAGGTCGACGACTCCGCTCATGGACATGTTCCGTGGCTGCATGCGTCTATCCTCCCCCGTACTGCGCGCGCGTGTGAAAAACGGTGTGAAAGCCGGGCTGGTCGGGTCCCGTTCGGCGCCGGGTCCCCACCCCACGCCATGTCACCGAAGCCCGTGTACGTCCTTCACGGGCTTTCGCTACGAGACGTAGCGTAACGCCACGCCGGACCGCCGGACCACCACCCCCCGGTGATCTCCCTCACGGCCACACAGGAACCGCCGGTTATGGTCATGGCATGCAGAGCCGCAGCCCAGCCAGCCGCACGGGGCGCCCGCGCAGCGCCGCGGCGGACGCCGCGATCCTGGCCGCCACGCGGGCGGCACTGGTGGAACTGGGCTGGTCCAAACTCACCCTGGGAGACGTCGCAACTCGCGCCGGGGTTGCGAAGACGACCCTTTATCGCCGCTGGGCGGGCAAGAACGAGCTGGTCGTCGACGCGGTGGCGGAGCTCTTCGACGAGCTGGAGCTGCCGGACAGCGGCTCGCTGGCCGCGGACATCGAGGGCGTCGTCCTCCAGTTCGCCACGATCCTGGCCCGCCCGGAGGCGAAGAGCGGCCTGATGGCGGTGGTCTCGGAGGCCACCCGCGACGACGCCCTGCGCGAACGCATTCGCGCGTCGGTGGTCGAGCGCCAGAAACGCCTGGTCCTGGCGGGCCGCTCCCGGGCCCAGGCGAGAGGCGAGCTGCCCCCCGAGCCGGACGCGGAGGCAGCGGCTCGCACGGCAGACCTGATCTTCGACATGGTCGCGGGAGCGGTGGTCCACCGCACCCTGGTCAGCGCGGAACCGGCGGACGAGGAATGGGTCCGCAGCTTCACGAGAGTGCTGCTCCAGGGACTGACCTAGCGACCCGGCTGCGGGCCCCGGTCCCGCCTAGCTGCGGGCAATCGTGCCTCCCCCAGTGCCTTAAGGGCC
>KL569124.1:18452-20187 GCA_000715635.1 Streptomyces violaceus | reverse complement strand
CCCCGCTCCGCCGGGCTGCACACCCACCCGCCCCCAGCACCCACGCCGAGCACTCAAAACCCGGCAGGCTCCGTGTACACCCCCCACTCGTCCCGCAGCACCCCACAGATCTCCCCCAGCGTCGCTTCGGCCCGCACAGCCTCCAGCATCGGCTCGATCATGTTGGCGCCACCGCGCGCAGCGACAAGCATCGCGTCGAGCGCGGCTCGCACCCGCGCGTCGTCGCGCCCGGCCTTCCGCCCGCCGAGCACCCGCACCTGCTCCCGCTCCACCTCATGGCTGACCCGCAGAATCTCCAGGTCCCCGGTCACGGACCCGTGGTGGGCGTTGACACCGACGACCCGCTTGTCGCCCTTCTCCAACGCCCGCTGGTACTGGAACGCCGACTCGGCGATCTCCCCGGTGAACCACCCGTCCTCGATCCCGCGCAGGATCCCGGAGGTGATCGGCCCGATCGGGTGCTGCCCGTCGGGGTGGGCCCGCAGCCCCCGCTCCCTTATCTGCTCGAAGATCTTCTCCGCGTCCGCCTCGATCCGGTCGGTGAGCTGCTCGACGTACCAGGAACCGCCCAGCGGATCGGCCACGTTGGCGACCCCGGTCTCCTCCATCAGCACCTGCTGCGTCCGCAGCGCGATCTCCGCAGCCTGCTCGCTGGGCAGCGCGAGCGTCTCGTCGAGGGCGTTGGTGTGCAGCGAGTTGGTCCCGCCGAGCACGGCCGCCAGCGCCTCCACGGCCGTCCGTACGACGTTGTTGTACGGCTGCTGCGCGGTGAGGGAGACCCCGGCCGTCTGGGTGTGGAAGCGCAGCCACTGCGCCTTCTCGCTCTTCGCCCCGTACACGTCCCGCATCCACCGCGCCCAGATCCGGCGCGCCGCACGGAACTTGGCGATCTCCTCGAAGAAGTCGACGTGCGCGTCGAAGAAGAAGGAGAGCCCGGGGGCGAAGACGTCGACGTCCAGGCCGCGCGAGAGCCCCAGTTCCACGTACCCGAAGCCGTCCGCCAGCGTGTACGCCAGCTCCTGCGCGGCCGTCGCGCCGGCCTCGCGGATGTGGTACCCGGAGACGGACAGCGGCTTGTACGCGGGGATGCCGGCCGCGCAGTGCTCCATCAGGTCGCCGATGAGCCTCAGGTGCGGCTCGGGCTGGAAGAGCCACTCCTTCTGGGCGATGTACTCCTTGAAGATGTCGGTCTGGAGCGTGCCGTTCAGGACGGCCGGGTCGACGCCCTGCCGCTCCGCCGCCACCAGGTACATGCAGAAGACCGGCACGGCCGGCCCGCTGATGGTCATGGACGTCGTCACGTCGCCCAGCGGGATGTCCCGGAACAGGACCTCCATGTCGGCGGCCGAGTCGATGGCGACACCACAGTGCCCGACCTCGCCCAGAGAGCGCGGGTCGTCGGAGTCGCGGCCCATGAGCGTCGGCATGTCGAAGGCGACCGAGAGCCCACCCCCGCCGTTGCGGAGGATCATCTTGTAGCGCTCGTTGGTCTGCTCGGCGTTGCCGAACCCGGCGAACTGCCGGATGGTCCACGTACGCCCTCGGTAGCCGGTCGCGTACAGGCCGCGGGTGTAGGGGTACTCCCCCGGCCAGCCGATCCGGTCGAACCCCTCGTAGGTGTCTCCGGGCCGCGGCCCGTAGACCGGCTCCACGGGGTCGCCGGAGAGCGTGGTGAAGTCGGCCTCGCGCTTGCGTGCGGCGTCGTACCGGGCCTGCCAGCGGCGCGGCCCTCCTC
>KL569124.1:8431-18286 GCA_000715635.1 Streptomyces violaceus | reverse complement strand
AGAGATGTGTATAAGAGACAGGGCCCTCCTCGATGGCGTCAGCGTCCATACCTTCGAATTTACTAGGACGTCCTAGTAAATGTCGATGGTCAACCGCCGCACGTTCGTCCGTACGGCGGTGTTGTTACGCCTTGACCGGCGCCGGCGAGTCCTCCGCGATCCGGGCCTCGAGCTCGTGGCTGATCTTGCGCTCCACGAAGAACGCGGCCGTCGGGACGGTCCCGGCGAGCAGCACCCACACCTGCTTGCCGACCGGCCACTTCGCCTTGGAGCCCAGGTCGAAGGCGAAGACCAGGTACAGGACGTACAGCCAGCCGTGCGCGATGCTGACGACGCGCGTGAAGTCGGCCGCGCCGTTCAGGTCGAGCACATACTTGCCGATCATGCCAAGGGTCAGCAGGACCAGCAGCACGCCGGTGACATAGGCCATCACGCGGTAGCGGGTCAGCACGCTCTTTTTCATGCCGTCGAGCGTAACGACCCGTTCCGGGGGATCTTGCCCCGGGTCACTGCTCGTCGAAGTCCCCCGCCGCGATCCGCAGCGGCCGCAGCATCGCGAAGATCTCCCCGCACTCCTCGGCGTCGTACGCCCCGAGTCCGAAGTCCATCGCCATCAGGTCACGGGTGGCCGCCTCGACCACCTCGCGACCCTTCTCGGTGATGCTGGCGAGGGTGCCGCGCCCGTCGTTGGGGTTGGGGCGCTTGTCGACGAGACCCGACTTCACCAGCCGGTCCACGGTGTTCGTCACGGACGTGGGATGCACCATGAGCCGCTCGCCGATCTTGGACATCGGCAGCTCGCCGGACTTGGAGAAGGTGAGCAGCACCAGCGCCTCGTAGCGTGCGAACGTCAGCCCGTACGGCTTGACCACCGAGTCGACCTCGGCGAGGAGGATCTGCTGGGCGCGCATGATCGAGGTGATCGCGGCCATGGACGGCACGTTTCCCCAGCGCTGCTTCCAGCGTTCGTCGGCGCGCGCGATCGGATCGAAGGAGAGACTGAGCGGCTTCGGCACGAACCCGACCTTACCGGCCGGTCACATGGTGGTCAGCCCCGTCTCGCCCTTCGGTCCGCCACCTCCGGCTCCGCCATCCGGGGGCAGGGCGAGGCCATGTCCTTTACATAGCGATTCATACGAGTATGTAACTATTGACAACGGCTTCATCACTGAACGTCACCTTCCTCACAGGGAGCGGCATGAGACGGCTGATCCACGCCCTCGCGGCACTCGCGGTGCTCGGTCTCGCTGGGGGCTGTTCGTCCGCTCACGGCCGCGCCGACACGGCGTCCGACACCGGCGACGACACCACGAAGGCCGGCTACGCGGCCGGCTCCCCCTTCTGGGTCGACCCGGAGAGCCCCGCGGCCCGGCAGGCGCAGCTCTGGGAGCAGCAGGAACGGGAGGAGGACGCCGAGCTGATCCGGCGGATCGCCGACCGGCCCGTCGCGCTGTGGCCGGCCGGCGAACTCGATCCGGCACCGATGGTGAGAGCGGCGGCCTCGGCCGCGAGCGAGGAGGGGAAGACGGCGGTCCTCGTCGCGTACAACATCCCGCACCGGGACTGCGGCCAGCACTCGGCGGGCGGGGCCGAGGACGCGGACACCTACCGGGACTGGATCGGGCAGTTCGCCGACGCCCTCGGCGAGGCGGAGGCCCTGGTCGTCCTGGAACCCGACGCGGTCGCGCATGTCGTGGACGGCTGCACGCCCGGCGAGTACCACGCCGAGCGCGAACAGCTGCTCAGCGAGGCGATCACCCGGCTGAAACAGCAGCCGAACACCAAGGTGTACCTGGACGCGGGCAACGCGGACTGGATCCGGGAGCCGGACAAGCTGGTGGAGCCGCTGCAGCGGGCCGGGATCGAGGAGGCCGACGGTTTCGCGCTCAACGTCTCCAACTTCCAGACGAACGAGGTGACCACGGAGTTCGGCGTCCAGCTCTCCGAGGCCCTCGACGGCAAGCACTTCGTCGTCGACACCAGCCGCAACGGCAACGGCCCCCTGCCCGGCGTCTGGTGCAACCCGCCGGGCCGGGCGCTCGGCACCCCGCCGACGACCCACACCGGCGAACAGGCCTTGGACGCCTACCTGTGGATCAAGCGGCCCGGCGAGTCGGACGGAGACTGCGAGGGCGGCCCGGATGCCGGACGCTGGTGGCCGGAGTACGCCCTGGAGCTGGCGCGCAACGCGGAGGACTGATCCGGCCCCCCGCTCACTCCACGCGGATCCACTTGGCCCGCGAGGGCGTGCCCTGTCCGTCCGTCACGAACAGCATGTACCAGCCGGGCGGGACCAGGGCCGGGTCGCGGGGCACCTCGAACGTCACCGCGCCGCCCTTCCGGGTGATGTCCAGCTCGATGGAGCGCTGCTCGACATCGGTCGTGTGCGTGACCGCGCTGGGCCGCATCAGCCGCGCCGCGGCCACGCGTTCCGGGTGGTCCGTACGGAACGTGATGCTGTGGTCCTTGTCCAGCTTCGTCGGCCCGCCCTTCAGTACGGGGCGGTTCCGGGGGTTCTTGTGCAGCGTGGGCGGGGTGAAGACCTCCATGCGCTGCTCGAAGTGGCCCAGCTTGGTGTTCTGCTGGTTGTCGAAGAGCGGGTCGGAGCCGAAGGTGGCGATCCTGCCGTCGGGCAGCAGCAGCGCCTCGGAGTGGTAGTTGCGGCCCACCCTCGGCGCGGCGGCCTCCCGGAAGGTGTTGCTCTTCGGGTCGTAGAACTGCGCCTTGAGGATGTTGCTGGCGCTGCGGCCGCGGTAGTCCCTGGAGCCGTTGGACGTGAACACCGTGTCGTCCGGCATGATCACGCTGTTCAGGTAGCGCGTGCCCTGCGGCAGGTCGGGACCTTCCCGGAAAACCGGGTTGTCCTTGTTCAGGTCCACGACGGCGGTACGCGGGGTCGCCTTGCTCGACTCGCCGACGCCGCCTCCGCCCAGGATCATCACCTTCTGGTCCTGCGCCGGGGGCAGCAGCACGGAGGCCGAGGTCTCGGTCTGGTCGAGGTCCGTCAGCCCCGGCACCGTGCGGAACGTGTTCTTCTCCAGGTCCCACAGGCCCGGCACACGGCCCCGGTCGGCGGGCCCGTAACCGGCGTTGGAGGCCGGGTAGAACAGCTTGCCTCCCTTGGTCAGGAACAGGGCGGGATACGTCGGGAAGTACCGCTTGGGTCCCGGCGACCACTTCTTGGTCTCCGGGTCGTAGATCTCGTTGTCGCCCGGGTCGATCATGCCGACGTCGTCCAGGCCGGACACCGCCAGGACCCGGCCGTCGTCGAGGCCGACGAGCGTCGGGTACCAGCGGGCCTTGTCCATCGGGTCGACGGGGATGTACTTCTCGGCCTTCGGGTCGAATTCGTAGGCGGCGCGGATGCCCTGGAAGTCCTGCTTGTCGAGGGTGAGCTTCTCCGACAGGCCGTACGCGTTGTCGCGGGCCTTGCCCGTCAGGCCGACGATGTCGTACTGCGCCTGCTTCCGGGTGGCCGACAGGGGGCCCTTGTCCACGGCCTCCACCCAGACGCGGGCCTCGCTGGCGGTGACCTTGGTCTTCCAGGGCTTCATGACACCGCGGCTGTTGTACGTGATCTTCTGGCTGCGCTTGGCCTTCGGAACGGTGACGTCGAACTTGGTGACGTACTCGAAGCCGGCCGGTGAGCGGAAGCGGGTGCCCTTCTTCAGGAACACCGCCTTGTCGGGACTCTCGTTCTTCACGCGCATGCCGCCGCCGGCCCGGGTCACCTCGGCGCCGAGGCGTTCGTAGCGGGCGGTGCCGCCGGCCACCAGCAGGCGGCCGTCGGGGAGCTGGGCGTGGCCGGCGCAGAAGAAGTCCTCCGGGGTGGGGATCTTCTTGAAGGTGTTCTTCTCCGGGTCCCACAGGACGGTGTCGAACTCGCCCTCGTCGAACTTGCGCTGCTCGTTGCCCGACCCGGCGACGATCAGCACCTTGCCGGTGTGCAGCAGGGCCGCGTGGATGGCGTTGGTGCGGTACTCCTCCGGGATGTCGAGCTGGGTCCAGGAGCCGTACTTCGCCATGTACTCGGGCTGGGCGATCTTGTACTCGTGGTACTGCGTCGAGACGAAGTCCAGCGCGGCCGGGGCGTTGAGGCCCGCCAGGACCGCGATGCCGCCGATACCCAGGACGGTTTTCTTGGTCTTCTGCGAGAGCTGGTAGGCCATGGCCTAGCTGCCTCCTGTCGTGGTGCCGGAGACCGGGGCCGCGGGGGACGCGGTGGCGAGAGCCGGGGCGGGGGCGGGCTCGTTGCCTTCCGGCACGCGTGGGTGCGGGTGCGGGGGCACCTGCTCGTGTACCTGTTCCGGTGCCGGCGCTTGCGCGTCGGCGTCGGCGTCGGCGTCGGCGAGCTGCCGGTGCTCCCGGTGGTCCTTCCAGACCGTGGCGGCCCACACCGCGGCCGGTGCCAGGGAGATGGCCATGCCGAGCACGGCCCAGGTGCGCATCGCCGCGTGCGTGTGGTCCAGGGCCACCGAGGCGGCCAGGGACGTGGCCAGCAGGGCCGCCCAGAAGAGGTGGATACGGAACGTGGCCAGCTGGTCGGGGGAGGCGTCGTCGCCCTTGGGCGTGACGACGAACCGGCTGGGGCGGCGCATGACCGCCTCACTGAGGGACTTGAGGTAGATCGGCGCGGACAGGGCCGACATCCCCATGCCGGCCAGGCCGCCCGAGCCCTCCGGTTCGTGCGGTGAGACGTTGTGCCGGCGGTTCCACAGGTAGAGCCCGATCTGGCAGGCGGCGGCGTCGCTGTAGAGCATCATCCAGACCGACACGGCGACCTCGGTGCCGGAGGCGCCGAACCAGAGGAAGAGGAAGCAGCTGAAGATCCCGAGCAGCCAGTTGACGGCCGTCATCGGGTAGTACACGAGCATGAGCGTGTAGGACAGCAGGCGGCCCGGCGGCATGCTGAGGGGCGCCTTCCAGTACTGCGTGATGAGCGTCTCGTAGGTGCCGCGCGACCAGCGCATCTGCTGGGTGAAGAAGTCGGTCCAGGAGGCGGGGCCCTCGCCGACGGCGAGTACGTCCGGGGTGTAGACGGACTGCCAGAAACGGTTCGTGCCCGGGTTGCGGTGCTGGTGGATCTCGAAGCCGGTGGCCATGTCCTCGGTGATGGAGTCGTAGAGCCCGCCGATCTGCTTGAGGACGGAGATCCGTACGACGTTGTTCGTGCCGACGAACATGGGGGCGCGATAGTGGTTGCCCGCGCGCTGGATCAGGGCGTGGAAGAGGAACTGCTGGGACTCGGCGGCCTTGGTGACGGGGTTGTGGTAGTTGCCGTACACCTGGGGGCCGACGACGAAGGCCACGTCGGGGTCCCTGAAGTACCCCAGCGTCCGTTCCAGGAAGTTGGGCATCGGGACGTGGTCGGTGTCGACGGACGCGAAGAAGTCGTACGCGTCGCCGTGCATGGCGATCCAGGCGTTGTAGTTGCCATGCTTGGTGCGGGCCTTGTGGACACCCGTGTCGCGGTTCCACTCGGGGATGCCGTGGCGGGTGAAGTGGCGTACGCCGAGTTCCGCGCACATGGCCTTGACCTCGGCGTCGTTGCCCTCGTCGAGGAGCCAGACGTCGAAGGGGCCGGTGTGGTGGATGCGGATGGCCCCTTCCAGGGTCGCGCGGACCATGGCGAGGGGTTCCTTGCCGGGGACGTATGTGGTGAGGAAGGCGACGCGGGTGCCTGGTTCGGGGACGACGGGGACGGGGTCGCACGCGACCATCGTGGCGTGGGCGACGGAGGCGACGTTGACGAGCATGAAGAGTTCGATGAGGCCGATCGCCATCAGCATGGTGACGTCGAGACCGATGAGCCAGCGCTGGGCGCCCTCGCGCTCCACCCAGTGGGTGGGCCAGACGAGGTAGACCAGCAGGGCGCCGGTGAGCAGCGGGGCGAGGCACATCAGGAGGACGGCTCGTATTCGGCGGGGCTCGCGGGCGAGGAGCGAGGCGTACTGCACCCGGTACTCCTCACCGGACGGCTCCGTGAGCGGTCCGGCGAGTCGGCTGTAGGAGTCGTAGTCGTAGCCCTCCGGCCGCACAGTGCCCTCCAGTCATTGAGGCCTGATCGAAGCGCGCTACCTCGATACCCATACAAAAGAGGACCTTTGGGGCGCTGTCGAACTGAGGGCGTCCAGGTGGGTGGGGATGCGCATATGCCTGGGGCAGCCTCAGCGGCTTCGATGTCCGGCCTCAGCACGAAAGAACCCCGGCCCGCATCGGACCAGGGTTCCCGTCGTCACTTCTGCTCTCGCGTACGCCTACTCGGCGAGATGCCGCTCCACAGTCTCGACCTTGGAGGTCAGACCATCCGTCACACCGGGCCGGATGTCCGCCTTGAGGACGAGAGACACCCGGGGCGCCCGCCGCTCGACCGCGGCCACCGCACGCCGGACGACGTCCATGACCTCGTCCCACTCACCCTCGACGGACGTGAACATCGCGTCGGTCCGGTGGGGCAACCCCGACTCGCGAACCACCCGCACGGCATCGGCGACGTACTCCCCCACATCCTCACCGACCCCCAGCGGCGTCACGGAAAAGGCGACGATCACGCGCTCACAGCCCCTTCCTGGCGCGCCCGGGACGCGATGACCGCGTCCTCGGCCTCACGCCGCAGCTTGCGGTCGGCGAAGAAGCCGCCGGCCGGCAGCACCGAGAGGACGAAGTACAGCGCGGCGGTCTTCACCGGCCACTTCGTCCGGTTCCACGCGTCGGCCCAGAAGATCACGTACAGGATGAACAGAACACCGTGCACCATGCCCATCACCGGCACGGCATTGAACTCCGTGGTCCGCTTCAGCACCGAGCAGGCCAGCAGGAGAAGGAAGGAGATCGCCTCGGGTGCCGAGACCAGGCGGAGGCGGCGGAGGGCGGTGGCGGTCTTGAGGTCCACGGGTCACCTTCGGTGGGAGAGACGCGGCGGTCTGAACGGGCTGGACGGTCTGAGGGTTTGTGAACGCACGCACAAGCGTCTCGCCCATTGTGGCAAACAGCCGGAGGGCCCTCGGCCCGGGGTCCGGCTCCAAGGACCCCTAAGGGTGCGATCAGGGACTTTCTCCACCCACGGGCCCTGTCCACGGGACCCGGCCTGCGGCTACCTTCCCGTACGTGGCGATGTTCCGACTTCAGAGCAACAAGGTGCTCGCCGTCGACATGACCGGAGATGCCGTGAAGGCGAAGAACGGCTCGATGGTCGCGTACGACGGCGAGATGGCCTTCAAGAAGCTCAGCGGCGGCGGCGAGGGCATCCGGGGCATGGTGACCCGGCGGCTGACCGGTGAGCAGATGACGTTGATGGAGGTGAAGGGGCGCGGCACCTGCTGGTTCGCGGACCGCGCCTCCGAGATCAACCTGGTCGGCCTCCAGGGGGACAAGCTCTACGTCGAGTCGAGCAACCTGCTCGCGACCGACGGCGGGCTGCGCACGGGGACGGAGTTCACCGGCCTGCGCGGCGCCTCGCAGGGCAACGGGCTGTTCACGACGTCCGTCGAGGGCCACGGCCAGGCGGCGATCATGTCGGACGGGCCGGCGGTGGTGCTGCGGGTGAGTCCGCAGTATCCGCTGACCGTCGACCCGGGGGCCTATGTGGCGCACCAGGGCAACCTCCGGCAGTCCTTCCAGTCCGGTGTGACGTTCCGCACGTTGCTCGGGGAGGGCGGCGGCGAGGCCTTCCAGATGCGGTTCGAGGGGGACGGGCTGGTGTACGTGCAGCCGAGCGAGCGGAACACGATCGCGGGAGACGTGTGACATGGCCTTCCGGGAGATCAACGCGAAGATGGTCGAGGCGACGGTGACGCCCGGTCAACGGCTGTTCAGTCAGCGCGGCGCGATGCTCGCGTACAAGGGCGAGGTGTCCTTCACGCCCAACACGGCGGGTGGCCAGGGCGGGGTCATGTCGATGATCGGCCGCCGGGTCGCCGACGAGGACACGCCGCTGATGACCGTGGAGGGCAGCGGCACCGTCCTCTTCGGGCACGGCGGGCACCACATCCAGGTGATCCGGCTCGCCGGCGACACGCTGTATGTCGAGGCGGACCGCCTGCTGGCCTTCGAGGGTTCGCTCCAGCAGGGCACGATGTTCCTCGGCTCGCAGGGCGGCGTCATGGGCATGGTCCGCGGCCAGGTCAGCGGCCAGGGGCTGTTCACGACCACGCTGAAGGGGCACGGGGCCGTCGCGGTCATGGCCCACGGCGGCGTCATCGAGCTCCCGATCACCCCGCAACGCCCGGTGCACGTGGACCCGCAGGCCTACGTCGCCCACCACGGCGACGTCCGCAACAAACTGTCGACCGCCCTGGGCTGGCGGGACATGGTGGGCCGCGGCTCGGGCGAGGCCTTCCAGCTGGAGCTCAGCGGCAGCGGTGCGGTGTACGTCCAGGCGTCGGAGGAGAAGCTGTGAGCACGTACGGAACTCCGGGCGCCGGCCCCGCGGTCTTCGACCCGGCCTCGCTGCCGCCCGACGACAACGTCAATCCCTACACCTTCTGCGTGGAACTGAAGGGGAGCCAGTGGTTCCTGCAGAAGGGGAAGATGATCGCCTACTACGGCTCGATCGACTTCAACGGCGTCGGGCACGGCCGACTGGACCGTCTCGTCCGTACGTCGTTCCATTCGCCTCTGCACGCGAGCGACTGGGTCGTGGCCGAGGGCTCGGGCAAGATGCTCCTCGCCGACCGGGCCTTCGACGTGAACTCGTTCGACCTCGAGGACGGCAACCTGACCATTCGCTCGGGCAACCTCCTCGCTTTTCAGCCAACTCTCGCGCTGAAGCAATCAATCGTGCCGGGTTTTCTGACCCTCATCGGAACCGGAAAGTTCGTGGCCGCGTCGAACGGCCCGGTGGTGTTCATGGAACCCCCCATCCGGGTCGACCCCCAGGCCCTGGTCGGATGGGCCGACTGCCCCTCGCCCTGCCACCACTACGACCACGGGTACATGACCGGCGTCATGGGCGGTCTACGTGCGCTGACGGGCCTCGGAGGGGTCTCCGGCGAGGAGCACCAGTTCGAGTTCGTCGGCGCCGGCACGGTGCTGCTCCAGTCGTCCGAGACCCTGATGGCCGAGCAGGCCACGGGGTCCGTTCCGCACCAGGCCGGTGTGCCCGGCGGCGGGGCATCCGGCACCCCGCCCGGTCAATCCGGCGCACCGCGTCTTCCCGGACAGCTGGGGGACCTCCAGCGTCGCTTCGGGCTGTGAGCGGTAGTCTGCGGAGTGTGACATCGAACGCCTGCGCACCAATGTTCGGCAGGCGTGCGGCGTCACACGAAAACCCTCACTAGTTCGCCTTTCAACCTTTTAGGTAGACTTCATTCATGGAGACCGAGACGGCCACGCGCTGGCTGACCGATGCGGAGCAGTGCGCTTGGCGCACCCACCTGGAGGTCAACAGGCTGTTGACGTACCAGCTCGAAAAAGACCTGCAGCCGTTCGGCCTGACAATGAACGACTACGAGATCTTGGTGAACCTCTCCGAGTCGGAGGACCAGCGGATGCGGATGAGCGACCTCGCCTCCGCCACCCTCCAGTCCAAGAGCCGCCTCTCGCACCAGATCACGCGCATGGAGAACGCGAACCTGGTCAGGCGGGAGAACTGCGAATCCGACCGCCGGGGGCTCTACGCGGTCCTCACCGACCACGGCATGGCGACGATGCAGACGGTGGCGCCCCACCATGTGGCGTCCGTGCGGAGGCACTTCATCGACCTGCTGTCCCCCGAGGCCCTGACGGAACTCGACAAGGCCCTCAAGCCCATCGCGGAGCACCTGCGCGGACAGCGCGGGCGCCCCTGACCCTGACGGCACACCCGGGCCGGTCCGGCTAGGCCAGCGGCAGGCGGAGTTCGAACAGGGCTCCGCT
>KL569124.1:7897-8227 GCA_000715635.1 Streptomyces violaceus | reverse complement strand
CAGCCGTACGAACCGTTCGAAGATCCGCTCCCGGTCGGCCTCGGGCACCCCGTCCCCGTCGTCCGCCACGCCGAGCACGGCCAGGTCGCCCTCCCGCCGCACGCTCACGGTGACCGCCGACCGGGCATGCCGCTGGGCGTTGTCGAGCAGATTGGCGAGGACGCGCCCCAGCTGCCCCCGTGATCCGGCCACGTCCACCGGCTCCGCGTCCACCGTCACACCCGTCCGCCCCTCGGCCTCCTCCCGGGCCATCCCGGCGAGGTCGACCCGCGCGTCATTGGGCCGCTCCCCCGCGTCCAGCCGGGCGAGCAGCAGCAGATCGGCGGCCCG
>KL569124.1:6849-7709 GCA_000715635.1 Streptomyces violaceus | reverse complement strand
AGCCGCTGGAGCCGTACGGTGTCCTCCACGGCCCCGTCGAGGTCCAGCAGCTCGGGATGCGCGGCGGCCACCTCCAGCTGCGTGCGCAGCGAGGCGATCGGGCTGCGCAGCTCATGGGAGGCGTCGGCGACGAAGCGCCGCTGCCGTTCCACGGAGGTCTCCAACGCCGCGAGCGTCTCGTTGGTGGTGCTGGCCAGCCGGGCGATCTCGTCGTGCGTGTCCGGCTCCGGAACGCGCCGCGCGAGGTCCTGGGACTGGGTGATCGCGGCCATCTCGCTCCGGATGCCCTCGACCGGCCGCAGCGCCCGCCGGGTGACCAGCCAGGTCACTCCCGCGACGACCCCGAGCAGCAGCGGGAAGCCGATCAGCATCACCGTCAGCGCGCTCCGCACGGCCCCGTGCTCGGCGGCCAGCGGCGAACCGGCGTAGACCTTGAGGGTCCCCCGGTCCTGGGTCTCCACCTTCACGGCGGCGAACCGGTAGTCCTCCGCCTCACCGTCGATCGTCGCGGACCCGTTGCTGAAGAGGCTCTCCCCGGCGACCTCCCCGGGTTCGAGAGCCTCTTCGTGGTCGTCGGCGTCATCGTCCTCGTCCCCGCGGAGCGCGGCCGTCGGCTGCGGCTTCACCCGGTCGGAGTCGGTGCCGCTGATCTTCTGGAGATCCTCACTGGCCGCGACCAGCCGCTTGTGCTCGTCGAGGACCTGCACCGGCCCGTCGTCACCGTCCAGCCCGGACAGCTTGTCGTACGGCGTCCCGGCGGCGAGTTCGGAGGCGACGGCCCGGGCGGACTGCTCGGCCTGCGTCCCGGCCTCGCCGATCAGATTGGACCGCAGCGACAGCAGCACGGCGGCCCCGGCCGC
>KL569124.1:5751-6619 GCA_000715635.1 Streptomyces violaceus | reverse complement strand
GCCCGGACGGACCCGAACAGCCGCCTCATGGCGACGCCTCCAGCCGGTACCCGGCCCCGCGCACGGTCCGGATCAGCCCCGGCCGCAGCTTCCGCCGCAGGGTGCTGATGTACACCTCGACGATGTTGGGGTCACCCTCGTACGCGAAGTCCCACACATGTTCGAGGATCTCGGACTTGGACACGACCTCCCCGGCCCGCAGCACGAGCTGCTCCAGCACGGAGAACTCCTTGGTGGTCAAGGAGACTTCGTCCTCCCCCAGAAACACCCGCCGAGCCGCGGTGTCCACCTTCAGATCCCCGTGCACATGCACGGGCGAGGCCCCGGCCCCACGCCGCCGCAGCAGCGCCTTGATCCGGGCGACGAGCACGACGTACGAAAAGGGCTTGGTCAGATAGTCGTCCGCACCGGTGTCGAGACCCTCGGCCTCGTCGTACTCGCCGTCCTTGGCGGTCAGCATCAGGATCGGCACCTCGTGCCCGGCTGCGCGCAGGGCGGCGCAGACCCGGTAGCCGTTGAGGCCGGGCAGCATGATGTCGAGGATCACCAGGTCGTACGTCCCCTCCGAGGCCTGGTGCAGCCCCTCCCGTCCGTCGTGGACGACGTCCACGGCGTACCCCTCGGCCGTCAGGCCCCTGGCGAGCGACAGGGCCAGCCGCTTCTCGTCCTCCACGATCAACAGGCGCATGGGTAAAGAGTCGCAAAGGCAAGCTGAAGATCCCTTCAGGGGGCTTCAGGTTCCTCTCAGCCTCGATCAGCCACCTTGGAACACGTCGAAAACGAAACGACTCGGGAGGAACCCCCATGAAGCGCAACATCGTGATCGCCGCTGTGACCGCTGCCGCTCTGATCGGAGGCGGTACGGCCA
>KL569124.1:4884-5570 GCA_000715635.1 Streptomyces violaceus | reverse complement strand
GGAGACGGCGGGGGCTCGGCGCAGCAGACGGCGAACACGCGACTGTCGGACGACGACGTCCGCGACGACCAGGACGACGACAAGGGCCAGGACGACGACGCCGCGCAGGCCGCTTCCGGCGACGTGACGGCGCCCGAGGCGATCGCCTCCGCGCTGAAGCACACGTCCGGCACGGTCGTGTCCGCCGAGCTGGACGACGAGGACGACAGCGGCAAGGTGATCTGGAAGGTCGACGTCCTGTCCGGTGACAACACCTGGCACAGCGTCCACGTCGACCCGTCCAACGGCAAGGTCCTCGGTGCGCACACCGACGACGAGGACGACACGGCGCAGGTCCGGGCGGCCCTGAAGGGCTCCTCCGTGACGGCCGAGCAGGCCGCGAAGGCTGCCGCCGGCAAGGGCACGGTGACGTCTGTCGACCTGGACGAGGACGGCAAGAACAAGTCCTGGGAGGCCGAGACCCACAAGTCCGGCGGCGCCGAGCAGGACTGGAAGATCGACCTCAACACCGGCAAGGTCACGGCGGACCGCGCGGACGACCAGGACGACGCGGACGACCAGGACTGACCTGCCACTGCCAACTTTCAACCGCCCCGGCGTCTCCGCTGACGCCGGGGCGTCGCGCAGCCCGGCGCGGCGAGGTGCGCGGCGTCGGTGCTGAGGCCGGGTGGGTCCGCAGCCCGGCG
>KL569124.1:0-4825 GCA_000715635.1 Streptomyces violaceus | reverse complement strand
CGGCCCCGACCCACCACCCGGCGCTAGGCGCTACGCGCACACACCCGCGCCGCTCACCCCTCCGTCAACCCCGCCACCAGCTCATCAGCCGCCCGATAAGGATCCAGCTCCCCGGCCACGATCCGCTCGGCCAACGCCCCCAGCCGCCGGTCGCCGTGCAGATCCCCGATCCGCTCCCGCAGCGCCGTCACCGCGATCGTCTCGACCTCCCGCGCCGCCCGGGACGCCCGCCGCTCCGCGAGCACCCCCCGCTCCTCCATCCAGGCCCGATGCTTCTCCAGAGCCTCGACGACCTCGTCCATGCCCTCACCCCGCGCGGCGACCGTCTTCACGATCGGCGGACGCCAGTCCCCCGGCCCCCGGGACTCCCCGAGCCCCAGCATGTGGTTCAGCTCGCGGGCCGTCGCATCGGCCCCGTCCCGGTCGGCCTTGTTCACGACGTACACATCGCCGATCTCCAGGATCCCGGCCTTGGCCGCCTGGATCCCGTCCCCCATCCCCGGCGCCAGCAGCACCACGGACGTGTCCGCCTGCGAGGCGATCTCCACCTCGGACTGCCCGACCCCCACCGTCTCGACGAGGATCACGTCACAGCCCGCCGCGTCCAGCACCCGGATCGCCTGGGGCGCGGCCCACGCGAGCCCGCCCAGATGCCCCCGCGTCGCCATCGAACGGATGTACACACCGGGATCCGACGCGTGCTCCGACATCCGCACCCGGTCCCCGAGCAGCGCCCCGCCCGAAAACGGGGACGACGGGTCGACGGCGAGCACGCCGACCCGCTTCCCCTGCTTGCGATACGCCGTCACCAGCGCCGACGTGGACGTGGACTTGCCGACCCCGGGCGACCCGGTCAGCCCCACCACATACGCCCCACCCGTCAGCGGCGCCAGCGCCGCCATGACCTCCCGCAGCTGCGGGGACGCCCCCTCCACCAGGGAGATCAACCGGGCCACGGCCCGCGGCCGGCCCTCCCTGGCCTGGGCGACCAGCGTGGAGACGTCCTGCATCACAGCTCCGTTCATGAAGGAAAGCTCCGAAAACCGAAAACCGGTGCTCAGACCTTCGGTACCCGCACGATCAGCGCGTCACCCTGACCACCGCCACCGCACAGCGCGGCCGCGCCCACGCCACCGCCCCGCCGCTTCAGCTCCAGCGCGAGATGCAGCACGAGCCGGGCACCGGACATCCCGATCGGGTGCCCCAGGGCGATGGCACCGCCGTTGACATTCACCTTTTCGGTGGACACCCCAAGATCCTTCATTGACTGCACGGCCACCGCCGCGAACGCCTCGTTGATCTCGACGAGATCGAGATCCTCGACGCCCCGCCCCTCCTTCTTCAGCGCGTGCAGGATCGCGTTGGACGGCTGGGACTGCAGCGAGTTGTCCGGCCCGGCCACGTTCCCGTGCGCCCCGATCTCGGCGATCCACTCCAGGCCGAGTTCCTGGGCCTTGGCCTTGCTCATCACCACGACGGCCGCAGCGCCGTCGGAGATCTGCGACGCCGAACCGGCGGTGATCGTGCCGTCCTTGGCGAACGCCGGACGGAGCTTCCCGAGCGACTCGGCCGTCGTGTCGCCCCGGATGCCCTCGTCCTTGCTGAACAGCACCGGGTCACCCTTGCGCTGCGGGATCTCGACGGGCGTGATCTCGGCGTCGAACAGGCCGTTCTTCTGCGCGGCGGCGGCCCGCTGGTGCGACAGCGCGGCGATCTCGTCCTGCTCGGCCCGGCCGATGCCCAGCCGGGTGTTGTGCTTCTCCGTCGACTCGCCCATGGCGACGTTCTCGAAGGAGTCGGTCAGCCCGTCGTACGCCATGGCGTCGATCATCTCGACGGCGCCGTACTTGAAGCCCTCGCGGGACTTGGGCAGCAGGTGCGGGGCGTTGGTCATGGACTCCTGACCGCCGGCGACGACCACGTCGAACTCACCCGCGCGGATCAGCTGGTCGGCCAGCGCGATCGCGTCCAGGCCCGACAGACACACTTTGTTGATGGTCAGCGCGGGCACGCTCATCGGGATGCCGGCCTTGACCGCGGCCTGGCGCGCCGGGATCTGCCCCGCCCCGGCCTGGAGCACCTGCCCCATGATCACGTACTGCACCTGGTCGCCGCCGATCCCCGCACGGTCGAGGGCGGCCTTGATCGCGAAGCCGCCGAGGTCGGCTCCGGAGAAGGACTTCAGCGACCCGAGCAACCGCCCCATCGGAGTACGGGCGCCCGCCACGATCACGGACGTCGAGCCGTTGGTCCCAGAAGTTCCAGGAGTTCCAGAAGACATGAGCTGCGATCCCCTTACCGGCTGCACAGCCGAGGAGTGAACGAGGGTTTACTTCGAATGTACTGACCAGTACTCCACGCCGTCATCGGGCTGTCGGTGTGATCGCGCGCACGTTGCGTAACCACCTCCGGAGCGCTGCACTGAATCCATGCTGACGCGAATCGACCACATCGGAATCGCCTGTTTCGACCTCGACAAGACCGTCGAGTTCTACCGTGCCACCTACGGCTTCGAGGTGTTCCACTCCGAGGTCAACGAGGAGCAGGGCGTGCGCGAGGCCATGCTCAAGATCAACGATACGTCCGACGGCGGCGCCTCGTACCTGCAGCTTCTCGAACCCACCCGCCCGGACTCCACCGTCGCGAAGTGGCTCGACAAGAACGGCGAGGGCGTCCACCACATCGCTTTCGGTACGGCGGACGTGGACGGAGAGGCGGCCGGGATCCGCGACAAGGGCGTACGCGTGCTGTACGAAGAGCCGCGACGCGGTTCCATGGGGTCACGGATCACCTTCCTTCACCCCAAGGACTGTCATGGCGTACTGACAGAACTGGTCACTTCGGCGCCTGTTGAGTCACAGGAGCACTGACCCTCGTACATAAGGGCCGGTAGGGTTGGGTGCGGTCGCCGCTCAATCTGTGGCGATCGCATTCCGGGGTCCGGGTTTCGGGGGACGAGCGTCGGGGCAGCAGCCCATGCTCCGCCGATGATCTGACACCATTCCCCGGGGGCCCCGTTCGGCGGATGGACGGAGCTCGTTTGGAGAGAGTTGCGACCAGGGGACGGATGGGACCGCGCAGTGCGGGGCTACGAGAGCCAGGAGCGAGAGCCGGCGGCTGACGTCGACCACCTCTCTCGGTTCGAAGCCGAGATGAAGCGGCTGAAGACCGAGCGGGAAAAGGCGATCCAGCACGCCGAGGACCTCGGCTACCAGGTCGAGGTGCTGCGTGCGAAGCTGCACGAGGCGCGGCGCACCATCATGTCCCGGCCCTCCTTCGAGGGGGGCGACATCGGCTGGCAGGCCGAGCAGTTGCTGCGCAACGCTCAGATGCAGGCCGACCAGATCCGGACGGACGCCGACCGCGAGCTGAGCGAGGCCCGGGCGCAGACCCAGCGGATCCTCCAGGAGCACGCCGAGCAGGCGGCCCGGCTCCAGTCGGAGCTGCACCAGGAGGCGGTGACCCGCCGCCAGCAGCTCGACCAGGAGCTGGCCGAGCGCCGCCAGACAGTCGAGTCGCACGTCAACGAGAACGTGGCCTGGGCCGAGCAGCTGCGGGCCCGCACCGAGCAGCAGGACCGGCGTCTGCTGGAGGAGTCCCGGGCGGAGGCCGAGCAGGCCTTGGCCACGGCACGCGCTGAGGCCGAGCGGCTTGCGACCGAGGCCCGGCAGCGGCTGACGAACTCGGCCGAGGAGGCCCGGGCCGAGGCCGAGCAGATCCTGCGCCGCGCCCGTACGGACGCCGAGAGGCTGCTCAACGCGGCCTCCTCGCAGGCCCAGGAGGCCACGGACCACGCCGAGCAGCTGCGGACGTCCACCGCCACCGAGTCGGAGTCCGCGCGCCGCGAGGCCACGGAGCTGAGCAAGGCCGCCGAGCAGCGGATGGCCGAGGCCGAGGAGGCGCTGCGCAAGGCGCAGGCCGAGTCGGAGAAGCTGGTCACGGAGGCCAAGGAGGCCGCCGCCAAGGCCCTGGCCAGCGCCGAGTCCGCGAACGAGACACGTACGCGCACCGCCAAGGAACAGGTCGCCCGGCTGGTCGAGGAGGCCACGAAGGAGTTCGAGAACACCAAGGCCGAGGCCGAGCAGCTCGTCGCCGACGCCCGCGCCGAGGCCGAGAAGATCGTCGCGGAGGCCTCCGAGAAGGCCCGTACGTCCACCGCCGAGGAGACCGCGACCCAGCTCTCCAAGGCGGCCAGGACCGCCGAGGAGGTCCTCAACAAGGCGTCCGAGGACGCCAAGAAGACCACCAAGGCCGCGGCCGAGGAGGCCGAGCGGATCCGCACGGAGGCCGAGGCCGAGGCGGACCGGCTGCGCGCCGAGGCGCACGACATCGCCGAGGAGCTCAAGGGCACGGCGAAGGACGACACCAAGGAGTACCGCGCCAAGACGGTCGAGCTGCAGGAGGAGGCCCGCCGGCTGCGCGGCGACGCCGAGCAGCTGCGGGCGGACGCCGTCGAAGAGGGCGAGAAGATCCGCGCCGAGGCCCGCAAGGAGGCCGTGGCGCAGATCGAGGAGGCGGCGAGGTCCGCCGAGGAACTGCTCGCCAAGGCCAAGGCGGACGCGGACGAGCTGCGCACGAACGCCCAGGGGGACAGCGAGAAGGTCCGCACCGAGGCCATCGAGCGGGCGACGACCCTGCGCCGGCAGGCCGAGGAGACCCTTCAGCGCACCCGGCAGGAGGCCGAGCGGCACCGCGAGGAGGTCGTCGAGCAGGCCGAGGCCCTCAAGGCGGACGCCGAGCGCGCGGTGGTGGAGCTGCACGAGGAGACCGAGCGCGCCATAGAGGCCCGCCGTACGGAGGCCGCCGCGGAGCTGACGCGGCTCCA
>KL569123.1:43814-44292 GCA_000715635.1 Streptomyces violaceus | reverse complement strand
ACCGCGGACGGAGGTCAGCGGTCCGTGTCGGCGCCGGTGGCCGCGTCCGGGCGTACGGCGGATCGGTCGGCCGGGCCCTGGGCGCCTTCGGCATGCGCACCCGCCGCGGGTCGCGCGCCGGCGGGGACGCGGCCCAGCCGTACGGCGAGCAGCGCGGTGCCGACGGCGAGTGCCGCGAGGACGTACGCGGTGAGGTCGAAGGCCTCCGCGAAGTCGGCCATGCCGGTGTCCGGACCCGGGGCCTGTGGATTGGTACCCAGGAAGCCGCGGTACAGGGCCCCGATGACCGCTACACCGAAGGCCATGCCCGCCTGGGTGACGGTGTTCAGCACACCCGATCCGGCGCCGGCGTCGTCCGGGTGGACCCGGGAGAGGACGGTGTCCACCAGGGGTGCGACGACCAGGCCCTGCCCGAATCCGGAGACCCCCATCACCGCGGCGAGCCCGACCGCCTGGCTGGCTGTCTCTTATACACATC
>KL569123.1:43229-43552 GCA_000715635.1 Streptomyces violaceus | reverse complement strand
CCGAGGCCACGATGAAGCCGAGGCCGAGCGGTACGAAGACCATGCTCGCGGCCAGCGGCGTCAGCCGGAGGCCCGACTGGAGGTGGTACGTGAGGACCAGGAACAGCCCGGCGTTGCCGGAGAAGAACAGCAGCACGGTGCCCATGCTCAGCGGGAAGCCCCTGGCCCGCAGCAGCCGGCTCGGCAGCAGCGGGTCGTTGCCCCGGTCCTCCGTCCGGCGCTCCCAGCGCAGGAAGGCCACGGCGCCGGCCGCGCCGAGAGCGAAGCAGCCGTACGTCCACCAGGGCCAGCCGTGCTCACCCTGTCTCTTATACACATCTCTG
>KL569123.1:42603-43054 GCA_000715635.1 Streptomyces violaceus | reverse complement strand
CACGAGCGGCAGCAGCACGGCGGTGAAGACGGCGCCGATGATGTCGAGCCGCGGCAGATCGGCGCTGCGGCTCTCGGTGACGGCGGGCACGGCCGCGCACAGGATCGCAGCGCCGATCGGCACGTTGATCAGGAAGATCATGCGCCAGCCCAGACCGGCCACGTCGAGGTCGAGCAGCAGGCCGCCGCCGACGAGGCCGGCGATGACGCCCGCGCCGATGGAGGCACCGTAGGCGCCGACCGCGCGGGCCCGGTCGCGCTCGTGCACGAAGACGGCCCGGATGAGGGAGAGCACCTGCGGTGTCATCACCGCGGCCGACAGGCCCTGGAGCACCCGGGCGGCGATCAGGGTGCCCGGGCTGGGCGCGAGCGCGCACAGCAGGGAGGTCAGGGTGAAGGTGGCCACCCCGTACTGGAAGGTGCGTTTGCGGCCGATCCGGTCGCCGAGCCGG
>KL569123.1:41905-42362 GCA_000715635.1 Streptomyces violaceus | reverse complement strand
CCGGCCGCCGGTTACCATGCCCGCTGCGTAGGCGATCACGTAACCGTCGATGACGAACTGGAGCTGGCCGAACCCGGCGTTCAGGTCCGCCTGGATCCCCGGAGCCGCGACGTTCACGATGAACATGTCGATCTGGCTCATGAACATCGCGAGCAGGACCACGGTGAGTCCCGCCCAGTCCCGCCCGGTGGCTCGGGGAGGGCCGGTCGCGGTGGCGGCCCCGGCCTCTGCCCCGGCCTTCGGACTCGCTTTCCGTGTCTGCGTGCGCATATCACCACTCGGTTTCGAAGGGTGCGCCGAAGCGCGCATGTTTAGTGCTAAATTCAGATCTAAATGTAGCAGGTCAGTGTGGAGGGTGAGCTCATGAGGGCATCAGAGGAAAGCGATCGCCGGCCGGCGGGAGAAGACCCGGCGGACGCCATCGCGGCTGCCTGGAGCCGAGAGCGGCCCCAGACCC
>KL569123.1:39050-41698 GCA_000715635.1 Streptomyces violaceus | reverse complement strand
CTGGAGCCGAGAGCGGCCCCAGACCCCGGTGGGTTCCATCGGCGTGGTCACGAGGATCTGGCAGCTCGCCAAGCACTTCGGCGACGACCGCCGGCGGGTGCTCGCCGAGGCGGGGGTCGACCCGGCCACTCTGGACCTGCTCAGCGTGCTGCGCCGCAGCGGGAAGCCCTACACCATGAGCACCCGGGACCTGGCCGTGCACTCCCTGGTCACCGCGGGGGCCATCTCGCAGCGGGTCGCGCGCGCCGAGCGCGACGACCTGGTCACCCGCCGCCCCGCCCCCGGCCGCAGCCGCGCCGTCCTGGTTGAACTGACCCCAGCGGGCCACGAGTTGGTCGAGCGGACCGTGGACCGGGTGCTCGCCCGGGAGACACAGCTCCTGGAACGCCTGGGCCCGGAGCGGCGCGAAGAGCTTGCCGAACTGCTGCGTGAACTGCTCGACGATGTGCAGGATCAGCTCAACGTGCAGGGTGTTTCCCATGTGGGGCACGAGGGCCTGGACGGCTGAGCCCGGCCGTCCCGGCCGGGAACACCGCCCTGTTCCCGGCCGGGACCGGCTCAGTAGCCGTAGGCGCTCGGCGCGTTCTGGCCGCCGTCCACCGGGATGTTCGCGCCGTTGACGCCCCGCGCCCGGTCCGAGAGCAGGAAGGCGATCACCTCGGCGACCTCCCGCGGATCGACCAGGCGGCCACCGGGGAACTCCTTCTCGAACGCGCGGTAGGCCCGCGGGTCCTCGTCCCGGAGCCTGGCCCAGCCCTTGCCCTCGATCAGCATCGAGCCGGGCGACACGCAGTTGACCCGGACCCCTCGCGGCCCCAGCTCACGGGCGAGGGAGGAGGCCATGTGGATCTGCGCGGCCTTCGCCGCCGCGTACTGGGCGGGCGGGGCGGGCTTCCAGCCGGAGACGGAGGAGACCAGCACGGCGCTGCCCCCTGTCCCGGCCAGGTGGTCGGCGGCCTCGCGCAGGGCGATCGCCGGATGGGTGACGTTCAGCCGGCACGTCAGGTCCCAGTCGGACGGCTCCGTGTCGCGCAGGTCCGTGCCGCGCGCTCCGCCCGCGACGGTCACGAGGCCGTGCACCCGGCCGAGCCGGGCGGCCGACTCCCGTACGAACGTCGCGAGGGCGGACTCGTCGAGCACGTCCAGCCGCTCCGTGTGGAGGGTGCGCCCGTGCCGGACGCGAACCTCCTCGGCCACCGCCTCCAGCGAGGCGGCGTCGCGACCGCACACGGCGAGATCGCATCCCTGGGCGGCGAGCCGGAGCGTCGTCTCCCGCCCCAGTCCCCGGCTGCCGCCGGCACGATCACCGCCCTTCCGGAGGCTCCGGGACGGCCCGCCTCCCGTGCGCCGCCCGCGACGTCCGTGTCGTCCACGCCGTTCGTGCTCCTCTCCATGCGCTGTCGGCCCCCGTCCGTGTGTCCCGTTCGTTCCCGCGAGGGCCCCGCGACGGGTCAGCCCGTCCTCGCCGGGTCCCGCACGATATACGCCGAGAGGATCTCGTCGATGCGGTCCAGCACAGCCGGTTCCAGGCGCACGCCGGAGGCCGCGGCGTTCTCCTTGACCTGCTCGGGACGGCTCGCGCCGATGATGGCCGCGGAGACGGAGGGGTTCTGGAGGACCCAGGCGACCGCGAGCTGACTCATCGTCAGTCCGAGGTCCGAGGCGACCGGCCCCAGCTCCTGCACGGCCCGCAGCGCCCCCTCGTCGTTCATCCAGTGGCCGACCAGCATGTCGACGAAGCCCTTGCCGGCCTCGGCGCTCGCCCGGGAACCCGCGGGTGCCGCGGCGCCGGGCAGGTACTTGCCGCTCAGGATGCCCTGAGCCAGGGGCGACCAGACGACCTGGCCGAGTCCCTCCCGCTCGCAGGCGGGCACGACCTGTGACTCGATGACCCGCCACAGCATGGAGTACTGCGGCTGGCTGGCCACCAGCGGGACGCGCAGTTCCCTGGCGAGGCCGGCGGCACGGCTGATCTGCTCGGCGGTCCACTCGCTCACGCCGATGTAGAGGACCTTGCCGGAGCGGACCAGGTCCGCGAAGGCCAGCATGGTCTCCTCGAGCGGAACGTCCGGGTCGTAGCGGTGCGCGTAGTAGAGGTCGACGTAGTCGGTGCCGAGCCGCCGCAGCGACCCCTCACAGCCCTCGACGACGTGCTTGCGGGACAGACCGCGGTCGTTGGGGCCGGGCCCCACCGGGTGGCACACCTTGGTGGCGAGCACGAGACCCTCGCGCCGCTGACCGGCAAGTGCCTTGCCGAGCACGGTCTCGGCGCGGGTCTCGGAATACACGTCGGCCGTGTCGAACGTGGTGATGCCCGCGTCGAGCGCGGCACGCACGCAGGCGTGCGCCGCCTCCTCGTCGATCTGGGCACCGTGGGTGATCCAGTTGCCGTAGGCGATCTCGCTGATCACGAGGCCGCTGTGGCCGAGCCGGCGGAACTCCATGTGCTGTCCCCTTCTCTGGTCTCTGCTTCTTCTCTCGGATTCGGGTGCCGCCGACACGTCCCGGCGGCGCGCGTGCGGGCGCGGTGGCGCGCCGCCTCACAGCAGTTCCGCCGTGCGGGCCACCACCTCGCCGGCCTGGCGCGGACTCAGCCGCGGGTCGCAGGCCGACTCGTAGCGGGGCAGGGGCGTGGGCGAGGCCAGCTC
>KL569123.1:38047-38932 GCA_000715635.1 Streptomyces violaceus | reverse complement strand
GGGCAGGGGCGTGGGCGAGGCCAGCTCCGCCGCCGTGCCGACGCACTCGGTGACGGGGCCGTGGGCCGTCTCCAGCATCAGACCGGCCGGACGCAGGCCGTGTGCCTGCAGGGCCGACACGAAGCCCTCGATCTCCGCCACGACGTCGCCGACCACGCGGCTCTTCTGCCCGGCGCCGTTGACCCGGGTGTTGCCGTGCATCGGGTCGCAGATCCAGGCCACGCCGGCAGCCTCGTCACCGAGCGCCCCCAGTAGGGAGGTCAGCTTCGGGACGATGTGGTCCCGGCCCATGCGCACGATCAGGGAGAGCCTGCCGGGACGGCGCGGATCGCCGAGCAACCTCACCAGCGTGCGGACGTCCTCGAGGGAGGCCTTGGGGCCGATCTTGACGCCGACCGGATTGCTGACCGACGCCGCGAACTGCACGTGCTGGTGGTCGGGTTGACGGGTCCGGTCGCCGATCCACAGGAAGTGGCCCGAGGAGCCGTAGCGGCCCCCGTCCGCGTCGGGGCGCACCAGGGCCTGCTCGTACTCCAGGAGCAGCGCCTCGTGTCCCGCGTACGTGCGCTGGGACGCCGTCCGCCCGGCCAGGCCCATGTCCCGTTCGAGCAGCGTGCTCAGGGTCGTACCGGCGCTGCGGTGGGCCAGCAGCAGCCGGGACGGCAGAGCGGTGCGCGCCGCCGGGCTGGGCTCAGGGGCGTTGACGGCGTCCCCGCGGTAGACGGGCAGCACGGTGCCGTCGGGCAGGGTCTCGGTCGGGCTGGAGCGCGGCTTGGCGTACTGCCCGGCGATCCGCCCCATCCGGACGGCGGGAAGACCACTGGCGTCGGTGAACTCGTCGGCCAGCCGGTGCAGTTCGTCCGTCTTGGCGAGGACGGTCTCGGG
>KL569123.1:36517-37868 GCA_000715635.1 Streptomyces violaceus | reverse complement strand
ATGCAGTTCGTCCGTCTTGGCGAGGACGGTCTCGGGGTTGGCGTCGGCGAACCGCTCGGCGCACTCTCCGGCCTGCAGTACGAAAGCCTCGCCGCGGGCTGCCCGCCCGAGTTCGGCGGTGAGGTCGGCGCAGGCGGTGGCGTCCACCAAGGGTGGCTTGGCCTCCAGGGAGTGCAGGACGTCCTTGAGTTCGTCGAGCGAGGCCCATTCGGGCTGCTGAAGGGCACGGGCCGGCAACAGCAGGCGCGTGGCGGTCATGGTTCTCCTCCAAGGTTGTGGGCGTCACACCGCCGCGGCGCGACGGACGTCCGCGTGGGTGGCGTCAGGGCCCGGGTCGGGATCGGTGACGGCGAGCGGCAGGAAACGGGCCCGGGCCCGCCCGGCCGCCCGGGTGATCTCCTCGGCGAGCGGACGGTCCCGGTCCAGGGACGGGAACTCCTCCCGCAGCTCCCGCCACAGCCGTCCCTCCTCCCGGTCCTGGCGCCCCGTCAGGTGGGCGAGCTGGCTGACCGCGAGGTGCGGCGAGCCGAGGATCCACCAGGCCCGTTCGGTCAGCTGAGCGACGGCGTTGGCGCTGTTGAGGGCGAGCGGCACCTCGTCCTGGTTGTGCAGATTGGTCGGCACGGCCGTCATGGAAGGGCCGGGTCCGGGTCGGCGGGGTGGTCAACCAGCGGGCCGAAACCGTGGGTGACGCCGTAGACGTGCCGGGAGCCGTCGAGGCCGGCCAGGGTGCGGTGGGCCGCCGTCATACGGGAGTGCTCGGCGGACGTCGGTTCCAGTGGGGCGGTGCTGCGGTCCAGCAGGTCACGCACCCGGGTGTCGGGCGATCGGCTGTCGTCGGATGAGCGGGAGAGGGGCATGACTGCCTTCCGTCGTCCAAGTGCGGTCGGAGGTGCGGGCCCGCCGCCTCAGCTCGGCCGGAAGCCGAGCGGGCCGACCGCCTCCTCCAGCAGTCCGGCCAGCTGGATCAGCAGCGGCTCGTGGTCGCGGCGGGCGATGAGCTGGACGCACAGCGGCGCGCCGCGCTCGTCCCGGGCGACCGGCATGGTGAGCGCGGGCAGCCCGGCGAAGCTGGCGAGCGGTGTGTACGCCACACGCAGGTCGTAGTCGGGGTCCCCGGGGGACGGGATGGTCGACACCCGGGCGTCGGCGGCGGCCAGGTCCGGGGGAGCGGCCGGGTCCAGGGGCAGCAGCCAGGCATCCACGCCCGCGGCGTCGAAGTCGCCCTCGACCGTGGCGCGGGTGTGCGCCAGGCGCTCCTGGATCCAGGCGTAGCGCTCGTCAGAAACCTTGGCGCCCACCTCCAGCGCGCCTCGCGTGGTCTCGTGCAGATCGGCGGGCACCCAGGGCC
>KL569123.1:36047-36257 GCA_000715635.1 Streptomyces violaceus | reverse complement strand
GCCTGCCGCGCGCACAGCTCCCAGGCGGGTCCGCGCAGCGCCCACAGGTCGTCGACCCGCACCGGGCCGACCTTCTGACCGCTCGCCTCCAGATGCCCGCAGGCCGTCTCCAGCGCGCCGCGCATGACGGGTCCGCAGGTGCCCTCGGGCCCTTCGGCGTTCGCGACGACACCGATCCGGTACGGACGCTGTCTCTTATACACATCTCTG
>KL569123.1:35545-35777 GCA_000715635.1 Streptomyces violaceus | reverse complement strand
GCTGCGCTCCGAGCCGGTCGAGTCCGAGCAGCGGCCACAGGTACGCGAGGTCCGCCGCGCTGCGGGTGACCCAGCCGAGGGCGTCCATGGGCGGAGAGAGCGGGAACACCCCCTCCAGCAGGGAGGCGCGCTGCGTCATCCGCAGTCCCACCGTTCCGCACTGCCCGGCGGGCCAGCGCACCGAGCCCAGCACGTCCGTGCCGAGGCCGAGGTCGCAGATGCCGGCGGCCAC
>KL569123.1:35049-35320 GCA_000715635.1 Streptomyces violaceus | reverse complement strand
GGTCTGCCTTGCCAGCCCGCTCAGAGATGTGTATAAGAGACAGACCGTACCGGTGCTGGAGCCGCCCGGATCGATCCGCGGAACGTACGGGTTGACGCACTCCGACCCCACCCCGATGTTCAGCTCGGTGGTGACGACCTTGGCGGTCACGGCCGCGAGTCCGGGCGGCAGGGCGGCGATCGCGGGGTTCGAGACCCGGGCGTGGTGGCGGTGGCCGCGCAGGCCCAGCCGGGTGGGGAAGCCGGCCACGTCCACGGTGTCCTTCACCCCC
>KL569123.1:24948-34840 GCA_000715635.1 Streptomyces violaceus | reverse complement strand
CTTCACCCCCACGCGCACCGGTGCGGCCGCCGCGCCGAGCGGGGCGCGCTGGACGGTCGCCCGGTAGCGGGCATCCGCCCGGTCCGACCAGGCTGCCTCCGCGGTGCGCCACTCCTCGGCGGTCAGCGTGCCCCGGGTGCGGGCCGCCACCCTCTTGGGCAACGGCAGCGCCATCGGTGCGCCGGGCCGCGGCGCCTCGGGCGCGGCGTTCCAGCGCGCCTTGTGCGCGTAGTCGGTGATCGCGTCCTGCGGCGTGGGGGCGTCAGACATGCTCGGCCTCCTGGGCGGGGCGTGCGGTGGCGGTGAGCTCGGCGGTGAGGACCTTGCCGGTGGCGCTGCGGGGGATGCGGGGAACGCGGTGCACGGCGCGCGGCGCGGGCAGCCCCGAGGGGAGCCGGCCCAGCCGCCGGCGCAGGTCCGCCGGGTCGACCGGTTCGGGCCCGGCGTAGAACACCTCGTAGTGCTCTCCCCGGACCGGGTCGCTGACCGGCGCGCAGACGAGGTCGAGGCCGGGGCAGCAGGCGCGGGCCGTGTCCTCCACGTGGGCCAGGTCGCAGCGCACTCCGTTCACCTTGACCAGCCGGGACGCCCGCCCCACATGGTGGAAGGTGCGCGGGGTCACCGGCGCGACGAGATCGGGCAACTCCCAGTCGTCCGGGGGCGCTTCGGCGCCGGTACGGCGGGCCAGCCGAGGACTGGTGACCCTCAGGCGCTGGACCTCTCCGGCGCCGTCCGCGATGCGGCCGGGCAGCACCTCCACGTCGGGCAGCAGGCGCCAGGGCAGGCCTCCCGTGTGTTCACCGGCGACGGGGCGGTGGGCGACGGCCCCGGTCTCGGTGGAGCCGAGCAGCTCGTACGCCCGGAAGCCGGTGTCCGCGAGGCGTTCGGCGACCTGGTGGGCCGCCGGTGTGGCCGGGCCGGTGCTGTGCAGGGCCGTCACCCGGCCGTGCCGTGCCAGGGCCGTCGTGTGCCGGGCGAGCAGCTGCCAGGTGGAGGGCAGACAGACCAGCAGAGTGGGAACGCCGTCGTCGAGCGGCGGCACGGTGAGCGGCTCGTCCCACAGTCCGGTCACCGGGACGTCCTCGAGCCGGGGCAGCTCCCGCCCGTACAGCCGGCCGTAGAGGTGGCCGGGAGGCGCGTACGACACGATGCGGCCGAACCGGGCGGAACCCAGCACCACGTCGTGCACCAGTGCCGCCTCGGCGTGTAACTGGGCCTCGGTGCGCAGCCAGGTCACCGGCGGGCCGGTGCTGCCGGAGGTGGCGAAGGCGATGTCCGGCACGGTCAGCTCCCGAGCCCGAGGGCCGCCGTGTCCTCCAGGCGCTCGTGGGTGAAGCGCACCATCCGTTCCACGCTGGAGAACCAGAAGCGGACGTCGTCGGCGACGAAGTCCACCTCGATCCCGAACTCGCTCTCGATGGCGGAGATGCACTCCATGGCGGTGAGGCTGTCGTAGCGCTCACCGAGGGCCGTCTGGAGTTCGGCGTCGGAGGGCACATCGGTGAAGGCGTCGCCGATGCGGGTGGCCAGGACGGTACGGGTCCGGTCGTGGATCTCTTCGGGGGAGGGGAGGGTCGTGGTCATGGTCGTGCTCCTTGCTGGTGGTCCATGGGGAACATGGGGGTGGTGAGGCGGGGCGCCCGTGCGGTCAGACGGCGGCGGGCGCAGTGGGACCCACGTCGGTACCGTCGGCCCGGCGGAGCCCTTCGCCGGCGCCGAGATAGACGTCTGCGGGCGAGGTCGGCCGGAACTCCAAGTAGCAGAAGGGGGTCCGGGCGTCGGCGCCGAGCGCCTCGGTGACGCAACGGGCGAGCCCGTCGCGGAAGGCGTCGTCGCGGTCGGGGCCCACACAGCACGTCACCGACGCGTGGCGCGGGCCGGAGCTGTCGGCGTTCCCCTCGTACGGCAGGGCCTCGACCGGCATCCCGCCGGAGAAGACGGTGCTCTCCTCGGTCGGTTCAAAACGCACGACGACGTGACCGGCCTGGACGCCCTGGGCGGTGAGCCAGCGGGTGAGGCGCAGCGCGACGGCACGACGGCGGGGTACGGGGAGTTCGGGGGTACGGATGGTGATCGTGGGCACGAGGTCTCCCGTTCGGCGGTTCAGGACAGAGCGAGGGCCGGCAGCGCGCCCGGGTCCGCGGCCAGGCGCCGGGCCAGCAGGGTGCCGAGACAGTCGGCGAGCGGCCCTCCGCCGCCGGGGGCCAGCGGGCTCCAGGCGGTACCGTCGGCGCCGCGCACCCGGTCGGTGAACGCCAAGACGTGCGCGGTGTCGAGGGCTAGTCCGGCCCGGTCGGCCGCGAGCACCGCCTCGTAGGTGGACAGCAGGTCGGGGACCCGGTTGCCCTCGCCCGCGTAGCCGCCGCCGCGTACGCGATGGCGGGCGAGCAGGACGCCGACGGCCTCGCGGGCCTCGTCGGACGGGGCGAGGCCGGGGCCGAGGAGCAGCCGGACGCGCTGGGCCTGAAGGGCCGGGCGCAGGCCCGGCTCGGCGCCCGGCACGTTGCCGTGCGCGAAGGGCTCACCCTCGGCGGTGCGGCAGGAGTCCACGAAGGCGAGGACGCCGGCGAGGTCGAGGCCGAGCCCGTCCGGTCCGCCGAGCAGGGCCGCCGTCTCCACCGCGGCGGCCGTGGACACCAGGTCGGAACCGCGCCCTTCCCAGTAGCCGAACCCGCCGTCGGCGTTCTGGAGTCCGGCCAGCCAGTCGGCGATCCGGTGCCGGGCCGCCCGGTCCTCGGCGAACGCTCCGGCCGCGAGGGCCCACAGGGTGCAGCGCACCTCACTGCCCCGGCCCGGCATGTACATCACGCCGCCCTCGTTGGGCAGCTGGCAGCCCTCCAGCCAGCGCACCTCGTCCGGGCGCGGGGCCGCGGGGCCGGCCGCGAGCACGGCGGCGGCCGTGGACAGGGCGTCCGCCGCGACCCGGGGTTCCCGGTAGGTGTAGCCGCCCCCGGGGCAGCCCAGTTCGGCGATACGGGAGGTGACGGCGTCGGCGACGGGGGCGAGGGGCGCGCCGAGCGCCTTGAGCGTGCCCACGGCACAGAAGGAGGCCCACACGTCCTCGACGTCGTACCCGGCCCAGCGAACGAAGGCGCCGGAGGGACCGCGCCGGCGCATGACCCACTCCTGGCAGCCGCCGGGATCACGCGGAGCCCGGCCGAGCGCCGCGAGCGCGCCCACGGCCCGGTACGTGGCCCACAGGCAGGGCACCTCGGCGGCGGGCGCGAACCGGAAGCCGCCCTCCTCGCCCTGACGGTCGCGCAGCCAGTCGGCGAGTGCCTCCACATCCCACGGCGGTGCTCCCGAGGCGCCGTTGTCCGTGGCGGCCCGCCAGGCCATCACCCCGTAGTAGCAGGCCCGTACGTCGGCCTTGCCGCGCCGGGCGTCCTCGGGGGACCAGCTCAGTCCGCCCTCGGCGCACTGGAGCCGGCTCAGCCAGTCCAGCAGCCGGGCGCGGTCGGGCACCGGGCCGCCGCACAGCTCGACGGCCGTGCGGGCGGAGAAGTGGGTGGCCCACACGTCCGGGGCCTGCCCCGGGAGCATCGCGTAGGCGTCGCCGGACCAGGTGCGCTCCAGCCAGCCGGCGGTGGCCTCGGTGCCGGGCACCGGGCGGCCCATGTCGCGCAGCGCCTGGGTGCAGTAGAAGGTGGCCCAGGCGTCGGAGAGCATGCCCCGGCTCCAGGCGTAACCGCCGTCGGCGTTGCGCCGGCCGCTCAGGTAGGCGGCCGTGCCGTCCGGGTCGGTGATCGTGTCCGCGCGGTCCAGCCAGCCCAGTGTCCGTACGGCGGCGTAGGTGCACCACAGGTCGGGTTCACCGCCGGACACACCCCGGCCCTGCGGCGCGCGGGGGGCGGTCGTCGTCACGGTGGCGGTCATCGCGCGACCTCCACTTCCCGGATGTTGGACCGCTTCCAGCTCTTCTGCGAGGCGCCGCTCTTGGTGTTGGCGGGCAGGGAGTTGACGAACACCACCCCGTCCCAGCGCAGCCCCAGCAGCTCCTCTGACCTGGCCTGGACGCGCCGGCACTCCTCGGGCTCGGCGTCCCGCCCGGCGCCGATGCCGCGCTCCAGGAGCAGCCGGGCGTAGCTGCCCTCGCTGTCCACCTCCAGCAGGTAGCCGGTGGCGTCGGTGACGCCGTAGACGACCTCCTCCACCGCACGGACCGACAGCGGCGTGCCGCGCACGCGCAGGCCGTCGCTCGAGCGCCCGTGGACGGTGATCCCGGGCGCCGCGCTGCCGCACGGGCAGTCCGCCTCGACGGACACCTCGTCGCCGGTGTCGAGCCGCAGCAGCGGCCTGGCGTGCGCGTTGAGCGGGGTGACGACGAGCCGTCCCCGCTCGTGCCCGCCCCGGTCGTGCAGCGGGACGACGCCCTCGGGCGTGGCGAGCTCGAAGTAGGTGGCGGCCGGCAGCAGGTGCTGGCGGCCGTGCGCGCAGGCGGCGGCCAGCGTGCCGGTCTCCGTGCTGCCGTAACTGGCGTCGTAGACATCGGCGTTCCACCACCGGCCCAGCCGGGTGCGGAAGGGGGCGGTGTTGACCTCGCCGAGCAGCATCAGCCGCTCGACCGAGGAGTTGAGCTCGTCCAGCTGCCCGCGCTGCGCCAGCAGCCGGGTGAACTGGAGGGCCACGCCCGGGGCGACGAACACCGTGGTGGGGCGGTAGGTCCGCCACATCGACTCCAGCCGGTCCCAGTCGGAGATGCCCGTGGCGAACGGATAGGCCCGGATGTGCGCGTGGTCGAGGTACTCGCAGACGCCGGCGACCAGATCCGCCACCGGCACGATGTCGGACGGCAGCAGGATCACCGCGCGCTCGTCGGAGCCGAGCAGCGGGCGCCACGCCTCGGCCACCGAGACGGTGTTCCAGATGGTGTCCTCGGCCCGGCGCGGGGTGGGCGTGGGCTGCCCCGTGGTGCCCGTGGTCTCGTAGTACTTCGAGGCCTCGGTCGGCGATACGGCCGCGAAGTCCAGGGGCCGCGCCTTGAGTGACTCACGCGGTGTCACGGGCAGGTCCCGGAAACGGTCGAGGGAGAACTCCCCGATATCGTCGCGGCCCTCACCTGCGCCGTAAGCCCTTGTTCCGCGCGCGCGTTCCCAAGCTGCGGAGAGCTTTCCTGAGTAGAAGTACTCGGCCGGTATGCGGCCTTGATTCTCCCTTATCTCGGCCTGTGCCTCACGAAGTATTGTCTGGCGTTTGTCGGTGTGCAGGATCACACGAACCTCGCTCAATTATCGCTTGTCGCTTGCGCACAGCCAGGAAGAAGGAAGGGCTGTACGCGCCCGTGACGTCGGTCTCGACGGGCCGCCCTGCGAAGGTCGGGAAGCCACAGCTCAGGGCGTGGCGCAGGGGCCAGGAGCCCGACCCACAGCGAACGTATAGCACTAAAGGTGAGCCGTGCAAGCGCCTCCGGGGGGCTCAACTCGCCATATGCGACTGAAAATCGACGGCCTCGGTCACGCCGTAAAGCGCCTACTACTCAGTACGTTGCCCGAGTTGGTTTTCGGGCCTAGTCTCGACGAGCGTCGAGGGGAAACCGGCGTCATTTTGAAGCTGCGGTTAATCGAGCCCGAACAGCGGGTTTCGTGCCCTGTTGGAGCGCATACCGCACGCCGTTTTACCCGGCAGTCCGCAACCCTCATCCGAATCCGGTTGGAGCTTTCTCATGTGCGGAATCGCAGGCTGGGCCGACGTAGGACCCGACCTCACGCGGGAGGTGGACGGCGTCGAGCGGATGGTGCGGACCATGGCCTGCCGAGGGCCGGACGCCGCCGGAATCCACGTCGGCACGCACGCGGTCCTCGGACATCGCCGGCTGGCGATCATCGATCTGGAAGGCGGCAGGCAGCCCATGGCGGCGCCCGCCGAGCCGGTCCGGCCCGCCGGGGAGAGTCCGGCCGTCGTGCTCAGTTACAGCGGCGAGGTGTACAACTTCCGCGAACTCCGGGAGGAACTCCGTGGGTTCGGTCACACCTTCCGCACCCGCTCGGACACCGAAGTCGTCCTGCACGCCTACCTCCAGTGGGGCGAGGACTTCGTCAGCCGCCTCAACGGCATGTTCGCCTTCGCGTTGTGGGACGAGCGCGACCGGCGACTCCTCCTGGTGCGTGACCGTCTCGGCATCAAGCCCCTGTACGTCGCACGGCTCGGGGGCGGTGTGCTGTTCGGCTCCGAGCCGAAGGCGATCCTCGCCCACCCGCGCTTCCGCGCCCGGCTCGACAGCCAGGGCCTCGCCGACCTCCTCGGCCTGATGAAGTCGCCGGGCGTCACCCCTTACCGCGACATCGAGGAAGTGCCGCCGGGCTGCGTCGCCGTCTACGACCACGAGGGGCTGCGGACCGAGAGGTACTGGAGTCTGGGGCGGCAGCCGCACGAGGACGACTTCGGCACCGCGGCGGACACCGTGCGGGCCCTGCTGGAGGACACCGTGTCCCGCCAGATGGTCACCGACGTACCGCTGTGCACCCTGCTCTCCGGCGGACTGGACTCCACGGTGCTCACCGCGCTGGCCGCCCGCGTACAGGCCCGCGCCGGCGAACCGCCCGTGCGTTCCTTCGCGGTGGACTTCACCGGCAGCGAAGCCGACTTCAGGGCCAGCGAGTTCCGGCCGGAGCGTGATTCCCCCTACGCCCTCGAAGCCGCCCGGCACATCGGCACCGACCACCGGCTCATCGAACTCTCCGCCGACGAGCTCACCCGGGACGCCAACCGCGACGCCGTGCTGCGCGCCCATGACCTGCCGTACACCTTCGGCGATGTGGACACCTCGCTGCACCTGCTGTTCCGGGGGATACGCGAGCACTCCACCGTCGCCCTGTCCGGCGAGTCGGCCGACGAGGTCTTCGGCGGCTACGCGTGGTTCCACGACCCGGCCGTCATCGAGGCGGCGGCGTTCCCCTGGCTCAGCCGTATGCAGCTGATCACACCCGAACTGCTCTCCCCGGCCTTCCGGACGGCCACCCGCTTCGAGCAGTACCGCGCGGACCGCTACCAGGAGGCCCTCGGGGAGGTGGAGCACCTGCCCGGCGACTCCGCGTCGGAACGCCGCATGCGTGAGATCAGCCACCTGCACCTCACCCGCTGGCTGCCCGCCCTGCTCGACCGCAAGGACCGGCTCAGCATGGGCGCCGGTCTGGAGGTCCGCGTGCCCTTCTGCGACCACCGGCTCGTCGAGTACGTGCACAACACGCCCTGGGACCTCAAGACACCCGACGGTGACCCCAAGGGCCTCCTCAAGCGGGCCACCCGCGACATCGTGCCCAGGTCCGTGCTGGAGCGGCGCAAGAGCCCCTACCCGACCACCGCCGACCGGCTCTACGAGAAGGACCTGCGGGCCCGGACCCAGGCGCTGCTCGCCGACCGCTCCTCTCCCGCCTTCGACATCGTCGACGCCGCCGGGCTCGGCCGCATGCTCGACCTCCCCCAGGGGCACTTCGACACGCAGCTGCGCCGCAACGGGCTGGAGACCGCCCTGTACCTCGACCGGTGGATGCGCGAGTACGACATCGCGCCAGAATGACCGCATCCCGGCACAGGAGCGCACATTTCCGCTGAATCGACGGCGGAGGTACGTGGCGGACCGAGGTTCGTGGTGGACCAGGTGCCCACACGCGTTAGCGTGGTGGGTCTGACAGTGAGCCGTCGTGGCTCGCGCTGGTCGTGGAGCGGTAGCGGGGAGAGGCATGCGGGTCGGAGCGGTGTCGTGAGACTGCTGCACACATCCGACTGGCACCTCGGCCGGTCGTTGCACCGGGTGAACATGCTCGCCGCCCAGGCCGAGTTCATCGGCCGGCTCGTCGCGACCGTGCGGGAGCGAGCCGTGGACGCGGTGGTGGTGTCGGGGGACGTCTACGACCGGGCCGTGCCGCCGCTCGCCGCGGTCGAGCTGTTCGACGACGCCCTGCACCGTCTCGCCGACCTCGGCGTGCCGACCGTGATGATCTCCGGGAACCACGACTCGGCCCGCCGTCTGGGGGTCGGCGCGGGCCTGATCGGGCGGGCCGGCATCCATCTGCGGACCGAGCCGTCGGCGGCCGGTACCCCGGTGGTGCTGGCCGACGCCCACGGGGAGGTCGCCTTCTACGGGCTGCCGTATCTCGAACCGGCCCTGGTGAAGGACGAGTTCGGCGTGGAGAAGGCCGGGCACGAGGCCGTGCTCGCCGCCGCCATGGACCGGGTCCGCGCCGACCTCGCCACCCGTGCGACCGGCACCCGCTCCGTCGTCCTCGCGCACGCCTTCGTCACCGGAGGAGAGCCCAGCGACAGCGAACGGGACATCACCGTCGGCGGCGTGGCCGCGGTGCCCGCCGGCGTGTTCGACGGCGTCGACTACGTGGCGCTCGGGCATCTCCACGGCTGCCAGACCCTCACCGACCGCGTCCGCTATTCCGGTTCCCCGCTGCCCTACTCCTTCTCCGAGGCCGGGCACCGCAAGAGCATGTGGCTCGTCGACCTGGACGCCGACGGCTCGGTCGGCGCCGAGCGCGTCGACTGCCCCGTGCCGCGCCCCCTCGCCCGGATCCGGGGCACGCTGGAGGACCTGCTCGCCGACCCGGAGCACGCGCGGCACGAGGAGTCGTGGGTCGAGGCGACACTCACCGATCCGGTCCGCCCGGCCGACCCGATGGCCCGGCTCACCGAGCGCTTCCCGCACACGCTCAGTCTCGTCTTCGATCCCGACCGCACCGAGGACGACCCCGACGTGTCGTACGCCCGGCGCCTCGCCGGCCGCAGCGACCAGCAGATCGCCGAGGACTTCGTCGCCCACGTGCGCGGCGCCGGACCCGACGACCACGAACAGGGCGTGCTGCGGGACGCGTTCGACGCGGTCCGGGCCGACGAGACCGTACGGGAGGTGGCCCGGTGAGGCTGCACCGGCTGACAGTCACCGCCTTCGGGCCCTTCGGAGGCACCCAGACCGTCGACTTCGACGAGTTGTCGACCGCCGGGCTGTTCCTGCTGCACGGACCGACCGGCGCGGGCAAGACGTCCGTCCTCGACGCCGTGTGCTACGCCCTGTACGGCTCGGTGCCGGGCGCCCGGCAGGGCGGCGGACAGGGCGCGACCCTGCGCAGCGACCACGCCGCACCCGCGACCCGCACCGAGGTCACCCTCGAACTCACCGTCGCCGGACGCCGGTTGGAGGTCACCCGCCAGCCGCCCTGGGAACGCCCCAAGAAACGCGGGACCGGCACGACACTCGACAAGGCCCAGACCTGGCTCCGCGAGTACGACGCGACGGCCGCGGCCTGGAAGGACCTCAGCCGCTCCCACCAGGAGATCGGCGAGGAGGTCACCCAGCTGCTCGGCATGAGCCGGGAGCAGTTCTGCCAGGTCGTGCTCCTGCCGCAGGGAGACTTCGCCCGGTTCCTGCGCGCCGACGCCGAGGCCCGGGGCAAGCTGCTCGGCCGCCTCTTCGACACCCGCCGCTTCGCCGACGTCGAGAAGCGCCTCGCCGAGCGGCGCCGTGCCACCGAGGCCCAGGTGCGCGACGGGGACGCCGCGCTGCTGGCCGACGCGCACCGGATGCAGCAGGCCGCGGGCGACGCCATGGAACTGCCGGACCTGGATCCTGGCGAACCCGGGCTGGCCGAGGCCGTGCTGGGCGCCGCCGCCGTCGCCCGCAGCACCGCCAGGGAACAGCTCACCGTCGCCGACTGCACGCTCACCGCCGCCGAGTCCGCGCAGGCCGGCGCCGGCCGCGCGCTCGACGACGTACGCGAACTCGCCCGGCTCCAGCGGCGGTTCGCCGAGGCGCGGGAACGGATGGCGCGCCTGGAGGAGGGTGCCGAGGCGTACCGGGAGGCGCAGGCGCGCATGGAGCGGGCCCGCAAGGCCGAGAAGGTCGCGCCCGCCCTGGACCTGAGGGAGTCCGCCGACGCCGAACACCGGCGGG
>KL569123.1:24478-24684 GCA_000715635.1 Streptomyces violaceus | reverse complement strand
ATCAGAGATGTGTATAAGAGACAGCGCAGGATGGTCGAACTCCTCGACGAACGCGCCGGTTTGGACCGCGAGGAGCGCGCCGACGCGGACGTCCTGCGGGAGGCGGAGGACTGGCTCGACGGCTGGGAGGAGACCCGTGCCGGTCTCCAGGCCCGGGTGGATTCCGCGCAGCACCTGTCTCTTATACACATCTCTGAGCGGGCTGG
>KL569123.1:23875-24210 GCA_000715635.1 Streptomyces violaceus | reverse complement strand
AGCCCGCGCGGCAGCGGCTGGCGGCGGCCCGGCGGCGCGACCAGCTCACCCAGGACACGGACGAGGCCGTCATCCGGGCCCGGGACGCACAGGAGCGGATGCTGCGGGCCAAGCAGTACTGGCTCGACCTCAAGGAACAGCGCCTGACCGGCATCGCCGCCGAACTGGCCGCCCACCTCACCGACGGCGAGCCCTGCGCCGTCTGCGGTGCCACCGAACACCCCGCCCCCGCCCGCAAGGACGCCGGGCACGTCGACCGCGAGGCCGAGGAACAGGCCCTGGCCGCCTACCAGCGCGCCGACGAACAGCGCACCGCTGTCTCTTATACACATCTC
>KL569123.1:22850-23694 GCA_000715635.1 Streptomyces violaceus | reverse complement strand
CTCCCTCGCGCCATCAGAGATGTGTATAAGAGACAGACAACTCTCCGACGAGGCCGAGGAGTTGGAGGAGCAGTACGAGCAGGCCCGCCGTGGCGCCGCCGAGCTGCACTCCGCGCGGGAACGGCTGCGGCAGGCCGGGCACGAGCAGGAACGGCGCGTCGCCGCCCGGCAGGAGGCCGCCGTGCGGACCGCCGCCCGGGTCGGGCACCGGGAGCGGCTGGACCGGGAACGGGCCGGCCTGGAGGAGGAACTGGCCCGGGCGAGGGGCACCCTGGACAGCGTCGCCGCCCGGGCCGCGCAGCTGGAGCGGCGGACCGCGCTGCTCACGGACGCCGCCGACACCGCCCGCGCCGCCGAGGACACCGCCCAGCGGCTCAAGGACGCCGACGCCCGGCTCGCCGACGCCGCCTTCCGCGCCGGCTTCGAGACCCCGCAGGCCGCAGCCGACGCCCTCCTCGACGACGCCGTCCACCGCGAGCTGCAACGACGGCTGGACGCCTGGCAGACCGAGGAGGCCGCCGCACGGGCCGTCCTCGCCGAGGCCGACACCGCGGCCGCCGCCCGGCAGCGGCCCGCCGACCTGGAGAGCGCGGAGCGGGCCGCCTCCGCCGCGGACCGGCGGACCCGCGACGCCGGCTCCGCACATGACGCCGCCGCCCGGCGCTGCGCCGAACTCGACCGGCTGTCCGCCCGGGCGACCGCCTCCGTGCACCGACTGGCGCCGCTGCGCGAGGAGTACGACCGGGTCGCCCGCATGGCCGGCCTCACCGCCGGCACCTCGGCGGACAACGAACGCCGGATGCGCCTCGAGTCGTACGTCCTGGCGGCCCGGCTGGAACAGGTC
>KL569123.1:18272-22714 GCA_000715635.1 Streptomyces violaceus | reverse complement strand
GGCTGGAACAGGTCGCCGCCGCCGCGACTGTACGACTGCGGCGCATGTCGTCCGGCCGCTACACCCTCGTCCACTCCGACGACCGCACCGGGCGCGGCCGCAGCGGACTCGGACTGCACGTCGTCGACGCGTGGACCGGCCGCGAGCGGGACACGGCGACGCTGTCGGGAGGCGAGACGTTCTTCGCCTCGCTCGCCCTCGCCCTCGGCCTCGCGGACGTCGTCACGGACGAGGCGGGCGGCGTGCGGCTGGACACCCTCTTCATCGACGAGGGCTTCGGCAGCCTCGACGACCAGACCCTCGACGAGGTCCTCGACGTCCTCGACTCCCTGCGTGAACGCGACCGCAGCGTCGGCATCGTCAGCCATGTGGCCGACCTGCGACGGCGGATCCACGCACAGCTGGAGGTCGTGAAGGGACGGTCCGGGTCGGTGCTGCGACAGCGCGGCATTCAGGGGGGTTTGTGAGAAGGCCCTAACCCGCGGCACGGTGCGGCCAGTCAGCGTTGTAGGTTCTTGCCTCATGGTGCGATACGCGGAGCCGGGCACGGTGGAGTGGGTGGAGTCGGGCGGCGGACCGCTGATAGCGGTGCCCGAGACGGTTCTGCCGTTCTGGGCGGGTGCGGACGGCGAGGAGACGGCGTCCGACTACGACCGGGCCTGCGAGGTGGACGGACACGTCGGGTTGCTGCCGGTCGGCGACTGCGCGGCGCTGGTGCTGGGTGACGAGCCCGCCTCGACGGCCTACCTGCCCGACCAGGGCGTGTTCGTGCGGTGGTGTGCGGGGCATTCCGAGGACGAGTTGCTGGCGAGTGTGCCGATGGCTGTCGATACGGCGGAGTGGGAGCCGGAGGTCAGCTGGGACGTGCCCGGGGCCGTCCTTCTGTTCGACGCGGCCTGGCCGGGGGGCGAGCCTTCGGGGAGTGACCGTGTGCGGGTTGTTCTGGAGCCGGGGCGTTATTCGGTTCGGGCGGCTCGGGTGCAGCCGGGGCCCGAGACGTGGCTGGGTTTGGTGCAGCTTCGGTTGTTGGCGCCCAGATAGTCGCGGGGTAGTGGCCGTTCGGCGTGTGCGGGTTGTCTGTGGTTGATCGCGCCCACGCGGCGGAGCCGCATATCAGCACAGCCCCGCGCCCCCAAAAAAGAGGGGCGAAATTCGTGTGCGTCGATCGAGAAGCCCGGCCACGATGATCCGTATGCCGCGACTTCCTCACCCCAGCCCCGAAGAACTGCGCCGTGACCCCCTGCCCCTGCGCGGGCGCACCGCCCTGGTGACCGGGGCCAGTCGGCGGGGTGGGATCGGGCATGCCGTGGCCCGGCGGCTTGCCGCCTACGGGGCGAGTGTCTATCTGCATCATCATGTGCCGCACGATGCGGGCATGCCCTGGGGCGCCGACCGGCCCGAGGACGTGGTGGCGTCCGTGCGCGATGCACTCGGTGACCCCGAAGCGCGGGTCGTCGCCGGGCCCGGTGATCTGGCCGACCCGGCCGTGCCCGGCGAACTGGTCGCCAGGGCCGCCGACGCGCTCGGCGGGCGGCTGGACATCCTCGTCGCCAATCACGCGCAGAGCGGATTCGACGGCTCCCTGGACGAGATCGACACGACGATGCTCGACAGGCACTGGGCGGTCGACACCCGCTCGGTCCTGCTGCTCGTCCAGGCACACGCCAGGCTGCGGCCACCGGGCCCCGGAGGCCGCGTCGTGATGATGACGTCAGGCCAGGACATCGCGAGCGGTATGCCCGGCGAGATCGCTTACGCCCTCCAGAAGGGCGCCCTCGCGTCGATCACCCGCTCCCTGTCGACCACCCTCGTCGAGCAGGGGATCACGGTGAACACCGTCAACCCCGGTCCCGTGGACACGGACTACCTCACCGGCGAGGCCTACCAGGCCGTGGCGGACCGCTTCCCCGCCGGCCGGTGGGGCATGCCCGACGACCCATCCCGCCTCATCGCCTGGCTCGCGACGGACGAGGCGAGCTGGATCACCGGTGAGGTCATCAACTCCGAGGGTGGTTTCCGGCGCTGATCAGAGGGCGGACAGTTCGTCCACCAGATCGTCCAGACCCAGCGAGCCCTGCGACAGCGCGGCCATGTGCCACGCCTTCGGGTCGAAGGCGTCGCCGTGCCGGGCGCGGGCGTTCTCGCGGCCCAGCAGCCAGGCCCGCTCGCCGAGCTTGTAGCCGATGGCCTGGCCCGGCATGGACAGATAGCGCGTCAGCTCGCTCTCCACGAAGTCCGCGGGGCGGCTGCTGTGCGAGCCGAAGAACTCCTGCGCCAGCTCGGGCGTCCAGCGCTCCCCGGGGTGGAAGGGGGAGTTGTCCGGGATGGTCAGCTCCAGGTGCATGCCGATGTCGATGATGACGCGCACGGCCCGCATCATCTGCGCGTCCAGGTAGCCCAGCCGGCGCTCCGGGTCCGTCAGGAAGCCCAGTTCGTCCATGAGCCGCTCCGCGTACAGCGCCCAGCCCTCGGCGTTGGCGCTCACCATGCCGACGCTCGCCTGGTAGCGGGAGAGGTCCTGCGCCACGTGCTTCCACTGGGCCAGCTGGAGGTGGTGGCCGGGGACGCCCTCGTGGTACCAGGTCGACACGAGGTCGTAGAGGGGGAAGCGCGTCTCGCCCATGGTCGGCAGCCAGGTGCAGCCCGGGCGCGAGAAGTCGTCCGACGGCGGCGTGTAGTACGGGGCCGCGGCGCTGCCCGGAGGAGCGATGCGCGACTCCACCCGGCGCACCCGCTCGGCCAGGTCGAAGTGGGTCCCGTCGAGCGCGTCCATCGCCTCGTCCATCAGGGACTGCAGCCAGTCGCGGACCTCGTCGACGCCCTCGATGTGCGTGCCGTGCTCGTCCAGGTGCGCCAGCGCCACCCACGGCGTGGCCGCGCCGGGCAGGATCTTCTCGGCCTCGGTCTTCATCTCGCCGAGGAGGCGGTGGTACTCGGACCAGCCGTAGGCGTACGCCTCGTCCAGGTCGAGGTCCGTGCCGTTGAAGTAGCGCACCCAGCGCGCGTACCGCTCCCGGCCCACCACGTCCGGCGCGCCCTCGATACCCGGTGCGTACACGTCCCGCATCCAGTCGCGCAGCCGTACGACGGCCTCGGTGGCCGAGCGGGCGGCGGCGTCCAGCTCGGAGCGCAGGGACTCGGGGCCGGCGGCCGCGAACTGCTCGAACCAGCCGTGGCCCGCGCCGTCCGCGTCGGCCCACTCGCCGAGCTGCTCCACGAACGTGGCCGTGGCGCGGGGCCCGCCGTGCAGCTTCCGCTCCAGGCCGAGCGCCAGGGACTCCCGGTACCCCTCCAGCGCGGCCGGGACCGCGCGCAGCCGCTCGGCGATCGCCGTCCAGTCCTTCTCCGTCTGCGCCGGCGTCACGGTGAACACCTGCCGCACCGCATGGGCGATGGAGCTCAGGTTGCTGACGGAACGCAGGCTCTCGTCGGCCTCGTGCACGGCGAGTTCGGCGCCCAGCCGTTCGCGCAGGAGGCGTGCGCAGCGGCGTTCGATGTCACTGTCCGCGCCGGGCAGCCGCTCGGCCTCGTCCAGCCGGGCCAGCGTCCGGCGCGCCAGCTCCGCGGACGCCTCCTGGCCCGCGGGTGAGGTGTCGGGCAGCCTGCTGGAACTCTCCTGCACGCCGAGGAACGTGCCGGTGATCGGGTCGAGGGCGATGAGCTCGTCGACGTACGCGTCGGCGACCTCACGGGGCAGCGGGCTCTTGATCTCAGACATGCGGCCATCCTCGTACGACGGGAAGCGCACGTCATCCGGATTGAGCCGAGGGCGAAGGCGGCAGCAGCGGTCCGCACTCCCACTGCTGGAAGATCAGCCGGGTCTCCACGCGCGCCACCTCCCGCCGCGAGGTGAACTCGTCCAGCACGAGCCGCTGCAGGTCGGCCATGTCGGCGACCGCGACATGGACGAGATAGTCGTCCGGGCCGGTCAGGTGGAACACGGTCCGTGACTCCGACAGTGCCCGGATCCGCTCCACGAACGGCCCCACCAGCTCCCGCCGGTGCGGCCTGACCTGTACCGACAGCAGCGCCTCCAGGCCTCGCCCCAGCTTGGCCGGATCGAGCTCCAGCCGGTGCCCGAGGATCACGCCCGAGCGGCGCAGCCGGGTCACCCGGTCCAGACAGGTCGACGGCGCCACGCCGACCTGCGCGGCGAGGTCCCGGTACGTCGCCCGGGCGTCGTTCTGCAACAGCCGCAGAAGGTGGAGATCCACCGGGTCCAGTACGACAGATTCGGCCATCGGCCGAACGTAGCACGGGGTTCTCCCGCACAGAACCGGTCGCTGTTCACCCTTCCCTCCATGGACACGGACATGGACATGAGCACAGCGAGCCTGGGCGCCCGCGACGACATACGCACCGCACCGAGGGCACTCGCCACCGAGGCCGTGCACGCCGGGCGGGACGACCTCGCCCGGCAGGGGCTGCACGCCCCGCCGATC
>KL569123.1:17092-18066 GCA_000715635.1 Streptomyces violaceus | reverse complement strand
GGTCTACGGACGGCTGGGCAATCCGACCGTCGCCCGCTTCGAGACCGCGCTGGCCCGCCTGGAGGGCACCGAGGCGGCGGTCGCGTTCGCCAGCGGCATGGCCGCGCTCAGCGCCGTCCTGCTCGTACGCGCCTCGATGGGGCTGCGGCACGTGGTGGCCGTACGTCCCCTCTACGGATGCAGCGACCATCTGCTGACCGCCGGGCTGCTGGGCTCGGAGGTGACCTGGACCGACCCGGCCGGAATCGCCGACGCGCTCCGCCCGGACACCGGGCTGGTCCTGGTGGAGTCCCCGGCCAACCCCACGCTCGCCGAGGTCGACCTGCGGGCCCTGGCACACGCCTGCGGCTCGGTCCCGCTGCTCGTGGACAACACCTTCGCCACCCCGGTCCTCCAGCGCCCCGCCGAGCAGGGTGCGCGGCTGGTGCTGCACAGCGCCACCAAGTACCTCGGCGGACACGGGGACGTGCTGGCAGGCGTGATCGCCTGCGACGAGGAGTTCGCGGGCAGGCTGCGCCAGGTGCGGTTCGCCACGGGCGGCGTGCTGCACCCGCTGGCCGGCTACCTGCTGCTGCGCGGACTGTCCACCCTCCCCGTACGGGTCCGGGCCGCCTCCGCCAACGCCGCGGAACTCGCCCGCCGCCTCGCCGCCGACCCGCGAGTAACCCGCGTGCACTATCCGCGCATCGGCGGCGCGATGGTCTCCTTCGAGGTGCACGGCGACCCACACGAGGTCATCGCCGGCGTCCGCCTGATCACCCCCGCCGTCAGCCTCGGCAGCGTCGACACCCTCATCCAGCACCCGGCGTCCATCAGCCACCGCATCGTGGACGCGGACGACCGACGCGACGCCGGGGTGAACGACAGGCTGCTGAGGATGTCAGTGGGATTGGAGGACGTCGAGGACCTGTGGTCAGATCTCGACCAAGCGCTGGGACGCCCCTTTAGGGGCGCGGGGAACTGCGCGACCAGCC
>KL569123.1:14309-16930 GCA_000715635.1 Streptomyces violaceus | reverse complement strand
CGGGGAACTGCGCGACCAGCCACAACGGACTCGCGGCCGCCCACCGATGTTGAACCCCTACGGCGCCGAGGCACTCCCCAACTCGCCCGCAGTCGACGCAACCGGCTCACCCAGCCGCGCCGTGATGACCAGCGTCCCCTCCTCGACCTGATAGTCGAGCGGAAGCCCCAGCCCCCGCATCGCCGCGACCATGCCCGTGTTGGACGCCTGCGTCACGGCATACACACTCCCGCACCCGGCGTCCACCGCCATCGCCACCAGCCTGCGCAGCAACTCGGCGCCCACACCCCGCCGCTGCCAGGCATCCTCGACGATCAGCGCGACCTCCGTCTCGTCCCCGTCCCACAGCAGATGCCCGAGCCCGACGACGCGCCCCGACGCGGTCTGCACGGCGAGCGTACGGCCGAAGCGGGGGCTGAGCAGGTGGTTCAGATACCGGTCGGCATCCCCGACCGGACCGTGGTAGCGAAGCCTCAGCGTGCGGTCCGAGCACCGCTCGTGCATGGCCCGGGCCGGCTCCAGATCACGGGTGTCGGCCCGGCGCACGGTGATGTCGGCGCCCTCGGCGAGGGTGAGCAAGTCCCGGCCCTGAGGGAGGCGCGGGCCCAGCCGGGCGTCCAGCTCCACCAAGGCCCTGGCCCGGGCGAACTCGGTCGGGGTGAACGGCAGATACGGCCGCTCCACGGTGATCACTCCGCCTTCCGGGGCGCGCAGGCGCAGCACGGTGCCGTCGAGGGCGCCCTCCACCGGCACGCCGCCGGGCGCCCGGTCGCCGCCGGCCGGTGCGGGCTGGGAGCGGATCGTGCAGCGGCCCAGCAACTGGCGCAGGGCCAGCGGAAGTTCCGCGGCGTCCAGGGCGGTGCGGGCGGCGAGTCCCAGGACCCGGGTCGGCGCGTCCACCAGGTCGTGGGCGTCGGCCCGCTCGATCCACGTGTCGGTGCCGCCGGCCGTCCGGACGGCCGTGGCGATGCCGGACGCCGGCAGCTCACCCGGGGCCCGCAGCAGGAACTCGTCCACCGTGCCCTCGGCCAGCGGATGCGTCTGCAGGCTCAGGATGTCTACGCGCTGCCCGGCGAGGGCCGTGCACAGCGCCGCCAGCGACCCCGGCTCGTCCTGAACCGTGGTCCGCATCCGCCACAGCGTGCTCGCCCCCGGCACCGGCTCCGGTGCCGGGGACCCCGTATGGTCCGTCGGCGGCGCGTTTTCGTGGCGTCGTGTCCGCCAGGCCCGGAACGCCGTGCTGAACCGCCGCATCGTGGTGGCGGGGCGGCAGTTGTTGTTCGAGTGCGTCGCTTCAGTCACTTTTCGCGTCATGCACCCACTGTGACGGAACGGTGTTGCGTGATCGCGAACTCTTTGTGTCTGGCGGGTAAAGGAGACAGTTTGCCCCCTTTATCGACGCTTCAAACGTTGCGCTCCGTACTTGCTGGACCCACTGGAACCTACTGGCCGACCCGGCCCGGCTGGAGCACCTGCGTGAACAGCACGGTGCCGTCCTGCTCGCGCAGACGGACCGTCAGCTCGCCGCTGCCGCCGTCGATGTCGACCTCGCCGAAGAACTGGTAGCCGTCGGCGGGCGAGACGTTGGCGGTCGTCGGCGCCTTGAGGAACACGCGGTCCGGGCCGAAGGTGCCGTCGAGCGTGTTCGCCGGGAAGGCGCCGGCGTTGAGCGGGCCCGACACGAACTCCCAGAACGGTTCGAAGTCGGTGAAGGCGGCCTTCGACGGCTGGTAGTGCTGCGCCGAGGTGTAGTGCACGTCGGCCGTCAGCCACACCGTGCCCGTGATCCGCTGGTGCTTGATGAACCGCAGCAGCTCGGCGATCTGCAGTTCGCGGCCCAGCGGTTGGCCGGGGTCGCCCTGCGCGACGGCCTCGATGTTCGGCTTGCCGTCGCCGGTGTCCGGGACGACCAGACCGATCGGCATGTCGGAGGCGATCACCTTCCACACCGCCCGGGAGCGGGACAGTTCGCGCTTGAGCCACTCCAGCTGCTCGCGGCCCAGGATGCCCTGCGGGTCGGTGGGCTGGTCGTCCGTGGAGTTGGCGTTGCGGTAGGTGCGCATGTCCAGGACGAAGACGTCCAGCAGCGGGCCGTGGTGCTGCACGCGGTGGACCCGGCCGCCGGGGCGGCGCAGTGTCGAGATCGGGAAGTACTCCGAGAAGGCCTGGCGGGCGCGGGAGGCGAGCACGTCCACGTTCTTCTCGGTGTACCGGGTGTCGCCGAGGATCTCGCCCGGGTACCAGTTGTTGGTGACCTCGTGGTCGTCCCACTGGATGATGGACGGGACCCGGGCGTTGAAGGCGCGCAGGTTCTCGTCCAGGAGGTTGTAGCGGAAGTTGCCGCGGAACTCCGCCAGGGTCTCGGCGACCTTCGCCTTCTCCTGCGTGGTGATGTTCCGCCAGGTCCGCCCGCCGGGCAGGGCCACGGTCTCGGTGAGCGGGCCGTCGGCGTAGATGTTGTCGCCGCTGCAGAGGAAGAAGTCCGGGTCCAGGGCGCCCATCGCCTCGTAAATCCGGTATCCGCCGAGGTCCGGGTTGATGCCCCAGCCCTGCCCGGCCAGGTCGCCGGACCAGACGAACCGCACCCCGTCGCGGCGTTTGGCCGACGCGGTGCGGAAGCT
>KL569123.1:11759-14106 GCA_000715635.1 Streptomyces violaceus | reverse complement strand
ATGTGTATAAGAGACAGCGCCGGTACGGCGCGGGTCGTCCGGGTCGGCGAGCAGCACGCGGTAGTGGATCTGCTCGCCGGACGGCAGTCCGCGCAGCGGGGTCGTGCCGGTGAAGTCCGTGCCCGGGCCCAGCAGCGGGCCGTGCCATCTGCGCGGGTTGCGGAACGACTCGGTCGCCGATGTCTCGACGATCATCCGGGCGGGCCGGTCGGACCGCACCCACACCAGCCCGGAGTCGCAGGTCACGTCTCCCGCCTGCACACCCCACCCCGCCTTCGGCCGCCCGGACCGGGCGAAGGCCGGCGCCGCTCCGAGCGCGGTGGGCAGGGACAGGGCCGCCGACGCGGCGAGGGAGCCCCGCAGGACGCTACGGCGCCCGGGGAACGGACGGTGGGACATGGATACGCCTCCAGGGACGGGATCCGGCCAGTGTGCAGAGCCACAACTACTGGCACGCCGCAGCGCACACACGAACCCCAAGTGAACAACTGACCGCAGGGGCGGGGGAACCGGCACGCACGGGCCGGCCCGCCGGAGTCACCCGGTGGCCGCCTGTGCCATCAGGCGTACGCCCTCAGCGATCCGGGCGGGCGGCACATGCGCGTATCCCAGGACGAGCCGCACCTTCTTCGTCTCGGCGCTCTCGGTCCGCGGGTGGGTGCAGGAGGACAGCGGGCGTACGGCCACCCAGGCCTCCGTCACGCGGGCGAGGAACCGCTCCTCGGGGCCGTACCGCTCCGGCAGCGTGGCGATCACATGCAGGCCCGCGGCGATCCCGGACACCTCCGAGCCGGGGAAGTGCTCGTCCAGGGCGGCGACCAGCGCGTCACGCCGCTCGCGGTAGGCGCGCTGGCAGCGGCGCAGCTGGCGGTCGTAGTCGCCGCGTTCCAGGAACCGGGCGAACAGGGCCTGGTCGAGGGCCGGGTGTCCGAGGTCCATCGTGCGTTTGCGTTCGACGATCTCCTCCGCCCAGGAGTCGGGCACCAGCAGCCAGCCCAGCCGCAGCCCCGGGGCGAGGGACTTGCTGACGGAGCCCGTGTAGGCGACATGGTCCGGGTCGAGGCCCTGGAGCGCGCCGACGGGAGCGCGGTCGTAGCGGAAGTCGCCGTCGTAGTCGTCCTCCAGGACGATGCCGTCCACGTCCCGCGCCCAGTCCAGCAGCGCGGCACGGCGGTCTGCCGAGTAGGCGATGCCGGTGGGGAACTGGTGGGCCGGAGTCGTCACCACGGCCCGTACGCCCGACGCCCGCAGCGGCTCCATGGCGATCCCCTCGCCGTCCAGGGGCAGCGGGACGGCGGTGACCCCGGCCGAGGTGTACAGCGCGTCGTGCTGGGGACTGCCGGGGTCCTCCACCCCGACGGTACGCACCCCGCGCGCGTGCAGCGCGAAACCGAGCAGGGTCGTCGCCTGGGCGACCCCGGAGACCACCACGATCCGCTCCGGGTCGGCCACCACGCCCCGCCGCCGGGCGAGCAGTGCGGCCAGCGCGGTGCGCAGCCGGGGCAGCCCGCGCGGATCGGGGTACCCAAGGTCCTGGTGCGGCAGTTCCGCCAGTACATCGCGCTGCGCGGCGGCCCACGCCGAGCGCGGGAACAGCGACAGGTCCGGCGTGCCGGGCACGAAGTCCGCGCGGGCACCGGGGGAGCGCGGGGCGAGGTCGTGCGCCCGCGGCCGGGCGGCCCGTGCGGCCGCGCCCACCCAGGTCCCGGCGCCCCGTCCGCTGCGCAGATAGCCCTCCGCCGTCAGCTGCTCGTACGCCTCCGTGACCAGCCCCCGCGACACCCCCAGGTCCGCCGCGAGATCCCGGCTGGACGGCAACCGGGTGCCCGGCGCGAGCCGGCCCGAGCGGACCGCCTCGCGCAGCGCCGCCTGGAGGGAACGGCCACGCGTGCGTGCCGGTGCCGCGGCGGCGGGGAGCAGCAGCTCCCAGGCGGCGGACGCGGCGCCGGTGCCCGGGGCGCTCTGCGGTGGCTTCATGAAGGGAGACCTTAGAGGCTCCGCCGCGGGCGGGCCTCGGTACGGGTCAGCGGCTGCCGTCGAGGACGACCCTGGCGACCAGTGCCGGGTCGTCGTTCATCGGGACGTGGCCGCAGCCCGGCAGCCGTACCAGCCGGGCCCCGGGGATGACGCCCTTGGCCCGTACGCCCTGGCGGGGGATGAGGAGCCGGTCCCGGCTGCCCCAGGCCACGGTGACCGGTGTGCCCACGATGTCGTCGGTGAACTGCACGGTCCTGCCGGAGCGGAGGGTCTCGGAGAAGCCCTGGGCCCGGGCCAGGGCCAGTGTCTCGGCGATCACGGCCTCGGGTGAACGGCGGCCCGGGCGGGCGTAGATGGGGCTCGTCAGCAG
>KL569123.1:9924-11514 GCA_000715635.1 Streptomyces violaceus | reverse complement strand
CCGTTCGACGACCGGCAGCGGCATCCGCTGGGCTATCTGCCGCATGGTCATCAGCACCGCGAAGGCGTAGCGACGCTCGGCCTTGTTCCAGAACCCGGCGGGGGACAGCGCGGTGACGGAACGGACGAGCCGCGCCCGGGCCAGGTCCAGCGCCAGCAGACCGCCCAGCGAGTTGCCCGCCACGTGCGGCCGTTCGATCCCCAGCGCCTCGCACAATGCCACGAGGACGGTGTTCATCGTCGACAGGTCGTGCGCCATGCCGTCCGGCAGTGCCGGCGACTCGCCGCATCCGGGCAGGTCCACGGCGATCACATCGCGCTCGGCCGCCAGGGCGGGTATCACCGGGTCCCACACCTGCCGGTGGTGGCCGATGCCGTGCAGCAGGAGCAACGGGTCGCCGCTGCCCCGGCGCGTGTAGGACAGGGTCACGTTCTGTTCGCCGTGCGCGGAGGCGACTTTGAAGGAGACGGTGGCGGACATGGGGTGCTCCTCGGCTGTACTCGCTGACGGACGCTGTAGACAGCTTGTCAGCAATTACTACCGGCGGGTAGCCCCGAGTCGCAGCCACCTTCACGCCCCCGGACCGCTCAACGGGCCCGGCGCAGCTCCAGGTTGAAGTCCGCGTGCCCGAACTTCTGCATCAGGCCGATCCACAGCGGCAGCCACATCTCCACGGCGCGCGCCGCCCGGATGCCGCCGAGGTCGAGCACCCGCTCCCGAGGCCAGCCGAACTCCCCGAGCAGGGCCGTCACCTGTTCCTTGGCGCCCTCGTCCGCCCCGCAGACGAAGACGTGGTGCTCGCCGGGCACCCGCGCCGGATCCACCATCACCCGGCAGTTGACGGTGTTGAGCGTCTTCACCACGCGCGCGTGCGGAAAGGCCCGCTGGATCTGCTCGCCCACGCTGTCCGACTCGACGGGGGACAGCCGCAGCTCGCCCTCCTCGGACGCCAGCGGGTTGGAGACGTCCACAAGGACCTTCCCCCCGAGGTTCTCCGGACCCGCCGCCTCCAGCGCGGCGAGGGCCACCCGCCCGCCCACCGCGTTCACCACGACCTCGCCGAACGCCGCCGCCTCCGCGAACGTGCCCGCGCCCGCCCCGGCACCCGCGGTGGCGGCCCACTCCAGAGCCGCCGGATTGTCCCTCGTACGCGAGCCGAGCCGCACCTCGTGCCCCAGCTCCACCAGCCGGCCGCCGAGGGTGCGCCCGACTTCGCCCGTGCCCAGAACCGCGTACCGCATCGCCACCTCCGGGAACCCTGCCGGCGATCACCGGCGTCCTGTCGGCCATTCTGTCCGGGAAGGGGTGATTCCGCCTGGACAGGGCCGCACCGGTGGGCTGGGATGGAGCCGTGACCACCGAGACCGCGACCGACGTCTTCGAAGCACACCGCCCCGTCCTGCTGGGCGTCGCCTACCGCATGCTGGGCCGCGTGGCCGACGCTGAGGACGTGGTCCAGGAGGCCTGGCTGCGCTGGTCGGGCAGCGACCGCGGCGACGTGCGCGAACCGCGCGGCTACCTCGTACGGATCACGACCCGCCTCGCCATCGACCGGCTGCGCCAGATCAAGTCCCGCGGGGAGACCTACGT
>KL569123.1:8561-9714 GCA_000715635.1 Streptomyces violaceus | reverse complement strand
GACCTACGTCGGCCCGTGGCTGCCCGAGCCGTACGTCTCCGACTTCGGCGCCACCGTGCCGGACACCGCCGAGCGGGCCGTGCTCGCCGACTCCGTCTCCCTCGCCGTCCTCGTCGTGCTGGAGTCGCTGTCACCGCTGGAGCGCGCCGTGTTCGTGCTGCGCGAGGCCTTCGGTTTCCCGTACGCCGACATCGCCGCCATGCTCGACCGCGGCGAACCGGCGGTGCGCCAACTGGCCGGACGGGCCCGCAAGCACGTCGAGGAGCGGCGGCCCCGCTACGAGGTCGACCCGGTCCAGCGCCGCGACCTCACCGAACGATTCCTCGCCGCCGCGGCGGACGGCGACCTCGAAGGACTGATGGCGCTCCTCGCCCCGGACGTCCGTCTCGTCGGCGACAGCGGCGGCAAGGCGCGGGCGCCGCTGCGGGCCCTGCAGACCGCGGACAAGGTGGGCCGCTTCCTCGTCGGCGCCGCGCAGAAGGGCGTCCCGGACTTCTCCGTGCGTTTCCTGGAACTCAACGGCGGCCCGGCCGTGCTGGTCCTGTCCGGCGGCAAGCCCGACTCCGTCTTCCAGCTCGACGTCGCCGACGGGCGGGTCCAAGCGGTCTACATCGTCCGGAACCCCGACAAGCTCCGGTCGCTGGCCGCCGCGTAGCCGGTGTCGTCGTAGCCCCGCAGACCTCGGATGAACGCCCCGTGAACGTTCCCGGCCATTGGTCTTGACCAAGGATCAGGGCCGTCCTATGGTCGCAGAGAAGTGAAACAACCTTTAAAAAACAAGGGCGCGAAAACGCCGCCGACCACGGCGATTGCGGAGGACAGGGTGGGGACCACGCAGCTGGAATCGGTGCCGGAACCGAAATACTGGCAGCTCAAGACCGTGCTCAGTGAAGCGCTCGACTCGGAGTTCTCGGTGGGGGAGATCCTGCCCAACGAGCGCGACCTCGCGGCCCGCTTCGGCGTCGCCCGTGCCACGCTCCGCCAGGCACTGGAGCAGCTCGAACTGGAAGGCAGGCTGCAGCGCCGCCGAGGTGTCGGCACGACCGTCGCCCCGCCCCGCATGGGCGTCTCCCTCGGCACCGGCCCGCACACCTGGCCCGGCGGCTCCGAGGACGCCTGGCAGCCCGTCGACTGCGCGGCGGCGGTGCCGCCT
>KL569123.1:4491-8330 GCA_000715635.1 Streptomyces violaceus | reverse complement strand
GGAAACCAGCCGCGACGAGTCGGTGCACATCGTGCGGCGCTCCCGTGTCTCGCACGGCCGGCCGGTGGCCGCCGAACTGCTCTACATTCCGCAGGCCTCGGTGCCCGAGCTCTCCGGCATCGACGCGCCGTCCGGAGCGGCACGCGCGCGTGCGGTGCTGCGTGAGCTGCAGCGGCTGGAGCTGGAGCGGCAGGAGAACGCGGTGGAGCTCGGCTCCGCCGGGGCGGACGATGCGAAGGAGCTGGATCGGCTTCCCGGGGCGCCCGTTCTGGTCGTGACGACGCGGTTCGTTGTCGCGGGGCGTACGGCTGCGCTTTCGGTGGCTACGTATCGTGCTGACACGTGCCGGTTGACCTTCGGTGACTCGGGTGGGGTGGAGATCCACGACGGGCCTCAGCGGCAGGCCTCCTGACCGTCGCGGTCTGCGGGTGCGTTGTGGCTGGTCGCGCAGTTCCCCGCGCCCCTGAGGGGCGATGTCTCACCGGCGTGCCGTAGTCGTGCCCTCTACACTGAACAGTTGTTCCTCCACGTGGTCCAGGGCCAGGCGCAGGGCGCCGGTGGCCACTGCCGCGTCGCCGAGGCGGGAGAGGGCGACCTGTGGGGGGCGCAGGCAGTAGCGCGAGAGTTCTTGGCGGAGGGGGTCCAGGACGCCGTCGAGGCCCGCTGCCCAGCCGCCGATGACCACCAGTTCCGGGTCGAGGGCGAGGACGAGGGCCGCCACGTCGTGGACCAGGCGCTGGATGAAGCGGTCGACGGCCGCGCGGGCCCGCCGGTCGCCCTCGCGGGCCTGTGCGAAGACCGCGGCGACCGCCTGCTCGTCGAGCGGGTGCAGGGGTTCGTCGGTGGTGGAGAGCAGGGTCTCCGGGGTGACCTCCCGGCCCAGCAGATGCAGCGCGCCGATCTCGCCGGCCGCCCCGCCGTATCCCCGGTGCAGCCGCCCCCCGATCAGCGCACCGGCGCCCGGGCTGAGCCCAGCCAGCACGAACACCACGTCGTCCGACTCGGTGGCCGCGCCTTTCCAGTGCTCGGCGACGGCAGCCGCGTTGGCGTCGTTCTCGACCAGGACCGGGCACTTGAAGGACCGGCCCAGCCGCTCGCCCAGCCGCAGCCCCGTCCACCCCGGCAGCGCGGTGCCCAGCCGTACCGTGCCGTCCGCCTCGACGATCCCGGGCGTCGCCACGCCCACGGCCCGCAGCGAGCCGCGTGCGACACCGGCCCGCCGCAGCAGCTCGGCGACCGCCCCGCGCAGCCGCTCCAGCCGCTCGTCGGTTCCCGCGGTCTCGGCCACGTCCTTGGCCTGAGCGCCGATCACCCGGCCGTCCAGGTCGGCCAGCAGGGCCGCCACCCGGTGCGCCCCGATCTCCAGCCCCAGCAGATGCCCGGCCTCCGCCCGGAACCGGAACCGCCGCGCCGGGCGCCCCTGCCGCCGTGCGGCACCCTCCTCAGCCGCCTTCTCGACGACGAGCCCGGCCTCGATGAGACCTTCGACGACGCCCTCGACGGTCGGCCGGGACAGCCCCGTCACCCGGGTGATCTCGGTCAGCGTCGCGCAGTCCGTGGCACGCAGCGCGTGCAGCACCACCGCGGAGTTGATCCTTCGCAGCAGCGAGGGATCCCCGCCGGTCAGCCGCCCCACCGTCCGTCCTCCCAGGTCGCGCGCGTGTTGGCCGGATCGTACTCGGCGCGGCGCGCCCCGGCGAGGGTCCGGCACCGGCCCTGGCTGATCAGCCCGGTGCCACGAACCCCGACTCGTACGCGGCGATCACCGCCTGGGTCCGGTCCCGCGCTCCCAGCTTCGCCAGTACCGCGCTCACATGCGACTTCACGGTCTCCGTCCCGACGACCAGCAGGGCTGCGATCTCCGCGTTCGACAGACCCCGCGCCATCAGCCGCAGCACCTCGGCCTCGCGCTCGGTCAGCTGGGCCCGCTCCATCAGGGCCCGCGCCGCGCGGTTCCCGCCGTCGTCGCCGTACTCGGCGGCGAGCTGCCGCACCGAGGCCGGGAACAGCAGCGACTCGCCCTCGGCGATCAGCCGCACCGCGTGCACGATCTCGGCCGGCCGGGCCCGCTTGAGCAGAAACCCGTCGGCCCCGGCCCGCAGTGCCTCGTACACGTACTCGTCGTTCTCGAAGGTCGTCACCACCAGGATCCGCGGCGGCTCGTCGACCGTCCGCAGCAGCGCCCGGGTGGCCTCGATGCCGTCCAGCAGCGGCATCCGTACGTCCATGGCGACCACGTCGGGCCGCAGCTGCCGCACCAGCGGGATCACCGTCGCCCCGTCCGCGGCCTCCCCGACGACCTCGATGTCGGGCTGTGCCTCCAGCACGGCCCGCAGACCCGCGCGTACCAGGGGCTCGTCGTCGACGAGGAGAACGGTGACCGGCATCCGGACAGCGTAGATCAACTCAACGGCAGTTCGACATGGACCTGCCAGCCACCTTCGTCGGGGCCGGTCCTGGCCCGTCCGCCGAGCAGGGCGGCGCGCTCGCGTATGCCGCGCAGGCCGCTGCCGCGTCCGGGGCCGGGTACCGGGTCGGTCAGCGGGTTGCGTATCGCGAGGACGAGGGTGTCGCCGGTGACCTGGACGCTTACGTGTGCCGGGACCGCCCCCGCGTGCCGCAGCACATTGGTCAGCGCCTCCTGGAGGATCCGGTAGCCCTCCCGGGACACCGGCCCCGGCAGGGTGTCCACGGGGCCGGTCACCTCGGCGTCGACCTTCGCCCCCGAGGCACGCGCGGACTCCAGCAGACGGTCGGCGTCCACCAGGGTCGGTCTGCTGCTCACGGGCTTCTGCGACTCGCGCAGGACGCCGAGCACCCGCTCCAGGTCCTCAAGAGCGGCCCGGCCGGTCTCCTCGATGGCGCTCAGCGCCCGGTCCGTGAACTCGGGGTCGCCGGCCGCCCGCGCCGCCCCGGCCTGCACGACGGCGACGGTGAGCGCGTGCCCGATGGAGTCGTGCAACTCGCGGGCGATACGCGTGCGTTCAAGGAGCTGCTCGGTGCGTTCCTCCAACGCCGCCATCCGCTCGGCGGGGGACGGTCCGAGGAGCCGCTTGGCCAGCACGGTGACGAGGTGGCCCGACCACACCACGACCACAGCGAGCAGCAGCAACGGCAGGGGGGCGAGCAGGGCGTGCCACCAGTGCTGCCCCTTGACGGGCACGAACCCGTCGCCGGCGGGCTCGGTGCCGAACGCCGTCGTCGCCAAGTCGACCGCGAGGAGCGGCAACTGGACGGAGAGGTGGGCCACGAGCCAGCCGAAGACCAGCCGTGCCTCCAGCCACACCACCGTCCGCCCGCGGTCCGCCCACGTGACCGACGGGGTGGTCACGATCTCCTCGCTCTCACCGTCCTGCCGACGGCCGAGCAGCAACAGCCTGGCCTGAAACCCCTCCACGACCCGCGTGATGGGCACGAGACCCGCGAGTCCGAGCAGCACGGCGGCCGTGACCTGGGTCCACCACGCCTCGTCGATGAACAGCCACAGCGACGACCACACGATGGCCACCAACAGGTGCAGCCACCGCGTGTACGTCACCGCCCGCGTGAGCGGGCGCAGCATGCGGACCATTGCGTCATCGTGCCAGCCGCCACTGACAACGGACCTCCCCCGCACGGGGGAGGCGATCTCCACCGCCGGGGGAGGCCCGCACCCCGTACGACCGGCGAGGCTGTTGCCATGACCAGCATCGACGTCCAGAACCTCACCAAGGAGTTCGGCACCAGGCGCGCCGTGGACGACCTCACCTTCCGCGTGGTGCCCGGCCGCGTCACCGGTTTCCTCGGTCCCAACGGCGCGGGGAAGTCCACCACCATGCGGCTGGTGCTCGGCCTGGACT
>KL569123.1:0-4290 GCA_000715635.1 Streptomyces violaceus | reverse complement strand
CGACCATCGGCGGCAGCGCCTACCCGACCCTGCGCGAACCCCTGCGCCACGTCGGCGCCCTGCTCGACGCGCAGGCCGCGCACGGCTCCCGTACCGCCCGCGACCACCTCCGTGTCCTGGCGGCGAGCAACCGCATCCCGGACCGACGCGTCGACGAGGTACTGGAGGAAACCGGCCTGGCGTCGGTGGCCCGGCGCCGCGTGCGGACGTACTCCCTGGGCATGCGCCAGCGGCTCGGCATCGCTGCCGCCCTGCTGGGCGACCCCGAGGTGGTCATGCTGGACGAGCCGTCCAACGGCCTCGATCCCGAAGGCATCGTGTGGATCCGGCAGTTGCTGCGACGGCTCGCGGGGGAGGGGCGGACGGTCCTGGTCTCCAGCCATCTGATGAACGAGACCGCGTCCTTCGCGGACCATCTCGTCGTCCTCGGCCGGGGCCGGCTGCTGGCCGACACCCCGATGGGGGACTTCATCCACGCACGCGTGCAGCCGCGCGTACGGATCCGCACGAGCGACCCCGTCGCCCTGCGGGCCGTCCTGGCCCGGCACGGCCACGAGGCCGAGGAGCACGCGGACGGTCACTGGACCGTGCACCACGCACGCGTGGACGACATCGGCCGCATCGCCTCCGCCGCGGGTGTACCGGTCCTGGAACTCGCTGCCGAGGAGGGCACCTTGGAACAGGCCTACTTCGACCTCACGTCCGCCGAGACCGAGTTCACCGCACAGCCCCAGGAGGCCTGACCATGGAACTCACGCCCGTACTCCGCTCCGAGTGGCTGAAGATCCGTACGCTCCGCTCGCTGCCGGGAGCCCTCCTGGCCCTGTTCGCCGCGACCACGGCGTTCTCCGCGATCGCCGGTGTCTCCGAGACGTCGGACCCGGGGTTCGACGCGCTGTTCACGGCCCTGTCGGGTGTCATTCCGGGGCAGATCGCGGCCGTCGCCTTCGGGGCCATGGCCGTGTCGTCGGAGTTCCACGCGGGGGCGCTCCGGCTCTCGCTGGCCGCGGTTCCCCAGCGCGGCCGGTGGTTCGCCGCCAAGGCGGCCGTCATCGCCGTACCGGCTCTCCTGGTGGGACTGGTGACCGCCCTCGCCGCCCTGATGGCCGGGCGGGCGGGGCTCGGGTCGGCGGCCGACGGGCTCGGCGTCGGCGAGCAGGTGCGCGCTGTCGTCGGGTGCGGTTTCTACCTCATGCTGATGGCCCTGTTCGCCGCCGGGCTGGCCGCCCTGCTGCGCAGTGGCGTGGCCACACTGTCGCTGTTGATCCCGTTCATCCTCGTCGTGGGCTTCGTGATCGGTGACGCCACGGGCACCGTCGCGGACTTCCTGCCCGACAAGGCGGGGCAGTTGGTCCTGCGGGAGACGTACGACGGGTCGTCCCTCGGGCCGTGGTCGGGGCTCGTGGTGACCGCGCTCTGGACGGGCGCCGCGCTGCTGGCGGGAGCGTGGAGCGTGCGCCGCCGGGACGCCTGACCGACAACGGGGTTGATGCCCTGCCAAGAGTCCCCGCCGAGAGTCCTCGCCAGGTGTCCCCGCAAAGTGTCAGTGGGGGCGGGTTTACTGGACCTATGAACATCGCACAGCACATCGCCCTCGTCGACGAGCTGTGCTACCGCCCCTTTCCGGCGGAGCACGGCCCGTCGGACGTGGGCACGTCGGGACCCGGCTACCACGTCGCGGTGTTAGAGAGCGCGGCCGAGAGCGACCCCGCGACCCGGGCGGTGACGATCGACCAGTTCGAGAAGGACCGGGACGCCGTCTACGAGCTTCTCGCCTCGCGCTGGGGCGACACCGACCCCTACAACCTGCGGACCGTCCTGCTGCGCACCGAGTACGAGGAGATGCCCCGGCCGTGGGCCGACCTCAGCGCACGCGCCGGTGTGGCGTACCTCTGGGAGGTGGAGGGCTCCGGCCGCTGGGTCGCCGTGGCGGTCGCGGACCGGGACGAGTCGGACGCGGTTCATCTGCTGGCCCTGGTCACGGAGACGGACCCGCCGTAGGGGATCAGCCCCCGGCGGCTTCCCGCAGCCGTCCGAACTCCTCCGCCATGGTCTCGGCCGTCCAGTGCGCGTTCAGCCCGCTCGGGTTGGGCAGCACCCACACCCGCGTGTCCCCGAACGTCCGTGACTGCGGCCCGACCTGAGCCTTCCGGTCGTCGAACGCGGCGCGGTAGGCGGTCACGCCCACCACCGCCAGCCAGTCCGGCCGCAGCCGCTCCGCCTTCAGCGCGAGCAGCCGCCCGCCCTCCCGGTACTCCTCGGCGCTCAGCTCGTCCGCCCGAGCGGTCGGCCGCGCCACGACGTTGGTGATGCCGAGCCCGTACGACAGCAACTCCTGCTGTTCCGACGGCTTCAGCAGCCGCGGCGTGAAGCCGGACCGGTGCAGTACCGGCCAGAAGCGGTTGCCGGGGCGGGCGAAGTGATGGCCCGTCGCGGCCGTCATCAGCCCGGGGTTGATCCCGCAGAACAGCACACGCAGACCGCCCGCGACCACGTCCGGCACGACACGGTCGCGGGCGGCCTCCAACTCCTCGGGCGTGAAGCGCGCCATGCGCAGCGTCAGAGAATCGCGCCGGGCGTGTAGCCCGCGGCCCGGGGGTGCTGCTTCACGATCTCCTCGACCCGGGCGACCACGGTGGCGACCTGGTCGCCCGCGGCACCCGTGAAGGACAGCTTGTCGGCCATCAGCGCCTCGAGCTGAGCGCGGTCGAGCGGAATGCGCCCGTCGGCGGCGAGCTTGTCGAGCAGCTCGTTGCGCTCGGCGCCCTGCTCGCGCATCGCGAGCGCGGAGGCGACGGCGTTCTCCTTGATCGCCTCGTGCGCGAGCTCCCGGCCCACGCCCGCGCGCACGGCACCCATCAGCACCTTGGTGGTGGCGAGGAACGGCAGGTACCGGTCCAGCTCCCGGGCGACGACCGCCGGGAAGGCGCCGAACTCGTCGAGCACCGTCAGGAACGTCTCCAGCAGACCGTCCAGCGCGAAGAACGCGTCCGGCAGCGCTACCCGGCGCACCACCGAGCAGGACACGTCGCCCTCGTTCCACTGGTCGCCCGCCAGCTCGCCCGTCATCGAGGCGTAGCCGCGCAGGATCACCATCAGGCCGTTGACGCGCTCGCAGGAGCGGGTGTTCATCTTGTGCGGCATCGCCGAGGAGCCGACCTGGCCCGGCTTGAAGCCCTCGGTGACCAGCTCGTGCCCGGCCATCAGCCGCACCGTCTTCGCCAGCGACGACGGCGCCGCCGCCAGCTGCACCAGCGCCGTCACGACCTCGTAGTCCAGGGAGCGCGGGTAGACCTGGCCGACCGACGTGAACGCCTGCGAGAAGCCCAGGTGCGCGGCGATCCGCTGCTCCAGCTCCGCGAGCTTCGCGGCGTCCCCGCCCAGCAGGTCCAGCATGTCCTGCGCGGTGCCGACCGGGCCCTTGATACCGCGCAGCGGGTAGCGGCCCAGCAGTTCCTCGACGCGGCCGTAGGCCACGAGCAGCTCGTCGGTGGCGGTCGCGAAGCGCTTGCCGAGGGTGGTGGCCTGCGCGGCGACGTTGTGCGAGCGGCCGGCCATGACCAGCTCGCCGTACTCGCCGGCCAGCTTGCCCAGACGCGCCAGAACGGCGACCGTGCGGTCGCGCATCAGCTCCAGCGAGAGCCGGACCTGGAGCTGCTCGACGTTCTCGGTGAGGTCGCGGGAGGTCATGCCCTTGTGCACGTGCTCATGCCCGGCGAGGTCGTTGAACTCCTCGATCCGCGCCTTCACGTCGTGCCGGGTGACCTTCTCGCGCTCGGCGATGGAGGCCAGGTCGACGGTGTCGAGGACACGCTCGTAGTCGGCGAGCGCCGCGTCCGGCACCTCGATCCCTAGGTCCTTCTGGGCGCGCAGCACGGCGAGCCATAGCTGCCGCTCCAGCTTCACCTTCTGCTCGGGGGACCAGAGCGTGGCGAGCTCGGCGGAGGCGTACCGTCCGGCGAGGACGTTCGGGATGCGGGGCTTGGCGGGAGCGGAAGTCACGTGGACGGATTCTACTGGCGATTCGTGCAGGCCAGCGCAACGGGTGTCTTCGTCGGAACCTACGAGAGCCGTTCGGCGAGGTCGGCCAGCACCTCGGCGTGGCACGGTTGTGGCGCACACCAGCAGGCCAGGGCCTTGCCGCGCAGCTCGGGCACCAGTGCGAGCAGATCCGGCCGCTCCAGCAGATACGCCCGGTACTTCGCCATGACCTCGGCGCGCGTGCCGTCCCGCTTCCTGGTCGGGGTGTCGTAGGCGAAGGGGTTGTAGAGCGGGTGCCGGGGCAGGTCC
>KL569122.1:66022-66539 GCA_000715635.1 Streptomyces violaceus | reverse complement strand
GGGCGTACAGCTCGATCGTCTCGCCCTCGGGGTGGTCGTGGTCGAGGGGGACGGTGAAGCGGCGGTCGGTGAGGACGACTCCGGGCTGGCGGTAGCTGACGGTCAACAGGGCTCCCGGGAAGGACGGATATTCGGACCGCGTCCCAGTTCATCACAGGGAACGTCCGCGGGTGGGCCCTTCGGATCATGAAACCTTGCTGAACGGCCGTTCAGCTCAGCGGGCGGAGAGACTGGAGCGGCGGACCACCAGCTCGGGCTGGAGGACGACCCGTCGGTGCTCGTGCGGCTTCACCGCGCCCTCCGCCTCCGTCTCCTCCAGGAGCAGATCGGCCGCCATGGCGCCCATGGTGACAGCGGGCTGCCGTACCGAGGTGAGCGGGACGGCGGCGGCGGCCGCGAACTCGATGTCGTCGTATCCGACGATGGCGAGGTCGTCGGGGACACCCACGCCCGCCGCGTACATGGCCTGCAGGACCTGTCTCTTATACACATCTCTGATGGCGCGAGGGAGGCGTGT
>KL569122.1:65324-65853 GCA_000715635.1 Streptomyces violaceus | reverse complement strand
GTCCAGCCGTTCGGTGGGCAGCTCGCGCAGCGCGTCGGGGCCGAGCCCCGCCTCGGAGAGCGCTTCGAGGGCGCCCGTGCGCCGGTCGCGGACCTGGTTGAGGCCGGGCGGGCCGCTGACGTAGGCGAGGGAGCGGTGCCCGGCGTCGACGAGATGGCGCACGGCAAGGGCGCCGCCCGCGACGTCGTCGACGGAGACCGAGCACTCCGTGGTGCCCTCGGCGACCCGGTCGACCAGGACGAACGGGATGCCGTGCCGGCGGAACGTCTCGATGTTGCGCCCCGTCGCGTCGGCGGGGGTGAGCAGCACGCCGCGTACGCGCTGCTCGGCGAAGAGCGACAGGTAGTCGGCCTCCTCGCCCGGGTTCTGGGCGCTGTTGCAGACCATCACGCCGAGTCCGGCCTGCCGTGCGGCACGCTCGGCGCCGCGTGCCACGTCGACGAAGAAGGGGTTGCCCATGTCGAGGACGAGCAGCCCCATGATCCGGCTGCGGCCGGCGCGCAGTTGCCGCGCGGACTCGCTGCGGACG
>KL569122.1:62121-65155 GCA_000715635.1 Streptomyces violaceus | reverse complement strand
CAGAGATGTGTATAAGAGACAGGGTCTATCGCGGACTGCACGCGGGCCCGGGTCTCGGTCGCGACCGTGTCCGGGCGGTTGATCACGTTCGACACCGTGCCGACGGAGACTCCGGCGGCGCGGGCGACGTCCTTGATACCCACCGACTGGGACATCGGGCAGGGACCTCCAGGGGGAGATGAGGGGGCGGCGGCCGGAGCGGCTTCACATTACCGGCATGCCGCCCCGGCGACCGGGTCCGGTCAGGCGGGCAGACGGAAGTCGGCGACGTGCAGCGCCGAGGGCGTCGTACCGCTTGATTTCTCCTGGTACATGAAGGACAGCACCCCGTCCTGCCCGACGCGTGTCTCGTCGATGACGACCTCGCCGAAGGCGTTGAGGCCACTGCCGTCGAACAGGATCTTCCAGTCGGTGTACCCGGAGGCCGCGGAGGCGGCGGCGATCCGGCCGAAGGGGAAGACGGCGTACGCGTTGTCGTACTTGTCCAGGATCAGCTTGGTGCGCTGGCTGGAGTTCAGCGGGACCGGGATCTCGGTCTTCTGCCAGGTGCCGGAGGCGTTCCTGCGGACGTGGAAGGCGCGGCCGTTGGCGGTCCGGTTCGCGACGTAGTTCGTGGTGCACTGCCCGAAGCGGCCGGGGACGTAGGAGATGATCGCGTGCGGCCGGCCGGCGGAGTCGGTGAACTGGCTCTCCTGGTTCATCAGGGAGTGGTCCGGGTTGAGCGGGTCCACGACCAGACCGGCGTCGGTCACGGACACCTTGTCGGAGCCGCCGGTGACGCCGACGACGGTGCCGGCGTTGTTGCGCCAGGTGCGGCCCCGGTCGTCGGAGTAGACGTAGCCGGTGTCGTGGTTGCTGATGCCGCCGCCGTCGCACATCACGGCGCCGTTCTGCTCGCGCCAGGTGAAGAACGAGTGCAGCCGGCCGTTGCGGTCGTAGTCGATGCCGTGCAGGTACATGTTGCGGGCCGTCGAGGAGCCGTGCTCGCTGGTGTACGTGCCGGTCGAGCTGGACCATTCGCCGAGGTTGGTCCACTTCGTGCCGTCGTACTCGGCGAGGGCGTTGCGGCCGTTGCCGGAGACGGCGACGCGGTAGCTCAGCTGGAGCTTGCCGTCCGGGGTGGAGACGAACTGCGGGTAGGTGAACTGCGAGGTCAGCGCCAGGCCGTCGAGTGTCGACTGGGGCGCGCCGAAGCGGCTCCCGGTCCAGCTCAGGCCCCCGGGGTTGTCCATCAGCCCGGCGACCGACTTGACGTAGGTGAAGCCGTCGCTGTGGGAGTCCATGTTGAGGTGCAGTCGGCCGTCGGCCTTGGAGACTCCCATGGAGATGACGTTGTGGGAGTCGTTGTAGCGCAGGGTGTGCCCGACCTTCACGGTCGACCAGGTACTGGCGCCGAGGGCGCGGCGGCCGACGACGGCGTTGCGGTCGGCGGTGTACCAGACGGCGTACTGGTAGCCCTTGTAGGTCAGCAGGCCGTTCTTCTGGAACGCGTTGTTGTTGACCAGTCCGTCGTACGACACGAAGAAGACGGCCTGGCTGTCGAGCGTGGTGGTGCCGGTCCGGGTGACGGAGGGGCCAGGGTCGGCGGCCCGGGCGGTACCGGAGGCGAGGGCGGGGGTCACCACGGCTCCAGCGAGGGCGGCGGCCAGCAACGTACGTCTGTGCATCTCGTGGACTCCATCGTCATGCGAGGTGGAACACTTCCGTGAGCGGTTTCATGGCCTCGTCGGGCCGGGCGCCGTCCAGCGACTCGAAGAACGGCGCCATCTCCGCCTGCCAGCGGGCATTGATGTCGGTGGCTTCCATTCCTGCCTGGGCGGCTGCGAAGTCCTCGGTCTCCAGGTAGCCGACGAGCAGTCCGTCCTCGCGCAGGAACAGCGAGTAGTTGTGCCAGCCGGTCTCCGAGAGTGCCTTGAGCATCTCGGGCCATACCGCGGCGTGCCGCTCGCGGTACTCGTCGAGGCGGTCCGCCCTGACCTTCAGCAGGAAGCACACGCGCTGCATCAACAGCCCTTTCGGTGATCGCGAAGCGGTGATCAGAAGTTGAACTGGTCGATGTTCTTGGCGTCGAACACGGTCGGCTTGCCGAGGCTGATCACGCCGTCCTTGCCGATGGTGTACTCGCCCATGGAGCCGGCCTTGAAGGTCTCGCCCTCCTTGCCGGTGATCTGCCCGGAGGACAGGGCGACGGCGGTACGGGCGGCCAGCTCGCCGAGCTTGGCCGGGTCCCACAGCTCGAACGCCTCGACCGTGCCGTTCTTGACGTACTTGCGCATGTCGTTCGGGGTGCCGAGGCCGGTCAGCTTGACCTTGCCCTTGTACTTGGAGCCCGACAGATACTGGGCGGCGGCCTTGATGCCGACGGTGGTCGGGGAGATGATCCCCTTCAGGTTCGGGTGCTCCTGGAGGAGGCCCTGGGTCTGCTGGAACGACTGCTGGGCGTCGTCGTTGCCGTACGCGGTCTTCACCAGCTTCATGTTCTTGTACTCGGGCTTCTTCAGCTCGTCCTTCATGAAGTCGATCCAGGTGTTCTGGTTCGTCGCGGTCTGCGCGGCGGACAGGATCGCGATCTCGCCCTTGTAGTCGATCTGCTTGGCGAGCAGCTGCACCTCGGTGCGGCCCAGGTCCTCGGCGGACGCCTGCGAGACGAAGGCGTTGCGGCAGTCGGCCGTGGTGTCGGAGTCGTAGGTGACGACCTTGATGTCGTTCTTCATGGCCTGCTTGAGCGCGGTGCACAGGGCGCCCGGGTCCTGCGCGGAGACGGCCATCGCGTCGACCTGCTGCTGGGTGAGCGTGTTGACGTAACTGACCTGCCCGGCGGTGTCGGTGGCGCTGGACGGACCGACCTCCTTGTAGCTGGAGCCCAGCTCCTTCAGGGCCTTCTCGCCGCCCTTGTCCGCAGAGGTGAAGTACGGGTTGTTGACCTGCTTGGGCAGGAAGCCGACGGTGAGGCCCTTCTTGGTGGCGGCGTTGGGGTCGGCCTTGCCGGCGGTTGCGGCGGAACCGCCTTCGTTCGCGACGTCCTTCTTGGTGG
>KL569122.1:60377-61928 GCA_000715635.1 Streptomyces violaceus | reverse complement strand
GGTCCCGCCGCAGGCGGTGAGGGCCAGGGCGAGGGAGGTGGCGGTGGCGAGCGCCGCGCAGCTGCGGCGGAGGGTTGTCTTACGCATGACGGTTTCCTTTGACGAGGTGAGTGTGGTGCGCCCCTCAAGGGGCGCGGGGCTGTATCGATCTGCGGCTCCGCCGCGTGGGCGCGACCAGCCACAGACCGCCGGTCAGCCGGACGATTGAGCACGCACAACGGCGATCTGCCGAGCCACCCGCGGTCCGAGGACGGACAGCACGAGCAACACACCAGTCACGACGATCTGCGACTGCGCCGAGACATCCTGAAGGCTCATCACGTTCTGCAACGCGCCGAGCAGGAACACCCCGGCGATCGCACCACCCAACGTGCCCTTGCCGCCGTCGAAGTCGATCCCACCGAGCAACACCGCGGCCACGACCGACAGTTCGAGCCCCGTCGCGTTGTCGTAGCGGGCGCTGGCGTAGTGCAGGGCCCAGAAAATGCCGGTCAGCGAGGCCATCAACCCGGTCAGCGTGAACAGCAGCAGCTTCTGCCGCTTGACGCGGATGCCGGCGAACCGCGCCGCCTCCTCACTCGCCCCGATCGCGAACAACGACCGCCCGAACGGGGTGGCGTGCAGCGCGACCACGGCGATGGCCAGCAGGACGAGGAACGGCAGGAAGGCGTACGGGATGAACGTGTCGCCGAGGCGCCCGGCCGCGAAGTCCAGGTACTGCGTGGGGAAGTCGGTCACCGCGTCGGACCCGAGCACGATCTGCGCGATGCCCCGGTAGGCGGCGAGCGTGCCGATGGTGACGGCGAGGGACGGCAGGCCGAGCCTGGTCACCAGCAGACCGTTGATCAGCCCGCACACCACTCCGAGGAGCAGGCAGATCGGGATGATCGTCTCCATGGCCATGCCCTGGTTCCACAGGGCGCCCATCACGGCACCGGACAGACCGGCGGTGGACGCCACCGACAGGTCGATCTCCCCGGACACCACCAGCAGGGTCATCGGCAGGGCGATCAGCGCGATCGGAAGCGTGTTGCCGATCAGGAAGGACAGGTTGAGCGCGTTGCCGAAGCCGTCGACGAAACCGAAGGAGAACAGCAGCACCACGATGAGCAGGGCACCGACAACCGTGTCCCAGCGGACCGCTCGGCTCAGGGAGATGTCAGCCATGGCGGGCGTTCCTCTTCTTCAGGGCGGAGGCCACGCGCAGCGCGACGACCCGGTCGACCGCGATGGCGAGGATGAGCAGGATGCCGTTGATGGCGAGCACCCAGACCGAGCTGACCCCGAGGGCGGGCAGCACGCTGTTGATCGAGGTCAGCAGCAGGGCACCGAGGGCCGCGCCGTAGACGCTGCCGGAGCCGCCGGTGAAGACGACGCCGCCGACCACGACCGCGCTGACCACGGTCAGTTCGTAGCCGTTGCCGGTGCCGGAGTCGACGTTGCCGAACCGGGCGAGGTACATCGCGCCGGCGAGTCCGGCGAGGGCGCCGCAGAAGGTGTACGCGGCGAGGATCCGCTTGCGGACGGGGATGCCGGCGAGCCGGGCGGCCT
>KL569122.1:51077-60145 GCA_000715635.1 Streptomyces violaceus | reverse complement strand
GGTTGGAGCCGAGGGCGTAGAGCTCGCGGCCGCTGCCGTAGTGCTTGAGGTAGTACGCCGTCGCCACCAGTACCACCAGGGCGATCAGCGCCAGGTACGGCACCGCCCAGATGCCGCCGGAGCCGAAGTCGACGAACCCGCCGGGCAGATCGGCCGCGGTGATCTGGCGGGAGCCGACCCAGATGGAGTCGATGCCGCGGATGATGTAGAGCGTGCCGAGGGTGACGACGAGCGCGGGCACCTGGCCGAGGCTGACGAGCAGTCCGTTGAGCAGTCCGAAGCCGATGCCGAGCAGGACGGCCAGCGCGATCGCCACGACCGGGTTGCCCCCGCCCTGAAGATACGTTCCGGCGGCGAACGCGCTGATGCCGAGCGTGGATCCGACGGACAGGTCGACGTTCCTCGTGATGACCACCAGGGACTGGCCGGTGGCGACCAGTACGAGGATCGTCGCGTTCAGCAGAAGGTCCTTGATGCCCTGCTCGGACAGGAACTCGCTGTTGCCGGCCTGGGTGACGGCGATCATCACCAGGAACACGACCAGGATGGCGAGTTCGCGCATCTTGAAGACGCGGTCGGCCAGCCGCGTGCCGCTCGACTTGGGCACGTCGGCCACGGGGGCCTCTCGGGGAGTGACGACCGTCATGCGGCGGCCCTCCCGGTGGCTGCGGCCATCACGGTTTCCTCGGTGGCGTTGGAGCGCGGGATCTCGGCGGTGAGGCGGCCCTCGTGCATCACCAGCACGCGGTCGGCCATGCCGAGGATCTCGGGCAGGTCGGAGGAGATCATCAGGACGGCCACGCCGTCGGCGGCCAGCTGGGACAGCAGCCGGTGCACCTCGGCCTTGGTGCCGACGTCGATGCCCCGGGTCGGCTCGTCGACGATCAGCACCCTGGGGCCGGTGGCCAGCCACTTGGCGAGTACGACCTTCTGCTGGTTGCCGCCGGACAGGGTGTTGACGGTGTCGGCGATCCGGGCGTACTTCACCTGGAGCTTGACGGCCCAGTCGAGGGAGCGGCTGCGCTCGGCACCGCGGTCCACGAGCCCGGCCCTGACGGTCGTCCGGAGCCCGGTGAGGCCGATGTTCCGCTCGATGGACATGTCCATCACCAGGCCCTGGGCGCGCCGGTCCTCGGGGACCAGGGCGAGTCCGGCGGACATCGCGGTGGAGGGGGCGCCGTTGACGAGGGCCTTGCCGTCCACGGAGACCTCGCCCGCGTCCCAGCGGTCGATGCCGAACACGGCCCGGGCGACCTCCGTACGGCCGGCGCCGACGAGCCCGGCGAGGCCGACGATCTCGCCGTGCCGCACCTCGAAGGAGACGTCGGTGAACACGCCCTCGCGGGTCAGGCGGCGCACGCTCAGGGCGACCTCGCCCGGCGTCACGTCCTGCTTGGGGTACAGCTCGTCGAGGTCGCGGCCGACCATGCGGCGCACGAGGTCGTCCTCGGTCATGCCGTCCAGGGGCTCGCTGGCGATCCAGGCGCCGTCGCGCAGGGTGGTGACCCGCCGGCAGATCTCGAAGATCTCCTCCAGCCGGTGGGAGATGAACAGCACGGCAGCGCCCTGGTCGCGCAGGGTGCGTACGACGCCGAAGAGGCGGGCGACCTCGCTGCCGGTGAGGGCGGCGGTCGGCTCGTCCATGATCAGGACGCGGGCGTCGAAGGAGAGGGCCTTGGCGATCTCGACGATCTGCTGGTCGGCGATGGACAGGCCGCGGGCGGGCCGGTCGGGGTCGAGTTCGACACCGAGGCGCTCCATGAGGGCGGCGGTCGCGTTGTGCGTGGCCTTGTGGTCGATCCGGCCGAGGGCGCGCTTGGGCCTGCGGCCCATGTAGATGTTCTCGGCGATCGACAGATCGGGGAAGAGCGTGGGCTCCTGGTAGATCACGGCGATGCCGGCGTCACGGGCGTCGCCGGGACCGTTGAAGACGACGGGCGCACCGTCGAGCAGCACCTGGCCGGCGTCCGGCCGGTGCACTCCGGCGAGCGCCTTGATGAGGGTGGACTTGCCGGCACCGTTCTCGCCGGCGAGGGCGTGCACCTCCCCGGGGAACAGCTCCAGGGAGACGTCCCGCAGTGCGCGGACCGCGCCGAAGGACTTGGACACGTCCCTCAGTGCCAGAACCGGGGCCGGACCCGTGGTGGACGGGTGGGTCATGAGGGCTCCTCGACGACGCCGGCGGGAGGCCCTCTCGGCGTCGTGAAAGGTTTCAACTGGGTTGCCGGGACGTTAGGCGGGCCGCGCATGTCACGTCAATGGGTACCGGTCGAAAATATTTCGAGGATAGAAGGTCACGCGCTGGTCACGGGAAACCGTGTGAGTCGGAGGGGTTGACACCCCTTCGGGGGGCCCATAGCTTCGCGTCCTGAATCGTTTCATTCAGTGGTCGCTACGACCCGATGCCACAGGAGCCCTGACGTGACCGAGCTCGCCGCGGCGAAGACCGCTCTCAAGACCCAGGCCGTCGAGACGCCGTCGTGGGCGTACGGGAACTCGGGCACCCGGTTCAAGGTGTTCGCGCAGGCGGGTGTGCCGCGCAATCCGTACGAGAAGCTGGACGACGCGGCGAAGGTGCACGAGTTCACGGGGGTCGCCCCGACCGTGGCCCTGCACATTCCCTGGGACAAGGTCGACGACTACGCGGCGCTGGCGAAACACGCGGAGCAGCGTGGTGTCCGGCTCGGCGCGATCAACTCCAACACCTTCCAGGACGACGACTACAAGCTCGGGAGCATCTGCCATCCGGACGCGGCGGTGCGGCGGAAGGCCGTGGATCATCTGCTGGAGTGCGTCGACATCATGGATGCGACGGGGTCGACGGATCTGAAGCTGTGGTTCGCCGACGGGACGAACTATCCCGGGCAGGACGACATCCGGGAGCGGCAGGACCGGCTGGCCGAGGGCCTCGCGGAGGTCTACCAGCGGCTGGGCGAGGGGCAGCGGATGCTGCTGGAGTACAAGTTCTTCGAGCCGGCGTTCTACACGACGGATGTTCCGGACTGGGGGACGGCGTATGCCCACTGTCTGAAGCTGGGCCCGAAGGCGCAGGTCGTGGTCGACACAGGGCATCACGCGCCGGGGACCAACATCGAGTTCATCGTGGCGACGCTGTTGCGTGAGGGGAAGCTCGGCGCGTTCGACTTCAACTCGCGGTTCTACGCGGACGACGACCTGATGGTGGGGGCCGCGGATCCGTTCCAGCTGTTCCGGATCATGTACGAGGTGATTCGGGGTGGGGGGTTCACGCCTGACGTCGCGTTCATGCTCGATCAGTGTCACAACATCGAGGCGAAGATTCCGGCGATCATTCGGTCGGTGATGAATGTGCAGGAGGCTACGGCGAAGGCGTTGCTTGTCGATGGGGATGCGCTGAGTGCGGCGCAGGCGTCTGGGGATGTTCTTGAGGCCAATGCCGTGGTGATGGATGCGTACAACACGGATGTGCGGCCGTTGCTTCGGGAGGTGCGGGAGGAACTGGGGTTGGACCCCGAGCCTGTTTCGGCGTACCGGCGTTCGGGGTGGGGCGAGAAGATCGTTGCCGAGCGGGTTGGTGGGGAGCAAGCCGGTTGGGGGGCGTGAGCGTCTGCCGGGTTCTGTTTGTTTCGGGCTGCGGGCCGTTTGTGGTCGGTCGCGCCCACGCGGCGGTAGCCGCAAATGCAACACAGCCCCGCGCCCCTAGGTAAATCCCCCTCCGTCCCTTGAAAGGAAAACGTATCCATGGCAACCCATCCCGAAGCTGCCGCTCTGCTGGCTCGGTCGCACCGGCTCGGGTCCGATCCCCGCAACACCAACTACGCCGGGGGCAATGCCTCCGCCAAGGGCACCGAGGTCGATCCCGTCACCGGGGGTGATGTGGAGCTGATGTGGGTCAAGGGGTCCGGAGGGGATCTCGGGACCTTGACCGAGGGCGGGCTGGCCGTGTTGCGGCTGGATCGGATGCGGGCGCTCGTCGATGTGTATCCGGGAGTGGAGCGCGAGGACGAGATGGTCGCCGCGTTCGACTACTGCCTGCACGGGAAGGGCGGGGCGGCTCCCTCCATCGACACCGCCATGCACGGGCTGGTCGAGGCCGCTCATGTCGATCATCTGCATCCCGATTCCGGGATCGCGCTCGCCTGTGCCGCCGACGGGGAGAAGCTGACCGCCGAGTGTTTCGGGGACAGTGTGGTGTGGGTGCCCTGGCGGCGGCCCGGGTTCCAGCTGGGGCTGGACATCGCCGCCGTGAAGGAGGCCAATCCGCAGGCCATCGGGTGTGTTCTCGGCGGGCACGGGATCACCGCCTGGGGTGACACCTCCGAGGAGTGCGAGCGGAATTCGCTGCACATCATCCGGACCGCCGAGACGTTCCTCGCCGAGCGGGGGGAGGCCGAGCCCTTCGGGCCGGTGATCGAGGGGTATGTCGCGCTGAGTGCCGGTGAGCGCCGGGCGCGGGCCGCCGCGCTGGCGCCGTACGTCCGCGCCCTCGCTTCCCAGGACCGGCCTCAGGTCGGGCACTTCAACGACTCCGAGGTCGTTCTCGACTTCCTCGCGAGCGCCGAGCATCCGCGGCTGGCCGCGCTGGGCACCTCCTGCCCGGACCACTTCCTTCGGACCAAGGTCCGGCCCCTCGTCCTCGACCTGCCGCCGGCCGCTCCGCTCGACGAGGCCATCGCCCGGCTCAAGGAGCTGCACGCCGAGTACCGCGAGGAGTACGCCGCCTACTACCAGCGGCACGCCCTGCCCGACTCCCCCGCCATGCGCGGCGCCGACCCGGCGATCGTGCTGGTCCCTGGCGTGGGCATGTTCAGCTTCGGCAAGGACAAGCAGACCGCCCGGGTGGCCGGGGAGTTCTACGTCAACGCCATCAATGTGATGCGCGGGGCGGAGGCCGTCTCGACGTACGCGCCGATCGAGGAGTCGGAGAAGTTCCGGATCGAGTACTGGGCGCTGGAGGAGGCCAAGCTCCAGCGGATGCCGAAGCCCAAGGCACTGGCCACGCGGGTCGCACTCGTCACCGGTGCGGGCAGTGGGATCGGGAAGGCCATCGCGCAGCGGCTCGTGGCCGAGGGCGCGTGTGTGGTCGTCGCGGACCTCAACGGCGAGAACGCCCAGGCCGTCGCCGAAGAGCTGGGCGGCGCGGACAAGGCAGTCGCCGTGACGGTGGACGTCACGTCCGAGGAGCAGATCGCCGAGGCGTTCCGGGCGGCCGTGCTGGCCTTCGGCGGAGTCGATCTCGTCGTCAACAACGCCGGCATCTCGATCTCCAAGCCGCTGCTGGAGACCTCCGCCAAGGACTGGGACCTGCAGCACGACATCATGGCGCGCGGGTCCTTCCTGGTGTCACGGGAAGCGGCGCGGGTGATGATCGCGCAGGGGCTCGGGGGCGACATCGTCTACATCGCGTCGAAGAACGCCGTGTTCGCCGGGCCCAACAACATCGCCTACTCGGCCACCAAGGCCGACCAGGCCCACCAGGTGCGGCTGCTCGCCGCCGAGCTGGGCGAGCACGGGGTCCGGGTCAACGGGATCAACCCGGACGGGGTCGTGCGCGGGTCCGGGATCTTCGCCGGGGGGTGGGGGGCGAAGCGGGCCGCCGTGTACGGGGTCGAGGAGGAGAAGCTCGGTGAGTTCTACGCGCAGCGGACCATCCTCAAGCGCGAGGTGTTGCCCGAGCATGTGGCCAACGCCGTCTTCGCGCTGACCGGCGGGGACCTGACCCACACCACCGGGCTGCACATCCCGGTCGACGCCGGCGTCGCGGCCGCCTTCCTGCGATGAACGCGGCTGTGAAGTCGTATGCCGCGGTCGACCTCGGCGCGTCCAGCGGGCGCGTCATGGTCGGCCGCGTCGGCTCGGACTCGCTGGAGCTGAACGAGGTCCACCGCTTCCCGAACCGGCCGGTGCGCGTGCCGGAGGGGCTGCGCTGGGACGTGCTCGGGCTCTACGCCGGGGTGCTGGACGGACTGGGGGCGGCCGGGCGGGTCGACTCCGTCGGCATCGACAGCTGGGCCGTGGACTACGGCCTGCTGGATGCCGACGGGACGCTGCTCGGCAACCCGGTGCACTACCGCGACAGCCGTACCGAGGGCGTCGCGGAGAAGGTGTGGGCAACCGTGCCCGCCGAGGAGCTGTACGCGGCGACGGGTCTTCAGTACGCGCCCTTCAACACCCTGTATCAGCTGACCGCCGCCCGTTCCACGGACCGACTGGCGCAGGCCCGACGCCTGTTGCTGATGCCGGATCTGCTGACGTACTGGCTGACCGGTGAGCAGGGCACGGAGCTGACCAACGCCTCGACGACACAGCTGATCGATCCGCGCACGCGGGACTGGGCGTACGGGGTCGCGGAGCGGCTGGGCATCGACCTCGGGCTGTTCGCGCCGCTGCGGCAGCCCGGGGATCCGGCCGGTGTACTGCGGCCGGAGGTGCTGGAGGAGACCGGGCTGACCGGCCCCGTGCCGGTAACGGCCTGTCGGGTCGCACGACACCGCGTCCGCGGTCGCCGCCGTACCGGCGTCGGGCGAACGGTTCGCGTATATCTGCACCGGCACCTGGTCCCTGGCCGGTCTGGAGCTGGACGAGCCGGTGCTGACCGAGGAGAGCCGGGCGGCCAACTTCACCAACGAGCTGGGGCTGGACGGCACGGTCCGGTATCTGCGCAACATCATGGGGCTGTGGCTGCTCCAGGAGTGCGTGCGGGCCTGGGGCGAGACGGAGCTGGGCGCGCTGCTGCTGGAGGCCTCCAAGGTGCCGGCGCTGCGGTCGGTCGTCGATGCCGGTGACGCGGAGTTTCTCGCGCCGGGGCGGATGCCCGAGCGGATCGCCGAGGCGTGCCGGGCCTCGGGGCAGCCCGTGCCGGAGTCGCCGGCCGAGGTGACGCGCTGCATCCTCGACTCCCTCGCCCTCGCGCACCGCAGGGCGGTGCAGGACGCGCAGCGGCTCGCCGGGCATCCGGTCGACGTGGTGCACGTGGTGGGCGGTGGCACGCGCAACGCGTTGCTGTGCCAGCTGACCGCCGACGCCTGCGGGCTGCCGGTGGTCGCCGGGCCGACGGAGGCGGCCGCCCTGGGGAACGTGCTGGTGCAGGCGCGGGCGCACGGTCTGGTCGGTGACCTGGCGGGGATGCGGCGGCTGCTCGTCCGTACGCAGCCGCTCACGCGGTACGAGCCGCGCGGCGGGACCGAGCGGTGGCGCGCCGCGCAGGCCCGGCTCGCCGGGGACTGACGGGGTCTCCCCCGCGTCCTGTCCCCGGACTACTCCCCCACTACGCTGAACGCGTGTGGGTGGTGCCCCCAGCACTCATCCGATGATCAACCACAAGGAGCCGCGATGCGTGTCGCCCTGTTCCTGACCTGCGTCAACGACACGCTGTATCCGGACACCGGGCGCGCCGTGGTGAAACTGCTGACCAGACTGGGCGTCGACGTCGACTTCCCGATGGCGCAGACCTGCTGCGGACAGGCGCACTACAACACCGGATACCGTCACGAGGCCGAGCCGCTCGCCCGGCATTTCTCCGATGTCTTCGGTGAGTACAAGGCGATCGTGACGCCGTCCGGGTCGTGCGGGGCGATGGTGCGCGAGCTGTATCCGCGGATGGGCGAGCGGGCCCGGGCCGAGGGGCGTGGGGACACCCTCGCGGCCACGCTGGCGCCGGTGGTGCCGAAGACGTACGAGCTCACGGAGTTCCTGGTGGACGTGCTGGGCGTGACGGACGTCGGGGCGTACTACCCGCACAAGGTGACGTACCACCCGACCTGTCACGGACTGCGCGGACTCGGGCTCGGCGACCGGCCCCGGCGGCTGCTCGAGGCCGTGAAGGGGCTGGAGCTGGCCGAGCTGCCGGGGGCGGACGAGTGCTGTGGGTTCGGCGGCACCTTCGCCCTGAAGAACGCCGACGTCTCGGCGGCGATGGGCACCGACAAGGTTCGCAACGCCGAGTCGACGGGCGCCGAGGTGCTGTGCGCGGCCGACAACTCCTGTCTGATGCACATCGGCGGGACGATGACCCGGCTGCGGACCGGCATGCGGCCGGTGCACATCGCGGAGATCCTGGCGAGCACGGAGGAGGAACCGGCCGTATGAGCGGGACGTTCGTCGGCATGCCGGCGTTTCCGGAGGCCGCGCGGGAGGCCGTGGGCAACGAGACCCTGCGCGGCAATCTGCGGCACGCCACACACACCATCCGCGCCAAGCGGGCGAAGGCCGTGACGGAGGTGTCCGACTGGGCCGAGCTGCGCGAGGCGGGCAAGCGGATCAAGGACCACACGCTGCGGCATCTCGACCGCTATCTGGAGCAGTTGGAGGAGTCGGTCACGGCGGCGGGCGGCATCGTCCACTGGGCCGCCGACGCGGACGAGGCCAACGAGATCGTCACCCAACTCGTGAAGATGACCGGCGAGTCGGAGGTCGTCAAGGTCAAGTCGATGGCCACGCAGGAGATCGGGCTCAACGAGGCGCTGGAGGCCGAGGGCATCCACGCCTACGAGACCGATCTCGCCGAGCTGATCGTGCAGTTGGGCAAGGACCGGCCCTCGCACATCCTGGTCCCGGCCATCCACCGCAACCGCGGCGAGATCCGGGACATCTTCGCCCGTGAGATGAGCGAGTGGGGCCGCCCCGCTCCCGAAGGCCTGACGGACACACCGGCCGAACTCGCCGAGGCCGCCCGCCTCCATCTGCGGGAGAAGTTCCTGCGTGCCAAGGTCGGCGTCTCCGGCGCCAACTTCATGGTCGCCGAGACGGGCACCCTGGTGGTCGTGGAGTCGGAGGGCAACGGCCGGATGTGCCTGACCCTGCCCGAGACGCTGATCTCGGTCGTCGGCATCGAGAAGATCGTGCCCACGTGGCGGGACCTGGAGGTGTTCCTGCAGACCCTTCCCCGCTCCTCCACGGCCGAGCGTATGAACCCGTACACCTCGACGTGGACCGGCACGACGGACTCCGGAACGGCCGACGGGCCGAGCACCTTCCATCTGGTGCTGCTGGACAACGGCCGCACCGACACCCTCGCCGACGAGGTCGGCCGGCAGGCGCTGCGCTGCATCCGCTGCTCGGCGTGTCTCAACGTGTGCCCGGTGTACGAG
>KL569122.1:48761-50873 GCA_000715635.1 Streptomyces violaceus | reverse complement strand
CGGTGTACCCGGGCCCGATCGGCGCGATCCTCAGCCCCCAACTGCGGGGCACGGCCAGCGAGATCGACGCCTCTCTGCCGTACGCGTCCTCGCTGTGCGGGGCCTGCTACGAGGTGTGCCCGGTCGCCATCGACATCCCCGAGGTCCTGGTGCATCTGCGGGAACGGGTCGTGGAGGGCGGTGAGGTCACCCGGGAGGGCAACAAGGTGGTGCTGCGGCCCGCGAAGGGACATGCCGCCGAACGTGCGGCCATGCGGGCGGCCCGCTGGGCGTTCACGCACCCGGGTGCCCTGCGCACCGGCCAGCGTGCCGCCTCGCGGACCCGTCGCTTGCATCCCCGTACGCTGCCGGGGCCCGGCCGGGCCTGGAGCGGCACCCGGGATCTGCCGCCGGTGCCCGCCGAGCCGTTCCGGGACTGGTGGCAGCGCACGCGCGGCGGGAAGGACGGGGCCAAGTGAACAGCAGGGAACGGATCCTGGGCCGGGTGCGGCGCGCGCTGGCGGACGTACCTCGGGACGACACCCCGTACGAGCAGGCGGTGCCGCGTGACTATGTGCGCGAGCACGGGGACCGGAGTGCCGAGCAGACCGTCGAGCTGCTGGCCGAGAACCTGGCGGACTACCGGGCGATCGTCCACCGCACGGATGCCGAAGGGCTGGCCGGGCTGCTCGCGGGGCTGCTCGACAAGCGCGGGTCGTCCTCGGTGCTGGTGCCGCCCGGGCTGGACCCGGCCTGGCTGGAGCGGACCGGGGTGACACGGGTGGCGGACCGGGCGGAGAGCACTCCGGACGAACTCGACCGGGTGGACAGTGTCGTGACCGCCTGTGCGGTCGCGATCGCGGAGACCGGCACGATCGTGCTGGACGGCTCGCCCGACCAGGGCCGCCGCCGGATCACCCTCGTCCCCGACCACCACATCTGCGTGGTCCGCGTCCCCGGGCAGGTCGTGTCGTCGGTGCCGCAGGGCCTCGAACGCCTCGACCCGGCACGCCCGCTGACCTGGATCTCCGGGCCGTCGGCGACCAGTGACATCGAGCTGGACCGGGTCGAGGGGGTGCACGGTCCGCGCACGCTGGAGGTGGTCCTGGTGAGCGACGCCTGACGCGCGACCGGCTCAGGGGAGGATCGAGTCGACGTAGCCGCCGTCGACGCGCAGGGCGCCGCCCGTGGTCGCGGAGGCCTGGTCGGAGCCGAGGTAGGCGACCATGTTCGCGATCTCCTCCGGCTCGATCAGCCGCTGGAGCAGGGACTGCGGCCGGTGCTGTCGCATGAAGGCGCGCTGGGCCTCGTCCCAGGGCAGGTCGCGGTCCACGAGCTGGTAGACGAAGTCCTCGACGCCACCGGTGTGGGTCGGCCCGGCGATGACGGAGTTCACCGTGACGCCGGTGCCGGCCGCCTGCTTGGCGAAGCCCCGGCTCACCGCGAGCAGGGCGGTCTTCGACATGCCGTAGTGGATCATCTCCCGGGGATGACGACCGCCGAGTCGCTGGCGATGTGTGGAGCCGGTCACCAGCGCGGTGCGGCCCTTCAGATCGATCCGCATGCCATGTCAACCCTTTCGGTGCTGGTGTGATCGGGTACCCCCGGGGTGTCGCTGAGTACACCGCTCGATACGGGTTCTGCGGCCAGTGTGGTCACGTCACCTTCTCCGTAGCGTCGAGGACGAGACACAGGGCGTGTCGGACGAAGGGGGACGACGATGGTGCGCACGAGTGGCCCACGACAGAACCAGGACCCTGGACCCGCGGCTGAGGCGCTGCGGCTGGTCAAGGTCACCAAGACGTACGGGAGCGCCGACAGCGCCGTGACCGCCCTGGACGGTGTGACGCTCGGCCTGGGGCGTGGCACGTTCACGGCGGTGATGGGGCCGTCCGGTTCCGGCAAGTCGACGCTGCTGCAGTGCGCGGCGGGTCTTGACCGGCCCGACAGCGGGATCGTGCAGGTCGACGGCACGGAGCTGACGGGCGGCGGCGAGGCCGAGCTGACGAAATTCCGGCGCGGCCGGATCGGGTTCGTGTTCCAGCAGTACAACCTGCTGGAGACGCTGACCGTCGCTCAGAACACGGTGCTGCCGCTGAAGCTGGCCGGGCGGCTGTCTCTTATACACATCTC
>KL569122.1:47451-48584 GCA_000715635.1 Streptomyces violaceus | reverse complement strand
CCTGTCTCTTATACACATCTCTGATGGTGAACCGGCAGCGGGTCCGCGAGGTGCTGACGGCGGTGGGACTGGGTGACCGGCTCGGGCACCGGCCCGATCAGTTGTCGGGCGGTCAGCGCCAGCGGGTCGCGATCGCCCGGGCGCTCGTCACCGAACCGCGGGTGATCTTCGCGGACGAGCCGACGGGCGCGCTGGACACGCGCAGTGCGCGGGACGTGCTGCACCTGCTCCGGCAGGCGGTGCGGGTGCACGGCCGGACGGTGGTGATGGTGACGCACGACCCGGTCGCCGCCTCGTACGCCGACACCGTGCTGTTCCTGGCGGACGGCCGGCTCGCGGGCCGGATGGACGCGCCGACGGCCGACGCGGTCGCGGAGCGGCTGGCGCACCTGGGCGACGACGTGAAGGCGGGGGTGTGAGCCGTGTTCGTCCTCGCGATGCGGTCGATACGGCAGCGGCCCGGGCGGTTCCTCGCGACCCTGCTGTCCGCGTTCCTCGGTGCGGTGATCGTCATGACGTTCAACTCGATGCACGACACGGCCGGGCAGCCGGGCGTGGACCCGGTGAGCAAGGAGACCCTGTCCACCGCGGCGGGCGTGGTCGGCGGCTACGGCACCTTGCTGGTGTTCTTCGCGGTCGCCTCGACGCTGACGGTGAATGTGCGTCAGCGGGCCGCCGAGATGGAGCTGTTGCGCTGCTCGGGGGCGACTCCGGCGCAGATCAAGCGGATGGTCGTGGGTGAGGCGATGGCCGTGGCCCTGGTGGGCGCGGCGCTGGCGGTCGGCCCGGCGCTGCTCGGCGGCCGGGCGCTGCTGGAGGTGTTCCAGGACAGCGGTCAGGTCGCACGGTCCGTCGACCACTCCTTCGGTCCGGTGGCGTTTTCGTCCGGTATCGGTATCACGCTGTTCGCCGCCGTTGGAGCCGCGTTCCTCGCCGTGCGGCGTGCGACGGGCGGGAGCCGGCAGCGGGGCCGGGCGCGGACGGTCCTCGCCTGCGCCGCTCTGGTGGCCGGTGCCGCGTCGGCCGCCTCGACGTTCGTGTTCTCGGCGACGGACGCCGCACTGATGGCGCCGCCGGCGTACGGGGCGATCCTGCTGTCCGTCGGGTGCGCGCTGCGGGCGCCGCGGCTGCTG
>KL569122.1:46649-47245 GCA_000715635.1 Streptomyces violaceus | reverse complement strand
CGGCGCGAGCGGCTGGCTGGCGGTGCGCAATCTGCGCGAGCGGGCCGGGCAGCTCGCCGGGATCCTGATGTCGCTGATCCTGTTCACGGCGGTCGCCACGGCGACGCTGACCATGCAGGCGGTGGAGAGCGACGCCGTCGAGGCTTCGGGGGCGGTCAAGTCGGTCGACGCGAAGAACCTCGAGACGCTCAACTTCACGGTCGTCGGGATCATCGTGGTCTTCGTGTGCGTCATGCTGGTCAACTCGCTCTACGCGGCGACCAGTTACCGGATCAGGGAGTTCGGGCAGCAGCGCCTCGCGGGGGCGACTCCGGGGCAGGTGCTCGGGCTGGTGGGGGTCGAAGGGCTGATCCTGATGGTCACGGGGGTGTTCTTCGGCACGCTGGCGGCGCTGGCGGGGGTCGTCCCCTTCACCGTGGCGCGCACCGACGAGGTGGTGCCGGGCGAGTTCTTCGGCATCGGCGCGGCGGTCGTCGCGGTCGCGGCGGTGGTGACGCTGGGCACGAGCCTGGCCACGGCCCGGCGGACGCTGCGCACTCCGGCTGTCGGGGCGGTAGCGGTGGCGTGATGAACAGGACGGTTGCGAGGGGCGGTCG
>KL569122.1:44561-46426 GCA_000715635.1 Streptomyces violaceus | reverse complement strand
CCTCTCACCGCATGCCGGACGCGTCCAGCAGCGCGGTCACGGTCGCCGTGGTCAGGCCGTCCAGGGTCTCGATCCCGGCCCCCGCCCGGGCACCGGCCCCGTCGAAGACCAGCATCAGCTGCCGGGCGAGCAGCTCCGCGTCCCGCGCCCCGCCCTCCTCGGCCCGCGCGCGGAAGAAGCCCAGCAGCCACTCCTTCGCCCCACGGGCGACCACACTCGCCGGATGCCCGGGATCCTTGAGCTCGACCAGCGCGGCGAGGTAGGGGCAGCCCTGGTAGGCGGGTTCGGCGGAGGCCTTCTCCAGTCGTTCGAAGACATGCAGGATCCGCTCGCGCGGAGTGCCGGTCTCCTCCTGCGGGCCGGGCACCAGCCGCGCCTCGTACTCCGGGAGCCGCCGGGCCAGGCTCGCCGCCAGGACCTCGTCCTTGCTCGCGAAGAGCTGGTACATGGACCGCTTCGAGACCCCGGCGCTCCGGCACAGCGCCTCCACGCCTACGGAGACGCCCTCGCGGTAGAAGGTCTCGGCCGCCGCGTCGAGCTGCCGGTCCCTCGTGGACGCCTTGTCTGTGGTGGCCATGGAGGTGAGGCTACCTCGCCCCGGGAAGCGGGGAAACCGATCGGTCTACCACCTTCCGGTACACGGAACCCCCGTGACATCCTGTCTGAACAAGCGCTTAGATAGTGCTCTGACCACCGCCGCCGTCCTGGAGGCCCCGTTGTTCACATCCGTCGACGACGTCTCCGCACGTCTGGCCGAGACCGGGTATCTCCCCTCGCCCGCCGTCGCCACGACCGTCTTCCTCGCCGACCGCCTGGGCAAGCCGCTGCTGGTCGAGGGCCCGGCCGGGGTCGGCAAGACGGAGCTGGCCAAGGCCGTCGCCGAGGTCGCGGGCGCGCGGCTCGTGCGCCTCCAGTGCTACGAGGGGGTCGACGAGTCCCGGGCGCTGTACGAGTGGAACCACGCCAAGCAGCTGCTGCGCATCAGCGCGGGCCGCGACGAGTCGTGGGACGAGACACGCACGGACATCTTCAGCGAGGAGTTCCTGCTCACCCGGCCGCTGCTGACCGCCATCCGGGGTGACGACCCGAAGGTGCTGCTGATCGACGAGACCGACAAGGCGGACGTCGAGGTGGAGGGTCTGCTCCTGGAGGTGCTCAGCGACTTCCAGGTGACCGTGCCCGAGCTGGGCACCATCACGGCGACGCGCCGCCCCTTCGTCGTCCTCACCTCCAACGCGAGCCGGGAGCTGTCCGAGGCGCTGCGCCGCCGCTGCCTCTTCCTCCACATCGGCTTCCCGGACGAGGAGCTGGAGCGCCGGATCGTACGGCTGAAGGTGCCAGGGCTCGACGAGGCGCTGGCCCGCTCGGTCGTCCGGGTCGTGGGCGCGCTGCGGGCGATGGACCTGCGCAAGGTGCCGTCGGTCGCCGAGACCATCGACTGGGCGCGCACGCTGCTCGCGCTGGGCGCCGGCACCCTGGACGAGACGGTCGTGCGGGCCAGCCTCGGCGTGCTCCTCAAGCATCAGGAGGACGTCCTCACGGCGAGCGCCAAGCTCGACCTGGACGCCCTGTGACCACCCCGACGGGCGCGGGCGTCGCGGAGCGGCTGACGTCCCTGGTCGGGGCGCTGCGCGCGCACGGCATCCGGATCGGCACCGGCGAGACGGTCGACGCGGGGCAGGCGATCGAGGCGCTCGGTCTCACGGACCGGGAGCTGCTGCGCGAGGGGCTGGCGGCGACACTGCTGCACGGCACCGGGCAACGGCAGGTGTTCGACCCGGTCTTCGACCTGTACTTCCCGCGCGGCGTCGGCGGCCCGGAGCGGAAGGCCGCCGGCCGGGACGATCTGCGCGACCGGCTGGCAG
>KL569122.1:44009-44368 GCA_000715635.1 Streptomyces violaceus | reverse complement strand
CCGGCTGGCGGTCGAGGCGGTCGACGGTTTCGGTGGCTACGGCTCCTCGCCGGAGTCGGACGGCTGGTCGTCGTACCAGGCGCTCGAACGGCTGCGCCCGCAGACCCTGCTCGCCCGGGTCCGCGACGACGTGCGCGGGCAGGGCGGCAGTTCGGGGTTCGCCGACCGGCTGCTGGAGGACGAGATCCGGCGACGCATCGAGAGCTTCCGCGCGTTGGTGGCCACGGAGGCGCGGCGCCGGGTCGCCGAGCGGCGCGACCGGGACGAGATCGCCCGGCGGGCGGTGGCCCCGACGGCCGACCGGGTCGACTTCCTGTTCGCCGGGAAGGCCCGGCTCGCCGAGCTGCGCAGGGCGGTCT
>KL569122.1:43120-43839 GCA_000715635.1 Streptomyces violaceus | reverse complement strand
CCCGCAAGCTCGCGACCCGGCTCGCGGCCCGGCGCCGCCGCGCCTCCCGGGGCACGATCGACCTGCGGCGGACCCTGCGCGGTTCGCTGTCGACGGGCGGGGTGCCGATGAAGCCGGTGCTGCGCAGGCGCCGCCCCGCCCGGCCCGAACTGGTGCTGCTGTGCGATGTGTCGGGGTCGGTGTCCGGCTTCTCGGACTTCACGATGCTGCTGGTCCAGGCGCTGCACGACCAGTTCAGCAAGGTGCGGGTGTTCGCCTTCGTCAACCGGATCGACGAGGTGACCGCGCTCCTTCGGCACGGCACCGCGGACCCGCAAGGGCTCAGCGCCCGCATCGGGGCGGAGGCAACCCTCACCGGCTGGCACGACAGCAGCGACTACGGCACGGCGCTGGGCGAGTTCGCCGAGATCTACGGCGACGCGGTCGGTCCGCGCACGACCGTGTTCGTCCTCGGTGACGCCCGTACGAACATGAGCGACCCCAACCTGCCTGCCGTGCGGCAGCTCGCCGAACGGGCGCGCCGCGTCTACTGGTTGAACCCCGAGCAGCGCTCCCGCTGGGGCACGGGCGACTCCGCCGCGCCGGTCTATGCCGAGCTGGTCGAGATGCACGAGTGCCGCAATGTCCGACAGCTCAGCGCGCTGGTGGCGCGGCTGCTGCCGGTGTGACCAAGGGCGTGATCAGGCGACGGCGAGCTGCGGGTCTGTCTCTTATACACA
>KL569122.1:42266-42898 GCA_000715635.1 Streptomyces violaceus | reverse complement strand
GGGTCGGCCGCCCGCCCGGCCTTGACCTGCCGGGAGATGTCATCGGCCAGGACCTCGTAGGCGCCCGACGCGATCCCGTCGAGGGCCTGGGCCGCGACACTCTCGGCCGTGGACTTCGGAGCGTCGACGGCGGCGGTCAGATCGGTGTCGACGTACCCGACGTGCAGGCCGGTGACCTCGATGCCCCGCGGCTTCAGGTCGAGTCGCAGCGAGTTGGTCTGCGACCAGAAGGCTGCCTTGGAGGCGCTGTAGGAGCCGGCGAGGCCGATCCACGACAGCACGGAGTGGACGTTGAGGATGTGGCCGCCGCCGTTGCGTTCGATGACGGGGACGAAGGCCCGGGTCACCAGGAGCGGCCCGTAGAAGTTGGTCTCGAACTCCCGGCGGACGTCCTCGACGGGCGAGTCGAGGAAGTTCGCGTTCACCGACGCGCCCGCGTTGTTGAGCAGCAGGGTGACGTCCTGCGCCTGCTCGGCCGCCGCCGCGACGGACGCGGGGTCGGTGACCTCCAGCGCGAGCGGCACGGCGTCGGGGTGCGTGACGGTGCGCGGGTCGCGGGCGGTAGCGTACACCTTCTTCGCACCCCGCTCGTACAGGGCCTCGACCAGGGCCCGGCCGATGCCGCGGCTGCC
>KL569122.1:32054-42098 GCA_000715635.1 Streptomyces violaceus | reverse complement strand
GACAGGAACCTTCGATGGCGGTCATTGGGGTCTCCCTCATGTTCTCCACATGGGAAACCGATCGGTTCCCCTTGAAGGGAGTGTAAACCGATCGGTTTCCGGAGAGCAAGGCGGTACTACTTCTTCGCGAACTCCCTCGCCGTCTGCCCCTGGAAGTCGTAGACCACGGCCTGCTCGTCGCCCACGACCCAGGCGTCGTGTCCGGGCGAGACGACGTAGACGTCGCCGGGTCCGACCTCGATCTCGCCGCCGTCGTCCATGCGGATGCGCATGCGGCCTTGGAGGACGTAGCCGTTGTGGTGCATCTGACAGGTGTCGGTGCCCGCGAGCGGGGCCACGGACTCGGTCCAGCGCCAGCCGGGCTCGAAGGTCGCCACGGCGAAGTCGAGGTCCGTCATATGGACGGCTTCGAGGTGACCGCGGGGGAAATCACGCCGCTCGTCCGGCTTGTCGAGCGTCTTCACTTCCAACATGACGCGCTCCCTTCCGGCCGCGACGCACCGCGGCCGGGGCCGGTCTCCCCGGCGGCCCTGGACACCGCGCGTCGACGGCCGGCCTCCTACCCTCCATCGTCCGCCCGCCCCTCCGGGACCGCCAACCAGGGAACGCCCGCTCAGGCATGCTGGCCGCAGAGCTCGGCGAAGCGTCCGGCGTCGATGTTGCCGCCGGAGAGGATGACACCGACGCGGCGCGGGAGACGGCCCGCGCGGCCGGTCAGCAGGGCGGCGAGCGGGGTGGCGCCGCTCGGCTCGAGGACGATCTTCAGACGTTCGAAGGCGAACCGCATTGCGTCCCTGATCTCGTCGTCGGTGACCAGCGCGATCTCGTCGACGAGCCGCCGGTTGACGGAGAAGGTGAGTTCGCCCGGTGTGTGCAGGGCCTGTCCGTCGGCGATGGTGTGCGGCACCGGGATGCTGATGCGCCGCCCCGCCTCCAGCGAGCGCTTGGTGTCGTCCCCGGCCTCCGGTTCGACGCCCACCATCCGGATGTCCGGGTGCAGCCCCTTGGCCACCGTGGCACTCCCGGCCATCAGCCCGCCGCCACCGACCGGGGTCACTATTGCCCCCAACTCCCCCACCTCTTCGAGGAGTTCGAGCGCGGCCGTGCCCTGCCCGGCCATCACGTGCGGGTGCTCGTACGGCGGGATGACGGTGAGACCCCGCTCGACGGCCAGGGCCTCGGCGATGGCCACACGGTCGCCGGTGTAGCGGTCGTAGGTGACGATCTCGGCGCCGTAGCCGGCGGTGGCCCTCCGTTTCGACGGCGGGGCGTCCTCCGGCATGACGATCACAGCGGTGGTGCCGAGCTCGCGGGCGGCCAGGGCGACGGCCTGGGCGTGGTTGCCGGAGGAGTAGGCGGCGACACCCCGGGACAGCTGCTCGGGGGTGAGGCGGGAGGCGGCGTTGTAGGCGCCGCGGAACTTGAAGGCGCCGACGCGCTGGAAGTTCTCGCACTTGAGGTGGATCTCGGCACCGGCGAGCGTGTCGAGGGTGCGGGAGCGCAGCACCGGGGTGCGGTGGGCGACGCCCTCGAGCCGGACGGCGGCGTCCCGGACGTCGTCGAGGGTGACCGGTGGGGTGGTGGTCGTCACGCGGGTCCTCCGGTGGAAGTGTCGTGGGCGGCCCGGGCCTGGGAGAGGTAGCTGTAGGCGGAGGCGCGGGAGATGCCGAGCCGGGCGGCGACCTGCTCGACCGCGCCGCGCACGGCGAAGACACCGCGCGCGTCCAGCCCGCCGAACAGCTCCAGGCGCTCCGCGCGGTCCAGTTCCGCCCAGCTCCCCCGCTGCTTCGACTGGTGGACATCGACGAGGGCGTCGACGACGGAGTCGATGTCGTTGCCGAAGGTGGTGGTCGGCAGCTCCGCCGGCTCGGGACGGATTCCGGCGAGTGCGCCGAGCAGACCGTGGACCTGACTGACGGCACTGACGTCCACATTGACGCAGAGCGCGCCGAACACGGCCCCCGTGGAATCCCTCAGCACCATCGTGGAGGACTTCACCAGCGCTCCGTTCCGGGTGCGGGTCACGTAGTTCAGTTCGTCGGCCGCCTCGTCACCGCCGGCGAGGACGCGCATGCCGATCTCGCTCATCGCGCCGCCCACCGTCCGCCCGGTCACCGATCCGGCGACGGCGACCACCGACTTCTCCGGGTTCCGGTAGTCGTGCAGCACGACTTCACAGACCGGACCGAAGGTCGCGGCGATCCCTTCGACGACCGGTGTCAGCGCGGCGAGGATCGCATCCCGTTCCGCGGTCAGAGTCTCTCGCATGGATTTAGACTACACGTCCAATGGTTGGATTTCTAGTCCAGAGCGCTCCAGATCTCCGGTTCAACAATTGGCAATGGTTTTCATATGACTTCGGCCAGAACCCGCTCTTGACATTCATTCCCATCTAGCGTGGCGCCTGCCAAGTACCCCCTTGTGCACGTCCGTCATGGAGGAGCCAAGCCATGCCCCTGCCCACGTCCCGCCTGGCGCTGCTGACCAGCGCGTCACTGGCCCTTCTCGCGGGCTGCGGCAGCTCGTCGGACTCCGCCGCCGGCAAGAGCACACCGGCCCGCGTCGCGGTGGTCGCCTCCACGGACGTCTACGGCGACATCGTGCGGCGCGTCGGCGGTGACAGAGTCGATGTCACCTCGGTCATCAGCGACCCCGACCAGGACCCGCACTCCTACGAGGCCGATCCCCAGAACCAGCTCGCCCTCTCCAAGGCCGAGGTCGTCGTCGAGAACGGCGGCGGCTACGACGACTTCGTCGACCGCATGCTGAGGGGCGGCCACAACGACTCCGCCCAGGTGATCAACGCGGTGAAGGTCTCCGGCAAGACCGCACCGAAGGGCGGCGAGCTGAACGAGCACGTCTGGTACGACTTCCCCACCGTCGCCAAGGTCGTCGACCGGACAGCCGCGGCCCTCACCAAGGCCGACCCGTCCGACGCGGCCGCCTTCGGAAAGAACGCCGCCGCTTTCAAGGCGAAGCTCGCGCCCCTGGAGGCGAAGGAAGCTCGGATCAAAAAGGAGCACGGCGGAGCGGGCGTGGCGATCACCGAGCCCGTGCCGCTGTACATGACCGAGGCGAGCGGCCTGATCAACCGGACGCCCGCCGAGTTCAGCGAGGCGATCGAGGAGGGGGACGACGTCTCCCCGCGGATCCTCCAGGAGAACCTGGCGCTGTTCAGCGGCAGGAAGGTCGAGGCCCTCGTCTACAACGAGCAGACCTCTGGCCCGCAGACCGAGAAGACCGAGGCGGCGGCCAAGGCGGCCGGCATCCCCGTCGTGCCCGTGACCGAGACCCTGCCGAAGGGCAAGGACTACCTCGGCTGGATGACCGCCAACGTCGACGCGCTCGCGAGCGCGCTGGCCAAGTGACCCCGATATCTCGGCAGGACGGCGCCGCCCCTGTCATCAGTCTGCGCGACGCGGCCCTTTCGTACGGCGCCCGCGAGGTGTGGAGCGGCCTCGATCTCGACGTACGGCCCGGGGAGTTCCTGGCCGTGCTGGGGCCGAACGGCGCGGGCAAGACCAGTTTCGTACGGGCGTTGCTGGGCCGCCGGCCGCTGTCCGCCGGGACACTGACCGTCCTCGGCCGTCCCGCGCGCGACGCCGCCCGGGACATCGGCTACGTCCCACAGCAGGCCGCGCTGTCCGCCCAGGCCATGCTGCGTGCCCGGGACCTCGTGCGGTTCGGCATCGACGGGCACCGCTTCGGGCCACGGCTGCGCACCGGCCAGGTCCGCCGCCGGGTGGACGAGATCCTCGAGTCGGTCGGGGCCTCGGCCTACGCCGATGTCCCGCTCGGGATGCTGTCCGGCGGCGAACGGCAACGCGTCCGCATCGGGCAGGCCCTGGCCACCGACCCGCGCATCCTGCTGTGCGACGAGCCGCTGCTGTCCCTCGACCTGAACCACCAGCGGGCCGTCACCGAACTGATCGATGCCCGGCGCCGCGCCCACACCACGGCGGTGGTCTTCGTGACGCACGAGATCAACCCGGTGCTGGGGCTGGTCGACCGGGTGCTGTACCTGGCCCCCGGCGGCCACCGCGTCGGCACGCCGGACGAGGTGCTGACGTCCGAGTCGCTGTCCCGGCTCTACGGCACACAGGTCGACGTCGTACGGGTGCGCGGCCGGGTGGTGGTCGCGGGAGCACCCGACGAGCCGGCCGCCCCGGCGCACCATCCCGAGCAGACGCACGAGACGGACGGGGTGCGCGCATGACACTCGCCGACGGGATCTGGCACCAGATCTTCGACTTCACCGACTACGGCGAACTCCTCACTCTGGTCCGCAACTCCCTCATTGCCGGCCTGGCGCTGGGGCTCGTGGGCGGGCTGGCCGGGGTGTTCGTGCTGATGCGGGACCTGCCGTTCGCGGTGCACGGCATCAGCGAACTGTCCTTCGCGGGCGCCTCGGCGGCGCTGCTGCTGGGCGCGAACATCGTGGCGGGCTCGATCGCCGGCTCGCTCCTCGCGGCCGGGGCCATCGGGGTGCTGGGGTCCCGGGCCCGGGACCGCAACTCGGTGATCGGCATCATCATGCCGTTCGGGCTGGGGCTCGGCGTGCTCTTCCTGGCCCTCTACAAGGGCCGCGCGGCCAACAAGTTCGGACTGCTCACCGGGCAGATCGTGGCCGTGGACACGCCGCAGATGTCATGGCTGCTCGGCACGTCCGTGCTGGTGCTCATCGCCCTGGCGGTCATGTGGCGTCCGCTCACCTTCGCCAGCACCGACCCGGACGTGGCCGAGGCGCGCGGGGTGCCGGTGCGGGCGCTGTCCCTCGCGTTCATGCTGGTGCTCGGGCTCACGGTCGCCCTGTCGGTGCAGGTCGTCGGCGCGCTGCTGGTGCTCACGCTGGTCGTCACCCCGGCCGCTGCCGCCGCCCGCGTCACCGCGTCGCCGGTGCTGCTGCCCGTGCTGAGCATGCTGTTCGCCGTGACCTCGATCGAGGGCGGCATCCTGCTCGCCCTGGGCAGCAGCATCCCCATCAGCCCCTACGTCACGACGATCTCGTTCGGCATCTACGCAGTGTGCCGGGTGGCCGGCGGGTACCGGACCCGACGGTGGGGAGCGCGGAGGGCGGTGGTGCGGGCGGCGTGACACGCCGGTCCGCCGCTCAGCGTTCGAAGACCACCCGCCCGTCGAACACGGTGAGATCCACTTGCACTTCGGTGATCTCGTGCGGGCCGAGGCCCAGCAGCGGCCGGTCCAGGACGCACAGGCCGGCGGACCGGCCCGGTTCGCGCCCTTCCAGTCGTCGGCGAAGTCCTGCCAGGCGGCGGTGGCCGTGTAGGCGCGCAGGGCGTCGGCGAGCGGCACGCACTGGTCGGGTTTCGCCTCCGGCAACCGCGACGAGGCGGTCTTCCCTGGTCCGACTTCCGCGGAGAGGTGCGGTAAACGCTTGTCACAGGGGCGCGGGCCCTGCGGACATGCATCGCCGTGCGGTCGGCGGGAGGCTGGTGATAGCAGCACGGTCACGCGTCCCGAGGAGATCGTCATGAACAGCGCCACCCTGGAAGACATGCGGACCACGCTGCGAGGACCGGTCATAGGCCCGCCGGACGCCGAGTACGACGACGCCCGCAAGATCTACAACGCGATGATCGACAAGCGCCCCGCCGCCATCGTGCGGTGCGCGGAAGCCGCGGATGTCATGGCCGCGGTCACCTACGTCCGCGATCACGGTCTGGAACTCGCCGTACGGGGCGGCGGGCACAGCGGCCCGGGCCTGTGCCTGGTGGACGACGGCGTCACCATCGACCTCTCGCCGATGCGCGGGGTACGCGTCGACCCGGCGGCGAAGACCGCGCAGGCCGGCGGCGGCGCTCAGCTCGGCGACCTGGACCACGCCACGCATGCCTTCGGCCTGGCCACCCCGACCGGCATCATCTCCATGACGGGGGTCGGGGGCCTGACCCTCGGCGGCGGGCACGGCTATCTCACCCGCAAGTACGGCCTGACCGCGGACAATCTGATAGCCGCCGACGTCGTGCTGGCGGACGGCAGCTACGTCACCGCGAACGCGGACGAACACCCGGACCTGTTCTGGGCCCTGCGGGGAGGCGGCGGCAACTTCGGCATCGCGACCTCCCTGACCTACCGGCTGCACCCGGTGGACACGGTCGGCGTCGGGGTGAGCGTCTGGCCGGTCGAGCACACCCGCGAGGTGCTGGGGTGGTATCGGGAATTCCTCCCGCAGGCGCCCGAGGACGTGTACGGCTTCTTCAACGTCTTCGTCGTCCCGCCCGGCCCGCCCTTCCCCGAGGAGCTCCACCGGCGGAAGGTGTGCGGCATCGTGTGGTGCCACACCGGCGACCTGGACCGGCTCGACGAGACGCTCTCCGTGGTGCACGAGGCCGGACCGCCCGCCTTCCACTTCACGACTCCGATGCCGTACGTCGGGCTGCAGAGCATGTTCGACGAACTGATCCCGGCCGGCTACCAGTGGTACTGGCGCGGCGACTTCTTCGACCACATCCCGGACGCCGCCCTGGACGTGCATCTCAAGTACGGCGAGAGCAACCCCACCCAGCTCTCCCTGATGCACCTCTACCCGGTCGACGGGGCGGCCCACCGGGTGGGCCCGGACGACACGGCGTGGAGCTACCGGGACGCGGTCTGGTCCGGCGTCTTCGCCGGTGTGGATCCCGATCCGGTCAACGCCGGGGCCATCAGGCAGTGGTGCGTCGACTACCAGGAGGAGCTGCACCCGTACTCCATGGGCGGCTCGTACGTGAACTTCATGGGCACGGGCGAGGGCCAAGAGCGGATTCGAGCGACGTACCGCGACCACTACGACAGGCTCGCCCGTGTCAAGCGGACCTACGACCCGGACAACCTGTTCCACGCCAACCAGAACATCGCGCCCGCGCGAGGGTGACGACCACGGTTCCCTGCTCCGGGAGGCGGCCATGGGACAGATGATCGACACCGGCGGCGTGGAGCTCTGGGTCGAGCGACGGGGCCAGGGACCCGAGGTCCTGCTCATCTCGGGGCTCGGGGATCCCGCCGAGGCGTGGCAGGCGCAGCTCGACGGGCTCGCGGACCGCTACCGGCTCACCGCCTTCGACAACCGCGGCGCCGGGCGTACGCCACTGCCCGAGGGGCCGCTCACCATGCCCCGGATGGCCGACGACGCCGCCGCGCTGCTGCGCACGCTCCAGATACCGGCCGCGCACGTGACCGGTTTCTCGGGAGGCAGCTTCATCGCCCAGGAGCTGGCGCTGAGGCATCCCGGCCTCGTCCGCAGCCTGGTCCTGATGAGCACGACGGCTCGCCCGGATTCCTACTTCCGCGCCATGACGCGCTTCTGGGAATGGATGGTGGAGCGGGCCCCGAGCGAGCGGGCCATGCTCGAGGCGTTCTACCTGTGGATCTACACGCCACGCGCCCACTCCGACGGCCTTGTCGACCGCCTCATCGACGAGACGCTGGCCTTCGAACACCCGCAGTCCGCCGAAGCCTTCCAGCGCCAGCTCGCGGCATTCAGCCGCCATGACACGTCCGACCGCCTCGGCGGCATCACCGCGCCGACCCTCGTCCTCTCCGGCGAACTCGACCTCGCCACGCCGCCGCGCCTGGGCCGTGAGGTCGCGGAGAGCATCCCGGACGCCGAGTTCGAGGTGCTGCCCGGAGAGGCTCATCAGCCGTTCCAGGAGGTGCCGGAGGTCTTCAACGCGCGGGTCGAGGCGTTCTGGCGCAAGGTGGAGGCGGGAGACTGACGGCTCGTCACTCCTCGAGCCGGCCCAGCCGTTCCGCGTCGCAGGTACGGGGGCAGGTGGCGCAGGCCTCGTCGGGCCGGATGGCGTAGTAGAGGCAGCAGCCGGCGCGGGTGCGAGTCGTGTGACGGCGACCGTCCGTACCGGTCAGCAGGCGGAAGTCCGCTCCCGAGGGGTACGGACTGACAGGTTCGGGGAGCAGGGCGGTCGCCGCGCGTACGGCGTCTTCCTCTTGGCCGAGGGTGCGGCCCAGGTACCAGATGCCGGAGACGAGGTCGTCGCCCACCATGCCCCACAGGGCGCGCGGTCCGCGGCGCACGGCGGGGCCGAGGGCGGTGAGCAGCGGGCGCATGTGGTCGGCGACCGCGGCGCGCAGCTCGGCCCGCAGTGCCTCCTCGCCCGCGACGGTCACCGCGCCGGGCAGCGCTGCGACGGGATCCCCGGGCAGGCAGGCGACGCGGGGCTCGGGCGTGATCGTGTACGCCCCGGCCGCGAGGTCCAGGCGCACCGACTGAGGCCGGATGCGCGGCACCCGGCGCTCCAGGTACCAGACGCCGCTCATCAGGAGGGCGATCGACCAGGCGTAGTCGTGCAGGGCGCGTGAGGCGGTGACATGGGGGCGAGGGGTGTGGGCGAAGCGGGTGTGGATGCGCGTCGCCTCGGCGTCCAGGAAAGCGTCGAGAGCGGACTGGTCCGACATCAGTTCGGCGCCGGTGAAAGCCTGTTGATCGCAGGCCGTCCGGGGGTCCGCGACCTCGACGGTCAGTGCCTCGCAGATGCCGGTCAACCGCCGGTAGGCGGCAGCGAGGACGGAGGCGAGGGCCGGCGGGGACTCCAGGACAGTGCGCATCGATCACTCCTACGGGCAGTTGCAACCCGCGATTAGATAGGTAAGGCTAACCTAAGGTACAAGATCGTCGGGCGCGCTCGTGAACGCCCGGCCGATCAAGGGCCGTCCACGTCACGGGGTCTCGCGCGGGCTGCCCGCCGCCGCCCCCACCCACCAAGGGAAGACCGCCATGCGCCTGTACCTGCTCGCCCTCAATCCGACCGACTCCGTCACCGAGGGCTTCCTGCCCGCCGCCGCCCGGCTGGGCCTGGACGTCACCGTCCTCACCGACCAGCCCGACGCCCACCTCAGAACCTGCCCGGACGTCGAGGTCCTGGAGTGTGACGTGCGGGACTTCCGGGCCGTCGTGTCGCGGATCTCGGCTCAGGACACCCCTGGTGCCGTCTTCACCAACAGCGACCACCTTCAGACCCAGGCCGCCCTGGCGGCCGCGTACTTCGGCCTGCCCGGCAAGGACTGGCGGGCCACCCTGCGCTGCAAGGACAAGGCGGAGATGCGCCGCCGGCTGGCCGCCGCCGGAGCGGACACCGTCTGGTCGGCCGAACTCACCGCACCGGCCCCGCCGGCCGCGCCCTACCCGTGTGTCGTCAAGCCCCGTGAGGGCGTGGCCAGCGAGGATGTCGTACTCGTCGACGGCCCCGAGGACCTGGCGATCCGCGCCAAGGAGATCCTGGAGCGCCGGCCGGGCACCACCCTGGTGGTCGAGGAGTACCTTCCCGGCGAGCTGTGCACGCTGGAGACCCTGGGCGACGGCCGGGTCCGGCACGTCCTGGGCGGCTTCCGCACCGAACTGTCGCCGCCACCGCACTTCGTCGAGCAGCGCCTCACGTTCGTCCCCGCCCTCCCCGAGCCGGTCGTCGCGCAGGTCCTCACCCAATTGGACGCGCTCGGCGTCGGATTCGGCGCATGCCACACCGAGTTCGTGGTGCACGAGGGGCGGGCACGGATCATCGAGGTCAACTACCGGGCCATCGGCGACCAGTGCGACCTGCTGCTCGAACGGCTCCTCGGTATCCCGCTGTTCGAGCACATCCTCCGCACCCACCTGGGCGAACCGCTCCCGGCCGATCCGGGTCCCCGCCGCGACCGGGCCGCCCTCCTGGAGTACCCGTGCGCCGACCGGGCCGGGACCCTGACCGACGCCCCGGCGGCCACCGAGCTCAGCGTCGGCGGAGTGTGTCTGACGTACCGTCCGCTGCGGGCGGTGGGCGAACGCCACGAGCTGTACCGCACCAACCGCGACTACCTCGGCGTCCTGCGGGCCACCGGCACCGAGCAGGACACCGTGGACCGCGTGGCCGCCGGCTTCCTGGCCACCCTCCGCTGGGAGATCAAGGCGTGACCGTACTTCCACCCCCGCCGGACATCTGCGTGGCCGAACTGCTCACCCGGGTGCTGAGCGCTCTGCTGCGCGAGGACGTGGTCGGACTGCGCACCCGCAGCACCCTGGTCCACCGGCCGGACGGACCCTGGCTGCGGCTT
>KL569122.1:30052-31841 GCA_000715635.1 Streptomyces violaceus | reverse complement strand
CCCTGCTGCTGCCGGTCGCCGAGGACGGCTTCCAGTGCGGGTACGCCGCCCGGCTGCCGCTGCTCCTGCGCGCGTCGGACGGCGCCGAACTGACGTCGTACGAAGACGTGCTGGACGCGCTGCGCGCCCTCGCCGAGCCCGAGGACCGGGCCGGTTTCGACGCCTTCGCCGAGGAGTGCCGGCAGACGCTGGCCACCTTACGGCTGCACGCGGACACCCGCGACGCCGTCGCCGGGCGGCTGACCGACCTCCACGGTTCCGATCCGGCGCGCTGGACCGGCCTCGGCGGTGGGCCGGCGTTCGACACGCTCGCCGCGCGCCTGGATCATCCGGTGTACCCGACCGCACGCGGCCGGGCAGGGCTGGACGAAGAGCAACTGCTTTCGTACGCACCCGAGTTCCATCCGCGGTTCCCGCTGCGCTGGCTCGCCGTGCCCCGGGACGCCGTCCTGCTGACCGGCACGCTTCCCGAGCTGTGGCCCACGCCGGCGCGGCTCGGTCTGGCCGAGCTGGAGCGCACGCACCTCGCCCTGCCGGTGCACCCGCTGACCGTCGGCCCTCCACTCGAGGAGGCCTTGCGTGCCACCGGCCTGCGAGGGCGAGCGGTACTGGCCGAACAGGGCTGTCTCGACGTCGTTCCCACCCTGTCCATGCGGACGGTGGCGACAGTGGCGGACCCGGCACTGCACCTCAAACTTCCCCTCACCACCTCGTCGTTGGGGCTGCGCAACAAGCGGTCCGTCAAGCCCGGCACGCTCGTCGACGGGGCCGTCGGGCAGCGGCTGATCCAAGAGGTGGTCGCTCGCGAGCCGCGGTTCCGGGACACGATCCTGCACGCCGACGAGACCACGTACGCCCACGCGGGGCACGAACTGCTGGCCGTGCTGTGCCGCCGCTACCCGGCCAATCTCGGGGACTCGGTCGTCGTGCCGATGGCGGCGCTGCTCGCCGAGGCGCCGGACGGACGGCTGGTCGTCGACCATCTCGCCGACCGCTTCTACGGCGGCGACCCGCTCGCCCTGCTCGACGGCTGTCTGACGCTGCTGTTCGACTGGCAGACCACGCTGTTCGGGTACGGCGTCGCGCTGGAGTCGCACCAGCAGAACATCTCCCTGGTGCTCCGGCCGGGCGGTCTCCGGCTGCTGTTCAAGGACAACGACGGGCCACGCGTCGACACGCGACGGCTGCGCGCCCGGCTCCCCGGCGGGTGGGACTTCGACGACCCCCGGATCCTCGGCACGGAGGACGGGCCGGTGGCCGACCTCTTCGCCACCATCACCCTCCATCTGTGCGCGGGCGCCTACGCGTTCGGGCTCGCCCGGCACGGCCGCGCCCCGCTGCCCGTGCTGCTGCGGCTGGTGCGCGAACGGCTGACCGAGGCCGTGGAGCGGCTCGGCGGCCAGGCGGGGGACGTCTTGCGCGCCCGGGTCCTCGACGCCCCGGAACTGCCGGTGAAGGCGATGGTCACGGCCGGGACGCTGCTCAGCAAGGAGCGGTCGGGCGCCGCCGACATCAACAAGCACTACACCACCGGGCCCAACTACCTGCTGCCGTACCGGAGTACGCCATGAGGGCCGCGAGCCGGAAACCGCCGGTTCCGCCGTCCGTCCCCCGTACTCGCCCCCTCCCTCCGAACCCGCGCAACCGCTGGAGCCTGCCATGCCCTCGCTGATCGAATCGCCCGGCCGCACCGCCGCCCCGGTCCGCCTGCCCACCGCCGACGACGTGGTGGCCCACACCCTGCTGAACTGTCTGCTGCGCGAGGTGTCCGGGCCCTGTCTCTTATACA
>KL569122.1:27084-29874 GCA_000715635.1 Streptomyces violaceus | reverse complement strand
GCCGCGGGGTGCTGCTGTGTGCCGCCCTGCGCCGTACGTCGCTGCTCGGCGCGCACCGGTTCACCGGCCCGGTGCGCGAGGAGCGGGACGGCGGCTGGGCGGACGTGGACTGGCGGCGGCTGGCCGAGTACACGCGTGACGAGCTGTCGCTGCGCACCGGAGTGCGCAACGAGGAGTTCCTGGGGCAGGTCGCCTCCAGCCACGCGGCCGTCGACGGTGCGCTCACCGCCGGGCACACCGTGCCGGAGGCGCCGGGGCTGCCGGGCGGCGATCCGCTGTCCGCCTATGTCGCCTCCGAGCAGTCCCTGTTCTTCGGGCACCGCTTCCACCCCACGCCCAAGGCCCGTACCGGCGACCCGCGTTCCTGGGCCGCGTACGCACCCGAGTCGGGCGCGTCCTTCCCGCTGCGGCACCTCGCCGTGCGGGAACACCTGATCGCACAGGAGAGCGCCGAACCGTGGGCCGCCGCCGCCCTGGACCGGCAGCGCCCGGACGTCCCGGCCGGCTACCGGCTGCTGCCCGCCCACCCCTGGCAGTACGAGACGCTCCGGGAGCACCCGCTGCTGCGCGCCGCCCTGGACCGCGGTGACGTGCTCGACCTGGGAACGGGCGGCCGGCCCTTCGCGGCCACCGCGTCCGTGCGCACGCTGTACGACGGGGAGACGTTCCTGAAGTTCAGCCTGAACGTGCGGATCACCAACTGTCTGCGCAAGAACAGCAGTTACGAGCTGGCCGGGGCGGTCGCCCTCACCCGGGCGCTGGCCCCGGCGCTGTCCGACCTCGCCGGGCGTTTCCCCGGCAGTGCCGTGCTCCGCGAACCCGCCTACCGCACCCTCGCCCTGCCCGGCCCCGACGGCGTGCCGGACCGCGACCTGCTGGAGGGCTTCGGCGTCATCGTCCGCGAGGGCCTGTCCCGGCGGCTCGCGCCGGGCACCACTCCCCTGCTCGCGGCCGCCGTCGCCGACGAGTACCCGACGGGTGCCGCCCAGGTCTCCCGGCTCCTCGCCGGGGCGGACGCGGCCACGGCGCTCGACTGGTGGTCGGCCTACCTGGACCTCCTCCTGCCGCCCGTCCTCGCCGCCTACTTCGACCACGGGCTGGTCCTGGAGCCGCATCTGCAGAACGTGCTGCTCTGCGTCGACGGCGCCGGCCGGCCGGTCCAGGTCCTCTTCCGGGACCTGGAGGGCACCAAGCTGGTGCCCGAGCAGCACACGGAGACGCTGGCCGCGCTGCCGCCGGACGTCGCCGGGCCGATGACGTACGACACGCGGCGCGGCTGGGACCGGGTCGTGTACTGCCTGCTGGTCAACCACGTGTCCGAAATGCTCGCGGCCCTCGCCGACCTGCATCCGGAGACGGAGGCAGCGCTGTGGGCACGCGTGCGGGAAACCCTGCGCGCCTACGCCGACCGGCACGGCTGCCCACCCCGCCTGGCCGCCCTGCTCGCCGGGGTGCCACTGCCCGCCAAGACCAACCTGCTCACCCGCTGGGAGCGCAAGGCCGACCGCGAGGCCGGATACGTCCGGCTGCCGTCGCCGCTGGGCGAAGTGGTGCTGCACGAGGCGAAGAGGAGCTCCCGATGACCCGCCCGACCCCCGCGGTGCGCGAGCGTGCCCTGTCATTGCCGTCCTCGGAACTCCCCGCCTACCTCTACGACTTGGCGGCCCTGCGCACCCACGCCACCGAAATCCGGGCCGCGCTGCCCGGGCGGGTCGAGCTGTACTACGCGGCCAAGGCCAACCCGGAGCCGGAGATCCTGGCCGCGCTGGAGCCCTGCGTCGACGGGTACGAGGTCGCGTCGGGCGGTGAACTCGCGCATGTCGCCAAGGCGGTGCCGGGCCGGCCGCTGGCCTTCGGCGGGCCCGGCAAGACGCCGGACGAGGTGACGGCGGCACTGGAGCTGGGCGTCGAGCGCTTCCACGTCGAGAGCGAGCACGAGCTGCGCGTGCTGGCCGAGCTGGCCCGCCGCGTCGCGCCCCGGCGGCGTGTCGCGGTGCTGCCCCGCGTCAACCTGCCGGTGCCCGACGGCTCGCTCGCCGGGAGCTCGCTGGCGATGGGCGGGCGGCCGGCGCCCTTCGGCATGGACCCCGCCCGGGCCGAGCCCGTGATCCGGGCGCTCGCCGACAGGACGTACCCGCAGCTCGAACTGCGGGGTGTGCACGCCCACTTGGCGAGCGGACTCGGAGCGGCCGAGCTGCTGGGGGCCGCGGGGAGCGTGGTGGGCTGGGCCACGGGACTCGGTGTACCGGTCGCGGAGGTGAACGTCGGGGGCGGCATGAGCGTCGACTACACCGACCCGGAGCGCCGCTTCGACTGGGCCGCGTACGGCGAGGGGCTGGCCCGGCTCACCGAGGCGCGTCCGGGGCTGACGCTGCGGATCGAGCCGGGGCGGGCGCTCACGGCGTACTGCGGCTGGTACGCCACGGAGGTGCTGGACGTGAAGCACAGCCACGGCGAGGAGTTCGCCGTCGTCCGGGGCGGCACGCACCATCTGCGCACCCCGGCGACGAAGGGACACGACCAGCCCTGCTCCGTCCTGCCGGTGGACACCTGGCCGCACCCCTGGCCCCGGCCGGCGGCGAAGAGCGGGCCCGTCACGCTCGCGGGGCAGCTGTGCACGCCGAAGGACGTGCTGGCCCGCCGGGTACCCGTACCGGAACTCAGGGCCGGGGACCGGGTGGTGTTCTCCCTGGCGGGCGCCTACGCCTGGAACATCTCCCATCACGACTTCCTGATGCATCCCAGGCCCGGGTTCCACTTCCTGGACGACGACACCCAGGACTCCTGAGC
>KL569122.1:26575-26874 GCA_000715635.1 Streptomyces violaceus | reverse complement strand
CGTCAGGCCGCGGCCAAGGCGGGTGACGGCGGCGGCGCCGGTATCGCCGGTTCCTCCGCCTCGGCCAGCAGGGCCATGAGCGTCGCCCGGGCACGGGCCACCCGGGAGCGGACCGTGCCGACCGGGCAGTCGCTCAGCGCGGCGGCCTCCGCGTACGGCAGACCGAGCAACTGCGTGAGGACGAACGCCTCGCGCCGCTCCTGAGGCAGTCCGTCCATCAGCTCGAGCAGTGCCACGCCGTCGTCGAAGCCGGGCAGGCCGCGGGGCCTGTCTCTTATACACATCTCTGATGGCGCGAG
>KL569122.1:24753-26348 GCA_000715635.1 Streptomyces violaceus | reverse complement strand
ACGGAGTACCGGAAGCTGTCCGCCACCGCACGCCGGGCGATGGCCAGCAGCCAGACCCGCGCCGAGGAACGACCCTCGAACCGGTGCAGACTGCCGAGCGCCCGCAGGAACGTGTCCTGCGCCAGATCGTCCACGGCCTGCGGATCGGCGCACAGGTGGGCGACGTAGCGGATGACGTCACGGTGCAGGGCGCGCACGAAGTGGTCGACGGCGGCGGAGTCACCGCCGCGGGCGGCCAGCGCCCAGGCGGTTATCGACTCGTCGGCCGACGGGCTTCTCTCGGCTGAAAGGGGCAGGGCAGGAGTGATCACCTGGTGTCCTTCTCGGGAATTCCGGGAGCACGCGCACGCGCGTGCGGCCCGGTGAGCGGGGATACGGCCGCATCCGGACGGCGCGAGCCACGGACGTACGACCGAGACCGGGGCGCGCAGAGTGCTGCCCCGGGACTGCCGGCTGCCGTCAGGCGGCAGCGGCTCCCACGGGCGGTCCTCGAGAGGTGATCGCGTGGACGAGAAGGAGAAGGCGCGGCGCGCGGTCCGAGGACCGGCGCCGAACGCGCACGGGCGGGGGTGGCGGCGCGGGCAGGGCGAACAGGAGCCGCAGCGGCGCGGCCAGCCGGCTGCCCACGGCGCGCAGCAGACGGAAGACGGCCCGTTCGCCGTGGCCCAGCCACAGACCGCACAGCAGCGCGGCCAGCAGGTGGGCGGCGAGCATGCCGAGGGACGAGTCACCGGCCGGGGCGTGTCCCGTATGCCCCATGTGGTGAGCCATGGAGCCCATTTCGTGCCCCGTGGCTCCCATGCCGTGGCTCATGGATCCCATGCCATGCGCCATGGAGGACATGTCCATGGAGTCCGTGCCACCCACTGCCCCGGCGGCCGGTGTCGGCACGAGCGAGAACGCCGAGTGCAGTCCCGTCTGGACGACCACGGCGACGGCGACGACCAGCCGGAGTCCGCGCTCGCGGCCCGCCAGGCACCAGCCCGCCACACCTGTCACGGCCCAGCCGGCCACCAGCGTCGACAGGGGCACATGGTCGCCGGACATCATGACGTGCCCCAGGGCGGCGAGCACGACACAGACGGCCGCGAACACCGCGGCCCGTGTCGTGCGAGCACACCACCCAGCTGTCATGGCGCCTCATCTTCGCATCCGGCCCCGCTCCTGCACTCATGGGTACGGACATCGCCCGGCCTCGGTACTCAATTGGCGACATGTGATCCAGGCCACTATCCAGGAATCGATGCCTCCGGCCGGGCCACGGCAGAATCCCCGCCGTGGACATCACCGCGCAGGAACTCAACCGGGCCACCCTCGGCCGACAGTTGCTGCTGGGCCGGGAGGTGATGGAGACCGGGGAGGCCGTGCGGCGTGTGGTGGCGCTCCAGGCGCAGCATGCCGCCTCGCCGTACGTGGCACTGTGGAACCGGCTGGCCGGCTTCTCTCCGGCCGAGCTGGACGACGCCTTCGCGCGGCGTGCGGTGGTCAAGGCGACCCTGATGCGGATCACGCTGCACGCGGTCCACGCGGACGACTACCAGGTGTTCCGTGAGGCGATGCAGCAGACGCTGTACGCCTCACGGCTCGGCCACCGC
>KL569122.1:21625-24563 GCA_000715635.1 Streptomyces violaceus | reverse complement strand
CTCGGCCACCGCTTCGCCGCCGCGGGGCTCACACCGGCCGACGGCGAGGCACTCGTCCCGGAGCTGCTGGACTTCGCCGACCGGCCGCGGACGGCCGCGGAGCTTCAGGCATGGCTGGAGGACCGGGTCGGAGCCGACAAGAAGTCCGGCGCGTGGTGGGGGCTCAAGGGGTACGCGCCGCTGCTCCACCTCCCGACCGGCGGGCCGTGGTCGTTCGGCACCCGGGCGTCGTTCGTCGCGGCGCGGACCGGTCCCGCGCCGACGGGCCGGGAGCCGGCGGCGGAGGCGCTCGGGCAGCTCGTCCTGCGCTATCTACGGGGCTTCGGGCCTGCGTCGGTCGCGGACGTGGCGCAGTTCGCGATGCTGCCGCGGCAGCCCGTGCGGCAGGCGCTGCTCGCCCTGTCCGACGCGGTGGAGCAGTTGCGCGGACCGGACGGGACGGTCCTGTTCGACGTACCGGACGCCCCGCGCCCACCGGCGGACACTCCGGCCCCGCCGCGGTTCATGGCCATGTGGGACAGCGTCCTGCTGGCCCACGCCGACCGCAGCCGCGTGATCCCCCCGGACTATCGCCGTCTGGTGATCCGCGTCAACGGTGACGTGCTGCCCACCCTGCTGGTCGACGGCCGGGTCGCCGGCGTGTGGCGCGCGGTCGACGGCGGCATCGAGGCCACGGCGTTCCACGACCTGCCACGCACCGCGTGGGAGGGCCTCGCCGCGGAGGCAGCGTCGCTGACACGGCTGCTGACCGGCCGCGACACCGAGGTCTACCGCCGCTATCACCACTGGTGGCCGAAACTCCCCGACGGGCACGTCCGACTGCTCACCGGCTGGTGACTCTCCTCGGAGTCAGTGGTGGGCGTGCACGACGGCATGCCCTTTGCCCCGGCCGATCATCCACTTGTTGACCGGGGTCGTGATCAGGAAGGCGACCGCGAAACCGCCCAGCAGCGCGGACCAGAACAGTCCGTCCGTGAGGTGGGCCTCCAACGCGCCCGGGGTGAGCGCGATGATCGCGTTGTCCACGAGTTCCATCACGGCGATCGAGACCGTGTCCGCGGCCAGCGCGACCTTGATCGCGGCCTTGAGACCGAGGCCGGCCCGCAGGACCGCGAACAGGGTGAACGAGTAGCCGAAGAGGAAGGCGAGCCCGATCGCCAGAACCATGGTGGGCACGTCGCCCCACGCGAGCGCGGTGCCGATGACCATGCCGAGGATCTCGCCGATCGCACAGCCCGTCAGACAGTGCAGCGTCGCCTTCACGGCGGTCCCCCAGGACGCCGTCCCGCGCGGGTGCCGTTCGGGGTGGTGAGGGGTGTGGTCCATGAGGTTCCAGTATGCGTCAGCCGCGTGTTCCGGCGGGCATGGACGGACCGGGCCGTCCCCCTGTCCCACCGACTCCCCCCTGTGATCGATCCACTTAGAGTGTCGGGTCATGACGACACAGGCCACCCGGTCAACGCAGATGTACCTCTCCGAGTTGTTCTCCCTGGACGGCCGCGTCGCGGTGGTCACCGGCGGCAGTTCCGGCATCGGCCGCGCCATCACCGGCGCCCTCGCTCGCGCCGGCGCGAGCGTGGTGGTCGTGGCCCGCGGCGAGGCCGGACTGACCGCGACGGTCGACGAGCTGACGGCTCAGGGCTGCCGCGCCGCGTGGGTCAGCGCGGACCTGAGCACGCGCGAGGGTGTGCGGACGGCCGCCGAGCGCGCGGTCGAGGCGTTCGGGGAGCCCGACATTCTGGTCAACAGCGCCGGGATCAATCTGCGCCCGCCGATGGACGAACTCACCGAGGACGTCTGGGACCTCACGATGGCCGTCAACCTCGAGGCGCCCTTCCTGCTGGGGCAGCGTTTCGGCCCGGGCATGGCGGAGCGCGGATACGGGCGGATCCTGCACATCAGCTCGCAGCAGGCGCATCGGGCGTTCGTGCAGAGCGGCGCGTACGGCGCCTCGAAGGGCGGTCTTGAGTCGCTGGCGCGGTCTCAGGCCGAGGCGTGGTCGCCGCGGGGCGTCACCTGCAACGTCCTGGTGCCGGGTTTCGTCATGACAGCGCTCAACGAGCGTCTGTCGTCGGATCCGGAGAAGGTGGCCGCCCTCGCCGCCCGCACGCTGATCGGGCGGAACGGCCTGGCCGAGGACTTCGCGGGCGCGGCCGTCTTCCTGGCGAGCCCGGCGTCCGCCTACGTCACCGGACAGTCGGTCTACGTCGACGGCGGTATGTCCGTCCACTGACGCGGCGACCTGATCAGGCGTCCGAGTCCTTCCGCCATACGAAGACCTCCGTGCTCGGTGCCCGTTCGGAGAACCGGCCCGACGGCGAGGCCTCGCGCAACAGCAGCCGCAGGTCCGCCTCGAAGTCGTCCCGGCGCCCTTCGAAGAGATGCGGAGCCGAGAACGACATGGAGAACACCCAGGCGACGACATCGTCGAAGGTCCGCTCCAGCACCTGCCCGCCGGGCACGACGAGACGCCGGGGGCCCAAGAAGCCCGCCCGGGCGAACACCTCGTCCTCGGCGCCCGGTGTCCCTTGCGCCAGCACCCCGCGGCCCGCTCGTCGCACGGGGCCCAGGTACCGCCTCACCAGGTCGTCCACCCCCGCGTAGGGGATCGTCGGGTACGGCATGGCGTCGACGGTCCGGGGCTCCGTCTTCAGGTCGGCGATGTGCACCAGTGCCCCGCCGGGCCGGAGCATGTCCCGGACGGTCGCGGCCACCAGGTCGCGGTCCATCCAGTGGAAGGACTGACCGAAGGTGGCGACGGCGAACGTGCCGAGCCCTGCGGGCAGGGCTTCGGCCCGAGCCCGCACCCACCGGGTCTTGGCGCCCAGTCCCCGGCCGGCGGCCCCGCGCCCGGCTTCGGCGATCATCCCGCTGTCGGGGTCCACTCCGACGATCTCGCCGAAGAGATGCGCGAGGCTCAGGGCAATGGTTCCGGGCC
>KL569122.1:20184-21360 GCA_000715635.1 Streptomyces violaceus | reverse complement strand
AGTAGGCGGCGGTCCCCGAGAACAACGTGTCGTCCCACTCCCAGCCGTGCACCACGCCCGCCCACCACCCTCACCGCACGGAGCTCCGCGACCACCCGACCGGTCGACGCCCCCGATGATTCCACGGCCGGACCACCAGCCGGGGATCACCACCGGACAGCACCGGGCAGCACCGACCGGAGGTCCCCCATCGGACAGCGGCCGACGGGCGCTTGTCAGTGCCCGGTGTCACGCTGGGCACACAGGACCTGCGGAAGGGAAGCATCGCCATGATCACCACGGAGTTCGCCCCCGGTTCCCCATGTTGGCTCGACCTCGGCGCTCCGGACGTCCGGAGCGCCGCTGCCTTCTACGGCGCCGTGCTCGGGTGGGACTACGAGTCCATGGGCGAGAGCGAGGACTTCGAGGGCGGGATGTTCCGGAAGGACGGCAAGATCGTCGCCGGGCTCGGCAAGCTGACCGAGGAGGGCGCGCGCTCGGCCTGGATGCTCTACTTCAGCGTCGCCGACGCGGACGCCACGACGAAGGCCGTGGAACAGTCGGGCGGCACCGTGCGCGTCGCGCCGATGGACCTCGAGGAATGGGGCCGGATGGCGCAGTACACCGACCCGCAGGGAGGCCAGTTCGCCGTCTGGCAGCCGGGGACGACCAAGGGCCTCGATCTGGTCGACCAGCCGGGTTCGCTGTCCTGGACCGAGCTGTACACGAGCGACGCGGCGGCCGCAAAGGAGTTCTACGGCGGACTCTTCGACTGGCAGTTCAGTGACATGCCGCTGCCGGGCGGCGGGGGCACGTACACCCTCATCACTCCCGCCGGACTGCCCGAGGAGCGGATGCACGGCGGCCTCATGGAGGTCGGCAAGAAGGACCTGTCGCTGGCGAACGGGCGGCCGTACTGGCACCCGGTCTTCGCCGTCGACGACTGCGACACCGCGGTGGCCAAGGTCAGGGAGAACGGCGGCAGCGTGCAGATGGGTCCCGAGGACGCGGAGGGCGTCGGCCGGCTGGCCGTCTGCCTCGACCCGGCCGACGCGGACTTCGTGGTGCTCACCCCGGCCCAGGGCTGAACGGGGCCGCCGCCCGGTGAACGGGTGCTGCCACCCCCGCTGCCGGGGGCGTCCCGGCAGTTCTCCGCTCCCTGGGCCCGGATCCCGGTGGACGCCGCCTGTACCGACC
>KL569122.1:19638-19946 GCA_000715635.1 Streptomyces violaceus | reverse complement strand
CCCGCCGGTTGCCATACCGGTGGCGCACCCCGGCTGACGTGTCACCCGGCCGGGTCAGTCACCACCACCGGTGGCTGTCCCCGGCGATGCGCCGCTTCCCGAGTGGCTGCACCTCGCGGGCGTTGCCCTCGGGGAAGAGGCTCCGGTAGTGCTCCAGGGCGGCGGCGGACGCCTGGGCCGGATGGGTCAGGACCGTCCAGCGCACCCCGGTGGTGTAGGGGCAGGTCGTGGTGGACCCGAGATAGCGGTAGGACTCGGTGCAGGGCGGCAGCAGGGTGTCGATCTCAACGTCGGGCACGTCCCAGGGG
>KL569122.1:18974-19341 GCA_000715635.1 Streptomyces violaceus | reverse complement strand
TCAGAGATGTGTATAAGAGACAGAGCCGGTCCAGGGATTCGTTGGCGTCGCCCGGGTGGACGAAGACGGCGAGCACCGCGTACTCCTTCGCACCGGCCGCGGTCGCGTCCCCGTCCCCCTCCCCGAGCGTCCGTGCGTACTTCAGGTGCTGTTCCATCGGGAACGCCACCCCGCCGACGGTGTGCTCGGACGGCGTGTGCCAGTGGATGTCCTCCAGTTGGTAGGTGGCGTCGCCGACGCTCATCAGGCAGTCCTGTCCGCGCGGCGGCTCGGCCTTCACCGAGCCCTCCTCGGCCCGGGCGCAGTCGGGCCGGTGCCGCTTCGGACGCTCGAAGCGCAGACGCAGGGCGAGCCGCGCCGGATGCCG
>KL569122.1:17450-18769 GCA_000715635.1 Streptomyces violaceus | reverse complement strand
GACGTCGGCGGCCTGCGGACGGATGTCGACCGGGCTCTGGGACTGCTGCGCGGTGCCGACGGCGGACTGGGCGGGGGCGGTCAGGGACACGGGGATCACCTTCGGTCGACGGGCGGACGGCCGGGCAACGACGACCGCATCCTTTTCCCTCGGCGGCGCTCGGGACGCGCGAGGTCACCCGGACTGCTGAACACCCCGGATCGCGGCCTTGACGCGCTACGGTCGCGACATGAACCAAGGTCCCGACGCGGCAGCTCAGGAACCCGGCGAGGACATCGTCCGCGAGCTCGCCGGTCTGGCGCGGGACTGGGCGGCGGCGATCGTCGCCAACGACCCCGCACGCATCGCGGGCTTCATGGCGGACGAGTGGGTGATCGTCTCCGAGTCGGGAATCGACCCGAAGGAGAGGTTCCTCTCCCTCGTCGGGTCCGGGGAGCTCACCCACTCCGCGATGGACCTCAGGACCCGGCCCAGGGTGCGCGTCTACGGCGACACGGCCGTGGTCACCGGACGGGTCACCAACACGGCCCACTACCAGGGCGAACGCTACGACGCCGACGAGTGGACGACGGACGTGTTCGTGAAGCGGGACGGGCACTGGCGGTGCGTGCTGACCCACATCACATCAGCCGTCCCCGACATCACATCAGCGGCCCCTGAATGAGCCTTCATGTGATTTGCATATGATGCGCAAATGCATGACTACAGCATCAAGGAAGCCACGCCCGCGGACATCGACGGGGCGCGGGTGGTGATGCTGGACGCCGTGTACCGCGACTTCGGCACCGGCTATGTGCCGCACTGGCACGCCGACATCATCGACCCGGTGCCGTTCTACGTCGAACCGCCGCGGCACACCCTCCTGGTGGCCGTGGACGAGCGGGACGGGACGGTGGCGGCCACGGGGGCGCTGGACGCCCGCGGGCCGGCGCATCCGCCGAATCCGCGCTGGCTGGCCGAGCGGTACCCCTCGGGCGAGACCGCACAGCTGCGGCGGTTGTACGTCGGCCCCGCACACCGGCGACGCGGACTGGCCCGGCGGCTGGTGGCAGGCCTGGTCGACTTCGCCCGGGCCGACGGTGGTTACCGGTCCGTGTATCTGCACACGTATCAGCACTCGCCCGGTGCGATGGGCCTGTGGCGGACGCTGGGCAAGGTGGTGTGCGACGAGCGGGAGGAAGTGCCCGGCGGGGGCAGCGGCGCGGTGCACTTCGAGATTCCCTTCGCCTGAGCACCACGGGGACGACACTGAACACCTCGAACTCACCCCTGGCCAAGGGCCTCGCCGCCCTGCGCGTCCTCGCGCTGTCTCTTATACA
>KL569122.1:16720-17197 GCA_000715635.1 Streptomyces violaceus | reverse complement strand
CTGCCGTGGCTGTCGCGCACCGACCCGGCGCTGACCGTGCTCAAGGCCCGCTCGGCGGACCGCGATCCGACGCCCGGGACACTGCGCGCCATCCGCGACCAACTCGGCCTGGACGACGGCCCGCTGGTGCTGCTCGGCCGCTGGCTGGGCGGGCTGCTGCACGGGGACGCGGGCACGTCGTGGGTTTCCGGCGGCCAGGTGCTGCCCGGCGTCGTGCAGGCGCTCGGCGCGTCGCTGCTGCTGATGTCCGGGGCCCTCGTGGTCGCGGCGGGCACGGTGGCCGCGGTGTGCGCCCGCACACTCCGGCTCGGCTCGCGGGGGCGGCTCGCCGCACGCGGCCCCGGCGGCACGGCGTCCGCCGTGCTGGCCGCACTGCCCGAGTTCCTCGTCGCCTCCGTGCTGGCCTCGGTGATCGGCGTCCAGCTGGGCTGGCTGCCGGCTCTCGGGTGGTACGGGCCGCAGTGGATGGTGCTGCCG
>KL569122.1:14437-16507 GCA_000715635.1 Streptomyces violaceus | reverse complement strand
GGGCCGCAGTGGATGGTGCTGCCGTCGCTGGCCCTCGGTCTGCCCGCCGGGGCGATCCTCGGACGGATGCTGGACGACCTGCTGCCCAGCGCCTTCGCCGAACCGTGGGCCCTGGCGGCCGCGGCACGCGGCGTCCCACCGAGGTCCGTCGCACGGCAGGCGGTGCGCCGCTGCGTGCCCGGACTGCTGCCCAACCTGGGCCTGTTCGTGGTCGGCCTGACCGGCGGCTCGGTCGCCGTCGAGCAGATCTTCGACATCCCGGGCCTGGGCCGGCTCACCCTGCAGGCCGCCCTCGCCCAGGACCTGCCCGTCCTGCAGACCGGCACCCTCGCCCTCGTCCTGGTCGCGGCCGTCGCCGGGGTCCTCGCCCGGCTGTCGGCCCGGCTGCTCATCGGGCCCGCGCTGCGCGACGGCGCCCTGCACTCCCTGCACCGCCCCGGCCCGTCCGCGCCCCGCGCCCTGCCCCTGCTCCACGGGGCACTGCTCGCCGCCGTCATCGGGTTCGGCCTGCCCCGCGACGCGCTCGCCCTGGACGCCCTCGCCCGGCTGCGGGCCCCTTCCCTGGCGCATCCGTTCGGGACGGACGCGCTCGGCAGGGACGTACTCGCCCGGGTCTCCCACGGCGCGCTGACCACCCTCGGCATCGCCCTCGCGGTGAGCGCCGCCGCACTCGTCGCGGGGCTGCTGCTCGGGCTGCTGCCGAGGCTCTCCGGGCCGCTGGTCGACACCGTCAGCGCCGTGCCGCCCGTCCTGGCCGGCCTCCTCGTCGCCGGCGTCGCGGGCAGCGGGCCCTGGACGCCGGCGTTCGCCGTGGGCGTCGTGGCCTGGTCCCCGCTGGCCGCCCACACGTCCTCCCTGCTGCGGCAGGAGCGCGCGACCACGCACCTCGCCGCGACCCGCGCACTGGGCGCCGGCCGCTGGTATCTGCTCTCGCACGAACTGCTGCCCGCCGTGCTGTCGCCGGTGGCCCGGCACGCCCTGCTCCGGCTGCCCGGCATCGCGCTGAGCCTCGCCGCCCTCGGCTTCCTCGGCCTGGGCGCCCAGCCACCGTCCCCCGAGTGGGGGCTGCTGCTCGCCGAGAACCAGCCGTACGCCGAGCGCGCCCCGTGGGCCGTCCTCTTCCCCGCCGCCGTACTCGCCCTGCTGGGGGCGCTCGCGGTGACGGCCGCGGGCGGCGTACGGCTGCCCCGGCGGCGCGGGCGGCCCGCGAGCCCGGCCGGTCCCCCCGTGGAGCGGGTCATGCCCCCGCGGCAACAGCGGAACAGCCCCGACGCCCTCCTGGCCCCTGTGTCCACCTCACCGACAGAAGAACGATGACCGACCTCATCTCCCGTGTGCTGGCCCGCCGGTCCGCCCGCATGCCCAAGACCCCGCCCAAGACCCCGCGCGAGAGCACCTGGCGGCTCTGGAAAGAGCTGTCGCCGCTGCTGCGGCTGCTGATCCTGACCCAGCTCGCTTTCAACGTCGGTTTCTACGCCGTCCTGCCGTTCCTCGCCGAGCACCTCGGCACCGCGATCGGCATGGCGGGCTGGCTGGTCGGCTTCGTGCTCGGGCTGCGCACCTTCAGCCAGCAGGGGCTGTTCGTGGTCGGCGGCTGGCTCGTGGACCGGTTCGGGGTGCGGCCGGTCGTGCTGGCCGGCTGCGTGCTGCGGATCGCCGGGTTCGCCTGGCTCGGGTACGCGGAAGCGAGCTGGGCCGTGATCGGCGCCGTGCTGGTGATCGGTTTCGCCGCCGCGCTGTTCTCCCCCGCCGTGGAGTCCGAGGTGGCCCGCCAGGCGGTGGTGTGGGAGGAGGAGGGACGCGGCTCGCGCACGCGTCTCCTGGCGCTGTTCAGCGTCGCGGGCCAGGCCGGGGCCTTCGTCGGACCCCTGCTCGGCGGGTTGCTGCTCGCCGTCGACTTCCGCACCGCGTGCCTCGCCGGCGCGGCGGTCTTCGTGCTCGTCCTGGCCGGGCATCTGTGGCTGATGCCGCAGCACATCCCGGGCCGGGTCCGTACAAGGGAGCGGGGCGGGGCGCGCGTGCTGCTGCGCAACCGCCGCTTCCTGGCCCTGTGCGGCGCGTACGGCTCCG
>KL569122.1:13679-14178 GCA_000715635.1 Streptomyces violaceus | reverse complement strand
CTCGCCTACAACCAGCTGTATCTGGCGCTGCCGGACGAGGTGCGGCGTGCGGCGGGCTCCCAGGCGCCGCTGTCCTGGCTGTTCGCCCTGTCCTCGGTGCTGGTGGTGTTCACCCAGCTGCCGGTGACCCGCTGGGCGGGCGACCGGCTGGACCTGCGTCGCTCCATGACGGCCGGGCTGCTGCTGATCGCGGCCGGTTTCGCGGTGGTGGCCGCGGCGCGCCCCGCCGGCTGGACGGGAGTCACCGGGCTGCTGCCCGCCGCGGGCTTCGTCGTGCTGCTCACAGTGGGGCAGATGCTGGTCGTGCCCGCTGCCCGGGCCTGGGTGCCCGACCTGGCCGAAGAGGGCCGGATCGGCCTCTACATGGGGTCGCTGTCCTCCGTCTCCGGCCTGATCGTCCTGGCCGGCAGCGCGGCCACCGGCTCCCTGCTCGACCTCGGCCTCCCGACCGCCGTGCCCTGGCTGGTCCTCGCGGCCGTACCGGCCCTGACGGTGGCTC
>KL569122.1:12350-13500 GCA_000715635.1 Streptomyces violaceus | reverse complement strand
GGGAGGAACGGGCGGAGGGAGCGGGCGGGACGGCCTGATCCGGCACGCCAAGGCACCCCTGGACGACCACGGCGGCCCGATCCGGCGCCCCGAGGCGCGCGAAGGACACCCCGGCAACCGCGCGCACCGCACCGTCACCCCGCCGGGCGACGGCTCCGCTCCCGGATTTCCGTAACCGTACCGTCCCTCGACACCGCTGCGGAGATCAGCGGGCACGCGGCGCCAGTATCCTGGGTCGGCTGCGACGTTCCCCACCAACCCCCGTGTCGAAACGGGGAGTTCGGCATGCGGCGACGTACCTTCCCACACGCATGAGACGAGGACGAGTGCTGCTAGCGGGCCGCTACCGGCTGGATGTTGAGATCGGGCGCGGTGGAATGGGAGAGGTCTGGCGCGCGTACGACGAGACGCTCGCCAGAGCGGTGGCCGTCAAGCTGCTGCTGCCCCAGGACACCGACGTCACGGCGGCCTCCCGGTTCCGTCTGGAGGCCCAGACCGCCGGGCGTCTCAACCACCCCAATCTGGTCGGTGTCCTGGACTTCGGCGAGTACGACAACCGGCTGTACCTGGTGATGGAACTGGTCGAAGGCGACAGCCTCGCCGGGGTGCTGGCCGCCTCCGGCGCGCTGCCCGCCGAGCGGGTGGCCGATCTCGCCGCGCAGGCCGCCGCCGGGCTCGCCGCCGCACACGCGCAGGGCATCGTCCACCGTGACGTCAAGCCCGCCAACCTCCTGCTGGACGCCCACGGCACCCTGAAGATCGGCGACTTCGGCATCGCCCGCTTCCTCGACGACCCCGGCGCCGCGCTCACCGCCACCGGCCAGATCGTCGGCACCGGCCTCTACCTCGCGCCCGAACGCGCCCTGGGCCAGCCCGCCGGCCCCGCCTCCGACATGTACTCCCTGGGGTGTCTGCTCTACCAACTCCTCAGCGGCCGACCGCCTTTCCAGGCCGACACCGCCGTCGCGCTCCTCCACCAGCACCTCGATTCCGCGCCCGTACCGCCCCGCGAGCTCGGTGTCGCCGGGCTCCCGCCCGCCTTCGAGAACTACCTGCTCGGCCTGCTCGCCAAGCAGCCCGAGGACCGGCCCACCGCCCAGCGGACGGCCGAGTGGTTCGCCGGCGGCGCCTGGCGAGGGCTGCCCGAGCC
>KL569122.1:10240-12164 GCA_000715635.1 Streptomyces violaceus | reverse complement strand
ACCGGAGGCCGCACCCCCGGTGACGTCCGCCACGCCGACGCCGTATCCGGCCACCGAGGCCCGCAACCCGGCCACGTACGCGCTGCCCGGCGCCCCGGGGCTGCGCACCGGACGCACGGCCCAGGCCGGGCGTTCGCGTCGCGCCGCGCCCCGGGGCGGTCCCGGCAACCGGCGCAGAGCGGCCGCGACGGTCGCCGCGGCGGCACTCTTCGCCGCCGCGATGCTCGCCGGCATGCTGTGGTTCTCGCCCGACAACACCGCGACGGAGGGCACGGAACCCGACGCGTCCCCCTCCGCGAGCAGCCCCGCCGCCACGCCGCCCGCCGGCTCCGCCTCGCCCCTCTCCTCCGCTCCGGCGGCGGACACGGCTCCGGCCGCCACCACTCCGGCCGCCGGCACAGTGGCCGATATCACCCCGTCCACCACCGCGCCTCCTCCCCCGGCCCCCGTCGAAGCGACGCCCAGCCCCACGACCCCGGCGCAGGAGACGGCCGACCCACCGCGACAGGCGGAAAATCCCCAGCAGGAGAAGCCCCGTCAGACCTGGGAGAGCGGGGACGACGATGACGACGGGGGCGACGACTGAGCGGCCCTGCGCCGGTGTGCGAGCGGACGCCCCCTCACGCGCCCCCTCGGGTGGCTTGTCATCGTCCTTATCTCGGCACTACTGTCACCACGCCTTGGTGAACGGGAAAGCCGGTGTGATGCCGGTGCGGCCCTCGCCACTGTGAATCGGGAAGTCCGGCTCCGGCCCTCACGGGCAGCCACTGGGTCCTTGTGACCCGGGAAGGCGGAGTACGGGCGGTGGTACCCGTAAGCCAGGAGACCGGCCAAGGCGCGTCAACCATCCACGAGGTGCTGGAGAGGGTCTGCTGAGCCATGCACATAGCCGAGGGTTTTCTGCCGCCCGCACACGCGGTCGCCTGGGGCGTCGCGTCGGCGCCGTTCGTCGTCCACGGGGTCCGGGCGCTCACCCGTGAGGTGCGCGAGCACCCCGAGAGCACGCTGCTCCTCGGTGCCTCCGGTGCCTTCACGTTCGTTTTGTCCGCCCTGAAACTGCCGTCGGTCACCGGCAGTTGCTCCCACCCCACCGGGACGGGCCTGGGAGCCATCCTGTTCCGGCCACCCATCATGGCGGTGCTGGGCACCATCACCCTGCTCTTCCAGGCGCTGCTGCTCGCACACGGCGGTCTGACCACGCTCGGCGCCAACGTGTTCTCCATGGCGATCGTCGGGCCCTGGGCCGGATACGCCGTGTACAAGCTGCTGCGGCGGTACGACGTGCCGCTGATGGTCGCGGTCTTCTTCGGGGCGTTCTTCGCCGACCTGTCCACGTACTGCGTCACCAGCGTGCAGCTGGCGCTCGCCTTCCCCGACCCGGGCAGCGGGTTCGTGGGCGCGCTCGGCAAGTTCGGCACCATCTTCGCCGTCACTCAGATCCCGCTCGCGGTGAGCGAGGGGCTGCTGACGGTGCTCGTGATGCGGCTGCTGGTGCAGTCCAGCAAGGGCGAACTGACCCGGCTGGGCGTGCTCCTCGCCAAGAAGCAGTCCGTGACCGAGACCGAGGTGGCAGCCCGATGAAGAAGAACACGAAGATCAACCTCCTGCTGCTGCTCGCGGTGGTGGCGCTCGCCGTACTGCCGCTCGCGCTCGGCCTCGGCGACCACAAGAAGGAGCCGTTCACGGGCGCCGACGGTGAGGCGGAGACAGCGATCACCGAGATCGAGCCGGACTACAAGCCCTGGTTCTCGCCGCTGTACGAACCGCCGTCCGGTGAGATCGAGTCGGCCCTGTTCTCCCTCCAGGCTGCGCTCGGTGCCGGTGTCCTCGCCTACTACTTCGGTCTGCGCCGGGGCCGGCGGCAGGGTGAGCGGCAGGCGCGGGAGCGGGACGCCGAGGAGTCCACGGCCGAAAGGGCCTGAGC
>KL569122.1:9830-9996 GCA_000715635.1 Streptomyces violaceus | reverse complement strand
GCCGCGTGCTGCCGATCGACGCGGCGGCGCACAGCAGTCGCTGGCGCCACCGCCATCCCGTGGACAAGGCCGTGCTCGGTCTGGGACTCACCGTGCTGGCCATCTCGCTGCCGCCCTGGCCGGGCGCGGCCCTGGTGCTCGTGACGGCCGTGTCCCTGCTGCTGGG
>KL569122.1:7165-9574 GCA_000715635.1 Streptomyces violaceus | reverse complement strand
GCTGTGGCGGGCCTACCGCGTGCCGCTGGGCTTCTGCGTGACCGGCGCGGTCACGCTGCTCGTGCAGGTCGGCGGGCCGGAGGGCTTCGTCTCCCTCGCGGACGACGGGCCCCTCCGGGCCGGGGAATTGCTGCTGCGCACCTCGGCGGCCTCCCTGGGGGTGCTGCTGTTCGCCTTCACCACGCCTATGTCCGACCTGCTGCCGCGCCTGGTCCGGGCCGGCATCCCGGCGCCGGTCGTCGATGTCGCGCTCGTGACGTACCGCATGAGCTTTCTGCTGCTGGACTCCGTGCGCCGGATCCGCGACGCGCAGGCCGCCCGGCTGGGGCACACCACGCGGGCCGCCGCCTGGCGTTCGCTGGGCGGGCTCGGCGCCACCGCGTTCGTCCGGGCCTTCGACCGGGCGGCCCGCCTCCAGGCCGGGCTCGCCGGGCGCGGCTACGACGGGACCCTGCGCGTCCTGGTGCCCGAGGCCCGCGTCTCCGTCCGCTTCACGGCCGCCAGTTGCGCGCTCCTCGCAGCACTGGCCGTCCTCACCTTCGTACTGGAAAGGCCGCCGACATGAGCGAGCCCGCCCTCGTCGCCCTGCGGGGCGCGTCCTTCGCCTACGAGGACGGCCCAACCGTGCTCAGCGGCCTCGACTTCGATATCCGCGAGGGGCGGGCGCTCGCGCTGCTCGGCCGCAACGGCAGCGGCAAGACCACGCTGATGCGGCTGCTCAGCGGCGGACTGCGGCCGAACGACGGGCGGTTGACGGTCGACGGACAGCGGGTGACGTACGACCGCAAGGGTCTGACCCGGCTGCGGACGACCGTCCAGCTCGTGGTGCAGGACCCGGACGACCAGCTGTTCGCGGCGTCCGTCGAGCAGGACGTGTCGTTCGGGCCGCTGAACCTCGGACTGGCCGATGCGGAGGTACGGGCGCGGGTGGCGGAGGCGCTCGCCGCCCTGGACATCACCGCCCTGGCCGACCGGCCCACCCATCTGCTCTCCTACGGGCAGCGCAAACGGACCGCCATCGCGGGCGCGGTCGCCATGCGGCCCCGTGTCCTCGTCCTGGACGAGCCGACGGCCGGGCTCGATCCCGACGGCCAGGAACGGCTCCTCAGCACGCTCGACGGACTGCGGGCGAGCGGCACCACGGTGGTGATGGCCACCCACGACGTCGATCTCGCCCTGCGCTGGGCCGACGACGCGGCGCTCCTCACCCCGGACGGTGTGCACATCGCTCCCGCGCCCACGGCGCTGGCCCGGACCGATCTCCTTCGCCAGGCGGGACTGCGATTGCCGTGGGGTGCCGCCGCCGCGGATCTCCTGCGCGCGCAAGGGCTGTTGACCGCGTCGGCGCCCGGTCCGCGCACCCCGGACGAACTGGCCGCCCTCGCGGCGGGGCGGCCGGTGAGCGGCGGCTGAGGGTCGCTTCCCCTGCCTTCCCGTGTATAGGCTGGCGGTGCAGCTGGTTCGCCCCGTCAGCCAGGCGGGATGCGTCGCAAGAGGGAACCCGGTGGGAATCCGGGACTGCCCCGCAGCGGTGAGCGGGAACGACCGCCGTCATACGCACTGGGCCCACGAAGGGCCCGGGAAGCGACGGCCAGTAGGTGTTCTCAGATGGTGAGAACGTGCCCGCGAGTCCGAAGACCTGCCAACTGCCCGCGCGCGGACGATGCGTGCGCGGACATTCCGGTGACCTCGAGGGCGGGTCGGCGTACCTACCAGGCGGACGACCGCGCTGTGCCGCGCGAGGTCGTCTCCGTCCGGTTCGTCACCCCTTCGCGCTCTCGTCCCGTCGCCGGGATCTCAGGGATTCGTCTCGCGAAGGAGATCTCCGTGACCACCAAGCCCGCAGCCGCGGCAGCACGGGCCACCGTGTACGGCTACCCCCGCCAGGGACAGAACCGGGAACTGAAGAAGGCGATCGAGGGCTACTGGAAGGGCCGCGTCACCGCCGGTGCCCTCCGGGCCACCGCCGCCGGCCTGCGTGCCTCGAACTGGCGGCAGCTGGCCGACGCCGGCATCGACGAGGTCCCGACGGGCGACTTCTCGTTCTACGACCACGTCCTGGACACCACCGTCATGGTCGGGGCGATCCCCGGCCGCCACCGGGACGCCGTCGAGGCGGACGCCCTGGGCGGCTACTTCGCCATGGCGCGTGGCACGCAGGACGTGGCGCCGATGGAGATGACGAAGTGGTTCGACACGAACTACCACTATCTGGTGCCGGAGCTGGGTCCGGGCACGGTGTTCACCGCCGACTCGTCCCAGCAGGTCGCCGAGTTGCGCGAAGCGCTGGCGCTCGGCCACACCGCGCGCCCCGTCCTCGTCGGCCCCGTCACGTATCTGCTCCTCGCCAAGCCCGCCCCGGGGGTTCCCGCGGCCTTCGAGCCGCTCACGCTCCTGGACCGGCTGGTG
>KL569122.1:4967-6966 GCA_000715635.1 Streptomyces violaceus | reverse complement strand
CGTGTACGCCGAGGTCCTCGCCGACCTGCGCGCGGCGGGCGCCGAGTGGGTCCAGCTGGACGAGCCTGCCCTGGTCCAGGACCGGACCCCGGCCGAGCTGAACGCCGCCGAGCGGGCCTATCGCGACCTCGGAGCCCTCAACGACCGGTCGAAGCTGCTGGTCGCCTCGTACTTCGACCGGCTCGGGAACGCCCTGCCGGTGCTGGCGAAGGCGCCGGTCGAGGGACTCGCGGTGGACTTCACGAAGTCGGCGGCGGCCAACCTGGACGATCTGGCCGCGGTGGGCGGTCTGCCGGGCAAGCGACTGGTCGCCGGTGTCGTCGACGGCCGCAACATCTGGATCAACGACCTGCCGGCCTCGCTCTCCCGGCTCGGCACGCTCCTCGGCCTGGCCGACCGGGTCGACGTCTCGGCCTCCTGCTCCCTGCTGCACGTCCCGCTGGACACGGCGGCGGAGCGGGACATTGAGCCGCAGGTCCTGCGCTGGCTCGCCTTCGCGCGGCAGAAGACCTCCGAGGTCGTCACCCTCGCGCGCGGTCTCGCGCGGGGCACGGACACGATCGCCGCGCAACTCGCCGCGAACCGGGCCGGCCTGTCCTCCCGGGCGAACTCCCCGATCACCCGCGACCCCGCCGTCCGCGCCCGCAGCGCCGCGGTGACCGGGGCGGACGCCCGCCGCTCGCTGCCGTACGCCGAGCGGACCGCCGCCCAGCGCGCCCGCCTCGGTCTGCCCCTGTTGCCGACCACCACGATCGGCTCCTTCCCGCAGACCGGTGAAGTGCGTACCACCCGGGCGGACCTGCGCGCGGGCCGTATCGGCACGGCCGTCTACGAGGAGCGCATCAAGGCCGAGATCCAGGAAGTGATCTCCTTCCAGGAGAAGGCCGGACTGGACGTCCTGGTGCACGGCGAGGCCGAACGCAACGACATGGTCCAGTACTTCGCGGAGCAGCTCACCGGGTATCTCGCCACACAGCACGGCTGGGTCCAGTCCTACGGCACCCGCTATGTCCGCCCGCCGATCCTGGCCGGCGACATCTCCCGCCCCGAGCCGATGACCGTGCGCTGGACGAGGTACGCGCAGTCCCTCACGCACCGTCCGGTCAAGGGCATGCTCACCGGCCCGGTCACCATGCTGGCCTGGTCCTTCGTCCGCGACGACCAGCCGCGTGCCGAGACGGCCCGGCAGGTCGCTCTCGCCCTGCGCGACGAGGTGAGGGACCTGGAGGCGGCCGGGACATCGGTCATCCAGGTCGACGAGCCCGCCCTGCGCGAGACGCTGCCGCTGCGTGCCGCCGACCGGCCGGAGTATCTGGGATGGGCCACGGAGGCCTTCCGGCTCAGCACCGGCGGCGTGCGGGCGGACACGCAGATCCACACGCACATGTGCTACGCCGAGTTCGGCGACATCGTGCAGGCCATCGACGACCTCGACGCGGACGTCATCAGCCTGGAGGCCGCCCGCTCTCATATGCAGGTCGCCCGCGAACTCGCGGCGCACGGCTATCCGCGCGAGGCGGGGCCGGGTGTCTACGACATCCACTCCCCGCGGGTTCCCGGCGCGGAGGAGGCGGCCGACCTGCTGCGCACCGGACTGAAGGCCATCCCCGCCGAACGCCTGTGGGTCAACCCCGACTGCGGCCTCAAGACTCGCGGCTGGACCGAAACCCGCGCGTCCCTGGAGAACATGGTCGCGGCGGCCCGGTCCGTCCGCGGCGAACTGGCCGGGGGGCACCCCGCCCGCACGTGACAACCGGGGGCCGGGGGGCCTCGGGCCCCCGGCCCCCGGCTGGGTCGGATCCCGGGCCGACGCGGCGCGGACCAGGACCGGATCGCGACCTCCACAGCCAGGCCACCCCGCAACAGCCTCGGCTCAGCACGGGATTACATCGATGTAAACCCGTAGGACGGCCCGATGAGCGGAGTCGGTACGATCTCGGCAGTCGGAAGGACGGGACAGCGTGGCGGCCAGACCCAGGATCAAGGACGTGGCGGAGTA
>KL569122.1:4181-4778 GCA_000715635.1 Streptomyces violaceus | reverse complement strand
GGACGGGACAGCGTGGCGGCCAGACCCAGGATCAAGGACGTGGCGGAGTACGCCGGCGTTTCCCCCAAGACCGTCTCCAACGTGATCAACAACTTCGAGCATGTCTCGGAGCGGACCCGAGCCGCCGTCCAGGAGGCCATCGAGGCCCTGGGCTACCGCGTCAACATCGCCGGGCGGCAACTGCGCCAGGGCCGCACCGGCATGATCACCCTGGCGGTCCCGGAGCTGGACGTCGCCTACTTCGCCGAGCTGGCCAAGCACGTCATGGCCGAGGCGGACCGGCGCGGGCACACCGTCCTGCTGCACCAGACCGGGGCGGTGCGCGAGCGGGAGCTGGCGGCGCTGCACGGTTTCGACGCGCAGTTCTCCGACGGCGTCATCCTCAGTCCGCTCTCCCTGCAGCCGCGTGATCTCGCCGTCCGCGACCGGCGCCTGCCCGTGGTCCTGCTCGGCGAGCGTTCCGCCGAGGGCGGCACCGACCATGTCGGCATCGACAACGTGCGCGCGGCGCGCGAGGCCACCGAGCACCTCCTGTCCCGGGGCCGCCGGCGCATCGCGGTGGTCGGCGGCGCCCTGCACGGCCGCCAGGGCACCGAT
>KL569122.1:2104-3972 GCA_000715635.1 Streptomyces violaceus | reverse complement strand
CTGCCGCGAGGCCCTCGAAGCGGCGGGCCTGCCCTTCGACCCCGGCCTGGTGGTGCGGGTGGACGCCTATCACTGGCAGGACGGCGCGCGGGCCGCCGTCGCGCTGATGGAACGCGCCCCCCGCCCGGACGCGCTGCTGTGCCTGAACGACCATCTCGCCCTGGGCGCGCTGCGGGCCCTGCACGAGCTGGGCCGTTCCGTGCCGGGCGAGCTCGACGTGGTCGGCTTCGACGACATCGAGGCCTCCTGTTTCAGCGTCCCCACCCTGACGACCGTCGCCCCCGACAAGCAGGAGATCGCCCGGGCCGCCGTCGCCCGGCTGCTGGCCCGGATCGACGCCCCGGACACCGCGCCGCCGGGCGACCATGTGGCCGGGCACAGCCTCATCGTGCGGGAGAGCTCGGGCGGCTGAGGTGCGGGAGGGCGATCCACCTCGCCCGGGCGAGACGCGCCCAACCGGCCGCATCACCCTTTCGGATGGCCGATGCCGGCCCGGTCACGGCACATGACGTCGTCCGCGCCCGGCCAAGACGACCTTGGCGCTGACCGGCCTGCCGTCGAAACGAGCCGGTCAAGGTGGGAGCATGGCGGCATGGACATCCGCCGCAGGAACAACGTGAACGTCATCGGCCGCGACGACACGCCGGTGCTTGTCCTGGCACATGGGTTCGGCTGCGACCAGAACATGTGGCGCATGGTCGTGCCGGTACTGGCCGAGCGGTACCGGGTCGTGCTCTTCGACTACGTGGGTTCCGGCGGGTCGGATCTGTCGGCATGGAGCGAGGAGCGGTACTCCTCGCTGCACGGCTACGCCGCCGATGTCGTCGACGTGTGCGAGGAGCTGGACCTTCGGCGGGCGGTGTTCGTGGGGCACTCGGTCAGCGCCATGGTCGGGGTGCTGGCGGCACAGGCCGCGCCGGAGCGGATCGGGGCGCTCGTGATGGTGACGCCCTCGCCCTGCTACATCGACGACGAGGGATACCGCGGCGGCTTCAGCACCGAGGACATCGACGAGCTGCTGGACTCCCTGGAGGCGAACTACCTGGGCTGGTCGTCCGCGATGGCCCCGGTGATCATGGGCAATCCGGATCGGCCGGAGCTGGGCCAGGAGCTGACCAACAGCTTCTGTGCCACCGACCCCGACATCGCGCGTGTCTTCGCCCGTACGACCTTCCTGACCGACAGCCGCGAGGACCTCAAGTGCGTGTCCATGCCGACCCTCGTACTGGAGTGCGAGCAGGACGCCATCGCGCCCCGCGAGGTCGGCGCGTACGTGCACACGACGATCCCCTCCTCCCGCCTGGTCACCCTCGACGCCACCGGGCACTGCCCGCAGCTGAGCGCGCCGGAGGCCACCGCCGAGGCGATCCTCGACTTCCTGGAGTCCCTGTAGTGATGTGCCGCCCGAACGGCGCGCCGGAGCCTGCCGGGACCGGAGGCGGGGCAGGCACGGACGCAACGTTCCACGCGATGCTGGAGGACAGTGCGGAGGACCTGTACGAGTGGGCACCGTGCGGCTACCTGTCCACGATGATGGACGGCACCATCGCCAAGATCAACACCACGCTGCTGGACTGGCTCGGCCTGGAGCGCGAGGCCGTGGTGGGCCGCAAGCGCTTCACGGATCTGCTCACCATCGGCGGGAAGCTGTATCACGAGACGCACTTCGCGCCGCTGCTGCGCATGCAGGGCGAGCTGCGAGGCATCGCGCTGGACCTGAAGCGCCAGGGCGGTGGCCCGCTGCCGGTCCTGGTCTCCGCCGTGGTCAAGTACGGCGCCCAGGGCGAACCCCTGCTGATCCGTGTCACCGCCTTCGACGCCTCCGACCCTGTCTCTTATACACATCTCTGATGGCGCGAGGGAGGCGT
>KL569122.1:0-1914 GCA_000715635.1 Streptomyces violaceus | reverse complement strand
CCGTGCTGCAGCGGTCCCTCGTGCCGGACTCGCTGCCCGCCGTACCGGGTCTCGAGACGGCCGTCCACTACCACACGGCCGCCCCGGAACAACTCGGCGGCGACTTCTACGACCTGTTCCCCGTCGCCGGCGACCGGTGGGCGTTCTTCCTCGGCGATGTGTGCGGCAAGGGCCCCGAGGCCGCCTCCCTCACCTCGCTGACCCGCTACACCCTTCGGGCCGCCGCCCACCACGACCCGGAGCCCGCCGCGGCCCTGGCCACGCTGAACGCCGTACTGCACGAGCGGTACACGGCCGGCGGCGACCCCCGCTACTGCACCTGCGTCTTCGGGATCGTCGAGCCCGGCGGGGAGCACGGGCCGACGATCGTGCGCCTCGCCTCCGGCGGTCACCCATCGGCGCTCGTCCTGCGCTCCGACGGCCGCGCCGAGTTCCTGCCCACCCCCGGCGGCCTACTGGTCGGCGTCCTGCCCGACGCACCGATCAGCACCGTGGAGACGGTCCTGGCCGCCGGCGACACGATCGTGCTGTACACCGACGGTCTCACCGAGGCCCGCACCGGCCCCGGCCGCGACGACCTGTACGGCGAGGACGCCCTGCGGGTGTTCGGCACCGGCCTCGCTCCCGCCGCCCCGGGTGAGGTGATCACCGCACTCACCGGGCTGCTGGACAGCTTCGGCGACGGGCTGAACGACGACACCGCCCTGCTCGCCCTCGGCGTCCCCGCCGACTCCTCACTCATACGCCCCGCAACGAGCCTCCCCTCATGAAGACGCTGACCATAAGCCACCGCGACACCGCGACCGGACCCGTTCTGCACGTGGCCGGCGAAATGGACTACGACCAAGCCCCCGAACTGCGCCGCCAGGTCGACCGGCTCTCCCTGACACCGGGACAGTGCCTGGTCCTCGACCTCTCGGGCCTCGAGTTCTGCGACTCCACCGGCATCACCGCCCTGCTCGCCGCCCGCCAGCACGCCCTGGCCGCCGGTGCCGGCATCGTCCTGGCCGGTGTACCGGCGAACCTGCTGCGTGTCCTCACGCTCGTGGGTCTCGATCAGGTCTTCACCCTGCGCCCGGACACCAGCCCTGCGTCATGACCCGCCCGTCAGGTCCGCACCGTCGGACCTGACGAAGACCGGCTTGAGGTGCTTCTCCGGCAGCGCGGCCGGCAGGTTGCCTGGAACATTGACGACGGGACGTTTCGAGAAGGAAAGGATCCGCCGGCCATGTCACTCGCTCGCGTTCACAACTTCTCCATTTCACTCGACGGCTTCGCCACCGGTGAGGGTCTGAGCCGTGAGGCGCCGTTCGGCCATGCCGGTGAGAGGCTGCACGAGTGGATGTTCGCCACCCGGTTCTGGCACGAGATGACCGGCCGACCCGGCGGGAGCGGCGGCCTCGACGACGCCTTCGCGCGGCAGTTCACGCCCGGGATCGGCGCCGAGATCATGGGCGCCGGGAAGTTCGGCTACCCCGGATGGCACGAGGACCCGGAGTGGAAGGGGTGGTGGGGGCCCAACCCGCCGTTCCACACACCGACCTTCGTCCTCACCCATCACCCGCGCCCGTCGATCGAGATGGAGGGCGGCACGACATTCCACTTCCTCGACGTTTCGCCCGCCGAGGCGCTCACGACGGCCCGCGAGGCCGCGGGCGGCCAGGACGTACGCATCGGCGGGGGACCCACCGTGATCCGCGACTTCCTCGCCGCAGGGCTCATCGACCACCTGCACGTCACGATGGTCCCGATCCTGCTCGGCCGCGGCGTACGCCTCTGGGACGGACTGGAGGACCTGGAGAAGGGCTACGAGGTCGAGGCCACCTCCTCGCCCGGCGGAGTCACGCATGTGACGTTCACCCGAGCGGGCCTCTGAGAGGCCGCCGGCGCCGGACTTGCCGCTCTGGCGCGGGT
>KL569121.1:113306-114314 GCA_000715635.1 Streptomyces violaceus | reverse complement strand
TACTCGCCGTCTCGGGGGCCTTGCGGGGCGGGGCCGGGGCCGTGCGGTACGTCGGGCCGGCCGGGGACGCCGTCATCGCACGGTTTCCCGAGACGCTCGTGTCGGACACGGGGCCGAAGCATGCCGGGCGGGTGCAGGCGTGGGTCGTCGGGCCGGGGGCCGGGGACGACGCGGCGACAGTGGGGGAGGTGCTCGCGGCGGATGTGCCGGTGCTGATCGACGCGGACGGATTGCGGCTGGCCGACGCGGAGGTCGTACGGGGGCGGAGGGCGCCGACGCTCATGACGCCGCATGCCGGGGAGGCCGCGGCGCTGCTCGGCGTGGAGCGGGGGGAGGTCGAAGGGGCCCGGTTGGCGGCGGTGCGGGAACTGGCGGGGCGGTACGGGGCGACCGTGCTGCTGAAGGGGTCCACGACGCTGGTCGCCGACTCGGGGGGCGGGGCGGTGCGGGTGAATCCGACGGGGACGTCCTGGCTGGCCACCGCGGGGAGCGGGGACGTGCTGTCCGGGCTGGCGGGGTCGTTGCTGGCGGCGGGGCTGACCGCGGTGGACGCGGGGAGTGCGGGGGCGTATGTGCATGGGCTCGCCGGGAGGCTGGCGGCGGACGGGGCGCCGGTGGGGGCGCATGATGTGGCCGACGCCGTTCCGGTGGCGTGGCGGAATGTCCTCGGCTGAGGGAGTGGGCGCGGGTGGCGGACTTGCCCCCGCTTCGGCCCGGACGGCCTCGTCCTCGAGCGCCGGACGGGCTGACATCGCGGGGCCGCTGCCCCGGGAGTGCCGGGCCGCTCTGAGACACTGGGCGCGATGAGCGAGAGAACAGCCCCGCGGACCGCGCCCCTGCGGGCCCGCGCCGAGATCGATCTGGCCGCCCTGCGGGCCAATGTGCGGGCCCTGCGTGCCCACGCGCCGGGCGCGGCCCTGATGGCCGTGGTGAAGTCCGAGGCGTACGGCCACGGGGCTGTGCCGTGTGCCCGCGCCGCCGTCGCCGCGGGGGCGGACTGGCTGGGCA
>KL569121.1:111971-113087 GCA_000715635.1 Streptomyces violaceus | reverse complement strand
GATGTGTATAAGAGACAGGGGCCGCATCATGTGCTGGCTGTGGACGCCCGGCGGGCCCTGGCGCGAGGCCATCGAGGCCGACCTCGACGTGTCCGTCAGCGCGATGTGGGCCCTGGAGGAGGTCGTCGAGGCGGCCAGGGGAGCCGACCGGCCCGCTCGCGTGCAGCTCAAGGCCGACACCGGGCTCGGGCGCAACGGCTGCCAGCCCGGCGACGACTGGGCCGGACTCGTCCGCGCGGCCCTGCGCGCCGAGGCCGAGGGACTCCTGCGCGTCACGGGGCTGTGGTCGCACCTCGCCTGTGCCGACGAGCCCGGCCACCCCTCCATCGCCGCCCAGCTCGGCCTCTTCCGGGAGATGGTCGCGTACGCCGAGGAGCGGGGCGCCCGGCCCGAGGTCCGGCACATCGCCAACTCGCCGGCCACGCTCACCCTCCCCGAGAGCCACTTCGACCTGGTCCGCACCGGCATCGCCACGTACGGCATCTCGCCCAGCCCCGAGCTCGGCACCCCGGCCGACTTCGGGCTGCGGCCGGTGATGACGCTGTCCGCCTCGCTCGCCCTGGTCAAGCACGTACCGGGCGGCCACGGGGTCAGCTACGGCCACCGGTACGTGACCCCCGGGGAGACCACTCTCGGCCTCGTCCCGCTGGGCTACGCGGACGGCATCCCGCGGCACGCCTCCTCGGCCGGACCGGTCCTGGTCGAGGGCAAGTGGCGCACGATCGCGGGGCGGGTCGCCATGGACCAGTTCGTGGTGGATCTGGGCGGCGACGAGCCCGCGGCGGGCGCCGAGGCGGTGCTCTTCGGGCCCGGGGACCGCGGTGAGCCCACCGCCGAGGACTGGGCCCAGGCGGCCGGAACCATCGCCTACGAGATCGTGACACGGATCGGAACGCGCGTTCCTCGCGTCTATGTGAATGAGGAACAGGACGGGTAACTCGCACAGGGAGCCCATCACGCGAGGAACAACAGGCACCCTGGCAACACCAGTACCAACGGCATCACCCGACCGTCCACGACAACGAACCTGATCAGCACCCCGGCGAAGAGGAGCGGTACGTGACCGAGAGCAGTGCGGAGGCCGTCGCGAACGCCGCCTCCGCGGCCGTCGCGGCC
>KL569121.1:111506-111675 GCA_000715635.1 Streptomyces violaceus | reverse complement strand
GCGGCCGCCGGTGTCGCCCTGGAGCGGATGACGGTCGGCCGGGGCATGCGCCAGAAGGCCCGGCTCGCCCTGGACTCGGCGGGACCCTACGGCTCGCTGCGCGGCATGCCCGGCAAGGCGTTCGGCGACGACGGTACGGAGCTGTACTACGAGGTCGACGACATCGACT
>KL569121.1:108422-111189 GCA_000715635.1 Streptomyces violaceus | reverse complement strand
GCCTCAGCCAGGACTCCTGGCACTTCCAGCGGGCCGCACTGCGCGGCGTCGTACGGACCGTGCACTGGGACCAGCGCAGCCACGGCCGGTCCGCGCGGGGCGTGGCGCAGGGGCGGGACGACGAGCCGGTCACCATCGAGCAGCTGGGCCGCGACCTCAAGGCCGTCATCGACGCGGCCGCCCCCGAGGGCCCGATCGTGCTGGTCGGCCACTCGATGGGGGGCATGACGGTGATGGCGCTGGCCGACCAGTACCCCGAGCTGATCAGCGAGCGGGTCGTCGGGGTCGCCTTCGTGGGGACGTCGTCGGGGCGGCTCGGCGAGGTCAACTACGGGCTTCCGGTCGCCGGGGTCAACGCGGTGCGGCGGGTGCTGCCCGGCGTGCTGAAGGCGCTGGGGCAGCGGGCCGACCTGGTGGAGAAGGGGCGCCGGGCCACCGCGGATCTGTTCGCCGGGATCATCAAGCGGTACTCCTTCGCGTCCCGGGACGTCGATCCGGCCGTCGCCCGGTTCGCCGAGCGGATGATCGAGGGCACGCCGATCGACGTGGTCGCCGAGTACTACCCGGCGTTCAACGACCACGACAAGACCGAGGCGCTCGGGTGCTTCGCCGGCATGCCGGTCCTCGTCCTGGCCGGGGTGCAGGATCTGGTCACGCCCAGTGAGCACAGCGAGGCCATCGCCGATCTGCTGCCGGACGCCGAGCTGGTGCTGGTGCCGGACGCGGGGCACCTGGTGATGCTGGAACACCCGGAAGTGGTCACCGACCGCCTCGCCGACCTGCTCACCCGCACGGGTGCCGTGCCCGCAGGGGCTACCGTGAAGGGCTATGGAAGCACCAGCACCGCACAGCCCGGCTGAGCCCGGATCCGTCCAGATCGTCGTCACGTCCCCCGAGCAGATGCGGGAGCTGGGCCGCCGGCTCGCGAAACTGCTGCGCGCCGGTGACCTGGTGATGCTCAGCGGAGAGCTCGGGGCGGGCAAGACGACGCTGACCCGGGGGCTGGGGGAGGGCCTCGGTGTACGCGGGGCCGTCACCTCGCCGACCTTCGTGATCGCCCGGGTGCATCCCTCGCTGGGGGAGGGGCCGCCGCTGGTCCACGTCGACGCCTACCGGCTCTCCGGCGGTCTTGACGAGATGGAGGACCTCGACCTCGACGTCTCGCTGCCCGAGTCCGTCATGGTCGTGGAGTGGGGCGAGGGCAAGGTCGAGGAGCTGACCGAGGACCGGCTCCAGGTCGTCATCCACCGCGCGGTGGGCGACACGACCGACGAGGTCCGGCAGATGACGATCACCGGTGTGGGCGAACGCTGGGCGTCGGCCGACCTGAGCGTGCTCGCCGCGTGAGTCGCGGTGTGCGGTCTTTTGATGAACGTTCCGACAAGACGTCGGCAAGATGTTGCGTTCGGCGTCTTGTGCGTGGTCACATGGTATCCAGTCCGTAGTTAGGTGAACCTAACTACGTTTGCCCCGGCCTTCGGGAGGCGTCCATGTCGGCTACAGAGAGCAAGGGGCAGTCGCAGTCGTTCGCGGTCGCCGGGGTGTCCATGCGTGACCTGCTGGCGGCCGGCGAGGCGGCGGCCCTGATCTCCACGCCCCCGCGCGCTCCCGACCCGGACTTCTCGGAGCGGGCCCCGGAACGCCGGGAAGCGGCATAGAGGGCAAGGCTTAGTGCTGGTCGGCCCCTCGCCGCGGCGGTCTGAACGCACCCCGGCGCACCTTGGCCGCAGGGACGATGCCGTCCGCGCTAGTACGCGCGTACGGCCACCGCGTGACGTGACGCACAGCCAGGCCATGGGCTGAACCGACGGTCTGCAAGGGAGCGGTCGTTCTGGCGGGCGCGGCCACGCCGTGAGCGTGGAGGGCGCGGATGTCGCCAGGGGCTCACGGGACGCTGACACGCGGCGCACGACCTGCTGTCCCAGGCGCGGCGCTCAGCCGGAATCGGCAGCGGAACTGTCGGGTACTTCGTGCCCGGCGCGGCGGCGGTACTCGGCGTTGATGCGCTGAGCTTCCTCGAGCTGGTCCTCGAGGATGACGATGCGGCAAGCGGCGTCGATCGGGGTGCCTCGGTCGACGAGCTCGCGGGCGCGCGCCGCGATCCGCAGTTGGTAGCGGGAGTACCGGCGGTGTCCGCCCTCCGAGCGCAACGGAGTGATCAGCCGGGCCTCACCGATGGCTCGGAGGAAGGCCGGGGTGGCGCCGAGCATCTCGGCGGCCCGCCCCATCGTGTACGCGGGGTAGTCGTCGTCGTCCAGACGATTACTGAGTGGGGTATCTGCTGTCATGTCACCTCGATGTGCAACGCGTCGAGGGGCCCTGGTGCCGTACGGCACCAGGGCCCCGAAGGAAATTCAACACCATCTGTCGGCCCTCATGCTGTGCCGACCTTCTGTTTTCCGCTACCGGCCCTGAAGCAGGGGGGTGCGGGGATCGCGGTGCGTGACCGGGGACCACCTTCCAATCCGGGGTCTTGCGGTACCCGGGCCGAGTGCTCCTCGGGCCGGGCGATCCTGATGGCGTCTGCTCCTCCGTCCTTCCTCTGAACCAACCACTGGGCGAACTGGTACTGCGGAACTACTCGAGTACTGCACCCGCCAGTTCGTGTCTGCCGGGTTCGCTTGACCTCGTCTACGAGAAAAATGCTAACCGAGCCAAAGCTCAATGTCTACTCTGGCAAGAGTAGATTTCAGCTCTCTGGGGGCGCAGATAGCCTGTGGCCGACGGGTGGCGAGACAGCGATGAGGGCCCTGCCGACGCGCGTCGG
>KL569121.1:107948-108185 GCA_000715635.1 Streptomyces violaceus | reverse complement strand
CCGACGCGCGTCGGCAGGGCCCTCATCGGGATCTTGGTGGCGGTTACCCGCCCTTCCTCATACGTCCAGGGACGGGGCGCCGAGCAGTGCCGACGCCGTCTGGAGCGGAGTGGGGACCTGCGCGGCCACGGTCTTGATGTGGTCGTGGCAGGTGAAGCCGAGACGGGTCATGGCCCGGACGACTTCGCCGCTCGTGAAGTCGCGGCGGTCCTGCCGGGTGATGACCTCGCCGACCTG
>KL569121.1:106139-107722 GCA_000715635.1 Streptomyces violaceus | reverse complement strand
CTCAGAGATGTGTATAAGAGACAGGCCACGGACTCAGCCGTGACGAGCTCGGGCGTGACGCCCTTCATCGAGGCCAGCACTCCGCTCTTGGTCAGGTCGAACGGGTACCGGGCGATGACACAGCGCATGATGCCCCCACGGGGAGAAGGAGAACGGGCTGATCGGCCCGAGGCGGATCAGAGGGCGAGGACGACGTCCCGTAGACGGATCCGGTCCGTGTACGTGGCGCTGCCGCGGTGAACGGCGAGTTCGGCCCGGGTGACCGAGCCCGTGCACTGGTCGTCCCCGTCGCACAGGAGGAGGTACTCGACCCGGGCACCGGCCATGACGGACAGCGCGACCTCCACCGTCATGTCGTCCCGGACCCGGGGGCCGGACGCGGCCATGTCGTCGGCCAGGGCCGTGGGGGAGCGATCCGCCTCGTGCCGCCGTGCCTGAACCGGTGTCAAAGCTGCCTCCTCGGAGATGGGTGAGCTCTTGATCGACAGGCCCTAGGCCGCCGGGTCGAAGGCGGGCCGCTGTGCCCTGCGCCGGCGCCCCGCTTGTCCGGTGGAGCGTCCCTGGTCGGCGCGGTCGCGGCGGCCTCGGGGCGAGGGAGCCGCGGAAGACGCGGCGCGGCGGGGACGGGGCGCGGCCGGCGGCTTGATGACGACGGGCACACCGGAAGGGGCCTGGGCGCCTGTGATGCGAGTCAGCTCAGCCTCACCGGACCGTACGGAGGTGATCTGCGGAGCGACGCCGGCCGAAACCATCAGCCGGCTCATGCCGCGGCGCTGGCCGGGGGTCACGAGGGTGACGACGCTGCCGGACTCGCCGGCGCGGGCGGTACGGCCGCCGCGGTGCAGGTAGTCCTTGTGGTCGCTCGGCGGATCCACGTTGACGACCAGGTCGAGATTGTCGACGTGGATGCCACGCGCCGCGACGTTGGTCGCCACCAGGACGGTCACATGCCCGGTCTTGAACTGGGCCAGGGTCCGGGTGCGCTGCGGCTGGGACTTGCCACCGTGCAGCGCCGCGGCGCGGACGCCGCTGTTCAGCAGATGCTCGGTCAGCCGGTCCACAGCGTGCTTGGTGTCCAGGAACATGATCACCCGGCCGTCTCGCGCCGCGATCTCGGTGGTCGTCCGGAACTTGTCCGCTTCGTGTACGTGGAGCACATGGTGCTCCATGGTGGTGACGGCGCCCGCGGACGGGTCGACGGAGTGGACCACCGGGTCCGTCAGGTAGCGGCGGACCAGCAGGTCGACGTTGCGGTCCAGGGTGGCCGAGAAGAGCATCCGCTGCCCTCCGGGGCGCACCTGGTCGAGCAGGGCGGTGACCTGGGGCATGAAGCCCATGTCGGCCATCTGGTCGGCCTCGTCGAGGACGGTGATGTCGACGTCGTCCAGTCGGCAGTCGCCCCGGTCGATGAGGTCCTTGAGCCGCCCGGGCGTCGCGACGACGATCTCCGCCCCGGTCCGCAGCGCACCCACCTGCCTGCCGATGGACATCCCGCCGACCACGGTCGCCAGCCGCAGCCGCACGGAACGGGCGTACGGGGTGAGCGCGTCGGTCACCTGCTGGGCCAGCTCGCGGGTGGGGAT
>KL569121.1:105608-105900 GCA_000715635.1 Streptomyces violaceus | reverse complement strand
GCCGTGACACCGCGCGCCGGCCCGCTGTACGGGCCAGCGCCGCGAGGCCGAAGGCGAGGGTCTTGCCCGACCCGGTACGGCCGCGGCCGAGCACGTCACGTCCGGCGAGGGAGTTCGGCAGGGTCGCCCCCTGGATGGGGAACGGTACGGTCACGCCCTCGTGGCCGAGCGCGGCCAGCAACGGCGCCGGCAGGGCGAGGTCGGCGAACGACTCCACGGCGGGCAGCGCGGGCGTGATCGTCTTCGGCAGCGCGAACTCGCCCTGGCGTGCGGCAGGTCGACGCTCGTAGCT
>KL569121.1:104880-105377 GCA_000715635.1 Streptomyces violaceus | reverse complement strand
CTCGTAGCCGTTGGAACGCCGCGGCGACCCCGAGCGCTGGGCGGCAGCACCCCGGGAGCGGTCGTAAGTACGGGTCGAACGGGTCGTGCGGTCGGTGCGTGCGCGGTTCAAGCGGAACCTTCCTCGATGTGGGCACGTAGGCACGTAGCAAGGAATTTCCGCAGCAAAATGAACGGCGCAGAGAATCGCGAGAACGAGCCTGAGATGATGGGCGGTGAGTCGGATCGACGGTGAACGCGTCATCGTTCGCTGATGCGGTGGGGTCTTACCGTCACGCGCCCTGAAATGCGGCGAGCTGGGGCCCGCACCCCAAGGTGCGGGCCCCAGCTGCGAAGTATGCGTTGCCGCCGGTGTCAGGCGGTAACGATGTTCTCGGCCGTCGGGCCCTTCTGGCCCTGGGCGATGTCGAAGTTCACCTTCTGGCCCTCGAGCAGCTCACGGAAGCCCTGCGCGGCAATGTTCGAGTAGTGGGCGAACACGTCGGCGCCGCCACCGTC
>KL569121.1:103848-104744 GCA_000715635.1 Streptomyces violaceus | reverse complement strand
ACTTCACGGTGCCAGTAGCCATGTCATTTCTCCTTCGGAGACGATGTTCGGAATTCGCCCTGTGCGGATTCCGCGTCGCCGTGCTGATTAACCGTCGGAAAATGAACCTTCTGGCAACCACACCTGCAACTGAGATCGACATTAGCACGGTGTGATGGTCCCTGTGCGGTCGCTAATTCCCATCCGGTCTGCGGTCCAGGAATACTCGCAGCGGACCGCAGCTATTTCTCACGTCACGGATACAGATATTGGTTCCGTACGGGTGCAGTGTTCCTGCCGGTCACTTTCGGCCGCAGCGCCATGACCTCCGTCGATGAGTCATGTACCGCTCCGCTCGTCATGGCCGGACGGGGTGACGGCGAGCGCGCTGAGACCCCGCTGTCGCGATGAAGGTCACATCGCTGTGTCGTGTCCTGTGCGGTCACCGCACTAGCGGACCACGACGACCCTGCGGCCGATCGTCGCGAACGTCCACATCGCGTCGCCGTTCACGCGTGACTCGCGGATGCCGCCCGTGCGGACCTTCGGGTCGGGGGTGGCGGTCGAGCCGGGCACGGCCGCGCTGAAGCCGATGACCACGCCGTCCACGCTGGTGAAGCGCACGACGTGCTCGACGGGGATGCCGTCGGAGCCGGTGATCGCGTTCGAGCGGGAGGTCACCGAGTAGCTGCCCGGAGCCGGATCCACCGCGCTCGGGTCGACCTCGAAGGTGCGCGTGACCACCTCGTCCGTGCCGACCAGCCACACCCGGTCGCCGCTCAGGGAGTACACGACCCTGGCGCCCTGGCCGGAGCCGCCTGGCAGCGCGGAGGGGTCCTTCTTGGTCCGGGGCGCTTTCGAGACGCCGGCCTTCGCTGAGGCGCCCGCCTGCGGCCCTGTCTCTTATACACATCTCT
>KL569121.1:101190-103651 GCA_000715635.1 Streptomyces violaceus | reverse complement strand
GACGGCCCGACAGGTGCGGCTCCGCCGGGCCGGGGGCCCGTGTCGAACGTCCTGCGTGCCGCGCGACGCCAGGCACCCTCCGTGCCGCCGCGGGGACCGCTCGACGGGCGGAGGGCAAGGCGTCCGACACCGGCCCCGCAGAGCCGTAGGCTGTTTGCGTGCTCTTGCTCGCTCTGGATACCGCCACACCCGCCGTCACCGTCGCGCTGCACGACGGCCGCGACGTCATCGCCTCGTCGAGTCAGGTGGACGCGCGACGGCACGGGGAACTGCTGCTGCCGGCGATCGACCGGGTGCTCGCCGAGGCCGGTCTGAAGCTGGACGCCGTCACCGGGATCGTCGCCGGCATCGGCCCGGGCCCGTACACCGGGCTGCGCGTCGGGCTGATGACCGCCGAGACCTTCGGGCTGGCGCTCGGCATCCCCGTGCACGGCGTGTGCACGCTGGACGGCCTCGCCTTCGCCGCCGACCTCGAGGGCCCGTTCGTCGTGGCGACCGACGCCCGCCGCAAGGAGGTGTACTGGGCGCGCTACGCCGACTCCCGCACCCGCCTCACCGACCCGGCCGTCGACCGGCCCGCCGACATCGCCGCGCAGGTCAAGGGCCTGCCCGCGGTCGGCGCTGGCGCGCTGCTCTACCCGGACACCTTCCCCAAGGCGCACGAGCCCGAGCACGTGTCCGCCGCCGCCCTCGCCCGGCTGGCCGCCGAGAAGCTGGCGGCAGGCGAGGAGTTCCCCGCGCCCCGGCCGCTGTATCTGCGCCGCCCGGATGCCCAGGTCCCCAAGAACTACAAGGTGGTCACCCCCAAGTGACCGAATCCGTGATGTGTGCGCTGCGCGAGATGCGCTGGTGGGACATCGACCCGGTGCTGGAACTGGAGCGGGCCCTGTTTCCCGAGGACGCCTGGTCGCGTGGCATGTTCTGGTCCGAACTGGCCCACTCGCGCGGGCCGGAGGCGACCCGGCGGTACGTGGTCGCCGAATCGGGCACCCGGATCACCGGGTACGCCGGTCTCGTCGCCACCGGTGAGCAGGCCGACGTCCAGACCATCGCCGTCGCCCGGGACCTGTGGGGCACCGGCCTCGGCGGGCTGCTGCTGGCCGAGCTGCTGCGCGCGGCGACCGCCTTCGAGTGCGCCGAGGTGATGCTGGAGTGCCGCGTCGACAACGTCCGCGCGCAGAAGCTCTACGAGCGCTTCGGCTTCGAGCCCATCGGGTTCCGGCGCGGCTACTACCAGCCCGGGAACGTGGACGCCCTGGTCATGCGACTCACCGACCCTTCAACTTCCGTACAAGGAACCGAGATCAATGGCTGACGAACCGCTCGTCCTCGGCATCGAGACCTCCTGCGACGAGACCGGCGTCGGCATCGTCCGCGGCACCACCCTGCTGGCCGACGCCATCGCCTCCAGCGTCGACGAGCACGCCCGCTTCGGCGGCGTCGTCCCGGAGGTCGCGAGCCGCGCCCACCTGGAGGCGATGGTCCCCACCATCGACCGCGCGCTGAAGGAGGCGGGCGTCAGCGCCCGCGACCTCGACGGCATCTCCGTCACGGCCGGTCCCGGCCTCGCCGGTGCCCTGCTGGTCGGCGTCTCGGCCGCGAAGGCGTACGCGTACGCGCTCGGCAAGCCTCTGTACGGCGTCAACCACCTCGCCTCGCACATCTGCGTGGACCAGCTGGAGCACGGCCCGCTGCCCGAGCCGACCATGGCGCTGCTGGTCTCCGGCGGCCACTCCTCACTGCTGCTGTCCTCGGACATCACCTCCGACGTCCGCCCGATGGGCGCGACCATCGACGACGCGGCCGGCGAGGCCTTCGACAAGATCGCGCGTGTGCTGAACCTGGGCTTCCCGGGCGGGCCGGTCATCGACCGGTACGCGCGGGAGGGCGACCCGAACGCCATCGCGTTCCCGCGCGGCCTGACCGGCCCGCGCGATCCGGCCTACGACTTCTCCTTCTCGGGGCTGAAGACGGCCGTGGCCCGCTGGATCGAGGCCAAGCGGGCGGTGGGGGAGGAGGTCCCGGTGCGGGACGTCTCGGCCTCCTTCCAGGAGGCGGTCGTGGACGTGCTGACCCGCAAGGCCGTCCGGGCCTGCAAGGACGAGGGCGTCGGCCACCTGATGATCGGCGGCGGTGTCGCCGCCAACTCCCGGCTGCGCGCCCTGGCCCAGGAGCGCTGCGAGGCCGCCGGGATCCGGCTGCGGGTGCCGCGGCCCAAGCTGTGCACGGACAACGGGGCGATGGTCGCCGCGCTCGGTGCCGAGATGGTGGCCCGGAACCGGGCCGCGTCGAGCTGGGACCTGCCGGCCGACTCCTCACTGCCGGTGACGGAGCCTCATGTGCCGGGCGACCAGCACGGCCATGACCATGTGCACGAGGTCAGCAAGGAGAACCTCTACCCGTGACGGTCGCTCTGATGTGGGAGGCGCGGGCCGTGCCCGGGCGGGGCGAGGAGCTGCTG
>KL569121.1:99379-100966 GCA_000715635.1 Streptomyces violaceus | reverse complement strand
CGAGGAGCTGCTGGCCTGGGCACGCGCCCAGGAGCTGCCCCGTGAGCCGCTGCGCCGGGAGACCCTGCGCGCTCCCCAGGACCGGGTCCTCGTCCTCACCTGGTGGGACGCCCCGTACGACGCCGAGCTGCCGGAACTGCCGGAGCCGGACGGGGAGCTGGTGACCCGGGCGGTGCACCGGTGGCGGTTCGAGTCGGTGGGCGTGGGCTGAGCGGGCCGGTCACTCCACGCCGCTGACCTCCGTCTCGCAGCGCAACCGCCGGTCGGTGCCGAGCACCCGGACCGGGCCCGTCAGGGTGAGGCGCGCGGTGTGCCGTACGTCCGCGCTCGATGCCGCCAGCCTCAGTTCCAGGGCGCCCGGCTCGACCACCCGCCGGCCCGCGCGGTCGGTGAAGGACGACAGGTCCGCGTGGAAGCGGAACGTCACCCGGGCCGCCTCGCCCGGGGCCGCCGCCACCCGCTGATAGCCGATCAGCCGCATGTCGGGGCGGGTCACGGACGCCACCGGGTCGTGCAGATACAGCTGCACCACTTCCGCGCCCTCGCGCTCGCCCGTGTTGCGGACGGTCACCGACACGTCGTACGAGCCGTCCGTGCCGATCCCGGCCGGCTCCTCGCCGCCCGTGCCGTCCTCCCAGGCGAACGTCGTGTACGAGCGGCCGTGGCCGAAGGCGTACAGCGGAGTCGGGTCGAGGTTGCTGACCTCGCCCGCGAGGCCCAGGGGCGGCTGGAGATACGTCCAGGGCTGGCCGCCGGGGACCTGCGGGACGCTCACCGGGAGACGGCCCGACGGGTTCACGCGGCCCGACAGCACGCCCGCGACCGCCGGGCCGCCCTCCTCCCCCGGGAAGAAGGCCTGGACGACGGCTCCCAGACGTCCGTGCCAGCGGCCGAGGGCGTACGGCCGGCCGGTCAGCAGGACCAGGACCACGGGCACTCCGGTGGCGATCAGCGCGTCCAGCAGCTCGCCCTGGGCGCCCGGCAGGCCGAGGTCCGTGGCGTCGCAGCCCTCGCCCGAGGTGCCCCGGCCGAACAGGCCCGCCCGGTCGCCGAGGACCGCCACGCAGACGTCCGCCTCGGCGGTGCGGGCGACGGCCTCCTCGAAGCCCGCGGTGTCCGGGTCCGTCACGTCGCAGCCCTGCGCGAACGTCACCTTGGCGTCGGGGAGTTCGGTGCGCAGGGCGTCGAGGACGGTCGGGATCTCGATGCCGGCCGGCACGTCGGGGTGGTGGGTGAGGACGTGGGACGGGAAGGAGTAGCAGCCCAGCATGGCCAGGGCGTCGGCCGCCCGGGGGCCGACCACCGCGATCCGGGTGTCGGGGGCCAGCGGGAGCAGGCCGTCGGGGTTGTCGAGCAGGACCACCGACTCCTCGGCCAGGCGGCGGGCCAGGATCCGGTTGCCCGTGGAGTCCAGGTTCACCGCGGTGGCCGGCTCGGGGGTCCAGCCCTCGTCCAGCAGGCCCAGTTCGCACTTCTGGAGCAGGACGCGGCGGGCCGCGCGGTCCACGAGTTCCTCGGGCACCTGGCCCGACCGGACGGCGGCCGGCAGCGGATCGCCGTAGCACTTGAGGGTCGGCAGTTCGACGT
>KL569121.1:97862-99203 GCA_000715635.1 Streptomyces violaceus | reverse complement strand
GCACTTGAGGGTCGGCAGTTCGACGTCGATGCCGGCGGTGAGGGCCGCGTGGGCCGCCTCCGCCGGGGTGCCGGCGACGCGGTGCAGGGTCTGGAGGAAGCCGATGCCGAAGTAGTCGGCGACGACCGTGCCGGTGAAGCCCCACTCCTCGCGCAGGAGCCCGGTCAGCAGCTCGGGGTCCGCCGAGGCCGGGACGCCGTCCCGCTCGGTGTACGCGGCCATCACCGAGCGCGCCCCGCCCTCGCGCAGCGCCATCTCGAAGGGCGGGAGCGTGACGTCCGCGAACTCGCGGACGCCGGCCCGTACCGGTGCCAGGTTGCGGGCGCCCGCAGAGGAGGCGTACCCGGCGAAGTGCTTGAGCGTGGCGACGACCCCGGCCGACTCCAGGCCCTTCACATAGGCGGAGCCGACCGTGCCGACCAGGTACGGATCCTCGCCGATCGTCTCCTCCACCCGGCCCCAGCGCGGATCGCGTACGACGTCCAGCACGGGCGCGAGGCCCTGGTGGACCCCGGCCGAGCGCAGGTCGTCGCCGATCCGGCGGGCCATCTCCTCGACCACGGGGGGATCCCAGGTCGCGCCCCAGGCCAGCGGGACCGGATAGGCCGTGGCCTGCCAGGCGGTGAAGCCGGCCAGGCACTCCTCGTGCGCGATCGCCGGGATGCCGAAGCGGCCGGCCTCGGTGATACGGCGCTGGGCGCGGGCCAGTGCCTGCGCGCCGAGCGCCGGGTCCACGGGGGCGGTGCCGAAGGAGCGGGTGAGCTGGCCCAGGCCGCGCGTGATCAGCTCGTCCCAGTCATGGTCCACGCTCATGTCGTGCTGGTGCGGAGCGACTCCGTCGCCGTCCGTCGAGGCGCCCACCCACACGCCGTACAGCTGGGCGGTCTTCTCCTCCAGGGTCATCCGGGAGAGCAGGTCGTCGACGCGGGCGGCGGCGGGCAGGGCGTGGTCACGCCAGGGCGCGGTGGTCATGAAGCTCCTGTCGGGTGGACGGACGGCCCTCTCACGAACGGTGCTGACGAGCGTTTCTCACGAGCGTATCTACGAATGTTTCGTTGTGCACTCCGAATGTTCCGGGAACCTATGGTGCCGTGAGGACTTCGTCAAGGGGGCCCGCAGGGTTACGATCGCCGCCATGACTTCCCCGGAGCCCGCTGAAAGCCGGCCGCAAACCCGGACGCAAAACCGGACGCAGGGGCGCACCGCGCAGACGGCGACGCTCGCCGAGATCGCCCGCGAGGCCGGTGTGTCGGCGCCGACTGTTTCGAAGGTCCTGAACGGCCGGGCCGATGTCGCCCCCGCCACCCGGGCCCGCGTCGAGGACCTGCTGCGCGCCCACGG
>KL569121.1:96964-97687 GCA_000715635.1 Streptomyces violaceus | reverse complement strand
GCCTCCCTCGCGCCATCAGAGATGTGTATAAGAGACAGACCTGGTCTTCCACGAGCTGGAGAGCGCCTGGGCGATGGAGGTCATCCGGGGTGTGGAGAACGTGGCCCGGGACGCCGGGCTGAGCGTGGTGCTGTCGGAGAGTGCGGGGCGGCTCACCCCCGGGCGGACCTGGGCCGACCAGGTCGCCGCGCGCCGCCCGCACGGCGTCGTCCTCGTGCTGTCCGGGCTCGACGCGTCGCAGCGGGCGCTGCTGACCAGCCGCTCCATCCCGTTCGTGGTGATGGACCCGGCCGGCGATCCGGGCGCCGACGTGCCGTCGATCGGCGCGACCAACTGGCAGGGCGGTCTCGCGGCCACCCGGCACCTGGTCGAGCTGGGACACCGCAGGATCGGCGCGATCACCGGGCCCTCGCAGATGATGTGCAGCCGCGCCCGGATCGACGGCTACCGGGCCGCGCTGGAGACGGCCGGGCTGCCGGTGGACCCCACCCTGATCGCGGACGGCGACTTCCATCACGAGGCCGGCTACCGGCGGGGCCTGGAACTGCTGCGCCGCCCGGACCGGCCGACCGCCGTCTTCGCCGGGAACGACCTCCAGGCGCTCGGGCTGTACGAGGCCGCGCGTGAGCTCGGGCTGCGCATCCCCGAGGACCTGAGCGTGGTGGGGTTCGACGACCTGCCGGTGGCGCCCCTGGTCGGGCCGCCGCTGACGACCGTGCGGAA
>KL569121.1:94940-96716 GCA_000715635.1 Streptomyces violaceus | reverse complement strand
CCGAGGCGGCGGCCAAGCTGGTCCTCGACCTCGGCCGTGAGGAGGGCACCCCGGCGGCGACCCGGGTCGAGCTGGCGACGAGCCTGGTGGTGCGCAGCAGTACGGGGGCGCCCGTGGCCGGAAGTTGACGTATTGACGGGTGGGGCGGGCGTCTCCACACTCCTCCGAAGCCAATCGGTTGCACCACCGAAACTTTCGGAGGCACCCGCAATGAGAGCGCTGAGATCGCTGAGATCGCTGAGATCGGGCTTCTTCGCATCCCTGCTGGCCGGCGTCGTGACGGCCGGCTCCCTGCTGGTCGCGGCCCCCGCGGCGCAGGCCGCCGACACCCCGCTGCGCGACCTCGCCGACGCCAAGGGCAAGGTCATCGGCACGGCCGTCACCGGCTCCAAGCTCACCGGCACCTACGGCGAGATCGCCGGACGCGAGTTCAACTCGCTCACCCCCGGCAACGCCATGAAGTGGGGCTCCGTCGAGCCGAGCCGGGGCAGCCATGACTGGGCCGAGGCCGACCGGATCGTCGATTTCGCCGAGGCCCACGGCCAGCAGGTGCGCGGCCACACCCTGCTCTGGCACCAGCAGAACCCGGGCTGGCTGACGAACGGCAGCTGGACCCGGGACCAGCTCAGCGCGATCGTCCAGGACCACATCGCCACCGAGGTCGGCCGCTACAAGGGCAGACTCGCCGCCTGGGACGTGGTGAACGAGCCGTTCAACGAGGACGGCACCTACCGCCCGACCCTCTTCCACGACACCCTCGGCCAGGACTACATCGCCCAGGGCCTGACCTGGGCCCGGGCCGCCGACCCGGGCACCAAGCTGTACATCAACGACTACAACGTGGAGGGCGTCAACGCGAAGAGCACCGCCCTGTACAACCTGGTCAAGTCGTTGAAGGAGCGCGGGGTTCCGATCGACGGGGTCGGGCTGCAGGCCCATCTCATCGTCGGCCAGGTGCCCTCGACGCTCCAGCAGAACATCCAGCGCTTCGCCGACCTGGGCGTCGACGTGGCGATCACGGAGCTGGACATCCGGATGCAGCTGCCGGCGACCGAGGCCAAGCTGACCCAGCAGGCCGCCGACTACAAGGCGGTGATGAACGCCTGCGTGGCGGTCACACGCTGCGTCGGCGCCACCGTGTGGGGCTTCACCGACTCCGACTCCTGGATCCCGGACACCTTCCCCGGCCAGGGCGCGGCGACGCCGTACGACGAGAACTACAGCCCGAAACCGGCGTACCGCGCGATCGCGGAGGCGCTCGGGGGCACGACGACCCCGCCCCCGACGGGCGCGTGCACGGCGACGTACAGCGTCACCAGCCAGTGGAGCACGGGCTACACGGGCCAGGTGCGGATCGCGTGCTCTGGAGCCGCGTTGTCGTCCTGGAAGGCGAGCTGGACGTTCGGCGCCGGGCAGCGGATCACGCAGGCCTGGAACGCGAGTTGCACGCAGTCGGGGGCGGCGGTCAGTTGCGTGAACGCCTCGTACAACGGGTCGGTGCCGGACGGCGGTTCGGTGACGTTCGGGTTCAACGGCTCGTGGAGCGGGAGCAATCCGGTGCCGGTGTTGGCACTGGGGTGAGAACGGGCCCGTCCGGTCCGCGAAGTCTGAGAATTTCCGAAGAAAAGGCGCGTCGAGGTCCCTGCCCGTAATAATTCGGACTTATGTTCCTGCCGTGACGGGACACGAGGCGAACGGGGACGAGAGCAGAGGCGCGGGCCGGCGGTCGATCGCGCTGCGGACCGCCGGCCTCACCCTGACGGCCCTGCTGATGCT
>KL569121.1:90981-94745 GCA_000715635.1 Streptomyces violaceus | reverse complement strand
GCCTACTGGCATCTCGACAGCAACATCAAGAGCGTCGACATCGACAACGCGCTGGGCGACAACCGCCCGCCGAGGCCGGTGGCCACGCCCTCGCCCTCGGCGTCCGCCCTGCCCAGCGGGGCGCTCAACATCCTGGTCCTGGGCTCGGACTCGCGCAGCGGCGAGGAGAACCAGAGGCTCGGCGGCGGCGACAGCGCCGGTGCCCGCTCCGACACGGCGATGGTCGTCCACCTCGACGCCGGGCGGACCAGCGCGACGGTGGTGAGCATCCCGCGCGACACCCTGGTCACCCGCCCGTCCTGCCCGCGCCCGTCCGGCGGTTCGACGGCGGTGGCCTACAACTCCATGTTCAACAGCGCGTACGCGGTGGGCGGTCCCATCTGCGCCGTGAAGACGGCCGAGTCGCTCACCGGCGTCCGCATGGACCACTACATCGAGATCGACTTCTCCGGCTTCGCGAAGCTCGTGGACGCGCTCGGCGGCGTCACCGTCACCACCGAGGAGGACATCGCCGACGACGCCAGCCATCTGCACCTGAAGGCGGGCACCCACCACCTGGACGGCACCCGGGCCCTCGCCCTGGCCCGCACCCGGCACGGCATCGGCGACGGCAGCGACCTCGGCCGCATCGGCCTCCAGCACACGCTGGTGAAGGCACTGCTGGAACAGATCGCCGCAGAGAACCTGCTCACCGACCCGGCGAAGCTGTACCGGGTCGCGGACGCGGTGACCGCCGGCCTCACCACCGACACCGGCCTTGACTCCCTGACCGATCTGACCCGGCTCGGACAGAGTCTGCAGGGCCTGTCGGCGAGCGAGGTGCGGACGGTGACCATGCCGGTGGTGCGGGCGCCGTCGGACCCCAACCGGGTGGTGGCCGAGGAGCCGGAGGCGGAGAAGCTGTGGGAGTCGCTGCGCTGACCTGCGGGAACGCGGACCGGAAAGGAATCCGGAAAAAAATCTCGAAGAAATGCGGCGACCGTGTCGATCCCGGGGTCTCCCGATCGACGCAGGGGTGAGAGCGGGAACAGAGACCGCTCCGGAGACACCCGAGGAGTCACCATGCCGCGCTTTCTCACCCTGATCCGCATCGACGAGAAGAACGCCCCCGCCGAGGGCCCGAGCCCCGAGCTCATGGAGCGGATGGGCACGCTCCTGGAGGAGATCACCAAGGCCGGGGTCATGCTCGACACGGCCGGGCTCACCCCGACCTCCGATGGCAGCCGGGTGACCTGGGAGGGCGGGCAGCTGTCCGTCACCGACGGGCCGTTCACGGAGTCCAAGGAGGTCATCGGCGGCTACTCGATCAGCCAGTGCAAGGACAAGGCCGAAGCGATCGAGTGGGCCAAGCGGTTCCTGTCCGTACACGAGGACTACTGGACGATCACCGCCGAGGTCCGGCAGATCACCGAGGACTGACCGGATCCGCTTGGCCGGGTGCCGCCGAGGGTGTCTGATGGTGGGCTGTGACAGCGCAGCCCACCCCGGACCCGAGCGGCACCGGCAAGGCCATCGAAACGGTCTTCCGCATCGAGTCGCCCCGCATCATCGCCGGCGTCACCCGCGTCGTCCGGGACGTCGGCATCGCCGAGGAACTCGCGCAGGACGCACTGGTCGCCGCGCTGGAGCAGTGGCCGCGGGACGGCGTGCCCGACAACCCGGGCGCCTGGCTCATGACCACCGCCCGCAACCGCGCCGTCGACCTGGTCCGCCGCCGGGAGAACTACGCCCGCAAGCTGGCGGAGATCGGCCGGGACCTGTCGACCGTGTCTCCCCCGGAGGAGCCCGCGGTTCTCCATGACCCTGACGACATCGACGACGACCTGCTCCGCCTGGTCTTCACCGCCTGCCACCCGGTGCTGTCCACCGAGGCCCGCACCGCCCTCACCCTGCGCCTCCTCGGCGGCCTCACCACGGCCGAGATCGCCCGCGCCGTCCTGGTCCCGGAGCCGACCGTCGCGCAGCGCGTCGTCCGCGCGAAGCGCACCCTGGCCACGAAGAACATCGCCTTCGAGGTGCCCTACGGCCCCGACCGCGAGGCCCGTCTCGGCTCCGTCCTCGACGTCATCTACCTCATCTTCAACGAGGGCTACGCCGCCACGGCCGGCGACGACTGGCTCCGCCCGTCCCTGTGCGAGGACGCCCTGCGGCTGGCCCGGGTGCTCTCGTCCCTCATGCCGAAGGAACCCGAGGTCCACGGCCTGACCGCGCTCCTGGAGTTCCAGGCGTCCCGCACGGCGGCCCGGACCGGCCCCTCCGGCGAACCCGTCCTCCTCAAGGACCAGAACCGCGCCCGCTGGAACCGCATGCTCATCGCCCGCGGCGTCGCCGCGCTGGGCAGAGCCGAGGCCGCCTCCTCCGGCGCCCCGGGCCCGTACCTCCTGCAAGGCGCCATCGCCGCCTGTCACGCGCACGCCTACACCTACGAGGAGACCGACTGGCCCCGCATCGCCGTGCTGTACGGCCTCCTGGGCGCCCGCTCCCCCTCCCCGGTCGTGGAACTGAACCGCGCGGTGGCCGTCTCCATGGCCGAGGGCCCGTCCCAGGCCCTGCCGCTCGTCGACGCCCTGACCGACGACCCCGCCCTGCGCGACTACCACCTGCTTCCCAGCGTCCGGGCCGACCTCCTCTCCCGCCTGGGCCGCACGACGGAGGCCCGGGCCGAGTTCGAGCGGGCGGCGTCGCTGACGCGGAACGAACGGGAACGGGAGTTGCTGCTGCGGCGCGCGGCGGAGCAGACCTGACGGACTGCCGGCTACGCGGGGTGCCCGATGAGCATCGCCGGTGCCCCCGCCACCCGGGTCAGGAACACCGTGGCCGCGTGCGGGCCCTGCGGCTTGACCTTCTTGCGGAGTTCCTCCGGCTCGACCGCCGAGCCCCGTTTCTTGACGGTGAGGGTGCCGACCTGGCGTTCCCTCAGCAGGGCCTTCAGCTTCTTGACGTTGAAGGGGAGATGGTCGGTGATCTCGTAGGCGGTGGCGTACGGGGTCGGGATCAGCGTGTCGGCCGTGACGTACGCGATGGTCGCGTCGAGCAGGCCGCCGTCGACCCGGTCGGCCACCTCGGAGACCAGATGGGCCCGGATGACGGCGCCGTCGGGCTCGTACAGGTAGCGCCCGGGCGGGCGGACCTCCGGGTCGGGCAGACCGCGCGAGAGCAGGGTGCGTGGGCCCGGCAGCAGGGTGGCCCGTACCGCCCCCGGCCCGGTGCCGAACCACAGCACCGCCTCCTTCACGTCCCCGCCGTCGGAGATCCACTCGGCCTCGGCGTCCTCGGGCACCGCCTCGTGCGGGACACCGGGGGCGATCTTCAGCGCTGCTGCAACAGGGGCCCGGCGGGCGGCCGACACCGCCCAGGACAGGGGCGGTGAGTACGCCTCGGGGTCGAAGATCCGGCCCCGGCCGCCACGCCGGGCCGGGTCGACGAAGACGGCGTCGTGACCGGCCGTGTCCACCTCCGTGACATCGGCCTCCCGCACCTCGATCAGGCCGGCAAGACCCAGTGCGTCGGCGTTCGCCCGCGCCGCCGCGGCCGTCAGCGGGTCCCGGTCCACGGCCAGCACCCGGATCCCGGCGCGGGCCAGCGCGATCGCGTCCCCGCCGATGCCGCAGCACAGGTCGGCGACGGAGGTGATCCCCAGCTCCTTCATCCGGTGGGCGCGATACGCCGCCACGCTCGCCCGGGTCGACTGCTCCACCCCGTTCGGCGTGAAGAACATCCGCCCCGCGTCCTCGGCCCCGAACCTGTCTCTTATACACATCTCT
>KL569121.1:89939-90796 GCA_000715635.1 Streptomyces violaceus | reverse complement strand
TCCCGCACCTCGTCGAGGAGGGCGCGGCCTTCGGGGGTGAGGAGAGGGGCGAGGTCGTTCACCGGATCATTGTCGGCCACGGAGCGGCGGGGGCGGCGGGCCGGGGCGGATGTGGGCCAGTCGGAGGACGGTGGGCCGTCGGCCGCGGTGTCGGGGCGGGTTCACAGGGGTGGGCTGCGAGGATCCGGCATCATGCGAGCAGTCGTACAAAATGACAAAAGGCGGGCAATTGGCGGCGTACGTATCGGCCTCGTTGTGCTCGCCCTCGCTGCCATCGCCTCGGGCTGCGCGCAGGCGGACGGCGGCCAGGTCGCCCCGGCCGGCGGTCAGCAGCCCCTCGAGGCACCCCCGGCCCGCGCGCTCGACTCCTACGCCACCAAGCTGCGCGCCGCGCACGCCGCGCGCATCGCCGCGGCGCACCGCTGGGGGCTGCGAAGGGTCCCGCTGGTGGCCCCGCCGGCCCCCGGGAAGAAGCCCAGGATCAAGACCCGCAAGGGCTTCGAGGTGGACGGCCACCGGGAGCTGGATCTCCCGCCCGTCTTCACCACGGTCCCCACCCGGGACAAGGTCGTCTTCCTCACCATCGACGACGGCGCCGAGAAGGACCCGGCGTTCCTGCGGATGATGAGCGACCTGGACGTCCCGTACACCGCCTTCCTCAGCGGCTACCTGGTGAAGGACGACGACCGCTACTTCCGGCAGATGCAGGCCAGGGGCGCGGTCCTGAACAACCACACCCTCTGGCACCGCTACATGCCGGGTCTGTCGTACCGCGCGCAGCGGCGCGAGATCTGCGGCATGCAGCGCTTCATCGAAAGGCGCTACGGCACCCGCCCCACCCCTGTCTCTTATACACA
>KL569121.1:89423-89683 GCA_000715635.1 Streptomyces violaceus | reverse complement strand
CCGCCAAGGCCTGCGGCATCGAGTACGCCCCCCTCTGGAACGCGGAGGTCTTCGCCGACCACTGGGAGTACCGCGAGCCGGACCGCAAGCTGAGACCGGGAGACATCGTCCTCACCCACTTCCGGGGCCGCGAGCAGTGGAAGGGCGCGATGCCCGACATGATCCGCCGTTTCCTGAACAAGGTCACGGCCGAGGGATACGCGGTGGGGCGGCTGGAGGACTACCTGTGAGGCGGCTGCCGGCCGCCGCCACGCTGTGTA
>KL569121.1:88722-89275 GCA_000715635.1 Streptomyces violaceus | reverse complement strand
CCGCCGCCACGCTGTGTGCGGGCATGCTCCTGCTGGCCGGGTGCGCCGGGGCGGCGGGGGAGCGGGCGGGGCCCGCCGACGGCCGCGCCCAGGACCCGGCGTACGAGGCGACCCGCCGGCTCCCGCCCGTCGTGGACCGGGTCCGCACCCGCGACCCGGTCGTCTTCCTGACCTACGACGACGGCGCCGAACGCGACCGCGGCTTCGCCGGCCTCGTCCGCGAACGGCGGCTCCCGGTCAGCCTGTTCCTCACGGACCATGTCGCGGGCCCCGGATACGGCCACCTGGCCCGGCTGCGCGCGGTCGGCGCGTCCCTCCAGAACCACACCCTCGACCACCCGGCCCTGCGCGGCCTGCCCTACGCCGGCCAGCGCGCCGAGATCTGCGGCCAGCAGCACAAACTCCGCTCCCGCTTCGGCATCCGCCCCCACCTCTTCCGCCCGCCCCACGGCACGTACGACACGACGACCCTGCGCGCCGCCGCCGACTGCGGCATCACGGCCGTCGTCCTCTGGCGGGCGTCCCTGTCCGCCGACGGCGAACTGACGTACCC
>KL569121.1:78195-88547 GCA_000715635.1 Streptomyces violaceus | reverse complement strand
GAACTGACGTACCCCCACGGCGAGCCGGGCCTTCGCCCCGGCGACATCATCTCCGTGCCGTCGGGGCAGACGGAGTCCCTGTCGCTGACGGCACGGACCGTGCGGCTGCTGAGGGAGATCGACGGGCGGGGGCTGCGGGTGGGGCGGCTGGAGGACTACCTCTGACACGAACTCCCCGGCCGACGCGCCGCCCGCAATTGGCACTCCGCTTGACCGAGTGCTAATCGCGGTCATAGTCTCGGCTCTGGCACTCCCCACTGGAGAGTGCCAACACAGCGACGGGCAGGTCCGGCACCCGCGACGACGGATCGACCTGGTCGCCACCTCAGACAGTTAACCCCGTGAGATCTCCGAAGGGGGAGGTCGGATCGTGACGACCACCAGCTCCAAGGTTGCCATCAAGCCGCTCGAGGACCGCATTGTGGTCCAGCCGCTCGACGCCGAGCAGACCACCGCCTCTGGCCTGGTCATCCCGGACACCGCCAAGGAGAAGCCCCAGGAGGGCGTCGTCCTGGCCGTGGGCCCGGGCCGCTTCGAGGACGGTAACCGTCTTCCGCTCGACGTCTCCGTCGGCGATGTCGTGCTCTACAGCAAGTACGGCGGCACCGAGGTGAAGTACAACGGCGAGGAGTACCTCGTCCTCTCGGCTCGCGACGTGCTCGCGATCGTCGAGAAGTAATTCACCCGGTATTACCAGCATTGCAGTGAACTGCGCCCCTGGCCCCCGCGATCTTATGAAGCCGGGCGTCGGGGGCGCGGTTCGTTTCACCCACGTTTTCCGAGAGGGCTGAACCGCTCCCATGGCGAAGATCCTGAAGTTCGACGAGGACGCCCGTCGCGCCCTCGAGCGCGGCGTCAACAAGCTTGCCGACACGGTCAAGGTGACGATCGGCCCCAAGGGCCGCAACGTCGTCATCGACAAGAAGTTCGGCGCCCCCACCATCACCAACGACGGTGTGACCATCGCCCGCGAGGTCGAGGTCGAGGACCCGTACGAGAACCTCGGTGCCCAGCTGGTCAAGGAGGTGGCGACCAAGACCAACGACATCGCGGGTGACGGTACGACCACCGCGACCGTGCTCGCCCAGGCGCTCGTGCGCGAGGGCCTGAAGAACGTCGCCGCCGGTGCCTCCCCGGCCGCCCTGAAGAAGGGCATCGACGCCGCGGTCAAGGCCGTGTCCGAGGAGCTCCTCGCGACCGCCCGCCCGATCGACGAGAAGTCCGACATCGCCGCCGTCGCCGGTCTGTCCGCCCAGGACCAGCAGGTCGGCGAGCTCATCGCCGAGGCGATGGACAAGGTCGGCAAGGACGGTGTCATCACCGTCGAGGAGTCCAACACCTTCGGTCTCGAGCTGGACTTCACCGAGGGCATGGCCTTCGATAAGGGCTACCTGTCGCCGTACTTCGTGACGGACCAGGAGCGCATGGAAGCCGTTCTGGACGACCCGTACATCCTCATCACGCAGGGCAAGATCTCCGCCATCGCGGACCTGCTGCCGCTGCTGGAGAAGGTCATCCAGGCCAACGCCTCCAAGCCGCTGCTGATCATCGCCGAGGACGTCGACGGCGAGGCGCTGTCCACCCTCGTCGTGAACAAGATCCGCGGCACCTTCAACGCCGTCGCGGTGAAGGCCCCCGGCTTCGGTGACCGCCGCAAGGCGATGCTGCAGGACCTCGCGGTCCTCACCGGCGCCACGGTCGTCTCCGAGGAGGTCGGCCTCAAGCTCGACCAGGTCGGTCTGGACGTCCTCGGCTCCGCCCGCCGCATCACCGTCACCAAGGACGACACCACGGTCGTCGACGGTGCCGGCAACAAGGACGACGTGCAGGGCCGCGTCGCCCAGATCAAGGCCGAGATCGAGTCCACCGACTCCGACTGGGACCGCGAGAAGCTCCAGGAGCGCCTCGCGAAGCTGGCCGGCGGCGTGTGCGTCATCCGCGTGGGTGCCGCCACCGAGGTCGAGCTCAAGGAGCGCAAGCACCGTCTGGAGGACGCCATCTCCGCGACCCGCGCCGCGGTCGAGGAGGGCATCGTCTCCGGTGGCGGCTCCGCGCTCGTCCACGCCGTGAAGGTCCTCGAGGGCAACCTCGGCAAGACCGGCGACGAGGCCACCGGTGTCGCCGTCGTCCGCAAGGCCGCCGTCGAGCCGCTGCGCTGGATCGCCGAGAACGCCGGCCTGGAGGGTTACGTCATCACCTCCAAGGTCGCCGAGCTCGACAAGGGCCAGGGCTTCAACGCCGCCACCGGCGAGTACGGCGACCTGGTCAAGGCCGGCGTCATCGACCCGGTCAAGGTCACCCGCTCCGCCCTGGAGAACGCCGCCTCCATCGCCTCCCTCCTCCTCACGACCGAGACCCTGGTCGTCGAGAAGAAGGAAGAGGAGGAGCCGGCCGCCGGGGGCCACGGCCACGGCCACGCCCACTGAGGCACCGGCCTCGTAGCAGAAGCCCCCGTTCCGCTCAGGCGGAACGGGGGCTTCTCCCGTAGATCCCGCGCGGTCACAGCTCCAGCGGCTCGAGCGCCCCGAGCTGCTGCATCAGCCCCAGCCGGTCGTACTCCCACCAGCCCTCGGCGATCTTCCCGTCCGGCGTGCACCGGTGGACGGTCGTCCCGGTCATGGTGACGTCCTTCCCGGTCGGAGGAATCCCGAGGAAGTCGCCCTTGTGGTGCCCCTTCCAGGCCCACCGGGTGCACACCCGGTCGCCCTGGGCGATCTGGTCCTCGACCGTGAACGAGAAGTCGAACCCGCCCCGCCACATCTCCACCTCGCGCCGCATCGCGTCCAGCCCGATGACGTCCTGCACATTGGCGGGATCGTGGTCGTGGTAGTCCTCGATGAACACGTCGTTGAACGGGGGCGCCGCACCCTGCCCGGGCGCCTGCTCGAAGAACCTGCGCGCGGTGGCCGCGTACAGCTGCTCGTCCCGCACCACGTCCAGATCGGTGAACGTCGGCGTCTCGTCGCAGAGCGCCACCATCTCCTGGAAGATCCGTCCGGTCTCCGGAAGCCCGGAGTTCCGCATCGCCTCCTCGTACGACGGGAACTCCACGATCTCGACGACGTGCGAGGCGTCGGCCCGGTCCTTCGCCACCACACTGTGCGACGCGGTCCGCTTCCCCTTGGTCTGCTCGACCCACCTGTCCATCAGCCGGTTCATCTCGTCGAGCCGACTGGTCCTGCATTCGATGAGCTGTACGAAGGTCATGGCCTCGCCTCCGGCCCCCCTGGGTCCGGCTGAGCTGAACAGCTCCATCATCCCAAGCTGGGCGCCCGGGTGCCTCCCGGCCGGACCGGCCGTTCTCCCCTACTGCGGTCCGTACTTCCGCCCCGTCCTGGACGAAACCGCCCCGAGCATCCCTCTGGGCACCAGCTTCGCCGCCCCCATCAGCGCCTTGTACCGCGGGTCCGGGATCGACAGCGTCTTGCCCCGGGCCAGGTCGTGCAGTGCCGCCGCCACCAGCTTGTCCGCGTCGAGCCACATCCAGCTCGGGATGTTGTCCGTCCCCATGCCGGCCCGGTCGTGGAACTCCGTGCGCACGAAACCGGGGCAGAGCGCCATCAGCCGTACGCCGCTGCCGGCCAGGTCGCGCGCCGCGCCCTGCGTGAACTGCACGACCCAGGCCTTGGACGCGCCGTAGGTGCCCCGCGGGACGAACGCGGCGACCGACGCGACATTGACGACGCCGCCCCGGCCGCGCTCCCGCATGCCCTCGGTCGCCGCCGACGTCAGCCGCAGCACCGCCTCGCAGTGCACCTTGAGCATCCGCAGCTCATCGGCCATGGAGACGTCGAGATAGCGGCCCTTGTTGCCGAATCCGGCGTTGTTGACCAGGAGGTCGACGGGGTTCTTGCGGTCGCCCAGCCGGCCGGCCACCGCCTCGATGCCCTTGTCCTGCGCCAGGTCGGCCGTCAGCACCTCCGCCTCGATGCCGTGCCCGTCGTGCAGCTCGGTCGCCTGTTCCCTGAGCCGCTTGGTGTCGCGGGCCACCAGCACCAGGTTGTGCCCGTCGGCCGCCAGTCGCCGCGCGAACGCGGCCCCGATGCCTGCCGTCGATCCCGTAATCAGAGCCGTTGTCATGGCAGAAGGTTAGTGACCCGGACTGGGTGCGTCCGCTTCCGAGCAGGGCCTTTCCAGGTGAAGGGTCGGTGGAGACCGGCGCGGTGAGCGGCCGTCAGGTCCCGTACTTCTCCGCGTACTCCCGCGCGATCCGCAGCACCTCCGGGTGCAGCGCCTCGCCCGCCGCCAGCAGGCGCGGCAGCAGCGTCCGCTCGGTGGTCACCGCCCGGAACTGCAGGGCCACGGTCACCTCGTGGTCCGGCCGGTGCACGATCTCGACGGCGTCGCCCGCCCGAATCGCACCGGGCTCGATCACCCGCAGATACGCCCCCGGCGCGCCCCGCTGCGTGAATCGCTTCACCCAGCTCTTCTCCTCCAGATGGCCCTGGAACGTGCGGCACGGGATCCGCCCGGAGGTGATCTCCAGCACCACCTCGGGCCCGATGCGCCAGCGCTCGCCGATCCGCGCGCCGGACACGTCGAGACCCTGGGTCGTGAGGTTCTCGCCGAACGCCCCGTCGGCCAGCGTCCGGCCCAGCTCACGCTCCCACTCGTCCAGGTCCTCGCGCGCCATCGCGTACACCGCCTGGTCGTCGCCGCCGTGGTGCTCCAGCTTGCACACCGCGTCCCCGGCCAGCCCGCTCCCGCCGATGCCCTTGGGGCCGGGCGCCGACACCCGCACGGATCCGTCCACCGGCCGCTTGTCGATCCCGGTCACGCCCTCCGGGTTGTCCGTGTACGGCACAGCCTTGGCACGGCCCAGATTCACAGACAGAAGCTTCATGCATCGCACGGTAAGGGATCGGGCCCCAAAGCGTCGACGCATTATTCGCATCGACATCAAAGGGTCGCTTATTCTCGAAGGGTGATCGAAGCTCGTCATCTCCGCGTACTGCGCGCCGTCGCCGCCACCGGTTCCTTCTCCGCCGCGGGACGTGAACTGGGCTGCACCCAGCCCGCCGTCAGCCAGCAGATGAAGGCACTGGAAACCTCCGTCGGCACCCCCCTTCTCATTCGCACCGGGCGCGAGATGCGCCTGACCCAGGCAGGTGAGGCGCTGGTGCGGCACGCCGCCGGGATCCTCGCCGGGCTCACGGCCGCGGAGGAGGAGGTCGCCGCCATCGCCGGGCTGCGCGCGGGCCGGGTCCGGCTCGTCTCCTTCCCCAGCGGCAGCTCCACGCTCGTACCGACGGCCCTCGCCGCGCTGCGCGCGGCACACCCCGGCACCCGGGTCTCCCTGGAGGAGGCCGAGCCGCCCGCATCGGTCGGCCTGCTGCGCGAGGGGGACTGCGACGTGGCGCTCGCCTTCCGCTACGAGGGCGCGGCGGGCGCCGAGGAGTGGGACGACCTCGTCGTACGGCCGCTGCTGTCCGACCGGCTCGTCGCCCTCGTGCCGGAGCGGCACCGGCTCGCGGGCGCGCGGTCCGTCGCCATCGGCGAGCTCGCGCAGGAGCCGTGGATCGCGGGCTGCCCGCGCTGTCGCGGCCAGTTGGCCGAGGTGTGCGCGGCGGCCGGCTTCACGCCTCGCATCGACTTCGCCACCGACGACTATCCGGCGGTCGTCGGCCTGGTCGGCGCCGGACTGGGCGTGGCCGTTCTGCCCCAGCTGGCCGTCGAGTCGGTACGGCCCCGGGGTGTACGCACCGTGACGCTGGAACCGGCGGTGCGGCGGGAGATCGTCGCGCTCACCCTGCCCGACCTCGCACAGGTCCCGGCGGTGTCGGCGACGCTCGACCAGCTGGCGCGGGCGGCCGTCCGCTAGCGAAAACCAAGGGCACGCGTGCGCGTGCCGTTCGCAGAAACGTTATTTCAATGGTGCGAGGCGGTGTGCCCGCCCGGTGCCGACGCCGACACCAGCCGGTTGCGCGCCCGCCCCATGAGCTCTTCGCGCTCGTCCTCGGTCAGCCCGCCCCACACGCCGTACGGCTCACGCACCGCCAGCGCGTGAGCGGCGCACTCGGCGCGTACCGGGCACCTCATGCAGACCTCTTTGGCCGAGTTCTCGCGAGCACTCCGAGCCGCACCGCGCTCGCCCTCCGGATGGAAGAAGAGCGAGCTGTCCACCCCGCGACAGGCAGCCAGCAGCTGCCAGTCCCACAGGTCCGCGTTCGGTCCGGGAAGGCGGGAGAAATCTGCCATTACGTGACCCCTTGTTGCCGTTTTGGGCGGATCCGGTGTCTACGACCGTACAACTACGATCTAAGGAGATGAAAATATGACTCATTGCGAATCTAGCTCCAGACACTGGCAAAGCGGAAGAAATGGGTCTGAATGGGGCATAGGTTGTGATGAAAGTTGGTGGGTCTGCTGCGCATGTCTGCGCCGTGTCCGACCCCTCACGTAGAGTGCCGAAGATGACAGCCGACCCCGTAACTCTTTCGAGTGACCGTCGTTGAGAGTGCGAGGCGGTTGAAGGAACAAGCGCTCGGACGGGCGTCCGAGTCGGTCGACCGCACAGGTGACGATTTCGTACCAGCCTGGAGGCTCAAGGTGACGTGCATCAGCTGCGGAGGGCGGTCATGACTTCCGTCCTCGTCTGCGACGACTCCCCGCTTGCCCGAGAGGCGCTCCGTCGCGCGGTCGCGACCGTGCCCGGCGTAGAGCGCGTGACGACGGCGGCCAACGGCGAGGAAGTCCTCCGCCGCTGGGGGGCCGACCGCTCGGACCTGATTCTGATGGACGTGCGCATGCCCGGTCTGGGCGGCGTCGAGACGGTCCGGCGGCTGCTGTCCGCCGACCCCGGTGCGCGCATCATCATGCTCACCGTCGCCGAGGATCTGGACGGCGTGGCGCTCGCGGTCGCCGCCGGTGCCCGCGGTTATCTGCACAAGGACGCCTCCCGCGCCGAGCTGCGCGCGACGGTGACTCAGGCCCTGGCCGATCCGACCTGGCGGCTCGCCCCGCGCCGGCTGCGCTCGGCCGAGATGGGCGCCGCGCCCACGCTCACGGCGCGTGAGATCCAGGTCCTCGAAGGCATGAGCCACGGCCGCTCGAACGCGGAGATCGGCCGCGAGCTGTTCCTCTCCGAGGACACCGTCAAGACGCACGCCCGGCGCCTGTTCAAGAAGCTCGGCGCCTCGGACCGGGCCCACGCCGTGGCGCTCGGCTTCCGGTGGGGCCTGGTGCGCTAGGGCCTGTCGTTTGGATCAGGTCGCAGGGAACTGACGGCATCGTGTCGGCTCCGGCGCGAGGCGTCCGGCGCGGGCCGGTGAGCGGGGGCATGCGGATGCCCCCGCGCGAGCCGTACGCACGCGTGCGACAGCATGCGGCCGACGACGACAACGCCGGTGCGGGGCGCCGCCTCCCCGGGCGGAGTCGACAGCTCGGCAGGGTGCCTGCGAGGCCGCCCGTCCCCCGGACGATCCGAACGGCAGGTCCTGAGGGCTGCCGCGCATGTGGCGGTGGTCGCAGTGAGGGCACGAAGTGCCAGGTGGGCGAGGTCGGACCAGGGGTCCGCCGGGTGCCCGCTGCTTGTTTCGCCGCGGATGCCGCATCCTTGAGGGTGTGGAGTTCCTCGGGGACGAGTCGGTCGAGCGGAAGGGGAGGGCGCAGGGGATGAGTGCCGGCGCACCTGCTCATAACGCTTCGGTGCACAACAACGGGCGCGGTGCCGCGGACCCAACGGCCGCAAGGCACCATGGACCGATGCGCGACGACGAGGCGGTCAATGCCCAAGGGGCGATCGGCGCGCTCGTCCACCGCGCCGTCGACGGGGACGAGCAGGCCACGCACGATCTGCTCGCCCATGTCCACCCCTTGGCGCTGCGCTACTGCCGCACCCGTCTGTCGCGTCTCCCGGGCGACGCCCGGCACTTCGTCGAGGACCTCGCCCAGGAGGTGTGCGTGGCGGTGCTCCTCGCGCTGCCCCGCTACCGGGACACCGGGCGTCCCTTCGAGGCGTTCGTCTTCGCCATCGCCGCCCACAAGGTCGCCGACCTGCAGCGCGCGGCGATGCGCCACCCCGGCTCGACGGCCATCCCCTCCGACGAGATGCCCGAGCGCCCCGACGACTCCCTGGGACCGGAAGAGCGCGCACTGCTGAGCAGTGACGCGGAATGGGCCAAGAAGCTCCTGGCCAACCTGCCCGAGAACCAGCGGGAGCTGTTGCTGCTGCGCATCGCGGTGGGGCTGACGGCCGAGGAGACGGGCCAGATGTTGGGAATGTCACCCGGCGCGGTCCGGGTGGCGCAGCACCGGGCGCTGAGCCGGCTGCGGGCGCTCGCCGAGCAGTAGCCCCTTCAGCAGCCCTTGGTTGAACAGGCGGTGCGCGGCCTCCGTACGAACATACGAAGCCCGGAGCGAGCCGGAACCGTGGAATGAGACAGCCGCGCTTCCCGTTAGCATGGACATCCGCACCGATCAAGGCCATTTGGGGAAGGTGTCATGACTGCAAACGTCGACGGAGTGCCCGGAAAATTCGCGACACTCGGGCTGACCTACGACGACGTGCTGCTGCTGCCGGGCGCATCCGAGGTGCTGCCCAACGCGGTCGACACCTCGTCCCGCATCTCCCGCAACGTCCGGGTCAACATCCCGCTGCTCTCGGCGGCGATGGACAAGGTGACCGAGTCCCGCCTGGCGATCGCGATGGCCCGCCTCGGCGGCGTCGGCGTGCTGCACCGCAACCTGTCGGTCGAGGACCAGGTCAACCAGGTCGACCTGGTCAAGCGGTCCGAGTCCGGCATGGTCACCGACCCCATCACGGTGCACCCGGACGCGACGCTCGCCGAGGCGGACGCCCTGTGCGCCAAGTTCCGCATCAGCGGCGTCCCCGTCACCGACCCGGCCGGCAAGCTGCTCGGCATCGTCACCAACCGCGACATGGCCTTCGAGACCGACCGCAGCCGTCAGGTGCGTGACGTCATGACACCGATGCCGCTGGTCACCGGCAAGGTCGGCATCTCCGGTGTCGACGCCATGGAGCTGCTGCGCCGCCACAAGATCGAGAAGCTGCCGCTCGTCGACGACCGGGGCATCCTCAAGGGCCTGATCACGGTCAAGGACTTCGTCAAGGCCGAGAAGTACCCGAACGCCGCCAAGGACGCCGAGGGCCGGCTGCTGGTCGGTGCCGCGGTGGGCGCCAGCCCCGAGGCCCTCGAGCGCGCCCAGGCGCTCGCCGAGGCCGGGGTGGACTTCCTGGTCGTCGACACCTCGCACGGCCACAACAGCAACGCCCTCAGCTGGATGTCGAAGATCAAGTCGAGCGTGTCCGTCGACGTGATCGGCGGGAACGTCGCCACGCGTGACGGTGCGCAGGCCCTGATCGACGCCGGTGTCGACGGCATCAAGGTGGGCGTGGGCCCCGGCTCGATCTGCACCACGCGTGTGGTCGCCGGCATCGGCGTCCCGCAGGTCACCGCCATCTACGAGGCCTCCCTCGCCGCTCGTCCCGCGGGCATCCCGCTGATCGGCGACGGCGGTCTGCAGTACTCCGGCGACATCGGCAAGGCGCTCGCCGCCGGTGCCGACACGGTCATGCTGGGCAGCCTGCTCGCGGGCTGCGAGGAGTCGCCCGGCGAGCTGCTCTTCATCAACGGCAAGCAGTTCAAGTCCTACCGCGGCATGGGCTCGCTCGGCGCCATGCAGTCCCGCGGCCAGGGGAAGTCGTTCTCGAAGGACCGCTACTTCCAGGCCGAGGTGGCCTCCGACGACAAGCTCGTGCCCGAGGGCGTCGAGGGCCAGGTGCCCTACCGCGGCCCCCTGGCCAACGTGCTGCACCAGCTCGTCGGCGGTCTGCGCCAGACCATGGGCTACGTGGGTGCGGCCACCATCGAGGAGATGGAGTCCAAGGGCCGCTTCGTCCGCATCACCTCGGCGGGGCTCAAGGAGAGCCACCCGCACGACATCCAGATGACGGTCGAGGCGCCGAACTACAGCCGTCAGTAGGCATCAGGCCTGATGGGGCGGCCCTGGAAGCATCCGGGGCCGCCCTCGTCATGCCCGTCGGCGATACTGGAAGACGCTGCAACGCATCAGGGAAAGGCCACAGACGTGACTGAGATCGAGATCGGGCGCGGCAAGCGCGGCCGCCGGGCGTACGCCTTCGACGACATCGCCGTCGTCCCCAGCCGCCGTACGCGGGACCCGAAGGAGGTCTCGATCGCCTGGCAGATCGACGCCTACCGCTTCGAGCTGCCGTTCCTGGCCGCCCCCATGGACTCGGTCGTCTCCCCGGCCACCGCCATCCGCATCGGCGAGCTCGGCGGCCTCGGCGTGCTGAACCTCGAGGGCCTGTGGACGCGCCACGAGGACCCGCAGCCGCTGCTCGACGAGATCGCCGAGCTGCCCGCCGA
>KL569121.1:77160-78037 GCA_000715635.1 Streptomyces violaceus | reverse complement strand
CCTCCCTCGCGCCATCAGAGATGTGTATAAGAGACAGGATCAAGGAGGAGCTGATCGGCGCCCGCATCAAGGAGGTGCGCGACTCGGGCGTGGTCACGGCCGCCGCGCTCTCCCCGCAGCGCACGGCCCAGTTCTCCAAGGCCGTCGTCGACGCGGGCGTGGACATCTTCGTCATCCGCGGTACGACGGTCTCGGCGGAGCACGTCTCCGGGGCGTCCGAGCCGCTGAACCTGAAGCAGTTCATCTACGAGCTGGACGTCCCGGTGATCGTCGGCGGCTGCGCCACGTACACCGCGGCCCTGCACCTGATGCGCACCGGCGCGGCCGGTGTGCTGGTCGGCTTCGGCGGCGGCGCCGCGCACACCACGCGCAACGTGCTCGGTATCCAGGTCCCCATGGCGACGGCGGTCGCCGACGTCGCCGCCGCGCGCCGTGACTACATGGACGAGTCCGGCGGCCGGTACGTGCACGTGATCGCGGACGGCGGTGTCGGCTGGTCCGGCGACCTGCCCAAGGCGATCGCCTGCGGTGCCGACGCGGTCATGATGGGCTCCCCGCTCGCGCGCGCGACCGACGGTCCGGGCAAGGGGCACCACTGGGGCATGGAGGCCGTGAACGAGGAGCTGCCGCGCGGCAAGAAGGTCGACCTCGGCACGGTCGGGACCATCGAGGAGATCCTCACTGGCCCGTCCCACACCCCCGACGGCTCGATGAACCTCTTCGGCGCCCTGCGCCGCGCCATGGCCACCACCGGCTACAGCGAGCTGAAGGAGTTCCAGCGCGTCGAGGTGACGGTGGCGGACTCGCAGCACCGGCGGTAGGCCTCGGGCACGACGTCACAGACGGTGGGCGGCACCTGCGGGTGCCGCCCCTCGTA
>KL569121.1:75881-76988 GCA_000715635.1 Streptomyces violaceus | reverse complement strand
AGATGTGTATAAGAGACAGCCCCTCGTGTGTCCAGGAGCAGCTGCGCCTTCACCGACAGACCCTGGAGGTCGTACGTGCGGTGCTGCTGGAGCAGGATGGTCAGATCCGCGTCGGCGGCCGCTTCGTAGAGGGAGTCCGCCCGGGGGACGGGGCGGTCGAGCACGCTCCAGGCGGGGACGTACGGGTCGTGGTAGCTGACCGACGCGCCCAGATCCATCAGACGCAGGGCGATCTCCTGGGCGGGGGTGCCCTGCAGGTCGGCGAGGTCGGGCTTGTAGGTGACGCCCAGGAGCAGCACGCGTGCGCCCCGTGCCGACTTGCCGTGCTCGTTGAGGAGCTGGGCGCCGCGCTGGACGACGTAGCGGGGCATCCGGCTGTTGACCTGCTGGGCCAGTTCCACCATGCGCAGGCTGCGGCCGCCGTGGGCGGTCAGGTCCTGAGGGAGGGTGTGGCCGCCGACGCCCGGGCCGGGGCGGAAGGCCTGGAAGCCGAACGGCTTGGTCTCCGCGCAGCGGATCACGTCCCACAGGTCGACGCCCAGGTCATGGCAGAGCGCGGCCATCTCGTTGACGAGGGCGATGTTGACGTGCCGGTAGTTGGTCTCCAGCAACTGCACGGTTTCCGCCTCGCGCAGTCCACGCGCGCGTACCACCTTGTCCGTGAGCCGTCCGTAGAAGGCGGCGGCCGACTCGGTGCAGGCCGGGGTGAGGCCGCCGATGACCTTCGGGGTGCCGGCGGGGGTGAAGTCGCGGTTGCCGGGGTCGACGCGGCTGGGGGAGTGGGCGAGGTGGAAGTCGCGGCCCGCCCGCAGGCCTGATCCCTCTTCGAGGAGCGGGCGCAGGAATTCCTCTGTCGCCCCGGGGTACACAGGTGACTCCAGGATCACCGTGGTGTGCGGGCGCAGGTGGGCGGCCAGGGTGCGGGCGGCGGTCTCCACCTGGCTCAGGTCGAGCCGGCCGTCCGTGCCCGGCGGGGTCGGTGCGCAGATGACCGCGGTGCGCACCCTGCCGAGCTCGGCGGCGTTCGTGGTCGGCCGGAAGCCCCCCGAGAGCATCCGGCGCAGTTCGGCGGGGCTGAGGGAACCGGCCTCGGGGCCGGTCCGGTAG
>KL569121.1:73639-75653 GCA_000715635.1 Streptomyces violaceus | reverse complement strand
TGGTGGGGACGCCGGCGGCGACGGCGGCCTGAGCCAGGGGCAGGCCGTAAGGGCCGAGTCCGATGACGGCGAGATCTGCGGGCACGGCGTGGCCGTCCTTCCCAGTAGCCGAAGTGGGACAGGTGCGCAAGCCCTGTGGACAGGACGGGCGAGCGCAATGTCAGACTAGGAGTAAATATGACCGATATGTGGGATTGCCTGGCCGAGTTTCGGTGAGTGTTCCGTGCGGGTTGTCCACAGGCTGAGGGCCCGTGGTGGCTGAAGTCGGGCAACCCGGTCAGAATTTGGGCATGGGGGATACGGACGGGGCCTCACCCGACGGGTGCGGCCGGCGCGACCGATGAGCGGGAGGCAGCGTGAGGACAGCGATACTCGGGCCGGCGCAGCGCGACGAGTCACTTGCATCCATGGCCGAGCGAGAGCTGGACGTGCTGGTCGTGGGTGCGGGCGTGGTCGGTGCGGGCACCGCCCTCGACGCCGTGACCCGGGGCCTCGCCACGGGCCTGGTCGAGGCGCGCGACTGGGCCTCGGGCACCTCCAGCCGGTCCAGCAAACTGATCCACGGCGGCCTGCGCTATCTGGAGATGCTCGACTTCGCGCTCGTCCGGGAGGCACTGAAGGAGCGCGGCCTGCTGCTGGAGCGGCTCGCCCCGCATCTGGTGAAGCCCGTGCCGTTCCTGTACCCGCTGCAGCACAAGGGCTGGGAGCGCCTGTACGCCGGGTCGGGCGTCGCGATGTACGACGCCATGTCCATGGCACGCGGCCATGGCCGGGGCCTGCCGGTGCACCGCCACCTGACCCGCTCACACGCCCTGCGCGTGGCGCCCTGCCTGAAGAAGGACGCGCTGGTCGGGGCGCTCCAGTACTACGACGCCCAGATGGACGACGCCCGCTACGTGACCAACCTGGTGCGCACGGCGGTGGCGTACGGCGCCAAGGCCGCCAATCGCGCGCGGGTGACGGGCTTCCTGCGCGAGGGCGAGCGGGTCGTCGGCGCGAGGGTGCAGGACGTCGAGGGGGGCGGGGAGTACGAGATCCGCGCCAAGCAGGTCGTCAACGCGACCGGCGTCTGGACGGACGACACCCAGGCGATGGTCGGCGAGCGCGGCCAGTTCCACGTCCGGGCGTCCAAGGGCATCCACCTGGTCGTGCCGCGCGACCGGATCCACTCCACGACCGGGCTGATCCTGCGCACGGAGAAGTCCGTGCTGTTCGTCATCCCCTGGGGCCGGCACTGGATCGTCGGGACCACGGACACCGACTGGGACCTCGACAAGGCCCACCCGGCCGCGTCCAGCGCGGACATCGACTACCTGCTGGAACACGTGAACTCGGTGCTCTCGGTGCCGCTCACGAGGGACGACGTCCAGGGCGTGTACGCGGGGCTGCGGCCGCTGCTCGCGGGCGAGTCGGACGCCACCAGCAAGCTGTCGCGCGAGCACACCGTGGCGCACCCGGTGCCCGGGCTCGTCGTCGTGGCGGGCGGCAAGTACACGACGTACCGGGTCATGGCCAAGGACGCGGTGGACGCGGCGGTGCACGGACTCGACATGCGCGTCGCCGAGTGCGTCACCGAGGACGTGCCGCTGGTGGGGGCCGAGGGCTACCGGGCGCTGTGGAACGCGCGGGCGCGGATCGCCGCCCGGACCGGACTCCATGTGGTGCGGGTGGAGCACCTGCTGAACCGGTACGGGACGATGACCGAGGAGCTCCTGGAGCTGATCGCAGAGGACCCGTCGCTGGGTGAGCCCCTGTCGGCGGCCGACGACTACCTGCGCGCCGAGATCGTGTACGGGGCCTCGCACGAGGGGGCGCGGCATCTGGACGACGTGCTGACCCGTCGGACGCGCATCTCGATCGAGACCTTCGACCGGGGCAGCCGCAGCGCACGGGACGCCGCCGGGCTGATGGCGCCCGTGCTCGGCTGGGACAAGGACCAGATCGAGCGCGAGGTCGAGCACTACCAGAAGCGGGTGGAGGCCGAGCGGGAGTCGCAGCGGCAGCCCGATGACCT
>KL569121.1:70471-73443 GCA_000715635.1 Streptomyces violaceus | reverse complement strand
CAGAAGCGGGTGGAGGCCGAGCGGGAGTCGCAGCGGCAGCCCGATGACCTCACGGCGGACGCGGCGCGGTTGGGGGCGCCGGACATCGTGCCCCGGTAGGCACATCGAGCCCCGGTAGGCACATCGGGCCCCGTAGGCACCGTCACTCGAACGAGTGTCGTGAACGGGGATCTCCGTTCGGGGCCCGGTCGTTCTACGGGGTGCGGGGGCAGAACTCGGCCGCGAGCACCGCGGGTTCGAGGTCGGGATCGGCGATCGCGTCCGTGTTCACGCGGACGGTGACGACACGCCGGCCGTCGACGGTGGCCGCGGTGCGCACGTAGCTGCCGGATATGTGCCCGTCGTGCCCCCACACCGTGGTGCCGCACGGAAGTTTCTCGGGGAACAGACCCATGCCGTACGCGCCGTGTGCGGCACGGGTGTCGAGCATCTCGCGCAGCCGGTCCGGGGGCAGCAGCCTGCCGTCGAGCAGGGCCGCGTAGAAGCGGTCCAGATCGGCGAGCGTGGTCACCAGCTCGCCCGCGGCGCCGGCCACCCGCGGGTCGAGATCGGTGACGTCGGTTCCGTCGGCGGCGTAGGCGCGGCCGTGCGGAGAGGGCAGCGAGGAGCGGGAGCCGGGGAAGGAGGTGCCCGTCAGACGCAGGGGAGTGATGATGCGGCGCTCGGCCTCCGTGGCGTACGAGTCGCCGGTGATCTGCTGGATGACCAGGCCGAGCAGGACGTAGTTGGTGTTCGAGTAGGAGAAGCGGCCGCGCGCGGCCGGAGGGTGGGTGAGTGCGAGGCGTACGGCCTGACGGGGTGTGACGGGTGCCGTTCCGCCGGTGGCCGCGGTGAAGTCGTACAGGCCGCTGGTGTGAGTGAGCAGGGAGCGCAGGGTCAGCGCGCGGCCGTCGTTGCCCGCTCCCCGCACCAGGCCGGGCAGGTGCCGCTCCACCGTGTCGGACAGCGACAGCCGGTGCTCGGCCGCCAGTTGCAGCACGATCGTCGCGATGAACGTCTTCGTGATGCTGCCGGCGCGGAAATGGTCCGACCGGGTGATTCCGGGACCGGCGTGGGCATAACGGGTGGTGCGTCCCTCCCGGGCGAGCAGGGCCGCGGCGGGAGCTTTGCCGCGGGTCACGAGCAGCGGCAGCACCGCGTCCGTGGGCGGGGCCGAAAGGGCCGAGGAGTCGGCCGGGGGCAGGCCGAGGAGGGCGACGGACACCGGCAGGGCCAGCAAGGTCCGAAGCGGCGGCATGCGGACTCCTCCCTCGTCAGGGCCCATCATGCAAGGCGGCGCGGGGCGCGGCACACCCGGGTTCCGGGTGGCCGGGCCCGGTGCCCCGTGCCCAGGGGGCCCCTGGGCACGGGGCACTTGTCGGGTGAGAGACAATGGAGGCTCTGTCAGGGCGGGTTGTATGAGGGGACGCATGTCGGAGGCGGAGCGGGCGGCGGGCACATCTCGTCAGGACACTCGTCAGGACAACAGGGAGCGTCTCCTGGCGGGGCGCTACCGGCTGGGCGAGGTGCTCGGCCGCGGGGGCATGGGCACCGTGTGGCGTGCCCAGGACGAGACGCTGGGGCGGACGGTCGCCGTCAAGGAGCTGCGGTTCCCGACGAACATCGACCAGGAGGAGAAGCGGCGGCTGATCACGCGGACGCTGCGCGAGGCCAAGGCGATCGCGCGGATCCGCAACAACAGCGCCGTGACCGTCTTCGACGTGGTCCAGGAGGACGACCGGCCCTGGATCGTGATGGAGCTCGTCGAGGGCAAGTCGCTCGCCGAGGTCATCCGGGAGGACGGCCTCCTCGAGCCGAAGCGGGCCGCGGAGGTCGGACTCGCCGTCCTCGACGTGCTGCGGTCCGCGCACCGCGAGGGCATCCTGCACCGCGACGTGAAGCCGTCGAACGTGCTGATCTCTGAGGACGGCCGGGTCGTGCTCACCGACTTCGGTATCGCCCAGGTCGAGGGCGACCCGTCCATCACCTCGACCGGCATGCTCGTCGGTGCGCCCTCCTACATCTCCCCGGAGCGGGCCCGCGGGCACAAGCCGGGCCCGGCCGCCGACCTGTGGTCGCTCGGCGGGCTGCTGTACGCGTCGGTGGAGGGCGCCGCCGTACGACAAGGGGTCGGCCATAGCGACCCTCACCGCGGTGATGACCGAGCCGCTGGAGGAGCCGAAGAACGCGGGCCCGCTGAAGGACGTCATCCACGGGCTGCTCACCAAGGACCCCGCCAAGCGGCTCGACGACGCGGGCGCCCGGAAGATGCTGAACTCGGTCATCCACGCGCCGGAGACGGCCGAGCCGGAGCCGATGGACGCGACGAAGGTCGTGCCGCTGCCGACGCAGCCGGACAAGCGTTCGGGCAAGGGAAGTTCGGCGGGTGCCGGGAGCAAGCGGGGCGAGGAGGCCGGGGAGCGGCTGCGCGGGGCGTTGCGCTCCGTGCGCAAGGCCGCGGCCGGACCGGCCGGGGCGTCGGCCGCGACCCGTACCAAGACCGAGGACGCCGAGGCCGCTTCCGGACCGAAGGACGAGGCGGCCGCCGGGGGCGCCAGTGCGTCCGTGTCGCAGTCGGATTCGAAGCCGGACTCGGGGGCGGCTGCCCAGTCCGGTGAGCGGGGCGCGAAGGACGCGAAGACGACGTCCGGGGGACGGAGTTCGGGGTGGCCCGTCGTGCCGCCGCCGGACCTGCCGCCCCGGCCCGTGCCCCGGGCGCCGCTCACCGACGTGGTGCCGCGACGGACGCTGTTGATCATCGGGGTCGTCGTGGTGCTCGCCGTGATCGCCACCGTGCTCACCATCGCGTTCAGCGGGGACGGCAAGGGCTCGAAGGGGGCCTCGGGCGAGAGCGGCGGCAAGACCGTCGCCACCGCGTCGGGCACCGCCGACACCAAGGGCGACGAGAAGGGCGGCACGCGACCCGACAACACCGCGACGCAGCCCGCGCCGTCGGGGCCCGCCTCGAACACCTGTCTCTTATACACATCTCT
>KL569121.1:68940-70294 GCA_000715635.1 Streptomyces violaceus | reverse complement strand
GCGGATCGGCCGGCGACGGGAAGGGCGGGGCCACCGGAAAGGGCACCGCGGCGGCGTCGACTCACCAGGGGAACCAGGGGTACTCGATCGGCCTGCCGAAGGGGTGGAAGTTCCAGTCCACGGGCTCCGCCGGCGACCGGTTCACCGGGCCCGACGGGCAGAAGCTGCTCATCGCCTGGACGTCCACGCCCAAGGGCGACCCGGTGGCGGACTGGAAGAGCCAGGAAAGCTACATGCAGCGCGCGGAGTACAAGAGGATCCGCATAAAGAAGGTGGACTACCGCGGCTGGAACACGGCCGACTGGGAGTTCACCTACAGGGAGAGCGGGACGAAGTACCGGACCATCGACCGCGGGTTTGTCGTCGACGAATCCCAGGGCTACGCGCTGATGTACACGGCGAAGGCGGCCGACTGGGACGGTAAGTCGCGCAAGGACACGTGGGCGACGCTGACCAAGACCTTCGAACCCAAGTCCTGAGCATGAGCGTCCCCGGGTTTGGGGAGGCAGATCTGGCATCCCCCCAATGCGGGTTGCCTGCGGCACGTATCGTAAATATTTGCGGTCCGTGCGCAGCCGGAACGGACCGTGGGGCGAGCGGATGTGACCGATCGGGCTGACGGGGGAGGCAACGTGGACGACTACGCGGGCCGGGTACTCGCCGACCGCTACCGCCTGCCGCTGCCGCCGTCCGACGAGTACGAACTCACCGAGACCCGGGCCTTCGACACCTACAGCGGACAGGAAGTCCTGGTCAGGCAGGTGCCGTTGCCGGAGGTGGTCGAGGCGGAGGTCCTCGACGCGGAGGGACTGCCCGACGGCTTCACCGCCCGTGACGGCGGTGCGCGGCGGCCCGGCGCGCGTCCGGGCCTCCGGCGGCCCGCGGACCCGGTGGTACGGCGCGCGGTCGACGCCGCGCAGGCCGCCGCGGCCATTCCCGACCATCCGCGGCTCGACCAGGTCTTCGACGTGTTCGCCGAGGGCGGTTCGCTGTGGATCGTCAGTGAGCTGGTGGCCGCGCGTCCGCTGGCGGCGCTGCTCGCCGAGAAGCCGCTGACGCCGTACCGGGCCGCCGAGGTCGCTTCCGACGTCCTCATGGCGCTGCGGGTGCTGCACGCCCACGGCTGGGTGCACCGGAACGTCACCGCGCGGACGGTGCTCGTCTGCGACGACGGCCGGGTGATGCTGACCGGTCTCGCGGTGGGCGCGGCGGAGGAGGCGCTGTGCGGGTACGACCCGGTTCCGGCGTCCGAAGAGCTTGAGCAGGGGCCGGGCCACGAGGGCGGCGGTGGTGCCGTCGGAGGTCCGGGTGGCGGCGCCCCGGCCGGCCTCGGTCCCGCGGCCGATCCCGAGGT
>KL569121.1:68315-68717 GCA_000715635.1 Streptomyces violaceus | reverse complement strand
TCCCGAGGCCGCGCGGCGAGCCGCCATAGAGGCGCGGGAGGCCAGGGGACTGCCCACGGCCGGGGGTGACACGACGGGCGGGGGCCCGGCCGTGCCGGCCCGCAGGGGTGTGGACGACAGCGGTGACCCACGGGTCGCGCGAGCCGGGGCGATCGCGGCCTACCGGGCGGGTGCCCGGGCCGCCGCTCGGGTCCAGGAGGCACAGGAGGGCGGGCGGGCCGCACTGCCCGGTGCCCGGTCCGCCCCGGACACCGGCCCCGCGCCCCACAGCAACGGCTCTGCGCAGTCGCCGTACATCCCCGGTCAGGGCACGGCACCCGGTGCGGCCCCGCCGGGCCGGACAGCCGGCCCCTACGGCGTGGGCGGCGCCCCCCGGACGACCGCCTGGCACGGTGCCACGCC
>KL569121.1:67710-68103 GCA_000715635.1 Streptomyces violaceus | reverse complement strand
CGCCGGCCTCGGACCCCGCCGCCCAGGGTTCGCCCGCCCGGTGGGACGAACTGGTCGCCGACACCCCCGCACCCCGGCGCGGCCCGGCCACGGCCCTGGCCGCCGAGCGGGCGCGGCAGGCGCGGATGGCCGTGGTGGGTCCCGTGACCGAGCGCTGGGCGCCCGAGCAGGCCGGACCCGTGCACGAGAACTGGCAGTTGGCCGCCCCGATCGGTCCCGCGACCGACCTGTGGGCGCTCGGCGCGCTGCTCTTCAGGGCCGTACAGGGGCATGCGCCCTACCCGGAGGAGTCGACGGCCGAGCTGGTGCAGATGGTGTGCGCCGAACCGCCCGCGTACGCCGAGGAGTGCGGGCCGCTGCGGCCGGTCGTGGAGTCGCTGCTGCGTCAGGACC
>KL569121.1:63607-67540 GCA_000715635.1 Streptomyces violaceus | reverse complement strand
TGGAGTCGCTGCTGCGTCAGGACCCCACCGAGCGCCTCGACTTCGAGGAACTGCGCGGCTGGCTGCGCTCGCTCGTACGCTCGGCGCCCGAGCCGGAGGCCGGGGTGCACGTCGTCGCGGCGCCGCCCGCCGACGCGAGCCGGCTGCCCGTCGTACGCCGCCGGGGCGAGCTCGTGCGCAGGCGCAAGGCCGGGCTGCCCGCCCACCACGGGCGGCACAAACGGGCCAAGCGCGAGTCCCGGTCGCCGAGCCGCCTCGGCCGCACCCTGCTCCTGCTGGTCCTGCTCGTGATGGCCGCCGCGATCGCCTACGCCATGCTCTTCATGCCCAAGTCGAAGACCGACGGCGCAGAAGGCACGGACGGCACGGACCGCACCGGCTCCGCCGGTGAGGTCAGCCAGGTGCCCGAGCCGGACGCCAGCAGCGAGCCCCGGCCCGACCAGACGTCGCCCGAGCCGGAGAAGAGCCCGTCGACATCGGCCGGTTCCGCAGAGACACAGACCGCCGGCCCCGATGTCGGCGACGGCTTCACCCTGCGCAAGGACTCGGCAGGGTTCCAGGTCGCCGTCGCCAAGGGCTGGGACCGCACCCCGCGGAACGGCAGCGGTCAGGTCGTCTACGCGAAGGGCGACTTCGAGCTCATCGTCGTACCGGGCCGGGACAGCGCCGCCGAGTTCGGCAGCGATCCGATGGCCTACCAGCGGGAGAGGGAGCGCGAGTTGCAGCCCTACCGCGACTCCAGCTGGGCCACCTCCACCGGGCTGAAGACGATCGAGGTGGGCGGGCGGACCATGGCCGAGGGGCAGTTCACCTGGACCGGCGGCGACGGGGGCGAGCTGTATGTGCGCAACCTCGCGATGCTGGTCGACGGGCGGTACCACGTGGTCCAGGTGCGCGGGCCGGAGGCCGAGCGGGACGAGGTGACGCGGTTGTACGAGCAGGCGGCGGCGACCTACAAGGCGACGGGCTGAGCGCCCGGCGCGCCGCCTGTACGGGGTAGTTCAACCTCTGGTTGCCTCGCGTCCCGACAGGCGACAACCGTCACAGTGCGGTCACCGTGGTACCCCGCTTGTTCCCTGAGGAAGGGCGGGTCCTTACGCTGACCCTGTCAAGACCATTGCGGGGCAACGTGAATCAGATGCAGGGCCAGCTCGTCGCGGGCCGCTACCGGCTCGCCGACTCCATCGGCAGCGGCGGCATGGGCCGGGTGTGGCGCGCCCATGACGAGGTGCTGCACCGGTCCGTCGCCATCAAGGAGTTGACGGCAGCCCTCTACGTCTCCGAGAGCGAGCAGGCCATCCTCCTCGCACGCACCCGGGCGGAGGCGCGGGCCGCCGCCCGGATCAACCACTCGGCGGTGGTCACGGTGCACGACGTGCTGGAGCACGACGGCCGTCCGTGGATCGTGATGGAGCTGGTCGAGGGCCGCTCGCTGGCCGACGCGGTCAAGGAGGAGGGACGCGTCGAGCCGCGCGAGGCGGCACGCGTCGGCCTCTGGGTGCTGCGTGCCCTGCGCGCCGCGCACACCGCCGGTGTCCTGCACCGCGACGTCAAGCCGGGCAACGTCCTCCTCGGCCGCGACGGACGGGTCCTGCTCACCGACTTCGGCATCGCCCAGATCGAGGGCGACACGACCATCACACGGACCGGAGAGGTCGTCGGCTCCGTCGACTACCTGGCGCCCGAGCGGGTGCGCGGCCACGACCCGGGCCCGTCCTCCGACCTGTGGGCGCTCGCCGCGACGCTCTACACGGCGGTGGAGGGCCGGTCGCCGTTCCGCCGCACCACCCCGCTGACCACCATGCAGGCGGTGGTCGAGGAAGAGGCCGCCCAGCTGCAGCACGCCGGTCCGCTCGAGCCCGTCATCAACGCCCTGCTGCGCAAGGATCCGGCCACCCGGCCCGACGCGTCCGAGGCCGAGCAGATGCTCGCCGAGGCGGCGGAGGGACGGCGGCCGAACGGGGCACAGGCGTACGTCCCGACGCAGTACGGGGGGACGCCGTACCGGGACGTCCACAACGGCATGGGCACGACGGGCACGGGCGTGGGCACGACCGGTCCGGGCAGGGGCGCGGGACCGTCCGGCACCGGCTCCGGGTCGCACACCCGGACGCCGCTTCCGCCGCTGTCCGGCACCCCCGCCACCGGTGCCCCGGCCCCCGGGACGCCGACGTCCGGGACCCCCGTCGCCGGCCATCCGACGACCGGTCCCACCACGGTCGGTCCGACGGCGATGGGTCCGCAGCGGTCCGGGCCGCAGCAGACCGGTTCGGGCCGGCGCCGCCGGCTGCGCACGCTCGCCCTCGTCGTCGCGCTCGCGGCCATCATCGGCGGGACCACCGCCGTGGTGCTCCAGCAGTGGAACGAGGGCCGGCAGACGCCGGGCGGCGCCGCCGGCCCGGCGAGTCCCACGAGCACGCGGCAGCCCGGGGGATCGGTTCCCGACAGCTGGGTCCGCCACGACGATCCCGCGGGTTTCAGCCTCTCCCTGCCCAAGGGCTGGAAGCGCAAGCCCTTCGGCCCGCAGGGCGAGCTCAAGCAGATCGACTACACGCCCGACGGCGGCCGGCACTTCGTGCGCATCGCCATCGACACCTCCCCGGACTTCGCCGACCCGTACGCGCACCAGCTCGACCTGGAGCAGCAGATCCAGGATCTGGTCGACTACAAGCGGATCACGCTGGAGCGCAACGTCTACCGTGACCGGGGCGGCGCCCTGTGGGAGTACACCTGGACCGCGCGGGCGAAGGACACCCCGTTCCCCGGCCCGCGCCGCGCCATCGAGGAGACGTACGTCGCCCGCGACGGCACCGAGTACGCGCTCTACATGTCCTCGCCCGCGCAGGACTGGGCGAAGGCGCGCAAGCAGTTCACCTCGCTGCTCCAGGGCTGGCAGGAGAAGACCTCCTGACGCAAGGGCCTCCCGGCGCGGAGCCCTTCTGACGCGGGCCGTCTGTTTCGGCCACCCGCGGCCGCGGCCCCGGAGCCGATCCGTCCGGTGGGGCATGATTGCCGCATGGGGACCGAGGGGCACAACACGCGTGTCATCGCGGGCCGCTACCGGTTCGAGGAGAGACTCGGGCGCGGTGGCATGGGAGTGGTGTGGCGGGCGACCGACCAGCTGCTCGGCCGGGGCGTGGCCGTCAAGGAACTCCCCTACGACCAGACGCTCTCCGCGGCGGAGGCGCGCCGGCAGCGGGACCGTACGCTGCGCGAGGCCCGGGCGGTCGCCCAGCTGAGCCATCCGCACATCATCGTGGTCCATGACGTCGTCGAGGACGACGAACGCCCGTACATCGTCATGGAGCTGATCGAGGGCGGCTCGCTCGCCGACCGGCTCGCCCACCATGGCCCGGTCGACGCCTCCGAAGCGGCCCGCATCGGCATCGCCCTGCTCGGCGCGCTGAGCGCCGCGCACGCGGCCGGTGTGCTGCACCGCGACCTCAAGCCGGACAACGTGCTGCTGGAGGCCGGCACCGACCGCGTCCTGCTGACCGACTTCGGCATCGCCCAGGTCGCCGGGACCCCCACCCTCACCGAGAACAACTCCTTCGTCGGCTCGCCCGAGTACACCGCGCCCGAGCGGATGTCCGGAGCCCGGACCGGGCCCGAGTCCGACCTGTGGTCGCTGGGCGCGCTGCTGTGCGCGGCCCTCAGCGGCGAGTCGCCGTTCCGCCGCGACTCGCTGGGCGGCATCCTGCACGCGGTCGTCGCCGCCGAGATCCGGCCACCCGCGCAGGCCGCGCCGCTCCTGCCCGTCGTACAGGGCCTGCTCGAACGCGATCCGGACCGGCGGCTGGACGCGGACCGGGCGGAGCGGATGCTGCGGGCCTTTCGCGACACGGGCCGGACGCCGGAGGCACCGCCGCCCGGGTACGCGCCGACGGTCCGGGACGCACCGCGAGGCCGGCCTGTCTCTTATACACATCTCTG
>KL569121.1:62706-63391 GCA_000715635.1 Streptomyces violaceus | reverse complement strand
TGCTGGTCGCCGCGATGGCGGGGGCGGGGGTGTCCGCGGCGGCGCTGCTCATGGACGAGGGCGGCGAGCCGGGAGGAGGCCCCAAGCCGACGAGTTCGGCTCCCGAGACGCCCACGACCCGGCCCTCGTCCCCGAGCGCCCCCGCACCCACGACCACCCCGGTCAGCTCCCCTACCGGCACAAAGGGGAGATAAGCCCCAGCCAGGGTCACGGGTCTGTGACCGGTTCGCGTCCGCTGTGGATACGTAAGCGCTTGGCGCGATATGGATGACCTCATGAGCAGCGACGGGGGATCTCGAGCCGGGGCCGATGAGCCAACAAGTTTCGTTCTGCAACCGCCCAATCCGTCGGCGCCGATACCGGGCAACCCGTACGCGACGCCCACCCAGGTCGTGCCGCCCCGGTCGGCGGCCGCGGCACCGGCGGCGACGGAAACGGCCGAGGATCCCGGTACCGGGCGCCTCATCGCCGGGCGTTACCGGCTGATCGCCAAGCTCGGGCACGGCGGCATGGGCACGGTGTGGCGGGCCAAGGACGAGACGGTGGACCGGGAGGTCGCCGTCAAGGAGCCCCGTGTACCGGATCATCTTCCCGAACGCGAACGCGCCAATGCCTTCGAGCGCATGCGTCGTGAGGCGCGTGCCGCGGCCCGGCTCGACCACCCGGCGGTGGGCGACGTCCACGA
>KL569121.1:60902-62483 GCA_000715635.1 Streptomyces violaceus | reverse complement strand
TCCACGACGTGGCGGTCGTGGACGACCAGCCGTGGATCGTGATGGAGCTGGTGCGGGGCCGGTCGCTGGGCGACGCGCTCCAGGAGGGCACTCTGTCCGCGCGCGAGGCGGCCCGGATCGGCCTGGAGGTGCTCGGCGCGCTGGAGGCCGCGCACGCTGCGGGCATCCTGCACCGCGATGTGAAACCGGACAACGTGCTGCTCGGCCGGTACGACCGGGTCGTCCTCACGGACTTCGGCATCGCCCAGATCGAGGGCGAGACCAACCTGACCGACACCGGCGGCTTCGTCGGCTCGCCCGAGTACATCGCGCCGGAGCGGGTGCTGGGCCAGCGCCCGGGCCCGGCCAGCGACCTGTGGTCCCTGGGCGTGGTGCTGTACGCGGCGACGGAGGGCGTCTCGCCGTTCCGCCGCAGCAACACCCCCGCCACGCTCCAGTCCGTCCTCAACGCCACGCCGGCGCCGCCCGCCTCCGCCCCGGGCCCGCTCGCCGAGGTCATCACGGGCCTGCTGCACAAGGACCCGGCCCGCCGCCCGAACGCCGCACAGGTGCGCGCCCGGCTGGAGTCGGCCGCGAACCCGCCCGCCGCTCAGCCCACACAGGTCGTGCAGGTCACGGGCCAGGGCGCCGTCGGCCGGGGCATCCGGCTCGGCCGCGGGGCGTGGACCGGACTCGGCGCGGCGGTCGTGGCGGCGGCGGTGACGGCGTACCTGGTCATCGCGGACCCGTTCGCCGGGCCGTTGCCCGACGGCTGGCAGACCAAGCAGGAGAAGAGCCTCGCCGCGTCGCTGGCCGTCCCCGACGAGTACCGGCGGACCGTGCCCGACCGGGAGAGGGACCAGGGGCACTGGGTCACGTACACCGACTGGAGCGGCAGCATCTGGATCGGCCTGACCCTCGACAAGAAGGCGGAGGACACCGGCAGGAACATAGCGGGCTCCGCGGCCGCCGAGATGTACGACGACGACAGCGGATTCAAGGACAGCGGCAGCTACGACCTGGACATGCCGAAGGACCCGAAGACGAACCCCAGGGTGACCACCTACAGAGACAGGAAGGCCGCCGAGAACACCGTCTCCTACGACACCGACGACAGCGAGAACCCCCGTCCCCGCGAGCTCCGGATGTTCTACTACAGGACTGCCGGCGGCGACATGTACAAGCTCACCGTCAGTTACCCGGGCAAGGGCGACTTCACCGAGCGCGGACGTGAGGTGGCGAGCACGGCGATCGCGAACCTGGACATCGACGGGACCTGAACCCGCGCCTCCAACGCCCCCGGAAACCACCCGCGCCTTCAACACCCCCGGAAATCACCCGCGCCTTCAACACCCCTGGAAATCACCCGCGTCGACAACCGCCCGCCCCGCACGGTACTGATGGGGCATGAGCAACGACGGGGGCGGGACGGGCGCTCGGGGCCGGCTGATCGGTGGGCGCTACCGGCTGATCGAGCGCATCGGCTCCGGCGGGACGGGCACCGTCTGGCGGGCCCGGGACGAGCTCGTACAGCGTGAAGTCGCCGTCAGACAGCCCCGGTTGCCGGGCGGCCCGGAGGACGAGAGCCACCGGCGGGCCGCC
>KL569121.1:57042-60685 GCA_000715635.1 Streptomyces violaceus | reverse complement strand
GGCGGCCCACCGGCTCCACCGTGAGGCCCGGGCCGCCGCCCGCGTCGACCATCCCGCCGCCGTCACCATCCACGACGTGGTCGTCGAGGCGGAGATGCGGGACGAGGGCCTGCGCCCTTCGGGCCCCGACGAGCTCGACGCGGCCGAGGCGCTGGACGGACTCCCCTGGATCGTCATGGAGTCGGTCCAGGGCGAGTCCCTGCACGAGACGCTCCGACGCGGTCCCGTCGACGCGCGCGAAGCGGCCCGGATCGGCCTCGCCGTCCTCGGTGCCCTGCGCGCCGCGCACTCCGTCGGCATCGTGCACCGGGACGTGAAGCCCGCCAATGTGCTGCTCGGCCCAGGCCGGCGCGTCGTCCTCACCGACTTCGGCATGGCCCATGTCCAGGGCGAGGAGTCCCGCACGGGCGGTGGGGAGTTCGGCGGCTCGCCGGAGTTCGTCGCCCCCGAGCGGATGTCCGGCCGTATCGCCGGGCCCGCTTCCGACCTGTGGTCCCTGGGTGTCCTGCTGTACGCCGCCGTGGCGGGCTCGTCCCCGTTCAGCCGCACCACGCCGGAGGCCACACGCGCCGCGATCCGCGCCGCCGAGCCGCCCGAACCGGAGCAGGCCGGACCGCTCGGGCCGCTGATCGTCCGGCTGCTGGCGCACGACCCCGACCAGCGGCCGGACGCCGAAGAGGTCGCGAGGGAACTGGAAGCGGTGGCGGGGCCGACGGCGGCCGGGGAGCCTCAGGAGGCCGAGCGCATACGGGAGTTCACGCAGGACGCCGGCCCGCCGCCGCCCGAGGAGAGCGCCGAACCGCCGGAGGCCGGCCCCGCACAGCGGCAGGACCCCGCACAGCGGCAGGACCCGGCACAGCGGCAGGACCCCGCACCCCTCAAGCGCCAGAGCCTCCTCCGCCCCGCCCCCCTCGCCCTCCTCAGCGCACTGCTCGCCGGCGGCATAGGCGCCGCCGCCACCCACGTCCACGGCGCCGGCGGCGCGGAGAGCGCCGAACAGGCCGCCGAGGCGACGGACACCTGGACCCCGCACCACGATCCGGATCTGAGGGCCGTCCTCCATCTCCCGCGCCACTACCGCGAACTCGACCGGACCGGCAGCGCGACCGACCAGCCCCGCACCGTGCTCTACGGCGACGAACGGGGCGGCACGGTCCAGGTCCGCCTCCTCCTCTGGGACCGGGCCCCGGGCTCCCCGATGGACCAGGCCCGGAACGCACCCGTTGTCCGGGGGGACACGCGGTACACCCGCACCGGCGTCCAGGGCTACGAGGCCGCCCTCGCCGACACCACCTACCACGCGGACGAGGGCCCCAGGCGGGTCACGCGCGTGCTGATCCGCACCGGCGACGACCGCATGTACGAACTGCGCGTCGACATGCCCAGAGGCACGCCGGAGGAGGAGGAAGGCACCTCGGTGTTCCAGGGCGCCCGGGACCGGCTCGAGGTCGGCACGGGATCGTAGACGGGATCGTAAAAGGCTGAATTACACCGACTGTCACCGCACAACGCCCTGATCAGCGCGTTTGTTGCCAGCAGCCACTGGCGTCGTGTGTGCAGTCGGTGAAGCCGTATTACCGACGGGTACCCAAAGCCTCCGCCGGGGCATACCCTGCGCCTCATGACGGACGCGCACGCCCCGGAGAAGACCGGCACGGCACAGACCGGCACGAACCCCCTCGCCCCCGCCCCTCAGGGCGCCCGCACCGCCGCCGACGTGGTCACCCCCGAGCTGATCGCCCAGCTCACCAAGGGCGTGGTCGGCTCCGGTCGCACCGCCAACCACACGCCGTTCACCGGCGAGAAGCTGGCCGACCTCCCCGAGTCGACGCCCGAGGACGTGGCGAAGGCCTACGAACTGGCCCGCACCGCCCAGGCCGTGTGGGCGCAGACGCCCGTACGGCAGCGCGCCGCCGTCCTGCTCCGCTTCCACGACCTGGTGCTGGAGCGCCAGGCCGAGGTGCTCGACCTGATCCAGCTGGAGACCGGCAAGGCCCGCCTGCACGCCCACGAGGAGGTCCAGGCCGTCGCGGTCGCCGCCCGGCACTACGGCCGCAAGGCCCCCGCCTACCTCCGGCCCAAGCGGCACGCCGGTGCCATGCCGACCCTCACCAAGGTCACCGAGCTGCGCCACCCGCGCGGCGTGATCGGCCAGATCGCCCCCTGGAACTACCCCCTGGAGCTGTCGGTCGGCGACGCGATCCCGGCCTTCGTGGCGGGCAACGCGGTCGTCATGAAGCCGGACACGGAGACCTGCCTCACCGCCCTGTGGGCCCGTGACCTGCTCATCGAGGCCGGCCTGCCCGCCGATGTCTTCCAGGTCGTCCTCGGCGACGGCCCGGTCGTCGGCCCGGAGGTCGTCCGGCACGCCGACTACGTCTCCTTCACCGGCTCCACCCGCACCGGCCGCGAGGTCGCCCAGGGCGCCGCCGCCCGGCTGGTCGGGGTCTCCCTCGAACTCGGCGGCAAGAACGCCATGCTGGTGCTGGAGGACGCCGACATCGAGAAGGCGGCGGCCGGTGCAGTCCGCGCCTGCTTCTCCTCAGCCGGCCAGCTCTGCATCTCCATCGAGCGGCTGTACGTCCACGAGTCCGTCGCGGACGCCTTCCTGGAGCGCTTCGCCGCCCGTACGAGGACGATGCGCCTCGGCAGGTCGCTGGCGTACGGCGCCGACATGGGCTCCCTGGTCGGCGAACGCCAGCTCGAGACCGTCACGCGGCACGTGGAAGAGGCGGTTGCCAAGGGCGCCAAGGTCCTCGCCGGCGGGACGGCCCGCCCGGACATCGGCCCGTACTTCTTCGAGCCCACGATCCTCGACGGGGTCGAAACGGAGATGTCCGTCTGCACCGAGGAGACCTTCGGCCCGGTCGTCTCGATCTACCGCTTCAAGGACGAGGACGAGGTCATCGAGCGCGCCAACGCCACGGCGTACGGCCTGAACTCCTCGGTCTGGACGAAGAACGGCCGCCGCGGCCAGGAGGTCGCCGCCCGCCTGCGCACCGGCACGGTCAACATCAACGAGGGCTACGCCCCCGCGTACGGCAGCGTCCAGTCGCCCATGGGCGGCATGAAGGACTCCGGCCTCGGCCGCCGCCACGGCTCCGAGGGCATCCTCAAGTACACCGAGGCCCAGACGGTCGCCCACCAGAGGGTTCTCCCGATGGCCCCCTCCCTCGGCATGGACGACGAGAAGTACGCCCAGTTCATGAGCCGCAGTCTCCGCCTGATGAAGGCATTCCGGTTCCGGTGATGTTTTAGGGGCGCGGGGAACTGCGCGATCAACCACTGACGGCCCGCACGCGAAACTCAACGAGGAGAACACGTGCCTCAGGACGTTCATGACTACGACGTCATCGTCGTAGGCTCCGGCTTCGGCGGCTCCGTAACCGCCCTGCGCCTCACAGAAAAGGGCTACAAAGTCGGCGTCCTGGAAGCCGGCCGCCGCTTCACCCGCGAGTCCCTCCCCAAGAACTCCTGGGACCTCAAGAACTACCTCTGGGCCCCCAAGTTCGGCATGTACGGCATCCAGCGCATCCACCTGCTGGGCAACGTCATGGTCCTGGCGGGCGCGGGCGTCGGCGGCGGCTCCCTCAACTACGCCAACACCCTCTACGTCCCGCCGAAGCCGTTCTTCGAGGACCCG
>KL569121.1:55421-56874 GCA_000715635.1 Streptomyces violaceus | reverse complement strand
CCGTTCTTCGAGGACCCGCAGTGGCGGGACATCACGGACTGGCAGGACGAGCTGAAGCCGTTCTACGACCAGGCCCGGCGCATGCTGGGCGTGCGGCTCAACCCGACCATGACCCCGTCCGACGTGCACCTGAAGGCCGCCGCGGAGCGCATGGGCTGCGGCGACTCCTTCCATCTCGCCCCGGTCGGCGTCTTCTTCGGCGACGGCGAGGACGCCGACGGCACCGCGAAGGCGAAGCCGGGCCAGGAGGTGCCCGACCCGTACTTCGGCGGCGCCGGCCCGGCCCGCCGGGCCTGCGCGGAGTGCGGCGAGTGCATGACCGGCTGCCGCCACGGCGCGAAGAACACCCTCAACGAGAACTATCTGCACCTGGCCGAGAAGGCCGGCGCGGTCGTGCACCCCCTGACGACCGTCGTCTCGGTCACCGACGACTCGCGCGGCGGGTACGCAGTAGCCACGCTCCCCACCGACGACCGCCGCAAGGCGAAGGGCCGGACCTACACGGCCCGCAAGGTCGTCCTCGCGGCCGGCACCTACGGCACCCAGACCCTGCTGCACCGCATGAAGGCGGGCGGCCAGCTGCCCTACATCTCCGACAAGCTGGGCGAGCTGACCCGCACCAACTCCGAGGCACTGGTCGGCGCCCAGACCGACGACCGGCGCTACCGCAAGGCCCACGGCGCCCGGAAGGCCGACTTCACCCGGGGCGTGGCCATCACGTCCTCGATCCACCCGGACGAGAACACCCATATCGAGCCGGTCCGCTACGGCAAGGGCTCCAACTCGATGGGCGGCCTGTCCATCCTCCAGGTCCCCTACGCCCGCGGCGCCTCGGGCACCTCGCGGGTCCTGGGATTCCTCGCCCACGCGGCGAAACACCCCATGCTGGTGCTGCGCTCCCTGTCCAACCGCCGCTGGTCGGAGCGGACCATCATCGGCCTGGTGATGCAGTCGCTGGACAACTCCCTGACGACGTACCTGAAACCGTCGGGCGCCGGCCGCGGCCTGCTCACCGCACGCCAGGGTCACGGCGCCCCCAACCCCAAGCAGATCAAGGCCGCCACGGAGAGCGCCTCGGCACTGGCCGCCGAGATCAACGGCTTCGCGGGCTCGAACGTCGGCGAACTGATGGGCACCCCCCTCACCGCCCACTTCCTGGGCGGCTGCCCCATCGGCGCCTCCCGCGAGACCGGCGTGATCGACCCGTACCACCGCCTCTACGGCCACTCCGGCATCTCGGTGGTCGACGGCGCCGCGGTCTCCGCCAACCTGGGCGTCAACCCGTCCCTCACCATCACCGCCCAGGCCGAGCGGGCGATGTCGTACTGGCCCAACAAGGGCGAGCCCGACCTCCGGCCGCGGCAGGGCGCGGCCTACGAACGTCTCCAGCCGGTCGAGCCCAAGTCCCCGGCGGTCCCGGCGGACGCGTTCGGCGCGCTGCGGCTGCCGTTCC
>KL569121.1:54940-55173 GCA_000715635.1 Streptomyces violaceus | reverse complement strand
GCTGCCGTTCCTGGGCATGCCCGCGGTGCCGCCGAAGAAGTAACCGAAGCAGGCACAGAGAAGAGGGACCTGCGCCCCCCTCCGAGCGCAGGTCCCTCTTCCGTCTTGCGTAAAGCTCTGGCGTGTTACGCCTCGACACCGGCCTTGCGGCGACGCACCACGAAGATCGCACCGGCACCGGCGACGACCGCGGCACCGCCGACGAGGCTGATCATCGGCAGGGCGGAGCTTGA
>KL569121.1:54100-54753 GCA_000715635.1 Streptomyces violaceus | reverse complement strand
GGGCGGAGCTTGAGCCGGTCTCGGCGAGGCTGCCGGTGACCTCCGGCGTGGTGCCGGCCGGCTTCTTGTCGGTGACGGGCGCCTTGCCGCCTTCCTGCGGCTTGGTGCCGTCGGTGTCCGTACCGGCCGAGACGATCTGGAACTTGTAGGAGATCTGGCCGAAGCCGGTGCACTCGGCGTCGTTGTCGCCGTAGATCGTCGCGCCGAGCGAGAAGCCGGCGCCGACCGGGGCCGACGGCTTGACGTTGAGGCGCAGCGGGATGGCGACCTCGTAGTCGGGCTTCAGCTCGTCCGTGTAGCCGATGTAGCCGACCGCGAAGCCGCCCTCGTTGAGGTCGACCCAGATCTTGTCCTGGGGGTCCCAGGCCTGGAGCTGGACCTGCTTGCTGGTGAACAGCTCCTCGCCGTTCTTGTCGGGGGAGGCCCCGGCGAAGAAGTCGAGGTCGTTCAGCGTGGAGTCGGAGTTGTTGAGCACGTTCAGCGAGAACTTGTGCCAGCCGCTGCCCGCGGCGATCTTGCCGGGGAGGCCGGTGATGCTCACGTCGACCTTGGTGTCCTTACACACGGAGGGCTCGGGGTCCGGGGACTCCGACTCCTCGGGCTCGGACGCGGTGGGCGCCGGGGAGGACTCGCTCGTGGACGGGCTCGGCGAG
>KL569121.1:51569-53939 GCA_000715635.1 Streptomyces violaceus | reverse complement strand
CGTCTCGGGAGCGGACTCGCTCGCGGACGTGCTCGGCGAGGGCGACGTCTCGGGAGCGGACTCGCTCACGGACGTGCTCGGCGCGGGCGACGTTTCGTCGGTGGCGTACGCGGCCGGTGCCGCGAGCAGTGCGACCGGGGCTATGACCGCCGTGGCGGCCGCTGCTGCCATGGCGCGGCGAAGCTTCATGAAGACCTCGGAAAGTCCGGCGTACCGCAGGATGCGGTACGAACGTTGGGGAGGCCTCCGCGTGTGGGGCGCGGGAGTGGCCCGTGGTTCGGCAGGTTTGATCCGTGAAGCCTGTGAATGGTTGTGCTGGCATTCACAGAATTTTTATGTGGGCTGAGTCACATCCAAGACCTTCTTGTGAAGGCGCTTACCGAACGCCTAGAACTGTCCCTCGTGTCTGAGAAGCCGTCCGACGATCAGCCGTCGGCCTCCGAGATCCCCGACGACGTCTGGGAGCAGTTCACCCGCGACACCGAACGGGACATCCGCGGCTCCGCCCCGAAGGAGCCGTCCGCGCGGGCCCGCATGGTGACCGAGCGGTTGCGCCGGCAGGAGGAGCGGGGCGAGTTGCCCCCGGGCTGGCGCACCGGCCCCACGTGGCAGGAGAGGAACGGCCGGGCCGGCCGGCGCCGCAAGCTGTGGGCCGTTCTCGGTGTGCCGGTCGCCGTGGCCGTGGCCGTGGTGGCCCTGAAGCCGTCCTTGCTGCCCGGCGACCTCTTCGGCACGGACGGGCCGGGGGCCGCGTCCTCACCGCTGCCCGTCGAGACGGCGGCGCCCACCGCACCGCCCGCGGCGTCTGACCCCGAAACCCCCACCCTGGACGAGCCGTTCGCCGGCTCCCCGGCGCTGCGCTGGGCCGACGGCGAGGCCGGCATCGTCCTGCCCGAGGCGAAGGCAGTCGGCCCGGTCTCCAAGGACCGCGTGGAACAGGCGCTGAAGCTGACGAAGAAGCTGCTGGTCGCCGCCAACCTCGACCCGGAGACGGTACGCGGCGAACGTCCCGAGGCCGCGCTCTCCGTGCTCGACCCCAAGCAGCCGAAGCTCCTCGACGACCTGAACACCGCCCTGCGCTCCCCGAGCGCCGAGCAGGACCCGGTGACGATGTTCAGTCGTTTCGACCCCGGCGAGATACGGCCGGTCGGCGATGTGATCAAGACGCGCGGGCGTATGACGTTCGAGAAGGGCTCGCACGCGGGGGTCGCGGTGCGCGCCGACTACACCTTCGTCTACCCCGTCATGCGCGCCGGCGGATCGACCGAGGTCACCCGCACGATCGTGCGCAGGGTCCTCGACGTCGAACTCGCCGACCCCGCCCGCTACCGGGTCACCCCGGGCCGGCTGACCGTCCGGAAGTACGACGAGGAGATCGGCAACTCCGCCTGCGACGTCCACGACGGCTACCTGCACCCGGAGTTCCCGTCGAGCGGGGACAAGAGCACCGACCCCACCGGCCCGACGACGGACCCGTACGACCGCAGCAGGAGCCTCGACGACGGCCACGACTGCGGGACGGTGACCCGCACCTGAGCCGACGGGAAAGGCATGAGCGAAGGGCCCCGCGGGGTGGAGCCGCGGGGCCCTTCTTCTCGTCAGCACCGACGTCAGGGCAGCGCCGGTGCCTGGAAGCGGCGCCGGGGGGTGCGCCGCTGGTCTCGACCTTTGGCAGTCGGGCAATGCGGGTGTCACCGGGGGGACTTGGGCTGTATGCGCATCGTGCTGGATGAACTCGGCGCCCGCAACCGTCTGACCCAGCCTTGTGCGTTCTCGCACTGTCCGCCGGGCGGCCCCGGGCGTCCCCGGAGCCGTCCGTTCTCTTGCGTGACCGGGCTGCTGTCCCCTGCCGTCCGGTCACTTATCCCTGGAGCGAGGTCCCACGACGCACGGCACGATCCGTACGTCTCATCGCTCCAGTGAGCCACGCGTGGTTCTTTCGGGCCCGCCCCTGGCTGGCACGGACATCGAGACCAACGAGGCGGCCCGGGGGCCGGTCACGCGCCGTACGGGTGAGAGGGGTGCGTACGTCTGTCCCGGGAACGCGGATTCAGATCTTGCCCCGGCACAGCTCCAGCAGGGTCATCGCCAGGGCCGTACCCGGCTTGCCCAGCGCGTCCCTGTAGTGGCCGAGCACCTCCATCTCACGGGAGAGGTTCACGCGCCGGCCCCCTGAGGTGATCCGCGCCTCCTGGATGACGGCCGATACGGCCACCCGTTCTTGGATCAGGCCGATGATCCGGTCGTCGAGCGCGTCGATCCGCTCACGCGCGCCGGTGATCACCTCGGCGGCCTCGGGGGTACGGGCGCCGGTCACGTCGGTGGCGGTCGTGGGAACGGTCATGAGAGGGGCTCCTCGTCGTCAAGGGG
>KL569121.1:48067-51385 GCA_000715635.1 Streptomyces violaceus | reverse complement strand
GCGGCAGGGCCCGGACGACGACAGACGCCCCGGGCCTTGTCGGCCCGGGGCGCCTGGGAAGTCGCTTGTCAGTTGCTCAAGCAGCACGACCATGGCAGCCGGCGGGCCGGATGCCATAGGTAAAGCGGAAGGTCTGGTGCGTGAGCATGGCGCCCAGTATGCCCCGGGGCGGCGCGGCGTCCAAGCGGGTTCGCATGGTGAGACACGGGTGAGACAAGAGGGCCGGAGCCCGGACCGTCCGTGGGCGGGACACTCCCCACGAGCACCTCGGTAGAATCGGGTGGCACAAGACCCCCGCCCCACCGCCGGAAGGCACCCCGTGTCATCAGCGACTCCCGCTGCGAACGCCCCCGACACCGTCCTGGTCGTCGACTTCGGCGCGCAGTACGCCCAGCTCATCGCCCGTCGTGTCCGCGAGGCGCGGGTCTACAGCGAGATCGTGCCGAGCACCATGCCGGTCCAGGAGATCCTCGCCAAGAACCCCGCGGCGATCATCCTCTCCGGCGGCCCCTCGTCGGTCTACGAGGAAGGCGCCCCGAGCCTCGACCGCGCGATCTTCGAGGCCGGCGTCCCCGTCTTCGGCATGTGCTACGGCTTCCAGCTGATGGCACGTTCCCTCGGCGGCACCGTCGACAACACCGGAGCCCGCGAGTACGGCCGCACCGGCCTGCACGTCTCCAAGTCGTCCTCCACCCTCTTCGAGGGCACCCCCGCCGAGCAGGCCGTCTGGATGTCGCACGGCGACGCCTGCTCCGCCGCCCCCGAGGGCTTCTCCGTCACGGCCTCCACGGACGTCGTCCCGGTCGCCGCCTTCGAGAACGACGAGAAGAAGCTCTACGGCGTCCAGTACCACCCCGAGGTGATGCACTCCACGCACGGGCAGCAGGTGCTGGAGCACTTCCTGTACCGGGGCGCGGGCCTCACGCCGAACTGGACGACCGGCAACGTGATCGAGGAGCAGGTCGCCGCGATCCGCGAGCAGGTCGGTGACCGGCGCGCCATCTGCGGGCTGTCCGGCGGTGTGGACTCCGCCGTCGCCGCCGCCCTCGTCCAGAAGGCCATCGGCTCCCAGCTGACCTGCGTGTACGTCGACCACGGCCTGATGCGCAAGGGCGAGACCGAGCAGGTCGAGAAGGACTTCGTGGCCGCGACCGGCGTGCAGCTGAAGGTCGTGGACGCCGAGGAGCGGTTCCTCAAGGCGCTCGCCGGGGTCTCCGACCCCGAGGAGAAGCGGAAGATCATCGGCCGTGAGTTCATCCGGGTCTTCGAGCAGGCCCAGGCCGAGATCATCGCCGACCAGGGCCCGGCGGTGGAGTTCCTCGTCCAGGGCACCCTGTACCCGGACGTGGTCGAGTCCGGCGGCGGCACCGGCACGGCCAACATCAAGTCCCACCACAACGTGGGCGGCCTGCCCGAGGACCTCGAGTTCAAGCTGATCGAGCCGCTGCGCCAGCTGTTCAAGGACGAGGTCCGGATGGTCGGCCAGGAGCTCGGCCTGCCGGACGAGATCGTCCAGCGCCAGCCGTTCCCCGGACCGGGCCTCGGTATCCGTATCGTCGGCGACGTCACCAAGGAGCGCCTGGACCTGCTGCGCGAGGCCGACGCCATCGCCCGTGAGGAGCTGACGGCGGCCGGCCTCGACCGGGACATCTGGCAGTGCCCGGTGGTCCTGCTCGCGGACGTCCGCAGCGTCGGCGTCCAGGGCGACGGCCGTACGTACGGCCACCCGATCGTGCTGCGTCCCGTCTCGTCCGAGGACGCCATGACGGCCGACTGGTCGCGCCTGCCGTACGACGTCCTCGCCCGGATCTCCACGCGGATCACGAACGAGGTCAAGGACGTCAACCGGGTCGTCCTCGACGTGACCTCGAAGCCCCCGGGGACGATCGAGTGGGAGTGACCCCCAGGCCTACGTGCGCTTGATCGTGCGCACGGGCTCGCCGGGCGTCCAGACCTGGACGACGAGGTACGTCTCGTCCTCGACGTAGGTCCGTACGACCTCCGTCAGCTCGGTGCGGAAGAGGTGGAACGGCTCCGGCGGTTCCACCTCTTCGACATATCCGGCCTTGGTCTCCGCATCCTCGACCTCGATCGCCCGGCCGCTGATCCGGACGTCGCCGCCGCCCATGCCCGTGCCCTCCCCGGAGTTCGCCTGGAGCGCGAAGCGCGGGTCGCGGCGCAGGTCGAGCGCCTTGAGCGAGTCCGGCATCATGCCGAGCCACAGCTCGCCGTTCAGGAACCGCACCTCCAGGCCGCTGGTGCGGGGCGAACCGTCCTTGCGGAGGGTGGCGAGGACGTGGTGGGTGTAGGCGCCGAAGCGCTTCTCGACGGTGTCGGCCAGGTCCGGTTCGGCGGTGGCGAAAGCCGCCCAGTTCGCTGTCATACGGAGAGTGTGGCGCCGAAATCCGACATCTTCTGTCGGCTATTCGTGGGGTAGGGGAGACCGGAGGCACAAGGGCGTGCACAGGGTGCTCAAAGGGGCGCTCGTCTCATCTTTACGAAACGGTTCTGTTCATCCCGGCCCGACCGGCGGTAGCTTCCGCCCCGTACGAAGAACCAGCGCTGGAGGACCTATGCACGGGCCCACCCCGCCCCTGCCGCTGCCCACCGACCGGCTGCGGTTCGCGATGCCGCCCATGCACGAGTCGGTCGAGGACGAACGCCGGCACCGCAAGGAACGGCTCGCGGGCGCCCTGCGGATCTTCGGGCGGCTCGGCTTCGAGGACGGCGTGTCCGGTCACATCACCGCCCGCGACCCGGAGTACACCGACTGCTTCTGGGTCAATCCGTTCGGGCTGCCCTTCCGGCACGTCACGGTGAGCGACCTGGTGCTCGCCAACCAGGACGGCCAGGTCGTCGAGGGCCGTTACCACGTCAACCAGGCCGCGTTCACGGTGCACGCCCAGGTGCACGCCGCCCGCCCCGACGTGGTCGCCGTCGCCCACTGCCACTCGGTGCACGGCCGGGCACTCGCGGCCCTCGGTGAGCTGCTGGAGCCGATCACCCAGGAGAGCTGCGCCTTCTATGAGGACCACACCCTCTACGACACCTACACCGGCGTCTCCGTCGATGCGGAGGAGGGGCGGCGCATCGCGGCCGCGCTCGGCTCCCGCAAGGCACTCGTGCTGCGCAACCACGGCCTGCTGACGGTCGGCGACTCGGTGGACGCGGCGGCCTGGTGGTTCGTGTCGATGGAGCGGTCCTGCCAGGTGCAGCTGACGGCGCAGGCGGCCGGGCGGCCGGTCCGGATCGACCACCGGATGGCGGTGGCGACGCGGGAGCAGCTGGGCGGCGACCTGGTGGCGTGGATCAACTACC
>KL569121.1:47697-47878 GCA_000715635.1 Streptomyces violaceus | reverse complement strand
GTGTATAAGAGACAGAGCCGGATCTGCTGAGCTAGTCGATCGCTGCCTCAGAAGCCGCGCAGTACCACTGCTTTCGTCATCGTGAACTCCTCGTCCGTGAGCACCCCGTCCCGGTGCAACTGGCCCAATTCGCGCAGGCGGCGCAGCAGTACGTCGTGGTGGTCGGAGGCGGGCGGTACCG
>KL569121.1:46978-47404 GCA_000715635.1 Streptomyces violaceus | reverse complement strand
GGCGACGAGCGCCGTGAGCAGGTCGCGACGGGCGCTGCCCCACAGGTCCAGGGCGTACGGGTCCTTCTCCGGCGGCAGTTTCGAGAACACCGTCTCGCGGGTCACGAAGCGCAGGAGGCCGTCCTCGTGGCCGGAGTTCGGCAGCCACTCGACCTGGACCAGGTCGCCCATGGTGATGATCCGCGGGCCGGTGGCGCGTTTGACCCGCTCGGAGGTGTCGGCCCAGTCGATCCGTACCCGGGTGCCGTCGAAGGAGACCGTCCCGTCGGACGAACGGACCGAGACCGGGACCGGCGGGCCTGGCAGCAGATAGGCCTTCGCCGGCTCCTTCGGAATCCGGTCCAGGAGCAGCGCGCGGCGGATCTCCTCCGCGACGTACTCGGCGACCCCCGTCCGGTCGGCGTCCACCGTCAGCCGGTACGGATC
>KL569121.1:46109-46799 GCA_000715635.1 Streptomyces violaceus | reverse complement strand
ACCGCGTCCGGCAGCCGCCCGCCGGTCGCCTGGAGCAGGGGGTCCGCGCCCTCCCGCAGCCGCAACCGCAGCCGTCCGCGCCTGCGTTCCGGTTCGAGGACGACACTCGAGACCGCCTCGAGCGGCACGGCGATCTCCCCGTACGTCTGCCGGAACAACGGCACGGAGCGGTGCAGACCGGGCGTGATCCGGACCGTGTCGCCGTCGAAGGCCCAGGTCCCGTCACGCTGGATGATCTCGGCCATAGGGGAATTCTCCCAGTCTGGTCAACACGGCACGCCGAAGTTCACCCGTGTTGACCAGACCGAGCGGACGCGAACCGGCTGGTGTAGGGCACAATTCGCTGTCGTCGCAGGGGAGTTGTACAGCGGTGTTTCCGGGGTCCGGAAGGCCGACGGTGGTTGGGTCGCGGGAAGGCGGGCGTCGGGCGTGGCGGTGCGCGAGGGACAGGGCGGCGCGGACCCGGGTGGGTACGCGGACGCGGGGGCGTATGCGGACGTGGGGGCGTATGCGGGCCGGTACGCCGGTGGGCCCGTGAGCGGGTACGCGGGCGGCCACGGCGGTGCTTATGGCAGTGCTCACGGCAGTGTTCATGAAGGCGGGTGCGCCTGCGGGGACTGTCCGCACGGGGCGCGTGAGGGGCACCGGCGGGCCGTCGCCGCGTTCCTGCGCAGGCGCGACGAGTTCGCG
>KL569121.1:45197-45930 GCA_000715635.1 Streptomyces violaceus | reverse complement strand
GCAGGGGCTGCCGGCCGCGGTGGCCCACTCCGCCTCGGCTTCCCGGCAGTGGGTCTCGGAGGAACTGGCGCAGTCCGCGGAACGCGTCGCCGAGCGCGGCCGGGCCGAGGGCCGGGCCTGGCTGACGGGCCTGTGGCGCCGTACGGCGGGTGTGGTGTGGGCGGCCGTCGTGCTGTTGCTGCTCGGGCAGTGCCTCACCGCGGTCGGTGCGGGCTGGACGGCGGCACGTACGGCCGGGCTGGCCGCGGCGCTCGCTGTGGCCGGTGCGGTGACCGCGGCGTCGTGGTTCCACCGGTCGAAGGGCGGTGCGCTGGCGCCCGTGATCGGCGACGACAACCGCCTGTCCACCTCCCGCACGGTCGCCGCGGCGTGGGTGCTGTTCGTGGCCTACTCGGTGCTCGTCCTGGCGGGGCGGCTGGCGGCCGCCTCCCGGCACCGGGAGCGGGACGCGCTGATCTCCGGGCTGGAACTCGCCCGCGGCGCCGGGGTCGTGACCGTGCTCGCCGTGGTGTGCGGGATCGCCGTGCTCGTGCGGCGGGTGGTCGGGCTGCGGGTGCTGGGGCAACGGCTGCAGAAGGTGCGCGCCGACCGGCCACGCGCCGCCGACCTGCTGACCGACGACGCGGGCCGGGGCACCTTCGCCGACATCCAGTACGTCGTCATCAGCGGTGTCGCCCTGGTCTTCGCGGCGGTGCGGCTGGCCAGGCGCCCGGACCAGCTGCCGGACCTGCCC
>KL569121.1:41572-44998 GCA_000715635.1 Streptomyces violaceus | reverse complement strand
GGCTGGCGGTGGTGGTCCTCGTGTCGGCGGCGACCTATCTGGCCGGCAAATACGCGGAGGGCGGACGGCCGGTCATCCTCTCCGTGGTCCGGGCCCGGGAGGCCGGCGACCTCGACGGGCCGATCCGCACGGGCGACGACATCGAGATCCGGGGCGCCGGGTTCGTGCCGCCGGGCGCGCAGAGGGCCGACCGGCTGGCCCGGATGGTCGTCCGAGTGGGTGCCGTGCACGTCCACGTTCCGCTGGTACCGGTACCCGGCGGCTTCAGCAACCCGGCGGACACGCTGCTGACGGTGCCGGTGCCGGCGGATGTGGAACCGGGGCGGGTGGACGTGCAGGTGGTCACGGCGGCGGGGGTGGAGACGAATCGGTACGCGGTTGATGTGACGGAGTGACGGTTGCCCGCCGGCTCCGGCGGTGGGGCGAGAACAGGGGGCACACAAGGGACAGGTCAGATAAAAGCCGTCAGGCCAGGATTGAGCGCGGTCTGTTCGTCGTACGTATCGTCTGTTGAGGGGGTCTCGGCACCGGCGGCGAGAGGCGGCTAGCAGCGATGACTCACAGTATGCGATCGGACACGTCCACCCCCCACTTCCGCGGCGACGGAGGCTGGAGGGATACCGCCGGCCGCTACGCCCTCCTTCCTCTGCGCATCTTCCTCGGCGTCACCTTCATCTACGCCGGCCTGGACAAACTCACCGACAGCGCCTTCATGAAGGACGCCGGCTCCGGGTCGATCGGCGACATGATGCGCGCCGTCCGCGACTCCTCCGCCATTCCCGCCCTGGTCGACCTCTCCCTGAAGAGCCCGGTCGGTTTCGGCTACGCCATCGCCTTCGGAGAACTGGCCGTCGGCATCGGCACCCTGCTCGGTGTGCTCGCCCGTCTGGCGGCACTCGGCGGCGCGCTGATCTCCCTCAGCCTGTGGCTGACCGTGAGCTGGGCCTCCGATCCGTACTACTACGGCAACGACCTCGCCTACCTCATGGCGTGGATCCCGCTCGTCCTGGCGGGCGCGCCCCTGCTGTCCGTGGACGCCGCCCTGAGGTCGCGACGACGGCAGAGGCGGGAGTACCGATAGCCGGAGCCCGGGGTACCGGTGGCTAGTCGGTGGCGGTGCGGCCAGCCGTGCGGCGTCGGCGCAGGCGGCCCGTCAGGAACGCCACCGCGCCGGCCAGGCACAGTCCGCCCGTGACGAGGGGGATCGCCACGAACCACGGGATCTCCCAGGCGCCGCCCGCGTCACCGGCGTAGAGGACGCCCGTCAGGACGAGGACGACACCGGCGACCAGCTTTCCGGGCCGGGGTTCATGACGCGGCACGGGTCACCTCCGCCTGTCCCATGCCGACCTGGAGGTCCAGGTCGATGGTGCCGGACTTCTCGACGCCCTTGGCGGGGGAGAGGGTCATCCGCTTCTGCTGGCCCGGTTTCACGTCCACGTCCTTCGTGTCGTCGCCCGGCAGCTGGAGGTCGCCGAGCCCCACGTCGACGCTCAGCCGCACGGTCACGTCCTGGGGCACGAGCACCTTCACCCGGCCGATGCCCACATCGGCGCGGGTCGTCACGGTCTGTCTCCCGGCCACGTCCAGCCCGGTCAGGTCGAGGGTGCCGACGCCGGTGCCCAGTTCGTACTGCTGCCGTACCTCCGCCACCGTGGCGGGCCGCCAGGTCGTGCGGGCCCACTGGGTGCCGATGTCCTTGGGCAGTGCCGCCGAGCCGGCGAGCAGTCCGGCCGTGATGATCGCCAGGAGGATCGAGCCCGCCCCGGTCCGCCCCAGGAAGGCGCTGACGGCTATGCCCAGGCCCAGAACGGCGAGCGCGCAGGACAGACCCGTCTGCAGGCTGGTGCCCAGCGGCTGCTCGTCCCAGGTCAGGTCGGTGCCCAGGGCACCGGCGAGCAGGGCCAGCAGGAAGACCCAGCCGCCGATCCAGCGGGGTCCGCGCGTCTCGGGCGGCCTGCTGCGCGGGACGGGTATGTCCTCGCGGCCGCCGGCCCGGGTGCCGAGCCCGATGTTGATGGCTGCCGCGACGTCCGGGTCGCGGGCGTCGCGGGGGCCCCACAGGTAGCCCGTGCCGCCGATGTGGGTGCCGTCCTTGACGATGGGGTCGCGCCACCAGGAGGGGGAGGTGGCAAGGACCGGCGGCGCCTGGGGTTCGGGCGGGGCGTCGGCGGCGGCCTGGGCGGCCAGCGGGTCGGGGCTGGGGGCGCCGCGCTGGCGCGACCAGTAACCGGAGCCGGCCAGGAGTATGGAGAGGACGAAGGCGAAGGTCAGTACTCCGCCGTTGTTCAGCAGGGTCAGGAACACTCCGCAGCCGACCAGCGCGAACAGCACGGCCGTCAGGGCCTGGCCGTCGACGCGCCCGGTCAGCAGCTTGCGCACCTCGTTCTCGTCCTCGTCGTCGTACGGGACGAGGAGCCAGACGAAGCCGTAGAAGAGCAGACCGATGCCGCCGGTGACGGAGAGCACCGCGAGCGTGATCCGGAAGATCACCGGGTCCATGTCGCACTGCCGCCCGAGCCCGGCGCAGACCCCGGCCAGGGTCTTGTGGCGGCGGTCGCGGCGGAACGCGCGGGGAGGGCCGGGAGGGCCGGGAGGGGCGGCGTCCCCGGCCGGGTCGGCCGCGTCATGGGCTCCTCCCTGTTCTCCCGCGGCCGCACGCCCTTGCGCGGGGGAGCCGGCGGGCGCGGCATCCCGCGGCCCGGCGCCCGGTGCGGGGCGCGGGCCGGAGCCGGGTCCCGGACCCGTCGCGGCGTGCTCGTGATCGGTCATGGGTCCATGGTGACGGGCGCGGCGCCGCGACGGCAGTCGGAATGACCCTGGCCGGACCCTGATATCGGCCCTGAGGAACGGCGCGGGAAGCGTTCGACGGGCCGGCCTCCGGAGATCAGGGGAGTCTCCGGGGTCGACCCTGATGCTCCGGCCTTGCGGCCGTGTGACCATCAATGGCATGTCGGAAGCCGCAGCAGCGCCACTCGCCGAACCGCGGCCGCCGCGCAAGCTCTACCGCAGCAGTGACGGACGCTGGCTCGGTGGCGTGGCGCGAGGCCTCGCCGGGCACCTCGGGCTGCCCGTCGTCTGGGTGCGGCTCGTGTTCGTCGGCCTGTTCATGGCCGACGGCCTCGGTGCGCTGCTGTACGCCGCGTTCTGGTTCTTCGTCCCGCTCGGCGTCGGCGGAGTCGACGCGCAGAAGCCGCCGGCCGCCTCGGAGACCGCGCCCGACGGCCGCCGCAGACTCGTCGCCCGCAAACCCGACAAGGGCCAGATAGTGGCCCTGCTGCTCATGGTCGCCGTGGCCCTGGTGTTCGTGGGCAATGTGAACCTCAGCGGCGGGGCCCGGGCCTACCTCTGGCCGGCGGTGCTCGTCGGCGCGGGTGTCGCCCTGGTCTGGAGGCAGGCGGACAACGCCCGCCGGGCCCGCTGGGT
>KL569121.1:39853-41391 GCA_000715635.1 Streptomyces violaceus | reverse complement strand
GGGTCGGCCGCCGCCGGCGCACGGTCACGCTGCTGCGCGCGGGGGGCGGGGTGCTGCTGGTGACGGCCGGCGTCTCCGGCATCTTCGTCATGCAGGGCTCCGCCGCCCACCTCGGCTCCGTCCTGCAGGCGGCCCTCGCGGTGCTCGTCGGGATAACGCTCCTCGCCGGCCCGTATCTGGTGCGCATGACGCAGGACCTCTCCGAGGAGCGCCTGATGCGCATCCGTGCCCAGGAGCGCGCGGAGGTCGCCGCCCATGTGCACGACTCGGTGCTGCACACCCTCACGCTGATCCAGCGCAACGCGGAGAGCGCGAACGAGGTGCGCCGCCTGGCCCGCGCCCAGGAGCGCGACCTGCGCACCTGGCTCTACAAGCCCGAGGGCACCGGCAAGGACGAGGCCGACGAACCCACCACGCTCGCCGACGCCGTGCGGCGCAACGCGGCCGAGGTGGAGGACAAGCACGGCGTGCCCATCGAGGTCGTGGTGGTGGGGGACTGCCCGCTCGACGAGGGGATCGGCGCACAGATGCAGGCCGCGCGGGAAGCAATGGTGAACGCCGCCAAGTACGGTGGCGAGGGCGGAGCCGTACAGGTCTACGCCGAGGTCGAGGGGAAGACGGTCTTCGTGTCCGTCCGGGATCGCGGCCCCGGCTTCGACCTCGACTCGATACCCGCCGACCGCATGGGTGTCAGAGAATCGATCATCGGCCGCATGGAGCGCCACGGCGGCACGGCGCGGCTGCGCGCGGTGCCGGACGGCGGCACGGAGGTCGAGCTGGAGATGGAGAGGGCGGAGAAGACGTCATGAGCGACCCGACCGAGTCGAACGGTACGGCGGGACCGGCGGAGGCGGCCGGGCCCGCGGAGTCGGGCGGCGGCCCCGGCGGGCGTCGTGTGCGCGTGGTCCTCGTCGACGACCACCGCATGTTCCGTACGGGGGTCCAGGCCGAGATCGGGCAGACCGAGCAGACCGGTGTCGAGGTCGTCGGCGAGGCCGCGGACGTCGACCAGGCGGTCACGGTCATCACCGCGACCCGGCCCGAGGTGGTCCTCCTCGACGTGCACCTCCCGGGCGGTGGCGGGGTGGAAGTGCTGCGCCGCTGTGCCCCGTTGATGGCCGACGCCGAGCAGCCGGTCCGTTTCCTCGCGCTGTCCGTGTCGGACGCGGCGGAGGACGTGATCGGCGTGATCCGCGGCGGGGCCCGCGGTTACGTCACCAAGACGATCACCGGCACGGACCTCGTCGACTCCGTGTTCCGCGTCCAGGAGGGCGACGCGGTCTTCTCCCCGCGCCTGGCCGGGTTCGTCCTCGACGCCTTCGCCTCCACGGACGCGCCTCCGGTCGACGAGGACCTGGACCGGCTGACCCAGCGCGAGCGCGAGGTGCTGCGGCTCATCGCCCGGGGGTACGCGTACAAGGAGATAGCCAAGCAGCTGTTCATCTCCGTGAAGACGGTCGAGTCGCATGTCTCGGCGGTCCTCCGCAAGCTCCAGCTCTCCAACCGCCACGAGCTGACGCCTGTCTCTTATACACATC
>KL569121.1:38437-39670 GCA_000715635.1 Streptomyces violaceus | reverse complement strand
ATGTGTATAAGAGACAGGGGCTCGACGGCTGGTGTGACCCGCGGCCCGGGCCGGTCCGGTCAGACCACCCGCGTCGCCCCCGCGTAAGGCATCTCGTCGAGCGGGGCGACCCGTACCGGCGCCGATGAGTTCGGGGCGTGGATCATCTGCCCGTTGCCCACGTAGATGCCGACGTGACTGATACCGGCGTAGTAGAAGACCAGGTCACCGGGGAGGAGTTCGGAGCGGGAGACGCGGCGGCCGGCGGCGATCTGGGAGTACGTCGTGCGGGGCAGCGAGACGCCCGCGGAGCGGTACGCGGCCTGGACGAGGCCCGAGCAGTCGAAGGCGTTCGGGCCGGTCGCGCCCCAGACGTAGGGGCTGCCGAGCTTCTGGTAGGCGTAGGAGACGGCTGCGGCCGCGCGGGCGTTGGGCGCCTGCGAGCCGGCGGACCCGGGGGCCGCCAGGGTGTCCCGGAGGTCCGTCGAGGAGCGTGAGGCGCGGTTCGCGCCCGGTGCTTCGGCGATGCGGGCACGTTCCTGCGCGGTGAGCCGGGACAGCAGCTGCCGTGCGGAGCCCAGCTTGCCGGTGATCGTCTTCTTGTGCCGCTTCAGCTCCGTCTGCCGCGACTTCAGGGACGTCAGCTCGATATGGGCGGCCCCGCGCAGCTGCTCGATCTCCCGGAGCTGCTTGCGTACGCCCGCGACGGCTGACTTCTGCCGGTTGCCGGCCCGTTCCACGAACTCGGCGTTCTCGAGGTACCGGTCGGGGTCGTCGGACAGGGCGAGCTGGAGGGCGGGGTCGATGCCGCCGTCCCGGTACTGCGCGGCGGCGACCGAGCCCAGGGCGTCGCGGGCCGAGTTGAGCCGTTCCTCCTTGCGGGCCGCCTGGCCCTGGAGCTTCTTGAGCCGCTCTCCGGCGGCGTCGGCCTTCTCCTTCGCGCCGTTGTACTTCTCGGTGGCGACCTCCGCCTCCTGGTACAGCTTGTCCACCTTGGCCTTGACCTGGCCGGAGGTGAGCTGCGGTTCGGCGTGTCCGGTTCCGTCGAAGCCCGTCGCGGTCGCCGCGCCGGCGAGCGCGATCGTGGCGGCCGTACGGGCCGTGTTGCCGCTCGCGGTGCGCTGTCGGGGCTTGCGGTGCGCTGCCACCTTGGGAGCCACGTCCTTTCCTGCGACCGCCCGGTGCGTGCGACGGCCGTCGTGGGGAGCGGACGGGCGGCCTGCGCATCCGGCGGCGGCCCGCACAGGGGAAGCG
>KL569121.1:37586-38252 GCA_000715635.1 Streptomyces violaceus | reverse complement strand
ACTGCCGCCCCTGGCCCGGGCGGCGGTGGGGAGCCGGTCACCTGGTGGAGGACGCTAAGCCTCGCCATGACGGGCCCGTGGCCGGTGCGCGGAACTGTCCCGAGAGGACCGACGGTGACCGTATGCGACCGCGATCCCACCTTGGCATCGTCGTCTTAACTCAGCGTGATGACCGATGCGTCGAATCGCGGGCGAGTGACGGTGATCGGGTGCTATGGGGCGCATATATGCATCGGTGGGCCGGTGTCGGGCGGATCGGACCCCCTCATTAGGCTCCGGCCCCATGGACGTTCTCATCCACCTCTTCGTCGGCCTCCACATCATCGGCATCGCCTCGCTCCTGGGCGGCTTCCTCACCCAGATGAAGGCGATGGGCGAGGGCACCGCCCGCTACACCCCGGCGATGCTGCACGGCGCGCTGACGATGCTGGTCACCGGTGTGATCCTGGTCGGCCTCAACCAGGCCGACGACCAGTCCGTGAACAACATCAAGATCGGTGTGAAGCTGGCCCTGCTGATCGTGATCCTCGGCCTGGTCTACGTGAAACGGGACGACGAGAAGGTGGACAAGGGCCTGTTCGGCCTGGTCGGGCTGCTGACCACGGCGAACGTCTTCATCGCCGTGCTCTGGACCTGACCCGGCGGCCGGGCCGCACACCGGAGCGG
>KL569121.1:35001-37403 GCA_000715635.1 Streptomyces violaceus | reverse complement strand
AGGCCGCACACCGGAGCGGGCCGAGGCGGCCGTCCAGGCGCTGGCCACGAGCCACGCCGCCACCGCGATCCACAACAGCGCCTCCCCGAAGCCGTCGAGCCAGGGGACATCGAGGGCGACGGCGACGGCCAGTGCCGCCGTCCCCGTCTTGGCCCAGGTGAACACGGTCGCCCAGCGGCGGACGTCATGGCGGGTTCGGGGCCACAGGAACTCGGCGGCGAGCAGGACGGCGTAGCAGACCAGCGCGAGCACGAGCAGCACGGAGGTCACGGTGCGCAGGACGTCCCGGTCGTCCACGTTCCACAGGTACAGACGTGCGCTGTCGGCGCTGAGCAGCCGCGCCCCGGCGAGCGCCGAGAGGGCGAGCGCGCCGCCCGCGAGCCAGTGATCGCCGGTCCCCTCGGCCACCTGCCGCACATCGAAACGGACCAGGGCGAGGACGTACAGCACCAGCCCCAGCCAGAACAGCACCAGAGCCGCGTGCGCGAGCCAGGCCGCCGGCTCGGCCGCGGCCAGCGTGGCGCCGAGCACGGCGAGCCCCTGCGTGGCCATGCATCGCGCGAACACCGTCCCGGCCCCGCGCCGCTCCCCGCCCTGCGGGACGAGGACGAGCGGCACCGGCCAGAGCAGTACGGCGAGCACCAGCAGAGTCACGGCCAGAGCCTGGGCGCCGGCCGCCGAGAAGGCGGCCCCCAGGACGGCCGTCGCCGCCACGGTGGTGAGGGCGGCCGTGGTGACGCTCTCCAGGACGCCCGGCCTGCGCGCATACGCCCGCCACCTGGTCCCGGCCCGCAGCAGCCGCAGGGTGAAGTCCGCGGCGAACATCAGCCAGGCCGCGCAGGCCAGGCCGAGGGTGATGCGTGAGAGGACCTCGTACCCCGCCAGATCCAGACCGACCGACAGGGTGCCGGTCGCCAGCACGGCGGCACTGGCCGCCGGAGCACGCTGCGCCCACCAGGCGACGGAGGGGGAGGGGCCGGGCATGGGGCCGATGCTAGGAGGCCCCGCGCGCGTTACGGGCAGGGCACGCGCGCGGGGTCCCAAAAACCTGCGAGACCCGTCAGGCCGGCCGCACCACGCTGTGGATCGACGACTCGCCGTCGTAGTAGATCGACTCCTCGCGCACGTACGTGCCGGGCTTCGGAGCGTGGATCATCATGCCGTTGCCGATGTAGATGCCGACGTGGGTGACATCGTCGTAGAAGAAGACCAGGTCACCGGGCTGGGCGTCGGCCAGGGGGACCGTGGTGCCGGCGTTGACCTGGTCGTACGTCGTGCGCGGCAGGGTCACCCCGGCGGCCTTCCAGGCGGCCTGGGTGATGCCGGAGCAGTCGTAGGAGCCGGGGCCGGTGGCGCCCCAGACGTACGGCTTGCCGATCTGGGCGCGGGCGAAGGCGAGCGCCTTGTCGGCCTTGGTGGCGTACGAGGAGTCCGGTGCGGTGGACGACGAGGACGAACCCGCCGAGGAGGAGCCGAGACCCTGCTGCTGGGCGGCTTCCTGCTCCTGCTCCTGCTCCTTCTGCTGCTCGGCCTGCTGCCGGGCCAGCTCGGCGGCCTTGCGGGCGGCCTCCTGCTGCTTCTCCTTCTCGATCGCCGCGAGCCGCGCCTTCTCCTCGGCGGTCAGCTTCGACAGCAGCTCGCGCGCGTCGGCGAGCTTCCTCTGGACGGTCGCCTTGGCCGTCTTCAGGTCGCCCTGTGACTCGGTGAGCGTCTCGAGGCTCTCGGCGGCCTCCTGACGCTTCTCCATCGTCTCGGACTGCTGAGTGATGTAGTCGTCGACCGCCACCTTCTGACGGCCGGTCATCCGGTCCATCAGCTGCGTCTGGTCGAAGTAGTCCTGCGGGGTGTCCGCGAGCAGGAACGTGGCGGTGTCCGGGGCGGAGGCGCCGGTGCGGTACTGGGCGGCGGCGAAGGTGCCCAGCTCCTCCCGCGCCTCGTTGAGCTTCTCGGTGCGCTGGGCGACGTCGTCGAGGAGGGTGTCGACGCGCTTGCGCTGCTTAGCGGTCTTCTCCTTGGCCCCGTTGTACTTCTCGGTCGCGGACCCCGCCTGGCGGTAGAGGTCGTCGACCTTTTTCTCGACTTCCTCCAGGCTGGGCTTGTCGTCGGCCTCGGGGGCGGCGTTGGCCGACTGGGACAGCAGGGCCACGGAGGTGAGGGCCGCCGTTGCGAGGGCGGGGGTCCGTATGCCTGCCACGCGCGAACCCGTAGGACGCGACTTGCGGTGCGACGCCAAGGGAGGCGACTCCTTCCATGCTCCGCCTACCGGGTTAGCTGTCGGGTTCGGGCGGGTACTTCGGAAGGGTTGCCCTACGGCCCTCTCCGGAAAGGGAGTCGGGCCGATTCACCCCGGGGGTCTCGGTGGGTCCCCGGCTCTGGCTGCCGCTGCGGCACGCCGGACTCGG
>KL569121.1:31944-34803 GCA_000715635.1 Streptomyces violaceus | reverse complement strand
CTCTGGCTGCCGCTGCGGCACGCCGGACTCGGCGGAGGCCACGCGGCCCGGCGACGTTCGCCGGTGGGGGTCGTGTGGCCTCCTCGCACGTTAGCCAACTCGTGTGGCCCTTGTGAAGGTTGATGGGTGATATGCCCGATACATTTCCGTGACCTTGCTCATGAGCGTCGCCGAGAGTGATCAATCGAGGGGGGTTGGTCATCATTCGCACGCAATTGTGAAGGCTGTAGCGGCCTGTGATCGCGCAGACCTGGAGGGTGACAGGGGGGTCCTTTCGGCGATGTTCTCAGGGCGGCGGCGGGCTGTCAGTGGGGCGCCCTAGACTCGGAGAGCGATGAGCAGCCTCTTTGACGACAGCTTCCTGGCGGACCTCCAGGCCCAGCGGGGCCCCGCGGACGAGCCCCCGCCACCGCCCGAGGACGATCACGTACCGGAGCCGGTTCCGGACGATCTGTTCGGCGGGAAGTTCGACGCGCCGCCGGACCGCGACGCCTACTACCGGGGCGGCGCCGCGCGCCCGCCGGTGGACGCAGCCGCGCTCCTGGAGGGGCTGAACGACAACCAGCGCGCCGCCGTCGTGCACTCCGGCTCCCCGCTGCTCATCGTGGCCGGTGCCGGCTCCGGCAAGACCCGCGTGCTCACCCACCGCATCGCCCACCTGCTCGCCGAGCGGGACGTCCACCCGGGCCAGATCCTCGCCATCACCTTCACCAACAAGGCCGCCGGCGAGATGAAGGAGCGCGTCGAGCAGCTCGTCGGCCCGCGCGCGAACGCCATGTGGGTGATGACGTTCCACAGCGCCTGCGTGCGCATCCTGCGCCGCGAGAGCAAGAAGCTCGGCTTCACGTCGAGCTTCTCGATCTACGATGCCGCCGACTCCAAGCGCCTGATGGCCCTGGTCTGCCGCGACCTGGACCTCGACCCCAAGCGCTTCCCGCCGAAGTCCTTCAGCGCCAAGATCAGCAATTTGAAGAACGAGCTGATCGACGAGGAGGACTTCGCCGCCCAGGCCGCCGACGGTTTCGAGAAGACCCTCGCCCAGGCCTACGCGATGTACCAGTCGCGGCTGCGCGAGGCGAACGCCCTCGACTTCGACGACCTGATCATGACGACGGTCAACCTGCTGCGCGCCTTCCCGGACGTCGCCGAGCACTACCACCGCCGCTTCCGCCACGTCCTCGTGGACGAGTACCAGGACACCAACCACGCCCAGTACGCCCTCGTCCGGGAGCTCGTGGGCACCTCCGAGCACCCCGTCGACGTACCGCCCAGCGCGGACGACCTGCCGCCCGCCGAGCTGTGCGTGGTGGGTGACGCCGACCAGTCGATCTACGCCTTCCGCGGCGCGACCATCCGCAACATCCTCCAGTTCGAGGAGGACTACCCGGACGCGACGACGATCCTGCTGGAGCAGAACTACCGCTCCACGCAGACGATCCTGAGCGCGGCCAACGCGGTCATCGAGCGCAACGAGTCCCGCCGCCCCAAGAACCTGTGGACCAACGCGGGCACGGGCGCGCAGATCACCGGCTATGTCGCCGACACCGAGCACGACGAGGCGCAGTTCGTCGCCGACGAGATAGACCGTCTCACCGACGCGGGCGAGGCGAAGGCGGGCGACGTCGCCGTCTTCTACCGCACCAACGCCCAGTCCCGTGTCTTCGAAGAGATCTTCATCCGCGTCGGCCTGCCCTACAAGGTCGTCGGCGGCGTCCGTTTCTACGAGCGCAAGGAGGTCCGGGACGTCCTGGCCTACCTGCGCGTGCTGGCCAACCCGGAGGACTCGGTGCCGCTGCGCCGGATCCTCAACGTGCCCAAGCGCGGCATCGGCGACCGCGCCGAGGCGATGATCGACGCCCTCTCCCAGCGGGAGAAGATCAGCTTCCCGCAGGCGCTGAAGCGCGTCGACGAGGCGTACGGCATGGCCGCGCGCTCCACCAACGCCGTCAAGCGGTTCAACACGCTGATGGAGGACCTCCGTACGGTCGTCGAGTCCGGCGCCGGCCCCGCCACCGTGCTGGAGGCGATCCTGGAGCGCACCGGATACCTCGCCGAACTGCAGGCCTCCACCGACCCGCAGGACGAGACCCGGATCGAAAACCTTCAGGAACTCGCCGCCGTCGCCATGGAGTTCGAGCAGGAGCGCGGCGAGGAGGAGCAGCGCACCCTGGCCGACTTCCTCGAGCAGGTCGCGCTGGTCGCCGACTCCGACCAGATCCCCGACGAGGAGGACGGCGACGGCGTCATCACCCTGATGACCCTGCACACCGCCAAGGGCCTGGAGTTCCCGGTCGTCTTCCTGACCGGCATGGAGGACGGCGTCTTCCCGCACATGCGCGCCCTCGGCCAGACCAAGGAACTGGAGGAGGAGCGGCGCCTGGCGTACGTGGGCATCACTCGTGCGCGGGAACGGCTGTATCTGACGCGGTCCACCCTGCGCAGCGCCTGGGGTCAGCCGTCGTACAACCCGCCGTCCCGGTTCCTGGAGGAGATCCCGCCGACCCACTTGGAGTGGAAGCGGACCGGTGCGACCGCGCCCGCGTCCTCCGGGCCGGTCTCCGCGGTGGCGGCCTCGCTGTCGTCGTCCCGTTCGCGTTCGTCGGCGTCGGGCGCGTCCGGTTTCGCCACGCGCCGTACCTCCGAGAAGCCGGTGGTGTCGCTTGCGGTCGGGGACCGGGTCACGCACGACCAGTTCGGGCTCGGGACCGTCGTGGCGGTGAAGGGCACGGGCGGGAACGCCGAGGCGACGATCGACTTCGGGGACACCAAGCCGAAGCGGCTGCTGCTGCGGTACGCGCCGGTGGAGAAGCTGTAGCCCTGCGCGACGGTAGTCCTGTGAGGCTGTCTCTTATACACATC
>KL569121.1:31117-31703 GCA_000715635.1 Streptomyces violaceus | reverse complement strand
GGAGCGGGTCGATCGGCGAGCCGCCGGCCGGATGCACCTCGAAGTGCAGATGAGGGCCGGTCGAGTTGCCGGAGTTGCCCGAGCGCGCGATCGGATCGCCGGCCTTCACGGTCGTACCGGAGGGGACCGTGTAGGTGGAGAGGTGGCAGTACCACGTCTCCGTGCCGTCCTTCGCGGTCACGACCATCATGTTGCCGTACGCGCTGTTCCACTGGGTGCGGACGGTGCCGTCGGTCGCGGCCATCACGGTCGTGCCGTACGAGACGGGGAAGTCGATGCCGGTGTGCAGGGACATCCAGTTGATGCCGGACTGGCCGTACTGGGCGCTGAGTCCGTGGCGGGCGACCGGCACGGCGAACTTCGGGCGCAGCCGCTCCTTGCGGGCCGCCTCTTCCGCCGCCCGCTTCCGCTCGGCCGCCTGCTGAGCCTTGAGGTCGATACGTTCCTGCGTACGGCTGGCCCGGTCGGCGAAGTCGTCGGCGCCGGCGGAGAGGCTCTGCAGCTGTGTGTCCAGCTTGTTGTTGGCGGCGGCCGGCTGCACCGGCTGCGCGTCCGCCGCGGTGGTCTGCGCCTCCGCGGCGCTGTC
>KL569121.1:28439-30944 GCA_000715635.1 Streptomyces violaceus | reverse complement strand
GTCCTCGGTGAGGCTGCCGACGGACGCGGCGGCGATCCCCGCGACGCCCATCACACACGCCGAGGGCACCGCGATGGTCATCAGCGCCGAGCGCTTGGGGGGCGTACGGCGGCGGGAACGGGACCCGGCGCGCGAGGCCGCCCGTGCGGCGGTGCGCGGGCCGACCTCTTCCTGGCCGTCCAGGAGCGGGGTGACGGTGGGCAGTTCGCCGGTGGCGGCCGGCTCACCGCCGTCCGCGGCGGGGTCGTCGTAGGCGACCCCGGTCGCTTCGTCGTAGCCGATCTGATCGAACGTCGCCGTCTCGTGCTGGTGGAAGGCGTCCGCGTGCTGCTCGTACCCGTCGGGGGACGGCGCGGCGGAGCCGTCGGAGTTCCACTGCGTGGCGTCGTAGGTGCCGGTGTCGAAGGCCTGCGTGCCCCATTCCCACTGCTGGGTCTGGTCGGCCGGATTGCCGGACTGGTCGGGCTGGAGCCAGGCGCCGGTGTCCCACTGGCCGGTGGCGTCGGGGGACGCGGCCTGCGGCGGGATGACCGACAGCGGCTGCTGCTGGGCCGGCCAGGAGGTCGTGTCGTAGACGCCGGTGTCGTAGGCGGCGTGGTGCTGGGCCGCGTACGCGTCGTAGTGCGGGTTCTCGTGCGTGCCCGTGGGCCAGTGACCTGTGTCGTACGTGCCCGTGTCGGGGCCGCTGCCCGGGAGGTTGCCGAAGAGGGGGTCGCTGGCGAAGCTCGCGGTGGCGTGCCCGGTGGCATCGAAACCGGCGCCGTCCGTACCGGTGGTGTGGGCACCGGTGGCGTCGAATCCGGTGGCGGCGTAGTCGCCGTACGTGGTGAAGTCGCCGTACTGGGCTTCCTGGGTGCCGTACGACGCGTAGTGCGCCGAGGCGGCCTCGGAAGCCGGAGCCGGGGGCATGGTCCCCGACGGGTGACGGTCGTTCACCAACTTCTCTTTCGCCTCGACAACAGGGGCTGCCAGAGCAGTGCGGCGACTGTACCCGGCGGTACGCGGGCACGACAATCTTCGGCAGGTTTCGCGCGCGCATGAAACGGGCATTCGGCCGTGTTTTGGCGGACGGCGGGCGCGGGTTTGGCTTTGTGTTCGAAGTTTGTTCGACGTTTCGATGCGATGCCCGCATCGGTCGGGTCCGGTGTCAGGCCACCGTGAGGCCGCCGGTGTGATCGACGGACGGTTCACCCGGGTGGGCCGTGTCGAGGACCTGCCGTATTCCGTTGGCGACTGCGGGGTGCACGGGCAGGGCGAGATGACCGATGCCGGTCACCCGCACGTTCTGCACCGTCAGATCGGGATGGTCGATGCGGGCCGTCTCCAGCGGGTCCATCACGTGGTCCAGGTCGCTCCAGTAGCTGACGAAGTGCGTACGGCAGTCAGGGGCTGGCCGAGTGAGCTCCTCGAGCACCGGTGAGCCGGGGCGCATCTGGCGCACGATGGGGTGCGCGTCCGCCAGGGGCGCGACTCGGGTGCCGGAGTGCGGCGTGCCGAGGGTGACGAGCGTCCGGACGCGGGCGTCGCCGCCGAGCCGCTGCACGTAGTAACGCGCTATCAGGCCGCCGAGGCTGTGCCCGACGACATCGACCTGCCGGGCCCCGGTGCGCTCGCAGATCTCCTCTATGTGCCGGCCGAGCAGCTCGGCCGCGGCGCGTATGTCGCAGGTCAGCGGCGAATAGTTGAGGGACTCGATCTGCTGCCTGCCGTGCTGGGCGAGGCTGCGGCGCAGCAGGACGAAGACCGAGCGGTTGTCGATGAAGCCGTGCAGCAGGACGACCGGGGGTTTGGCCTCCGTGGGCAGTTGGGCGGCGCCGTCCGTCGTGGGCAGTGCCGGGGCGGGGGCTCGTCGCTCCTGGGTGATGCCGGAGGGGTAGAGGAGGAGGTGCCCGGCCAGGATCGCGATCTCCAGTGCGGTGGCCTTCAGAAGTGCCAGGGAGAGTCCCGTCAGCCGGCTCGGCAGCAGGCGCTGGCAGAACGGAAGAAAGGGCAGAACAGCCCTGGTGACCTTCATGGCCGACCTCCTGTCGGCACGCGGAAGGACAGCTCCGCCCCCCGTGTGCCCTCGTGGAAAGCTGCTGCGAAGACGGCCGACGATGAGCACGTGAGCGGCCTGAGCCGCGTGTGCCGCGGGGCCTGAGTGTGGCGTGTGGCGTTTGTGGCGCCAGTGGTCCCCTGCGTGCGGTATGTGCCGAACGTGCGGTTCTTGCCCTGCGTGTCTTCGCCGAAGTGCCGTACCGCCGCTGTGCGTGGTGGGTGGGGCGGCGGTACGGCGACTTCGTCGCGGCTCCCCTTGCGCTTGTCCCATCGTGTGATTTCCCCCTCGGTCCGCAGCGCGAAACTGCCGGTTGCGGGATCCTGGAGATAACGTTCGTTCACTTGCCCGGACGATGCGGGGCGGGGTGTCCGTGCGGTGCGGCGTGTACGGCGTGCCTGATGTGTGCGGTACTTGTCGGTACGGATGGATGTATTCGCTTCATGGAGGCAGTGAGGGGTGTGGCAGCC
>KL569121.1:26768-28193 GCA_000715635.1 Streptomyces violaceus | reverse complement strand
GTGGTGGCCAAGCCGGGGCTCGACGGCCACGATCGCGGGGCCAAGGTGATCGCGCGGGCCCTGCGTGACGCCGGCATGGAGGTCATCTACACGGGGCTCCACCAGACTCCCGAGCAGGTCGTCGACACGGCGATCCAGGAGGACGCCGACGCGATCGGGCTGTCCATCCTCTCCGGCGCGCACAACACGCTCTTCGCGGCGGTGATCGAGCTGCTCAAGGAGCGGGACGCGGCGGACATCCTGGTCTTCGGCGGCGGGATCATCCCCGAGGCGGACATCCCCCTGCTGAAGGAGAAGGGCGTCGCGGAGATCTTCACGCCCGGCGCGACGACGACGTCGATCGTGGAGTGGGTCCGGGCGAACGTACGCCAGCCGGCCGGGGCTTAGGCCTCCGGAGGTGGGGCCGGGACGGCTTCGGCTGGCCGGAGCCGGAGCCGGGCCCGGGGTCGGGGCTGGTGGGCCTGTTGTCGGCCGGGGCCGGTTCCTTGCGCAGCCCTCGGGCACTGGCGGGTCTACGCCGTGCCCAGTTCCTCCGCCATCGCCGCGCGCAGCCGCAGAGTCGTGACCAGGCGATGGAAGGCCTCCGCCCAGTAGCCTCCGGCTCCGGGTGACGCGTTCTCCGGTTCGTCCGGTACGGCCAGCAGAGCGTCGAGGCGGCCGGCCTCGGACGGGTCGAGGCAGCGCTCGGCCAGGCCCATGACCCCGCTGAAACTCCATGGATAACTCCCTGCGTCCCGAGCGATGTTGAGCGCGTCCACCACCGCCCGGCCGAGTGGCCCGGACCACGGCACCACGCACACCCCGAGCAGCTGAAAGGCCTCGGACAGGCCGTGCGCCGCGATGAAGCCGGCCACCCACTCGGCCCGTTCGGCGGCGCCCAGCGTGCCGAGCAGCTTGGCGCGTTCGGCCAGGGACACCGCGCCCGGGCCGCCCGCATCCGGCGCCGAGGGCTCGCCGAGCAGCGCACGCGACCACTCGGCGTCCCGCTGGCGCACCGCCGCGCGGCACCATGCCGCGTGCAGTTCGCTCTGCCAGTCGTCCGCCACCGGCAGCGCCACGATCTCCCGGGGTGTCCGCCCGCCCAGCCGCCGCGACCAGGTCCCGAGCGGCGCCGCCTCCACCAACTGGCCGAACCACCAGGACCGTTCTCCCCGTCCCGCCGGGGCCTTCGCCACGACGCCGTCGCGCTCCATGCCCGGGTCGCACTCGTGGGGTGCTTCGACGGCGATCGTCGGTGCGGTCGGTGCGATCTGAGTGGTCTGAGCGGTCTGGGGAGTCTGTGCCGCCTGTGGGGTTTGCGTGTGGTCGATGGCCACACATGCCTCCGCCCTGACCGCCATCCGCGCGGCGAGCGCCGAACCGGGCAGCGCCGACAGCAGCTCCGCCGCCGTCGCCCGGACGTTGCGGCTGCGGTCGGCCAGCGCC
>KL569121.1:25126-26575 GCA_000715635.1 Streptomyces violaceus | reverse complement strand
GCGCCTGTTCCAGGAACGGCTCGTCGTCCGGGCCCAGGCCCGCGCGCAGGGAGTCGAGGAACATCAGCCGGTCCTCGGCCCGTTCCGTCGCCCAGGTCGCCGCGAGCAGTTCGCGTGCGGCGGCCGGTTCGCGGGAGCGCAGGGCTGAGAGGAGAGCGACCCGTTCGGCGAACAGGCCCTCCTGCCACAGCCGCTGAATCCGGTCCTCGTCATCGACGTGCGGCAGGGCCGCTCCACCGCCCGGTGCCGAACGCAGGGCGAACCGCCAGTCCTGGTTCAGCCGCGCCAGCCACAGGGCGCGCGGCCCCGCGAACTCCAGCACCGCCGGGCGCAGGTCGGTACGCCCCCGGGCCGCGTCCAGCAGTGCGGGAAGCGCGTGCGGAGGCGGTGCGAAACCGCGGGTGTTGGCCGCCGCGAGCCACTGGGGCAGCAGCTCCATCAGGTCGGGCGCGGCGCCCCGGCGGCCACCGCCGGACGGACCGGGGCGGTCGGCCAGCAGCAGCGCGAGTCTGCGGGCCGCCGCGGGCGGCAGCAGGGGACGAGGGTCCTCCGGGGCCGCTTGCGGGCGCTCCGCCGCCCGCCCCGGACGCAGACCGGCCCGGCGCCGCACGGTCTCCGCCGCCGCCGCGTCCAGCAGGGCCACCGGCGCCTCAGAGCCCGGCCCGGCGCCCGGCGGGGTGCGCCGGTCCGTGCCCAGCAGCGCCGTGGTGACGAGCCTCTCCCAGGCGCCCGTGACGGGCGCGTGCACAGAAGCGGAGGTCCTGGTCATGAGCTTCCTTTCCGCGGGGCGCCCAGGAGTGGTTGAAGTCTCACCCTTACCGGTTGTCCCGTGATGACTGAAAGATGCGTTGATTCAGTTGCTTTATGGGAAGGGTGGGTCGGGTCGGAAAGGCCGGTCCGCCGCCGTCGGTTCAGCACAGGGCCACCGCGTCGCCCGGGCCCTCGGGCCAGGCCGTCAGCGGGGTGAAGCCCTGGTGGCCGCATTCGCCGAAGACCTTGACCGGGGCACCGCCCGACAGGGCGACGAGCCGCCACAGGCCGGGCCGGGAACGCGCGGCGGGGGCGAGCGGCAGCGCCGCGTCCTCGTCGGCGTCCGCCAACTGCCAGGAGCCGCCGTCCGGGGCGGGGACGACCCGGTCCAGCGTCACCGGGACGGACTCCAGCCACGGATCGTCGCGCAGGGCGTCGCCGTAACGGGCCGCCGCCTGCGACGTCGTCACCCCCGGCGGACGTATGTCCGTGGACGTGGGCGGCGCGAACTGTTCGCCCAGGGCGACCCGAGACTGCCCGGCACCCGGGTAGGCGGACATCTCGGCATCCAGGGTCAGGCCTACCGGCAGCGCCAGCTCCGGGGCGCGGCCGGCGGCGCCGTAGGAGAGGAGCAGCGCGGTGCGGTGCGAGGCGGCGCCGTGCAGCCAGATCCGGCGGGTCGTCAGGCGTGGGTCCGTC
>KL569121.1:23638-24906 GCA_000715635.1 Streptomyces violaceus | reverse complement strand
AGAGATGTGTATAAGAGACAGCGCCAGCCCTGGCCGAGGAGATGCAGCAGCGCGCACTCCTCCAGCAGTCGCACCGGCCAGCCCGGACCGGTGGACGGGATCGCTCCCAGCTCCCGGACCCGCGCGGCAAGGCCCTGAGCCTGGGCGTCGACCATACGGGCCGCCGTCTCCTCCCAGAGGCCGTAGCCGGACTGCTCCGCTGTCGCCAGGCCGCCGCGCAACAGGTCCGCCAAGCGCTGCTCCAGCTCCACCGCGCCTGCCGTGACCCGCTCGGCCCGCCGCTCCGCCCGGCGCCGCGCGGCCTCCGGATCAGCGGACCCGGACGGCGAAGCCGGGTTCTCTCCCGAACTCTTCTCCTCCGCGCGCTTGCGCCGCCCCGCCAGCCACTGCCCGGCCCATTCCGGTGCCTGCCCCGACGGCACCGCTCCGTCGCCGCCCGCCCAGAGCAGCAGCAGCCCGAGAGCGTGCTTGCACGGGAACTTGCGGCTCGGACAACTGCACTTGTACGCGGGCCCGGAGGCGTCCGCGATGTCGACGACCGTCTGATACGGCTTGCTTCCGCTGCCCTTGCACAGCCCCCACACCGTCCCCTCGTCGGAACTCCCCGCCTCGGACCACGGCCCCGCCGCGCCGAGTTTGCTTCCCGCTTTGCGTGACGCGGTGTCAGGCGCCAGTGCCAGCACCTGGTCCGCCGTCCAGCGCACCCCCTGCTGAGTCATGCCATCGAAGGTAGATCCCACCACTGACAATCGGGTCCGCGAGCGGCTCCGGCAAAGCGTTTGCGCAGGTCAGAACGCATTGTCAGTGGTGTGGTGCAACGTGGTTGCCAGATCCGAACCGGCCGAGCTGGAGGGGGACTCAGCCATGCCTGTGTCCGTTGAACCGACATCGCAGACCGACGGTGCCGAGGCGCTGCGGCCGCACGCCGAGGACGCTTTCGCCGGCGAACTCGCCGCACTCGCCGCGCAGGACGACCGCCCGCGCCCGGCCCGCTGGAAGCTGTCGCCGTGGGCCGTCGCGACCTACCTGCTCGGCGGCACGCTGCCGGACGGCACGGTGATCTCACCGAAGTACGTGGGCCCGCGCCGCATCGTCGAGGTCGCGGTCACCACGCTCGCCACCGACCGCGCCCTGCTCCTGCTCGGCGTGCCCGGCACGGCGAAGACCTGGGTGTCCGAGCACCTGGCCGCGGCGGTCAGCGGTGACTCCACGCTGCTGGTGCAGGGCACCGCCGGCACACCGGAGGAGGCCATCCGGTACGGCTGGGA
>KL569121.1:22825-23459 GCA_000715635.1 Streptomyces violaceus | reverse complement strand
ATCCGGTACGGCTGGAACTACGCGCGGTTGCTGGCCCACGGCCCGAGCCGCGACGCCCTCGTGCCCAGCCCGGTCATGCGGGCGATGGCCGACGGCATGACCGCCCGCGTCGAGGAGCTGACGCGTATCCCGGCCGACGTGCAGGACACGCTCATCACGATCCTGTCGGAGAAGACGCTGCCGATACCGGAACTGGGCCAGGAGGTGCAGGCGGTCCGCGGCTTCAATCTGATCGCCACGGCCAACGACCGCGACCGCGGGGTCAACGACCTGTCCAGCGCCCTGCGCCGCCGCTTCAACACGGTGGTGCTGCCGTTGCCGGAGAGCCCCGAGGCCGAGGTCGACATCGTCTCGCGCCGCGTCGACCAGATCGGCCGCTCCCTCGACCTGCCGGCCGCGCCCGACGGCCTCGACGAGATCCGCCGGGTCGTCACGGTCTTCCGGGAGCTGCGCGACGGGGTCACGGCCGACGGCCGGACGAAGCTGAAGTCGCCCAGCGGCACGCTGTCCACGGCCGAGGCGATCTCCGTCGTCACCAACGGACTCGCCCTGGCGGCCCACTTCGGCGACGGCGTGCTGCGGCCGAGCGACGTCGCCGCGGGCATTCTCGGCGCGGTGGTCCGCGAGCCGGCGG
>KL569121.1:21996-22622 GCA_000715635.1 Streptomyces violaceus | reverse complement strand
CGGGAGCCGGCGGCCGACCGCGTCATCTGGCAGGAGTACCTGGAGACGGTCGTCCGCGAGCGTGACGACTGGAAGGACTTCTACCGGGCCTGCCGTGAGGTGAGCGTGTGAGCGGTACGGGGCGGGGCCGTCAGAGGTGCGTATGGAGGGGAGGGGGTTGGCGTGACAGGCGTGGAGAGGGCTGAGGGCCGGGGCGCCGGGGCCGGGCCGCTGCTGCTCGGGGTGCGGCATCACGGGCCGGGGTCGGCCCGGGCGGTACGGGCGGCGCTCGAGGAGGCCCGGCCGCGGGTCGTGCTGATCGAGGGTCCGCCCGAGGCCGATGCCCTGATCCCGCTCGCCGCCGACGAGGAGATGCGGCCTCCGGTCGCCCTGCTCGCCCATGCCGTGGACGAACCCGGCCGCTCGTCGTTCTGGCCGCTGGCCGAGTTCTCCCCGGAGTGGGTCGCCATCCGCTGGGCCCTGGCGCACGACGTCCCGGCCCGCTTCATCGACCTGCCGGCCACGCACACGCTGGCCTGGGGGAGGCAGGAGGACGCGGCGGGTGCCGATGGCGACGGTGACGGCGATGACGACCGCGACGGCGAGGGCGAAGACGACGGCGACTCGGGCCCCGGCCCCGCCGACCT
>KL569121.1:21253-21822 GCA_000715635.1 Streptomyces violaceus | reverse complement strand
GCGGATCGATCCGCTCGGCGTGCTCGCCGAGGCCGCCGGCTACGACGATCCGGAGCGGTGGTGGGAGGACGTCGTGGAGCACCGGGGCGTGGGGAAGGGCGACGCGCTCGCGCCGTTCACCGTGCTCGAGGAGGCCATGGGGGCGCTGCGCGAGACCTACGGCGTCGGGGGACACGACCGGGACCTGGTGCGGGAGGCCTGTATGCGGCTCCAGATGCGGGCCGCGCAGCGGGAGTTCGAGGACGGCGTGGCCGTCGTCTGCGGGGCCTGGCACGTGCCCGCCCTGCGGCAGAAGACGACCGTTGCCGCCGACAAGGCGCTGCTGAAGGGGCTGCCCAAGGTCAAGACGGACATGACCTGGGTGCCGTGGACCCACCGCAGGCTGTCCCGGATCAGCGGCTACGGGGCCGGCATCGAGTCGCCGGGCTGGTACGGGCATCTCTTCAGCGTCCCGGACCGGCCGGTCGAGCGGTGGCTGACCAAGGTGGCCGGGCTGCTGCGCGCCGAGGACCGGATCGTCTCCTCCGCGCATGTCATCGAGGCGGTGCGGCTGGCCGAGACGCTCGCCG
>KL569121.1:19358-21097 GCA_000715635.1 Streptomyces violaceus | reverse complement strand
TGTATAAGAGACAGGGCCGAGACGCTCGCCGCGATGCGCGGCCGTCCGCTGCCGGGCCTGAGCGAGACGACCGACGCGGTGCGGGCGGTGATGTGCGAGGGCTCGGACGTACCGCTGGCGCTGGTGCACGACCGGCTGGTCGTGGGGGACGTGCTGGGGGAGGTGCCGCCGACGGCGCCGGCGGTTCCGTTGCAGCGGGACCTCGCCCGGCTCCAGCGCCGGCTGCGGCTGAAACCGGAGGCGATGGAGCGGGAGTTGGAGCTCGACCTGCGCAAGGAGACCGACGCAGGCCGCAGCAGGCTGCTGCACCGGCTGCGGTTGCTCGGTGTCGCGTGGGGCGAACCGGCCGCCTCGCGGGGCAGCACGGGCACGTTCCGGGAGACCTGGCGGCTGCGCTGGGAGCCCGAACTGTCGGTGCGGGTCGCCGAGGCCGGGGTGTGGGGGACGACCGTGCTGTCCGCCGCGACAGCGAAGGCCGAGGCGGACGGGGTCGCCGCGCAGGGCCTCGCCGATGTCACCGCCCTCGCCGAGCGCTGCCTGCTGGCCGAACTGCCCGACGCCCTGCCCACGGTGATGCGGATCCTCGCCGACCGGGCGGCCCTCGACACGGACGTCGGCCATCTGGCCCAGGCGCTGCCGGCGCTGGTCCGCTCCCTGCGCTACGGCGATGTGCGCGGCACGGACACCGGGGCCCTGGGTGAGGTCGCCGCGGGCCTGGCCGAGCGGGTCTTCGTCGGTCTGCCCCCGGCCTGCGCCGCGCTCGACGCGGACGCCGCCGAGGAGATGCGGCGTCATGTGGACGCGGTGCACGGGGCGGTGGGGCTCCTGGGCGACGCACCCGCTGCGGGACACGGCCACTTGAGAGGCCGTTGGCAGTCGGTGCTGCGTGTGCTGTGCGGGCGGGACACCGTGCCCGGGGTGATCCGGGGGCTGGCCGTGCGGCTCCTGCTCGACGACGGGGAGCTGGCGCAGGACGAGGCGGCGCTGCTCATGGGGCTCGTCCTGTCACCGGGCACACCGCCCGCGGACGCGGCCGCGTGGATCGAGGGCTTCGTCGGAGGAGGCTCCGGTGGCGGGATGCTCCTGGTGCACGACGAGCGGCTGCTCGGGCTGGTCGACGCGTGGCTGACCGGGGTGCCGGCGGAGGCGTTCACGGACGTACTGCCCCTGCTGCGGCGGACGTTCTCGGCGTACGAGCCCGGGGTGCGCCGGACCCTGGGCGAGCTCGTCCGGCGCGGGCCGGGGGCCGGGGGCGGTTCGGCAGCGGCCGGCTCCGGCATACCCGGCTTCGCGGCCGAGCTGGACACGGTGCGCGCGGATGCCGTGCTGCCGGTCGTGCGGCTGCTGCTCGGGCTGGACGACGTGGAAGAGGAAACCGGTAACGACCTGGCGGGGGTGACGGGATGAAGACCGACGGACTGAGCGAGCCGACTCCGAGGACGGAGGCGGCGGGCACCATCAGCGACGGGCCCCGGGCGGAAGGCCGGCCGACGACGACCGTGCCGGTGATCCCGCTGTGGGAACGGCCTCGCGGGGGAGGACGCGGATGACGGCCGAGGTGACGGACCCGGCGCAGGAGCGGTTGCGGCGGTGGCGGCTGGTGCTCGGCGGTGACACGGCGGACGGTACCGGGTGCACGCTGTCGGGGCAGGACGCGGCGATGGACGGGGCGCTCACCGCGCTCTACGGCAAGGGGGAGAAGCCGCAGGGGGGCCGGGGCCGTTCGGCGGGGCTGGGGG
>KL569121.1:18262-19153 GCA_000715635.1 Streptomyces violaceus | reverse complement strand
CATCCGGACGTACTTCCCGTCCTCCGTCGTGCAGGTCATGCAGCGCGACGCCATCGACCGGCTCGGTCTCGCCACGCTGCTGCTGGAGCCGGAGATGCTGGAGGCGGTGGAGGCCGACGTGCATCTCGTCGGCACGCTGCTGTCGCTCAACAAGGCCATGCCGGAGACGACGAAGGAGACGGCACGGGCCGTCGTGCGCAAGGTCGTCGAGGACCTGGAGAAGCGGCTCGCCACCCGCACCCGGGCCACCCTCACCGGCGCCCTCGACCGCAGTGCCCGCATCAACCGGCCCCGCCACCACGACATCGACTGGAACCGCACGATCGCGGCCAACCTCAAGCACTACCTGCCCGAGTACCGAACGATCGTGCCGGAGCGGCTCATCGGGTTCGGGCGGGCGTCCCAGTCCACGAAGAAGGAGGTCATCCTCTGTATCGACCAGTCGGGATCCATGGCGGCATCGGTTGTGTACGCGTCGGTGTTCGGAGCGGTGCTCGCCTCGATGCGGACGATCTCCACGCGACTCGTCGTCTTCGACACGGCGGTCGTCGACCTCACCGACCAGCTCGACGACCCGGTCGACGTGCTCTTCGGCACGCAACTCGGGGGCGGTACGGACATCAACCGGGCGCTCGCGTACTGCCAGTCGCAGATCACCCGGCCCGCCGAGACGGTGGTCGTGCTGATCAGCGACCTCTACGAAGGGGGCATCCGGAACGAGATGCTCAAGCGGGTCTCGGCGATGAAGGCGTCGGGAGTGCAGTTCGTGACGCTGCTGGCGCTCTCGGACGAGGGGGCACCGGCGTACGACCGGGAGCACGCGGCCGCGCTCGCCGCGCTGGGGGCACCGGCGTTCGCCTGTACGCCCGATCTGTTCCCGGAGGTGATGGC
>KL569121.1:17428-18078 GCA_000715635.1 Streptomyces violaceus | reverse complement strand
GCCCCCTGCCGATACCGGATGCGGTGTGACGATTTGTCGACGCATCGTCGTCCGATTCGGGTCGGCAAAACGGATATGACTGGCCATCAGCCGAGAGGGGCTTGCGCGACCTCCGCACTCCCGTGCGAGGATCGGCGCCTGCTCGGCAGGGCGTCGCGCCGCGCCGGGCAGTACCGCGTTGTGCCGACTCGTTGCCCGTAACGCGTGATGCGTTCCGCACTTGTTCCGTCGCACGGGAGGAAGCTCCCCCTCTTGACCTCGTCAGCAGCCCTGTCCGGTGCCGCTGTGCGCATGCTGCGCACGGCGGCCGGGCGGCGTGCGCTCCAAGTGGCGCTGCTGGTGGGCGGGGTGCTCGTCATCGGGCTCCTGTGCGGTGAGCGGGCGTACGCGGCGGACAGTGTGCGGGCGTACGCGGCGGACGGTATGCGGGCGTCGGCGGACAGCACGGCCGGGTGGTCGGTCAGCGGGCAGAGACTGCTGGTTCGACCCGACGCGGACGCTTCGGCGGCCCGGGGTCGGTCAGATGCGCACGCTCCGGCAGTTCGGAAGCGTCCCTCCGACAGCACTCAGCTCGTCCGGACCGTGGGGGAGCGGGCCGTACGAGTGGCCGATGGCGCGAGGGAGTCGGCCGGCAGGGAGCTGGTGAAGGT
>KL569121.1:15249-17271 GCA_000715635.1 Streptomyces violaceus | reverse complement strand
GGGAGCTGGTGAAGGTGCAGGCGAGCCTGCCGACGCCGCCGAAGGCTCCCTCGCTGCCGGATGCGCCGGCCCTGCCCGTACCGCCGAAGGCACCGTCCGTGCCTGCCCTGCCCGACCTGCCGATCCTGGCTGACGCGCCGGCGATGCCGGACCTGCCCGGGCTGCCGGGCTCGCCCGCTCCTCCTGATGGTGACGTCGCGGTCCCGGGAACGCCCGATCTGCCCGGGGTCCCCGGCTACCCGGCGTTCCCGAGTCACCCCCTGCCCGCGCCCGTCACGGTCGATCCGCAGCCGGGTGGGACGACGTCGCCGCCCGACACACCTGCCTCTCCTGGCCGGGCCGGGGAGGCGGACCCCGTGGCGCATGGCGTGCATGGCGTACATGGCGACCAGTACCGGGCCACACAGGCCGATCGCGCTGCCCACGGTCACGCAGACCACGGCCGCGCGCACCACATCAGACGCGCAGCCCATGCCGGACCGTCCGCAAGCGTCGGAGGCGCCGTCCCGGTCGGCCATGTGCCCGGAGGCCGTCCGGACGGCACGCTCTGCAACCGTTCCATGGCCGACAACGGCACTCCGCGTCACGGCGACGCGCATGCCGTCACGCTGAGCAGCCGGGCTCCGCTGAGCCTCGTGCGCGGTGTCGCCGCCCGCACCCGCGTGGCCGGTACCCGGGACAGTCACCGGGACATTCCCCTCCTCCCCGGCTAGCAGCCGCAGGCCACCGCTGCAGCGTCGTAGGGACCTGTCGCGCGGGGAAGCCCGCTTCTGTCGCCTTCCACCGCACGCACCCCTTGCCCCAAGACTCCGCGAGTCCTCACGCCCGGACGGTCGAAAGCCGTCGACGGTCCGAGGCCGAAACCTCGTGGATGAGGTCGGCCGGCCCCCATTGGGGTGGGGACCAACCGACCCGCGCCCCGGAGAGCAGGGCCCTGAACTGGGCCTTTGTGTTCCTTCGGAGGTGTTCGGCGGGCCTCACCGGGCTTACCCCAGCCCGGTGAGGCCCCTCACTCCAGGCACGCTGTGCCAGAGAGCGCGGCATCATGTGACAGGTATCACCGCTCAGGTGTGACCCTCGATTTAGGGGCCTCATGCAAGCAGCGATAACCTGCGAGACGGACATGCCGCGCGCTCGGACACCGTGTGCGCCTCCCCTGTGACTGACAGACGGCGGACGTCACGTTGCCCTCGCGGCACGCCCACGCAGACAACGAACCGCGAGATCACTGATAGGGACGGAAGCGCGTGGACCTGTTCGAGTACCAGGCGAGGGACCTCTTCGCCAAGCACGATGTACCGGTGCTGGCCGGTGAAGTCATCGACACGCCTGAGGCGGCCCGCGCAGCCACCGAGCGCCTCGGTGGCAAGTCCGTCGTCAAGGCCCAGGTGAAGGTCGGCGGCCGTGGCAAGGCCGGCGGCGTGAAGCTGGCGGCGACCACCGACGAGGCGGTCGAGCACGCGACCAACATCCTCGGCATGGACATCAAGGGCCACACGGTCCACAAGGTGATGATCGCCGAGACGGCTCCGGAGATCCTGGAGGAGTACTACGTCTCCTTCCTCCTGGACCGTGCCAACCGCACCTTCCTCTCCATCGCGTCCGTCGAGGGCGGCATGGAGATCGAGGAGGTGGCGGAGACCCGCCCCGAGGCCGTCGCCAAGACGCCGATCGACGCCAACGTGGGTGTGACCCCCGAGGTCGCGCGCCAGATCGTCGAGGCCGCGAACTTCCCGGCCGAGGTCGCCGACAAGGTCGCGAACATCCTCGTCACCCTGTGGAAGACCTTCGTCGAGGAGGACGCCCTCCTGGTCGAGGTCAACCCGCTGGCCAAGGTCGCCTCCGGTGACGTCATCGCCCTGGACGGCAAGGTCTCCCTGGACGAGAACGCCGAGTTCCGTCAGCCGGAGCACGAGGCCCTCCAGGACAAGGACGCGGCCAACCCGCTCGAGGCCGCCGCCAAGGAGAAGAACCTCAACTACGTCAAGCTCGACGGCGAGGTCGGCATCATCGGCAACGGCG
>KL569121.1:13707-15065 GCA_000715635.1 Streptomyces violaceus | reverse complement strand
GCGCGGGTCTCGTCATGAGCACCCTGGACGTCGTCGCGTACGCCGGTGAGGCGCACGGTGGCGTCAAGCCCGCCAACTTCCTCGACATCGGTGGTGGCGCCTCCGCCGCCGTCATGGCGAACGGCCTGGAGATCATCCTCGGCGACCCGGACGTCAAGTCCGTCTTCGTCAACGTCTTCGGTGGCATCACCGCCTGCGACGAGGTCGCCAACGGCATCGTCCAGGCGCTGCAGCTGCTCAAGGACAAGGGCGAGGACGTCACCAAGCCCCTGGTCGTCCGACTGGACGGCAACAACGCGGAGCTCGGGCGCAAGATCCTCTCCGACGCCAACCACCCGCTGGTGCAGCGTGTGGACACCATGGACGGAGCGGCCGACAAGGCCGCCGAGCTCGCGGCTGCGAAGTAAGGGACGAGGGACTAAACAGCCATGGCTATCTTCCTCAACAAGGACAGCAAGGTCATCGTCCAGGGCATGACCGGTGCCACGGGCATGAAGCACACCAAGCTCATGCTGGCCGACGGCACGAACATCGTCGGTGGCGTGAACCCGCGCAAGGCGGGCACGTCCGTCGACATCGACGGCAACGACATCCCGGTCTTCGGCACGGTCGCCGAGGCGATCGAGAAGACGGGTGCCAACGTATCCGTCCTCTTCGTCCCGCCGGCCTTCGCCAAGGCCGCCGTCGTCGAGGCCATCGACGCCGAGATCCCGCTCGCGGTCGTCATCACCGAGGGCATCGCCGTCCACGACTCGGCCGCGTTCTACGCCTACGCCGTGTCCCAGGGCAACAAGACCCGCATCATCGGCCCGAACTGCCCCGGCCTCATCACCCCGGGCCAGTCGAACGCCGGCATCATCCCGGGCGACATCACCAAGCCGGGCCGCATCGGTCTGGTCTCGAAGTCCGGCACGCTGACGTACCAGATGATGTACGAGCTGCGTGACATCGGCTTCTCCTCGGCCGTCGGCATCGGTGGCGACCCGGTCATCGGCACGACCCACATCGACGCGCTCGCCGCGTTCGAGGCCGACCCCGACACCGACCTGATCGTGATGATCGGTGAGATCGGCGGCGACGCCGAGGAGCGGGCCGCGGCCTTCATCAAGGAGAACGTGAAGAAGCCGGTCGTCGGCTACGTCGCGGGCTTCACCGCGCCCGAGGGCAAGACCATGGGCCACGCCGGCGCCATCGTCTCCGGCTCCTCCGGCACGGCCGCCGCGAAGAAGGAGGCCCTCGAGGCCGCCGGCGTCAAGGTCGGCAAGACCCCGACCGAGACGGCGAAGCTGGCCCGCGCCATCCTCGCCGGCTGAGCAGCGCCTCACGGCTCATCGGTGGGCCCGCTCCCTGTACGGGGG
>KL569121.1:13244-13534 GCA_000715635.1 Streptomyces violaceus | reverse complement strand
CACCAAGGCTGCTCACCGCGGCTGCGGCATCAGCCGGTCCGGCCCCCGTTGCTGTTCCTTACGCAGCTTGGTCCGCAGGTCCCGCTCCGACTCCGACAGCGGTCCGGGCGCGACCGGTGGCGGTACGCCCTGGACGGTCTCGCCCTGCGGCACCGGCGGCTCGTAGCGCGTCGGGGCCGTCCGCACGGTGAGCACCGTGGTCCCGATCAGCAGGGCCGTGAAGGCGATGGCGGCCCGGGTCCAGAGCCGGGCCCGGCGCTCCCCGGCCTGCCGCACCACCAGCGGCTTGG
>KL569121.1:11566-12988 GCA_000715635.1 Streptomyces violaceus | reverse complement strand
GAGCAGCGTGCGGCGGTACGAGGGCGGGAGCCTCAGCAGGGTGTCCATCAGCGCGCGGTCGAACGCGTCGGGCGGCGGCGGCTCGGGGTGCCGGTAGCGGGGACGGAGCCGGTGCCACGGGGAGAGCGCGCACTCGTACGCCACCGCGCGCACCCAGCCCGCCGGGTCCCGGTCGCGGGCCACCTCGGGCCAGCGCTGCCAGGCGATCTGAAAGGCCCGCTCGACGGACTCCCGGGCCAGCTCACGGCGCCCGGTCAGCAGGTAGGTCTGCCGGACCAGCGCGGGGGCACAGAAGGCGTACAGCGCGTCGAAGGCCTGTTCAGGGGCCGGAGCGGAGGTCGCCTCGTCCGGCCGGTACGGGGTCTTCGCACGGTCGGGGGCCCGGCTGCGGTCGGCGAGCGTGACGCGGGCGGTGGTGCGGCCGCGGTCGGGAGCGGGGGCGCGGCCCCGGTCGGCGAGACGGGTGCGGTCCCGGTCCCTGGCCGGCGGGCGGCTCCTGGCACTCCTGCCCGGGGCGGAGGTCCTGCCTCGGTCGCTCGTGGCGACGCTCACGTGAGGCTCCGTCACCTCCAGCTCCGCATCCAGTGAGTTCAGCAGCCTCGCGTACTTCTCCCCCTTCCGGCCGCGCGGCGTGGCGCGGCCGGTCTCCCATCCGCGCACCGTCTCGCTGGTGACGCCCACCCGGGAAGCCAGCTGAGCCCGTGTCAGCGAGGCGGCCTCGCGCAGGCGTCGGCGTTCCTTCGGCGGAGGCAGCGGGAGGGCAGGGCTCTGTGTCACAGGGCGCCCCTCCGTACGGAAAAGTACATAAACGTATATTGAGCGACACAACGATGGTTCGCCTGTTACGACGGGAAAGCGCGTGTCGTTGGGAGCATGGCGGGCGTGATCAAGATGACCGCTCGCCGACGTCTGTTGGCGCTCCTGCTCACGCGGGTGCGCGACCGTTCGCCCGGACTGGGCGACGCCCTTGTGAGTGGTGCGGTGGCGGCGGGCCTGGGGCTCGTGTGGTTCGCCGTGCTGGTGATGATGCTGTGGATCACCTCGCCGTACCCCGACAGCGGGCCCGGCGGCGTGCTGCACGTCACGGCGGCGCTGTGGCTGCTGGCCCACGGAGCCGAGCTGCTCCGCGTCGACACGCTCTCCGGCGTCCCCGCCCCCGTGGGCATCTCGCCGCTGCTCCTGCTCGCGTTGCCCGTGTGGCTGCTGCTCCGGGCGGCACGCGACGCCACGGACGGCGGGGCGGGGGACGGGGACGACGACGTCGACGGCTTCGAGGACATCGAGGATGTCGCGGGCATCGAGGGATTCAAGGGCGCGGGACCGCCGCTGGTCGCCGCCCGTACGGCGTGGACGGGCGTCGTCCTCGGCTACCTGGCCGTCGCCCTGCCCGCCGCGCTGTTCGCCGCCGGCGGTGTGCTGCGC
>KL569121.1:10520-11258 GCA_000715635.1 Streptomyces violaceus | reverse complement strand
GGTACTGCCGGTGGGCCTGCGGCCGCTGCTCCACGGCCCGGACGGGCGCCCGGGTGCCGCCGCCCGGGCTGCGGCGGCCGGAGTGGCGGTGCTTCTCGGCGGCGGCGCGCTGGTGGTGGCGGTGTCGCTGGTGGTGCACGGCACGGAGGCACAGGCGTCGTTGCTCCGGCTGACCGAGGGGTGGTCGGGGCGGTTCGCGGTCCTGCTGCTGTGCGCGGCCCTGGTGCCGAACGCGGCGGTGTGGGGTGCCTCGTACGCCCTCGGTCCCGGCTTCGTCCTCGGCGCCGGCCATGTCGTCGGCCCGTTGTCCTCCGCGCCGCCGCCGTTCCTGCCGACGTTTCCGCTGCTGGCGGCGGTGCCGGAGGCGGGGCAGGGGGCGTTGGTGCACTGGGCGGCCGGGGCCGTGCCGGTGGTCGCCGGGGTGGTGGTGGGCCGGGCCGTGGTGAGGGGTGCGGCCCCCGGAGAGCCCGGCGGGACGAAGCCGGGCGGCGGGCGGGGCGTCGGCTGGTCGCCCTGGCGCGGTGCCCGTGCCGCCGCTCTGGCGGCGCTGCTGTGCGCGGCCGTGCTCGCGGCACTCGCCGCCCTCGCGGGCGGGCCGCTCGGGGTCGCCGTGCTGGCCCGTTTCGGGCCGGTGTGGTGGCAGGTGGGCGCGGCGACCCTGGCGTGGCTGACGCTGGTGGCGGTCCCGACGGCGGTGGGGGTGGGGATCTGGCGGTGCCGGTCACCCCGCGCCGAGGA
>KL569121.1:7736-10361 GCA_000715635.1 Streptomyces violaceus | reverse complement strand
GCCGGTGATCGGCAGGCAGCGCGAGGAGACGGCCGAGGGCGCCCACAAGGCCGGGAGGATGCGCCGCCGGGGCGGTTGGTTCGCGCGCACCGGAGCTGCCGGAGCCGCCGGAGGAACCGGAGCCGCCGGAGGAACCGGGCGGGCCGGACGCACCGCGGGCGCCGGGGGCACAGGAGCCGCCGGGAAAGCCGAGGATGCCGGAGCTGCCTGGGGCGCCAAGAGCGCCAAGGGTGCCGGAGCCGCCGGGGATGCCGGAGCTGCTCGGGGCGCCGGGAACGCCAAGGGTGCCGGAGTCGCCAAGGGTGCCGGAACCGCCCGGGATGCCGGAGCCGCCCGGGACGTCAGGAACGTCAAGGGTGCGGGAATCGCCGGATGCGACGCCTCGTCGTCGGACGGGACTACGGCACCGCGCACCCCGGACCCCGCAACGGACCTGCCCTACGCCCCCTACGCACCCTTCGAGTACGACGCCCCGTACGGCCTGCGAGACCAGGACGACGACGCCGGTTACGAGCCCTACGACTTCCTGCCGGCCGACCCCGCTCGAGGCTCCGACGGCACCTGACGGGGGCGGGACCGACTCAGCCGTTCGTCCCCAGCAGCCCCCGCAGCTCCTCCGGCAGCAGCTTCGTACAGGACTGCTCGGCCTGGTTGGTGAGGGCGTCGTTGGTGCACGTGTAGTAGTCGCGGTAGACCAGCTGGGCCGTGAAGGACGCGGCGACCAGGGCGATCGCCAGGGACGCCGTGACCAGGCCGCTGACCGCGGCGGTCGTCTGGGGGCGGCCCGGCTGCTCGGGGGCCGGGGAGTCCGGGTCGGACCTGCGGGGCTTGGCGCGCAGCGCGCTGATGCCCCAGTAGAGGGCGAGCGCGCCGAGCAGCAGCGCCACGTACGGCCAGCTGAACAGGGCGAAGAAGAAGGCCCACATGCCCGACAGCAGGGCATAGCGCGCACGGCGCTGGGAGGGGTCCGTCGGGTCCCAGCGCGGGCTCGGTCCGCCCTGGGGGCCCTGGCCCTCGGGGCCGCCGCGGGGGCGCTCGCCGAAGCCGTCGGGGGAGCGGCCGGGCTGCCGGTCGCTCCACTGACTGCCCCACGGCGCGCGGTCGCCGCCCTCGCCGCCGTCCTGGGAGTCGTCGCCCGACGGGCGGCGCGGCTGCCAGGGCCGGTCCGGGGTGCCCTCGGGCGGCGGGGCGAAGGGGTTGTCCTCCTGGGAGCCGCGCCCTCGCCCGTCCCCGCCGGAGCCGTCCGACGGCGCGTCGGGCGGTGAGCTGGGGCGCTCCCGCAGCAGCACGGCGCCGCGCTCCCCTCCCTGTGCCGACAGCGGGGGGAACGTGAGGAGTCGCAGGCTGCGGTCCGGCATCAAGTGAGCGTCTTCCCGTTGGTGAGTAGGACGGTGAGTAGGCGGTGAGTGGGACTGGGGGATCAGGACTGGACGAACAGAAGTCGGTGCGGCGTCGGGACCGGCTCCGTCACCCTCCTGAACGCACCACGCCCGGACGGCGTTCCCGAACCGGCTCCGCCCAGACGCTACCTTCCGGCCACGCCCCCGTCCCGTGGGGGCCGTCCGGTGTGCCGGTATCGTTGCTGACGGTCGGCCGGTTCGTAGGCTTCCCCGTATCCGGGAGCCCGAAGCATTCGTATGAATGTACAAACGCCACAGTCCGGCCGCCTGGACAGACGCTTCCCCGAGAAAGGCCCCCACCGTGGCCGCCAAGCCCGTGGCCCCGCGCGCCAAGCGCCTCGTCGTGCTGGTCTCCGGATCCGGCACCAACCTGCAGGCGCTCCTCGACGAGATCGCCGCCACCGGTGCGCAGGCGTACGGAGCCGAGATCGTGGCCGTCGGCGCCGACCGCGAGGGCATCGAGGGGCTGGCGCGCGCCGAGCGTGCCGGGCTGCCGACCTTCGTCCGCAAGGTCAAGGACCACGGGAGCCGCGAGGAGTGGGACACCGCCCTCGCCGAGGCCGTCGCGGCGTTCGAGCCCGACCTCGTCATCTCCGCCGGCTTCATGAAGATCGTCGGCAAGGAGTTCCTCGCGCGGTTCGGCGGGCGGTTCGTCAACACGCATCCCGCCCTGCTGCCCAGTTTCCCGGGAGCCCACGGCGTGCGGGACGCGCTCGCGTACGGCGCCAAGGTCACCGGCTGCACCGTCCACTTCGTCGACGACGGCGTCGACACCGGCCCGATCATCGCCCAGGGCGTGGTCGAGATCCGGGACGAGGACGACGAGAGCGCTCTGCACGAGCGCATCAAGGACGTCGAGCGAAGGCTGCTCGTCGAGGTCGTGGGGCGGCTCGCCCGCAACGGCCATCGCATTGAGGGACGAAAGGTAGTTATCCAGTGACCGCCGAGAGCAACAAGCGGCCCCTTCGCCGGGCGCTCGTCAGCGTCTACGACAAGACCGGGCTCGAGGACCTCGCGCGCGGGCTCCACGAGGCCGGGGTCGAACTCGTCTCCACCGGCTCCACCGCCGCGAAGATCGCCGCTGCCGGCGTCCCCGTCACCAAGGTCGAGGAACTCACCGGCTTCCCCGAGTGCCTGGACGGCCGCGTCAAGACCCTGCACCCCAGGGTCCACGCCGGCATCCTCGCCGACCTGCGCCTCGAGGACCACCAGCGGCAGCTCGCCG
>KL569121.1:7278-7530 GCA_000715635.1 Streptomyces violaceus | reverse complement strand
AGCGGCAGCTCGCCGAGCTGGGCGTCGAGCCGTTCGACCTGGTCGTCGTCAACCTCTACCCGTTCCGAGAGACCGTCGCCTCGGGTGCCTCGCCCGACGAGTGCGTCGAGCAGATCGACATCGGCGGGCCGTCGATGGTCCGCGCCGCCGCCAAGAACCACCCCTCCGTCGCGGTCGTCACCAGCCCCGCGCGCTACGCCGACGTCCTGTCCGCCGTGCAGAGCGGCGGCTTCGATCTCACCACCCGCAAGA
>KL569121.1:3174-7070 GCA_000715635.1 Streptomyces violaceus | reverse complement strand
CCCGCAAGCGGCTCGCCGCCGAGGCCTTCCAGCACACGGCCGCCTACGACGTCGCCGTCGCCTCCTGGTTCGCCTCCTCCTACGCGCCCGTCGACGCGTCGCAGTTCCCCGACTTCCTCGGCGCCACCTGGGAGCGCGAGCACACCCTGCGCTACGGCGAGAACCCGCACCAGCCGGCCGCGCTGTACGTCTCCCCGGAGGGCGGCGGCCTCGCCCAGGCCGAGCAGCTGCACGGCAAGGAGATGTCGTACAACAACTACACGGACACGGACGCCGCCCGCCGTGCCGCGTACGACCACGCCGAGCCGTGCGTCGCGATCATCAAGCACGCCAACCCCTGCGGGATCGCGGTCGCCGCGGACGTCGCCGAGGCACACCGCAAGGCGCACGCCTGCGACCCGCTGTCGGCGTTCGGCGGCGTGATCGCGGTCAACCGCCCGGTCAGCAAGGAGATGGCCGAGCAGGTCGCCGAGATCTTCACCGAGGTCATCGTCGCGCCGGACTACGAGGACGGCGCCCTCGAGGCCCTCACCAAGAAGAAGAACATCCGCGTCCTGCGCTGCGCGGACGGCCCCGCCGCCCCCGTCGAGGTCAAGCCGATCGACGGCGGCGCGCTGCTCCAGGTGACGGACCGGCTCCAGGCCGACGGCGACGACCCGGCCAACTGGACGCTGGCGACCGGCGAGGCGCTGAGCGCCGACGAGCTGGCCGGACTGGCCTTCGCCTGGAAGGCCTGCCGCGCGGTGAAGTCCAACGCGATCCTGCTCGCCAAGGACGGCGCCTCGGTGGGCGTCGGTATGGGGCAGGTCAACCGTGTCGACTCCTGCAAGCTCGCGGTGGAGCGGGCCGGGGAGGAGCGGGCCCGGGGCTCGTACGTCGCGTCGGACGCGTTCTTCCCGTTCCCCGACAACATCGACGTCCTGGGCGCCGCGGGCGTGAAGGCCATCGTCCAGCCCGGCGGATCGGTCCGCGACGAACTGGTCGTGGAGGCCGCACAGAAGGCCGGCATCACGATGTACTTCACGGGGACGCGGCACTTCTTCCACTGAGACCGACACCTCACCCGGGCGGCGCCGCGCCGGCTCGACACTTACGTCGAACGGGGCGGCGCCGCCCGGGCGTCGGGTCTACCTCACCGTCCACGGCGAGGCTCCCGGACGCCCGACGCCGCGTCAGCCCGGCTGCTCACCCTGTCAAGGCAACGGGGTGCGTCAGACGCCCAGCTTCGAGCAGCCCTGCACCGAGCCGCTGCCTCCCTTGTAGAGGGGCCACTTCATCACTTTGCGGGTCTCCGGCCCGTACACGCCGTCCACCCCCACGCCTCCGGCGTCCTGCACGGCCCGTACCGCCCGCCTGGTCTCGGGGCCGTAGATACCGTCACGTGAGATGTCCTGATGACAGGTGTCGATGGCGATCTGGAGCGCGTACACGGCGTCCGACTGGGCCCCTTGAGACATCTCGCAGTTCCGTGATCCCGTGCCGGTGTAGTAGGGCTGGTAGGTGAAGTGCGACCCGGATGCGGACACCACCTTCTGAGCGTTGCACGTGGGATACGAGGCGGCGTGAACCGCACCCGGAGACGTCAACACCGCACCCGCGCCCAGCGCGAGAGCCCCCAGAGCAGAGGCCAGTTGCTTTCCCACGATCTCTTCCTCCCTCACACCAGAGTCCTCTGGCTGTCGTAGAAGCCGTGTCGCTCGACGCCGTTTCTGGCCGCGCCGCCAGCGTGACAAGGGCCGTGATTCCGGCACGCCCAGACATGTCGGGTGTGCCGGAAGTCGTAATCACTTGGGCCGCTGGAACTGCCGGCAGACGTGTTCGACGTTGCCGCTTCCGGTGCCGGACAACAGGTCTGCTGCGGCCAGAGGCCCTGCGTGGGCTCGGGGTGCCCGAGTGCTCGTCACGATGGCCCGGTTGTCAGAGTCGCACGCACTTGTAGGCGTAGGAGCCGCTGGTTCGGATGAACTCCCACTTCAGGTGAGTGCGGGTCTGGCTGCCGTAGATGCCGTCGGCGCTGATCCCTTCCTCGCCCTGGGCGTACTTCACGCCGCTGGTGGTCTTGGGGCCGTATATGCCGTCCGGGTCCAGGCTGCGGTTGTAGCACGTGTTCAGCGAACTCTGGAGCAGGGCGACGGAGCCGCTCGTCGCGTCCGGGCCCATCGTGCAGTCCTTGTTGCCGTTGTAGCCGGGAAGGTATGCCTTGTAGGCGACCCCGCCGAACGTCTTGGTCACGGTGGCATAGCCGTCGTTGCAGTAGCCGGCGTACGCGGAGGCCGGGGCCGCCGTGGCGACGCCGAGGCCGAGACCCGACAACAGCGTCAGACTCGCGACGGCGCCTGCCGCGACGCGCGACCTGCGGAACATCTTCATGTCTTACCCCGTTTCGTGGTTGGTGTTTCTTGCAGGCGGCAGCGCCTGTCTCACTGTTCGGAGCAGGTGGATACGAAGTCTCGTGAGAACGTGCCGCCGTCCGTTACGAGACAGTGCCGCAGTTGCCGGTCGTGGCGAGCCAGCGGAGCTTGTCGCGGGTCTTCGGGCCGTATACACCGTCGGCCGTGAGGTCCAGCTTTCCCTGCACGATCGCCAGTTCCTGCTCGGTGATCGGCCCGAAGTGACCGTCGACCTCCACTTTGGTCCGGCCGTGGCAGTGGCGCAGCGCGTTCTGGATCGCCCTCACATGGGAACCGCTGGCGCCCTGCCCGGTGATGCAACTGTCCGTGCTGCCGTAGGCGGGGATGCTGGTCTGTTGGTGCCCTTCCGCGTTGATGAAACGGCCGAGAGTCTTGTTGCACCAGTAGGTGGCGGCGTCGGCCGGGGTGGCGGTGGTGCCGGACAGGCTCAGCCCGGCAAGTAGCACCATCCCGGCGGAGAGTCCCGCCTTGGTTCGCAGAGTGCTGAGAGTGCGCAAGATCTTCATGCCCCCTTGTTCTGGTTTTCGTCGGGTGCGATGGATGCGAGGAGCCCTTCAGCCGGTCGCAGATGCTGCTCGCCGTAGACGTCGTCGCGGCGGGCTAGACGGTGGCCTGGTCGAGACCGAGCCCCGACAGCAGCACGGCGCCGGCCGACAGGCCTGCTTTCGGCCGGGACTTCTTGAGTGTCTTCATCGGACCGATCTCACCGTTTGTCCGGTTACGCTTCGATGTGGTGGTACTCGCCGAGCCGGACGCAGCCCCAGCGGGATCCCGATCGCTGGTCCCAGTACCAGTCAAGGCCCTCACGCGACTCCTTGCCGTACTTGCCGTCCACGCCCAGCCCCGCCTTGCCCTGCGCGTACTTGAGGGCTGCCTCGGTGGCGGGGCCGAAGTCTCCGTCGACGTCGAGGCTGCGGCCGTAGCACTTGTTCAGCGAGATCTGGAGCGCCTCCACGGCGGCGCTGTTCGCGCCCCGGTTCATGTAGCAGTCCATGGACTTGTTGTAGGCGGGGATCTTCGCTTCGAAGGCGAAGCTGAGGGAACCGAGCGCGCTGCTCCGGGTCACCGATTTGTTGCAGTAACCCGTGTAAGCCTCGGCCGGCGACGCCGTGGCCAGGCCGAGGCCGACGCCGGACAGCAGGACGGCGGCGGCGGAGAGTCCCGCCTTGGCGCGCAGAGTGCTCAATACGTGCATGGTCTTTTCCCCCTTGGTGTGTGGCTTGCCCTCACTCTGGCGGAGGTGAGAGGGGACCTGAACCTGAAACATTTCAGGGTCTGCCGACCGGTGCCCGGGACAGGCGCAGGGTCACTGGGGTGCCCCCACCGACGTGGCTGAGGGCTTCAGCCGAACAGCGAAAGGATCGTCCACAGCGTCGACTTGGTCGAGCAGCTGTCCACCAGCCGGTGCGACCGCGGTGCGGCCTCGCCCGCCACGTTGCCCATGGAGTTCACGGTCGAGCAGCCGCTGCGTTGGGCCATACGGCG
>KL569121.1:0-2981 GCA_000715635.1 Streptomyces violaceus | reverse complement strand
GAGCAGCCGCTGCGTTGGGCCATACGGCGGCGGTCGGCACCGGCGGGCTCGAAGTCCGCCCCGCGGAAGTAGGTCACGTCGTGGTTCTTCCGCTCGTCCGCGACGTTGTTGAAAATGGAGCGGACCGGAGCACTGGCCGCCCATGTGCAGGTCTTGTCGCCCGAGTGCCAGTCGGCGTCGTCGCCGCGCCAGCTGCACAGGTCGCCGTTGCCGTTGTACTCGCTGAAGAAACAGACGCTGTCCTCGGGGCACCGGTGGTAGCCGTAGACCAGCTGGCCGTCAGGCCCTCTTGACGCCGATTCCGTGGGCAGGGCCGCGTACACCGGCACTCCGTCGTCCTGGTTCACGTACAGGTACCCCGCCCCCAGCGTCCCGGTCGTTGCCAGCAGCACTGTGGCCAGGGCCGACGTCAGTACGGGGTGCCGCTGCCAGAAGCGGGGGCGCAGGCGCGGCAGGCGGGCCGAGCGGGCGACGCCCGCCGCCTCCTCCACGCGGCGCAGGAGCGTGGCCGTGTCGTGCGTGACGCGTTCCCGGTGCTTGGGGGCCAGACAGTCCCGCACTATCTCCCGCCACGCGTCGGGCAGATCGGGAGACAGCCGCAGTTCCTCCGCGCCCCGCGCGTACCGCATCGCCGCGTCGGTGCGAGCCTCCGTGCTGCTGCCCGGCAAGGGGTAGGAGCCCGTGAGGACCACGTGTGCGAGGACGCCGAAGGACCAGACGTCGGCGGAAGGACGGATCCGCGTGCCCCGCTCGTCGATCTCGGCCCAGAACAGTTCCGGTGGGGTGTAGTCGGGGGTGGCGAAGACGGGCGCGTACGCGTGTGTGCCTTCCAGTTCGGCAGCCAGGTTGAAGTCGGCCAGTCGTACCGAACCGTCTCTCATCAGCAGGACGTTGGCGGGCTTCAGATCGCCGTGCACCCAGCCCGCGTGATGCAGTTGGTGCAGGCCCTCGCAGATCTGGGCCAGCAGCGCGGGGCCCGACCCGGGCGTCGGGTCGTGTGCCAGCAGGGCGTCCAGGGAGCCTTCGGCGCGTTCCAGGACGAGGACGGTGGCGCCGTCGAGTTCGGGGTGGTCCGGGTCGTCCACGGTCAGAGTCTCGTACATCCGGATCAGGCGCGGTGCGCGGAGCCGCTCCAGCAACTCCACTTCCCGCTTCGCCAGTTCGCGCAGATGGCGCAGTTGGCGCGGGGTGCGGGTGCCCGTCGGCAGGAACTTCAGGGCGGCCCGGCGGGGCAGGGCCGGATCCGCCTCGCCGGTCGCGCTGCCCGCGTACACGGTCGCGAAGGCACCCGACGCCAGAGGCTCCCGTATCTCCCACTGTCCCACGCGGTAGCCCTGCGGTACGGGGACCGTGTGCGACTGCTGGCCGGTCATCCGGCCACCTTGCCCGGTGCCGCGGTCAGCACGCCCAGGTCGTCCTCGCGGACCAGATCGAAGCGGAGAGCGAGCGAGACCAGCGAGTCCTTCTTGCCGTTGACGCGCAGGCCGGGCTCGGCGGTGCCTGGGCCGGGGCGCAGCCGGAGCTTGAGGGCCAGGTAGTCGATGTTCCAGTAGACGGACGAGCGGCTGACCCCCGGCCAGACCGGACGTAATCGCTCCACCAACTGCTCCACCGCCGGCAGCGACGCGTGCGGTTCCCCGCGCAGCCTGGGCTCGCACAGGGCGGCCAGCACCGCGAAATACCGGCTGGTGCGGTCCAGAGCGAACGCCGGGGCCGTGGCGGCGCCGGGGAGGCCCCGGCGGTCGGCGCTGCGGAAGGCGTGGCGTGGTGCCCAGACGTCGAAGCTGAGCAGGTCTCCCGCGGCGGGCAGGACCACCCGCGAGAACTCGAACGGTACGGGGGCTTCCGTACGGCCCGGCGCGATCTTGAGGTGTTCTCCCGCGCCCTCCGGGTTCTCCACCACGTAGGTCTGGTCCTCGCTGAGGTTGCTCAGCAGCCAGAAGGAGCGGTGTGCCGTGATCTCCCCGGCGACCCGGGGCACCCCTTCGTGGTCGATCACGAGTCCGCCGTCCGTCCCGGCCCTGCCGAACGTCAGCCGTTCGCCCGCGGCGATCCTGACCTGCCCGTCCGCGCTGCCGCACATCGGCGGTACGACGATGACGCTGTACATGGAGTCGTCCCCCTCCTCCTACGACGCCGAGGGGCGCAGCCCTCAGCCCGATGAGGGGCAGGTTAGGGGACGTTTTCGAACGAGTAGGAAGCCCTGCGTCTGATACGGCGTGTCTGTGAAGGGTTCGTGAGAGAAAGCGCTATCGGTGCGGCGGCCTCCGGCCCTCCCCCGAGGGGGCCGGAGGCCGCTGGTCGTGCCACCCCGTGGGTGCACGGCTTCCACCGTGCCGGGACCGGGACGACGGGGGTACCTCGGAACTCTCAGGGTCGCTTCTTCGCGGGCGGGGTGTACTCCTTGAGGTAGTGGGCGATGCGGTCGGCGTAGTCGCGGTACTTCGGGGGAACGCCGCCCGCGTTGTTCACGGTCTTGGCCGATGTCCGGTAGGCGGCCGCCACCAGCACCCGCCGGTCGCCGGACAACCCGGTTTGTTCGAGGCGCGGTTCGATGAAGCAGAGGTAGCGGGCCATGGCCGGGATGGACTCGGAAGGGGTGAGCGGCGGCTCGGGGGTCTCCTTCGCGGGGACGCCGTCGGCGCGGATCCACCAGCGCAGGATGCTGGGCGTCCAGCGGGCGATGCCGTACTCGCCCGCGTCCGGATCGGAGAGATCGGGGTCGAAGTCGCTCTCCACCTTCAGCATCGCGGCGATGAGCGCCGGGGTGATCTCCCGCTGGACGCAGTCGTGGGCCGAGTCGACGATGAGTCGCCGGTAGGCCACCGGGACGCCCTTGTCGGTGCGGAGTTCGGAAGCGCCGTAGGTGGCGGGCGTCACCTTGCGGGTCTCGGCGGCCCTGTTCTTGTCGTCGTCGCCGGGATCGACCCAGGTGGTGATGGCGTAGCCGAGGGCGCCGAGGGCGACACCGGCCGCCAGGA
>KL569120.1:99493-100192 GCA_000715635.1 Streptomyces violaceus | reverse complement strand
ACCCAGGAGGAGGCCAACCGCCGGCGCCGCGAGGCCGAGGAGCTCCTCGGCAGCGCCCGGCAGGAGGCCGACCAGGAGCGCGAGCGGGCCCGCGAGCAGAGCGAGGAGCTGCTGGCCTCGGCGCGCAAGCGCGTGGAGGAGGCGCAGACCGAGGCCGTGCGGCTGGTCGAGGAGGCCGACCGGCGGGCCACGGAGATGGTGTCGGCCGCCGAGCAGCACGCCCAGCAGGTACGGGACTCCGTCGCGGGGCTGCACGAGCAGGCCCAGGACGAGATCGCCGGGCTGCGCAGCGCCGCCGAGCACGTCGCGGACCGGACGCGCCGGGAGGCCCAGGAAGAGGCGGACCGGGTCCGTACCGACGCCTACGCGGAGCGGGAGCGGGCGAGCGAGGACGCCGGCCGGCTGCGGCGCGAGGCGCACGAGGAGACCGAGGCCGCCAAGGCGCTCGCCGAGCGCACGATGTCCGAGGCGATCACGGAGGCGGAGCGCATCCGTGCGGAGGTCTCCGAGCACGCCCAGCGGGTGCGCACGGAGGCGTCGGACGCCATCGCCGAGGCCGAGCAGAACGCCTCGCGCACCCGGGCGGACGCCCGTGAGGACGCCAACCGCATCCGGTCGGACGCGGCGACGCAGGCGGACACCCTCATCACCGAGGCGCGCAACGAGGCGGAGCGGCTCACGTCCGAGACGGTCACGGAG
>KL569120.1:98793-99301 GCA_000715635.1 Streptomyces violaceus | reverse complement strand
GGCCGAGGCCGCCGAGACGGTCGGCTCGGCACAGCAGCACGCCGAGCGGGTCCGCAGCGAGGCCGGGCGCGTCAAGGCCGATGCGGAGGCGGAGGCGGAGCGGCTCGTCGCCACCGCGCGCGAGGAGGCCGACCGCACGCTGGACGAGGCCCGCAAGGACGCCAACAAGCGGCGCTCCGAGGCGGCCGAGCAGGTCGACAAGCTCATCACGGAGACCACGGCCGAGGCCGACAAGCTGCTGAGCGAGGCGCAGCAGCAGGCGCACAAGACCACGGCGGAGGCCGAGTCGCAGGCCGACACGATGGTGGGCGCGGCCCGCACGGAGGCCGACCGGCTGGTGTCCGAGGCGACGGTCGAGGGCAACTCGCTGGTGGAGAAGGCCCGTACGGACGCGGACGAGCTGCTGGTCGGCGCGCGCCGGGACGCCACGCAGATCAGGGAGCGCGCCGAGGAGCTGCGCGACCGCATCACGGGTGAGATCGAGGAACTGTCTCTTATACACATCTCT
>KL569120.1:97046-98611 GCA_000715635.1 Streptomyces violaceus | reverse complement strand
AAGTCGGCGGGCGACCGCTGCGACGCGCTCGTCAAGGCCGCCGAGGAGCAGCTCGCGAAGGCGCAGGCGAAGGCCAAGGAGATCGTCTCGGAGGCCAACTCCGAGGCGGGCAAGGTCCGTATCGCCGCGGTGAAGAAGGCCGAGGGGCTGCTCAAGGAGGCCGAGCAGAAGAAGTCCACGCTGGTCCGGGAGGCCGAGGAGCTCAAGGCCGAGGCGATCCGCGAGGCCAAGCGCACGGTCGAGGAGGGCAAGCGCGAGCTGGAGGTCCTGGTCCGCCGCCGGGAGGACATCAACGCCGAGATCTCCCGTGTCCAGGACGTCCTGGAGGCGTTGGAGTCCTTCGAGGCCCCGGCCGGGGGCAAGGACAACGGAGTCAAGGCGGGCGCGACAGTCGGCGCACCCCGTTCGGGTGGCAAGTCCTCGGAAAGCTAGGGCCTTCCGGTGGGCCGTGCCACACTTGGGCGGACGCTTCGGGGCCATGGCTGCGCGGGGGCGATGGGGTGCTCCCACAGCGAGAGACGCCCCGAACGGCAGGTCGATTCCGGTGTCATCCGGGGGCTTTGACCAAGTTTTGGCAAGCCCCCTGCCGCTTAGCCACCCAAAAGGGGTCTCATTTTCCGTATCAAACGCGCATCCGCTCGATGACACACCGTTTCGGCCCCTAGGATTCCACCTATCACCTCACCGGTCTCATTCGACAGGAACCCCATGAGCGACACTTCCCCCTACGGCTTCGAGCTTGTGCGGCGTGGATACGACCGCGCTCAGGTGGACGAACGTATCTCCAAGCTCGTCTCCGACCGTGACAGCGCTCTCGCCCGCATCACCGCTCTGGAAAAGCGCATCGAAGAGCTCCACCTCGAGACGCAGAACGCCCAGGCCCAGGTCACCGACGCCGAGCCGTCGTACGCGGGTCTCGGTGCGCGCGTGGAGAAGATTCTCCGCCTCGCCGAGGAAGAGGCGAAGGACCTGCGCGAGGAGGCCCGGCGCGCGGCCGAGCAGCACCGTGAGCTCGCCGAGTCGGCGGCCCAGCAGGTGCGCAACGACGCCGAGGCGTACTCCGCGGATCGCAAGGCGAAGGCCGAGGACGAGGGCCTGCGGATCGTCGAGAAGGCCAAGAGTGACGCCTCCCAGCTGCGTTCCGAGGCGCAGAAGGACGCGCAGTCCAAGCGCGAGGAGGCGGACGCCCTCTTCGAGGAGACCCGTGCCAAGGCCGCGCAGGCCGCCGCGGACTTCGAGACGAACCTCGCCAAGCGCCGCGAGCAGTCCGAGCGCGACCTGGCGTCCCGTCAGGCCAAGGCCGAGAAGCGCCTCGCCGAGATCGAGCACCGCGCCGAGCAGCTGCGCCTGGAGGCGGAGAAGCTGCGCACGGACGCCGAGCGCCGCGCCCGCCAGACGGTGGAGACGGCCCAGCGCCAGGCCGAGGACATCGTGGCCGACGCCAACGCCAAGGCCGACCGCATCCGTTCGGAATCCGAGCGCGAGCTCGCGGCCCTCACCAACCGCCGCGACAGCATCAACGCCCAGCTGACGAACGTCCGCGAGATGCTCGCGACGCTCACGGG
>KL569120.1:93508-96876 GCA_000715635.1 Streptomyces violaceus | reverse complement strand
GCTCACGGGCGCCGCGGTGGCCGCAGCCGGCACGCCGGCCGAGGACGAGCCGATCTCCCGTGGGGTCCCGGCCCAGCAGTCCCGGTAACACGCGGGCATACGGAGTCTGAATCTCCGCAAAGCCCTCTGCCGCTCGGGTGGCAGAGGGCTTTGTCCCGTTCTAGCGTGGCGGGCATGATTGAGCTGGAGGGGCTGACCAAGCGGTACGGCGAGAAGGTGGCGGTCAACAACCTGTCGTTCACCGTGAGACCGGGCATCGTCACCGGCTTCCTCGGGCCGAACGGCGCGGGCAAGTCGACGACCATGCGGATGATCCTCGGTCTCGACCACCCGACCGCCGGCGACGTCCGTATCGACGGCAAGCACTACCAGCAGCTCAAGGACCCACTGACGTACATCGGCGCCCTGCTGGAGGCCAAGGCCTGGCACGGCGGGCGCACCGCCTACAACCATCTGCTGTGCCTCGCGCAGAGCAACGGCATTCCGCGCAGCCGCGTGCGGGACGTGCTGGAGACGGTCGGGCTGACGGCGGTCGCGAGGAAGAAGACCAAGGGCTTCTCGATGGGCATGGGGCAGCGGCTCGGCATCGCGGCCGCGCTGCTCGGCGATCCGCGGATCCTGATGTTCGACGAGCCGGTCAACGGCCTCGACCCCGAGGGCATCCACTGGATCCGCACCCTGATGAAGTCGCTCGCCGCACAGGGGCGGACCGTGTTCGTCTCCTCCCACCTGATGAGCGAGATGGCGCTGACGGCCGAGCACCTCGTCGTCATCGGGCAGGGGCGGCTGCTCGCGGACACCTCCATGGCCGACTTCATCGCGCGCAACTCACGGTCGTACGTCCGGGTCCGCAGCCCGCAGCGGGAGCGGCTGCTCGATGTGCTGCACCAGGCCGGGGTCGTGGCCGTGGAGAGCGGCGACGGGGTGCTGGAGGTGGACGGCGGCAAGGCCGAGCACGTCGGCGAGCTGGCGGCGCAGCACGGGCTCACACTGCACGAGCTGAGCCCGCAACGGGCCTCGCTGGAGGAGGCGTTCATGCAGCTGACCGCGGAGTCGGTGGAGTACCACGCACACAGCGAGACGAGCCCGCAGCCGCCACAGCAGCAGTGGGGCGACGGCTGGAAGAGGGGCTGAGCATGGCGACGACCCAGGTCGTACGGTCGGAGTGGACCAAGATCCGGTCAGTGGCGTCCACGGTGTGGACGCTCTCGCTGGTGGTGGTCGTGACGGTCGCCCTCGGCATGCTGATCTCGGCGCTGTCGAAGAACGAGTTCGACAGCATGAACGCACAGGACCGGGCGGAGTTCGATCCGACGTTCATCAGTTTCGCGGGGATGAGCCTCGGCCAGCTCGCGATGATCGTGTTCGGCGTGCTGGTGGTGTCGAACGAGTACAGCACCGGCATGATCCGCACCTCGCTGGCCGCCGTGCCGCAGCGCGGCTCCTTTCTGTTCAGCAAGATCGCGGTGGCCAGTGGTCTCGCCCTTCTGGTCGGTCTCGTCACCAGCTTCGCCGCGTTCTTCCTGGGGCAGGCGATGCTCGGCGGGCACCGGGCGGAGATCGGCGACCCGGGTGTGCTGCGGGCCGTGCTCGGCGGCGGCCTCTACATGGCCCTGATCGCGATGTTCTCCATGGGCGTCGCCGCGATGCTGCGCTCGCCGATGCTGTCGCTGGGCGTCCTGATGCCGTTCTTCTTCCTGATCTCCAACATCCTCGGCAATGTCGACGCGACGAAGAAGGTCGGCCGGTATCTGCCCGACCAGGCCGGCAGCAAGATCATGCAGGTGGTCACGCCGATCGACGACGACACCCCGTACGGGCCATGGGGCGGCCTCGGAATCATGGGGCTGTGGGTGCTCGCGGCCCTGATCGGCGGGTACGTGCTGCTGAAGAAGCGCGACGCCTGAGCCGGCAGGGCCTGAAGGAGGCTGTCGGGGCTCGTGGGGCCCCACCCTTTACTTTGATTTGGGCGGAACCGTCAGCGCCTCGATATCCTCCTAACCCTTACGGGGGGCGTGTGCCCCGCTGTCCTGAACCTTGCGATGGGTGCGGAGCATGATCGAAGCAGTCGGTTTGACGAAGCGCTACGGCGACAAGACCGCTGTGTACAACCTTTCCTTCCAGGTGCGGCCCGGAGCCGTCACCGGCTTCCTCGGGCCGAACGGCTCGGGCAAGTCGACGACGATGCGGATGATCCTCGGCCTGGACAACCCGACGGCCGGACAGGTGACGATCGGGGGCTATCCGTATCGCAAGCTGCCCAACGCCCCCCGCCAGGTCGGGGCCCTGCTGGACGCCAAGGCCGTGCACGGCGGCCGGGCCGCCCGCAACCACCTGCTGTGCCTGGCGCAGCTGTCCGGCATCCCGGCCAGGCGTGTGGACGAGGTGCTCGGGGTCGTCGGTCTGCAGGACGTGGCCAGGAAGCGGTCCAAGGGCTTCTCGCTCGGCATGGGACAGCGGCTCGGCATCGCCGCCGCGCTGCTCGGCGACCCGCAGGTGCTGCTGTTCGACGAGCCGGTCAACGGCCTCGACCCCGAGGGCATCCTCTGGGTGCGCAACCTGATGAAGGCGCTGGCGGCGGAGGGCCGTACGGTCTTCGTCTCCTCCCACCTGATGAGCGAGATGGCGCTGACCGCCGACCACCTCATCGTCATCGGGCGCGGACAGCTGCTCGCAGACATGAGCGTCACGGACTTCATCTCCGCGAACTCCGCGGACTTCGCGCGGGTCCGCACCCCCGACACCGAGCCGCAGCAGCGCGAGAAGCTGTCGGCCGCGCTCACCGAGTCGGGCGGGCACGTGCTGCCCGAGCAGGACGGCGCGCTGCGGGTGACCGGGCTGCCGCTCCCCCGCATCAGCGACATCGCGCACACCGCCGACGTACGGCTGTGGGAGCTGTCTCCGCACCAGGCCTCGCTGGAGGAGGCGTACATGCGGATGACGCAGGGCGCCGTCGACTACCGCTCGACCATCGACCAGAAGGAAGGCCTCCAGCAGCCGCTGCCGCCCGGCGCGCAGCCGCCGATGCCGGTGCCGGGGCAGGGCCAGCCGGACTGGTACGCCCCGCCGCCGCCCCAGCAGGGCGGGCAGCCGCTCCCGATGCCGCCGCAGGGCGCGCCGGGTCAGGCGGCCCCGGCGGGCCCGTACGGAGCTCCCGGCACGCCCGGGTCCGCTCCGGGCGCCCCTGGCGCCTCCGGCGCGGGTGCACCCAACCCGTACGCCCAGCCCGCGCCCCAGGCGCCGCAGGCACCGACGCAGCCCGCACCACGGGCGCCGCAAGGCGGCCCGGCAGCCTCGGCGGCCGGCGCGCCGCAGGCCGGCGTGGCCCCCGCGCAGCCCTCCGTCGCTCCCGCCCCGCAGGCGGCTGC
>KL569120.1:91490-93305 GCA_000715635.1 Streptomyces violaceus | reverse complement strand
GGCGGCTGCCCAGCCGCCCGTGCCCCCGCAGGCGCCCGCCGCCCCGCCGGCTCCCGCCCCGACCTCCGACCTGACCAAGCCCGAGGACGCCCGATGAGCAGCCCCCAGTCCCAGACGCCGCAGGCCGCGCCCAGCTGGCAGGCGGCGCCCGGTGCCACGCATCCCGCCTCCGGCGCCGCTTACCCCGCCTCCGGCTCGGCGTACCCCGGCTACACCTCGCCGATCCCGGTCGTGCGCACGCACCTCGGGCACGCCATCGCCTCCGAGTGGACGAAGATCCGGTCGGTGCGCTCCACGATGTGGACGCTCGGCGTGTTCGTCCTGCTCGTCGTCGGCATCGGCCTGCTGACCGGCGTGGTGGTGGCGAACTCCGACCCGGCCCTGTCCGGCGAGAGCCCGCTCGGCCTGGGCTTCTTCGGGCTGCTGCTGGGCAGCATGTGCCTCATCACGCTGGGCGTGCTGACCACGGCCTCGGAGTACGGCACCGGCATGGTCCGCACCACGATGGTCGCGTGCCCGAGCCGCGGCCGGGTGCTGGCGGCGAAGGCCATCGTGTTCTTCCTGGTCGCGTTCGTGGTGACGCTGATCTCCTCGTCCCTCGTCGCCTTCCTGCATGTCGCCATGCTGGAGGGCGACGGCGCCAAGTCCCCCACCGGCGGGGAGTGGCTCAAGGCCACGGTCGGCATGTCGGCCTATGTCGCGCTGCTGGGCCTGCTCTCGCTCGCCGTCGGCTCGATCATCCGGCACTCGGCGGGCGCCATCACCATCATGATCGGTGCCGTGCTCGCCCCGCTGGTGATCGCGCTGTTCATGTTCTCGGAGTCGCTGCGAGCCGTGCGCGACGCCCTGTTCGAGTACTCCATCCCGAACCAGCTGAGCATCTTCTACGCCAACTCCCTCAGCGAGTCCGGCCCGTCGGGCTGGGACCCGCTGTGGATCATCCTCGCCGCGACGGCCGTCGCGTTCGCCGCCGCCTTCGCGCTGCTGGAGAAGCGGGACGTCTGAGTTCCCTCAGAATCTGGGCGAGTTACGGGACCGCCGCACCCCCGGGGTGCGGCGGTCCCGCGCGTTCCAGCAGGCTTTGTGCCAGTGCCGGCGATCGTCGACGCCCGTGTGCTCGGACCAGGCCACCACGTGCGGCACACCGTCGAGGATCAGCTGGTCGCAGCCGGGGCAGCGGTACGACTTGCCCTGCGCGCTCGCGCCGGCCACATGCCGCACGCTCCAGTTCTCACCCTGCCAGTTCTCCGAGGACTGCCAGCCGCCGTAGCGGCCGGGGCTGTCGTCCTCGGCGCTCCGGCCGGACGAACCGGCATCCTTGGGTCGGTTACGACGCGGGGACACGGGACACCTCTCGGGGCTATACAGGGAGCACGGGCCGTGTCCAGCCTACGCGGCGCGGACGAGGGTACGCGTACGGCACCAATCGCCACAAGTCCCTCTCCGGGCGAGGCGGGTGCTCCCCGGGCCCCCCAGCGGAACGCCCCATTCTGCAGACAATCCGCAAAATACTCCGCCCGGCCGTGTCCTCGGCACGTGTCAGACGGTTATGCCCTGTGGGGGAGCTCCGTGTCGGAGCCAAGGAAGCAGGAAAGCAATGCACGTTGGAAGTTTCGTGTTGGCGGCCCAGTTCCCCGGTCAGGGCGAGGGAGAGGCGCTGCACCGCGCGGTCCGCTCGGCCGAGGTGGCCGAGGAGTCGGGGCTCGACGCGGTCTGGCTGGCCGAGCACCACTTCGTGCCGTACGGCACCTGCCCGTCGGCCATCACCCTGGCCGCCTTTCTGCTCGGCCGCACCCGCCGTATCCGGGTCGGTAC
>KL569120.1:90876-91315 GCA_000715635.1 Streptomyces violaceus | reverse complement strand
GGTACGGCGGTCAGCGTCCTGCCCACCGCCCACCCCGTGGCCCTCGGCGAACAGGCCGCGCTGCTGCACCACACGAGCGGCGGCCGGTTCACGCTCGGCGTCGGGCGCGGCGGCCCATGGGTCGACCTGGAGGTGTTCGGCGCGGGCCTCGAGGCGTACGAGAAGGGGTTCCCGGAGGGCCTGGACCTCCTGGAGCGCTGGCTGCGCGAACCGTCCGTGGCGGCCGACGGGGAGCGCTTCCGCTTCCGTGAAGTCCCGGTGGTCCCCCGGCCCGCGGAGGCCCTGACCGACGCCCAGGGGCCCGAGCTGGTCGTCGCCTGCACCTCCCCGGCGAGCGTGCGGCTGGCCGCCGAGCGCGGTCTTTCGATGTTGCTCGGGATGCATGTGGGGGACGAGGAGAAGGCCGAGATGGTCGCCCTGTGGCGGCAGCACGCGCGGG
>KL569120.1:86708-90681 GCA_000715635.1 Streptomyces violaceus | reverse complement strand
CCCGCCGAGGAGATCCTCGGCGCGTCCCATGTGTCGGCGGGCGTCTGCCAGATCGCGGACCGGCGCGTCGACGCGGCCGAGACGCTGATGAAGGCGATGCCGGGCTGGCTGAAGCAGGGCCTGGAGGCGCATGTCACGGTCGACGGGCGCACACGCCGGATGCGCGACCCACTGGCGTACACCGAACTGCTCTGCGGGCTGCACCCGGTGGGGACGCCGCGGCTGTGCGCCGACCGGCTGGCGGCGACCAGCGAGCGGACCGGCATCTCCCGCTTCGCCCTGCTCGTCGAGGGCTCCGGGGACCTGGCGGCGACCGAGGAGAACGTACGGCGGCTGGGGACCGAGGTGCTCCCCCAACTCGTCTGAGAGCGCGGTGAATTCCTGGGGGCTTGCCGCTCCGGTACAAAAACGCACCTCCCCCGCACGGAGCGGCAAGCAAGCGGCGCCGCGTCAGCAGTCCCGGAACTCGGGTGACTGGTTCAGCACCTGGCTGCGGACCGAGGTGAAGCGGCCCAGCTTCTCGTCGACCGAGGAGTCAAGCGGGAACACGGCCACCCGGTGGCAGTTCTGAAAAGCCAGCCGCACACCGAAGTGCCGTTGCAGCGCGCCGCGTATCGCGTCACTCGCAAGCGCACGCAGCAACTGCCCGCGTGCCTGCTCGTCCGGCGGAGGCGTCTGGTTGTCGGCGAACGCACCGCCGTCCACCTTCAGCTGGGCCACCAGGGAGCTGATCATCTCCCACGCATAGGGCAGGGAGGTCCGGACGCAGTCGACGAATTCCGCTTCGTCGACCTCGCCTCGCTCGGCCTGTTCGAGTAGGGCCGGTGAGACGTCGAGCGACATGAGTTCTCCTCTCGCACCCCCAACGAGCGGGGGTTGCCGGACAGATAGGGGAGGTTCGCGATACCGGACACGCTGCGTACACACCTCGCGACCTCCCGTTCATACGGTAAGCAACCGACGGTGACGGCACCAGGAGAATGCGCAGATGAGACACTCTCAATGAGCACACCATGCACACAATCGGCCATTACCGAACACGTGTTTTCCAGGGCGAATCGCGTCGGCAGGCGCCCGTCGAGTAGCGTTGCCGACCATGCGTCTCGTCATTGCCCGCTGTTCCGTGGACTACGCCGGGCGGCTCACCGCCCACCTTCCCTCGGCCCCGCGCCTGATCCTGGTGAAGGCGGACGGCAGCGTCTCGATCCACGCCGACGACCGGGCCTACAAGCCCCTGAACTGGATGTCGCCGCCCTGCACGCTGAAGGAGGGCACCGGCGAGGAAGAGGGCGTCTGGACCGTCATCAACAAGGCGGGCGAGAAGCTCATCATCACGATGGAGGAGGTTCTCCACGACTCCTCGCACGAACTGGGCGTGGATCCCGGCCTGATCAAGGACGGCGTGGAAGCGCACCTCCAGGAGCTGCTCGCCGACCGCATCGAGACACTCGGCGACGGCTACACCCTGATCCGCCGCGAGTACCCGACGGCCATCGGGCCGGTGGACATCCTGTGCCGGGACGCCGACGGCAAGACCGTCGCGGTGGAGATCAAGCGGCGCGGTGAGATCGACGGCGTGGAGCAGCTGACGCGCTATCTGGAGCTGCTGAACCGCGACCCCCATCTCGCACCGGTCCGCGGCGTCTTCGCCGCCCAGGAGATCAAGCCCCAGGCCCGCGTCCTCGCGACGGACCGGGGCATCGGCTGCCAGGTCCTCGACTACGACGCGATGCGCGGCATCGAGGACGACAAGCTGCGGCTGTTCTGACCCACCGCCGCCTTTGACACACCCCGTCCGACGAAGAGGGCCGGGTCCGTGGAAACGGACCCGGCCCTGCTGTCTGTACGGGTGTCAGATCACCTGGTCGGAGCTGCTGGGCGTGCCCGCGCCGCTGCTCTGCGGCGCGCTCGAGGTGGTGCTCGTGGGCGCGCTCGGGGCCGGGCCGCTGGCCGAGTCGGAGGTGGTCGGCGAGGACGGCGGCGGGGCGGACGTCGGGGGCTGCGAGGTCGGCGGCTCGGACGTGGGCGGTTGCGAGGTCGGCGGCTTCGAGGTCGTCGGCGGCTTGGACGTCGTGGGGGGCTTGGACGTCGTCGGAGGCTTGGAGGTGGTCGGCGGCTTCGAAGACGTCGGCGGCTTCGACGTCGATGCCGGATCACTCGGACTCTGCGAACCGCTAGGTTCGTCCGTCGGCGTCGGATCGTCCGACGTACCGAGCGTGCCGTCCGGCCCCGGGGCGGTCGGGCGGCTGGTCGCCGCGCCGGTGTCGCCGCCCTCGTTCGCCGCCGGGTCGGCGCCCAGGCTGCCGTCGCCCGCGCCCTGGCTGGCCGAGGGGTTGACGCCGACCTGGTCGGACGGCGGGTTCCGGTCCTTGTCGGAGGTGGCGCCGAGGGTCACCACCGTGCCGAGCACGGCGACGAGCAGGGCACCGGCACCCGCGGCAACGAGGTTGCGACGGGCCAGGCCCTTGAGACCGCCGCGGGCCTTGCGCGAGGGCGCGGACGAGCCGTGGTGCGTGACCACGGTCGGCGAGGAGGGCTGCTGGAGCGTCGGGAAGGCCGCCGGGACACCGCCGGCCGGGGACGCCGACTCCTCGTACCGGGCGTCGGGCACCTCCTCCCCCGCGGTCGGCCCGAGCCCGATCGGGGTGCCCGAGCGGTCGGAGACCAGGGCGAGGGCACGACGGCCGGCGACGGTGCCGCGCTTGTCGGCCAGGGCGCCGCGCAGGCCGATGGAGGCCTCCAGTTCGGCGCGTGCCCGGTCGAGCCGGCCGCCGCACAGGGCGAGGACGCCGAGCTCGTGGTGGAAGTAGGCCTCCTCAGCGACGTCCCCGGCGAGCCGGGCGGCCTCGGCGCCGGCCCGCAGGGTCCGTTCCCAGGCGCTCCAGTGCAGTCCTGCGGCGAACGCGGGGGCGGCGGTGCGGGCCAGGTGCACGGCCGCGCTCTCCTCGCCCTCGGCGGGCGGCTGGGTGACCGGCCCGAGGACGGCCAGCGCGGCGAGGACGGCGTCGGACTCGGCACACACGCGCTCCGGGGTGACCGAGGGGTGCCCGGCCCACCAGGAGTAGTGCTGAGCGGCGCTGCGGGCCCGGGCCTCGGCCTCGTCGGCGTAGCCGGCGGCCTCCAGCTGGGCCGGCACGCCTGCGGCGAGCCGGTAGCGGGAGCCGACCGGGGAGACCAGACCGCAGACGGCCAGTTCACCGAGGGCGGCGTCCGCGTGGGTGTCGCCGACCAGGGCGGGCAGATGCGCCTGGTGCGGGACCTCGCCGCCGAGGGCGACGGCGAACCGCAGGGTGGCGCGGGCGGAGGCGCTCAGGCGGGAGGCGAGCAGCGGGGCGGGGGCGGCGGCCTCGCCGAGCGCGGGCAGCGGTACGTCGTCGCCCTCGGCGGCGTCGTACGCCTCGGCCGGCGGCACGTCCTCGAAGTCGCCGAACTCGTCGACGGCACTCGTCCCGGCGCGCAGCCGGTCGCGCTGCCGCAGCAGGGCGCCGGCCTGGACGAAGCGCAGCGGCAGGCCCTCGGACTCGAACCAGAGGTCGCCCGCCCAGTTGGACTCCTCTTCGGTGAGGGACCGGCCGACGGCGTGCTCCAGCAGGTCGAGTCCGGCCGCGCGCTCCAGGCCGCCGAGGACGACCTCCTCGACGGCGGAGCCGGCTGAGGGGGCCGGTACGTCCGGAGTGGCGCCGAGCAGGAAGGCGCACTCGGGGGTCGCCTCCAGCAGCTCGTCGAGCGCGGCGCCGCCGAACTCGACGTCGTCGAGGACGACGACCGCGCCGATCTCACGGAGGTGGGTGAGCAGTTCGTCCCGGTCCGGGCGGTACAGGGGGGCGCTGAAGACGGCGTGGAACAGCTCGTACTGCAGGTCGCCGGAGGTGCGGCCGAAGCCGTTGAGGCGGACGACGCCGTCGGGGGCGAGGTCAGAGCAGTCCTCGGCGACGAGGTCGAGGAGGCGGGTGCGGCCCTGTCTCTTATACAC
>KL569120.1:83492-86502 GCA_000715635.1 Streptomyces violaceus | reverse complement strand
TGTATAAGAGACAGGAGGCGGACGGAGCGGCCGCGGGCGAGCAGGCGTACCAGGCGCTCGCGTTCGTCCTGGCGGGCCAGCAGCGGCAGGGTGGGACGCGCGGGGCCGGGCGGGACGGGCGGCCGGGCCGCGCGCTCGGCCTCGGCGCGTTCGGCCGCGGTGAGCTTGACGGGCCGGGCGGGCCGTTCGGCGGGCGGGCAGGCCTCTATCTCGCTGCCGTCGACGGGGTTGACCGTCAGCAGGAAGTCGCCGGCGACGAGCTGCACCGTGCGGGCGAGCGCGGGCGCGTGCTGCGCGAAGTCGGGTGCGAGGGATTCCCGGGGCGGGCGCTGGCGCGGCCCCTGGCCGTCGCCGTCGTGGCCGTACTCCTCGGGTCCCCGGGTGTTCGGGTCCATAAGTCAAGCCCCCCAAAAGCGGGTGTGTGCTGTGAAAGCCCCTCCCGGCCTTGCTGCACACCGCGCTGTCGCTTCTGGTCCGGGCCCGCTCGAAGGGTGGCAAGGCAGCGGGCAGCCGAACCCTAAACCTTCGCACAGTATCTACGACAGTCCGGGGTGCCGCGGCGTCCGAGACGTCACGGTCTCGTGAGGATTGTGCGCGTCGCACGATTCGACGACGTCCGTCCGGGTCTCCCCGGTCTCCCGGTTCACACCCGTACGTCGGCGTCACACGCGGGGCAGTGTCTCCACCCCGATGCCCCCTTCGATCGCCAGGATCCGGTGCAGGCGGGTGGCCACCAGCAGGCGCTGCATCTGCGGCGGTACACCGCGCAGCACCAGGCGCCGGCCGCAGCGGCCGGCCCGCCGGTGGGCTCCCATGATCACACCCAGTCCGGTGGCGTCCCAGGAGTCCAGTTCGGACAGGTCGAGCACGAGGTCGCCGACGCCGTCGTCGACGGCCGAGTGCAGGACCGTACGGGCGTCCGCCGCGCTCCGGACGTCGAGGCGGCCCCCGACGACCAGCTCGGCGTGGTCGCCCCTGATGTGCATATGCGCTCCCCGTGCGTGCGTCTCGTGCTCCGCGTTTCTGATGCCGGTGATGCAACCTCTGACTGTGTGGAGGCGGCAGAGGTTGCTTCCTGTAAGCGAACCGATACCGAATTCACCCGGGGGTGTGATGCCCCCGGGGCATGTGCGGTTTCAGTGCTTGTAGAAGCCCTGCCCGCTCTTGCGTCCGATGTCACCGGCGTCAACCATCCGGCGCATCAGCTCGGGAGCCGCGAACTTCTCGTCCTGGGACTCGGTGTAGATGTTGTTCGTGGCGTGCAGCAGGATGTCGACGCCCGTCAGGTCCGCCGTCGCCAGCGGTCCCATGGCGTGCCCGAAGCCCAGCTTGCAGGCGAGGTCGATGTCCTCGGCGCTCGCCACGCCCGACTCCTGCAGCTTCGCGGCCTCGACGACCAGGGCGCAGATGAGACGGGTCGTCACGAAGCCGGCGACGTCGCGGTTGACGACGATGCAGGTCTTGCCGACCGACTCGGCGAACTCCCTGGCCTTGGCGAGGGTTTCGTCGCTGGTCTTGTAGCCGCGGACCAGTTCGCACAGCTGCATCATCGGCACCGGCGAGAAGAAGTGCGCGCCGACGACCCGCTCGGGGCGCTCCGTCGCGGCCGCGATCTTGGTGATCGGGATGGCGGAGGTGTTGGAGGCGAGGATCGCCTCGTCCTTCACGAGCTTGTCGAGCGCGCGGAAGATCTCGTGCTTGATCTCGAGCTTCTCGAAGACGGCCTCCACGACGACGTCCGCGTCGGCCACGGCGTCCAGGTCGGTGGTGGCGGTGATCCGGGCCAGGGCCGCGTCGGCGTCGTGCGCCTCCAGCTTGCCCTTGGCGACGAACTTGTCGTACGAGGCCTTGATGCCTTCGGTGCCCCGCTTCAGCGCCTCGTCCGTGACGTCGCGCAGGACCACGTCCCAGCCCGCCTGTGCCGAGACCTGGGCGATACCGGCTCCCATGAGGCCGGCTCCGATGACGGCGAGCTTCCCTGCCACGTTACGACTCCCTGCTGACACGGCTCTTATGTATGCCTCTCGGGCGGACACTAGCGCTCGTGAGGCGCTGTGTGACCGCTAAGTAACGCGCGTCACGTCTCACATGACGGACATCACACCGGGCCGGGTCATTCGGGGTCTCGTACGGCGTAGTTGAGCACCTTCTCGCTCAACAGCTCCTCGATGCCGTCGAGGAGGACGAGCATCTCTCGTGACACTTCGTCCGGGTTGCGCCCCTTGACCATCTCGCGGCCGATCGCGACGAAGACGGTGCCGTGGATCCAGCAGATCTGACCGGCGATCAGCCCGGGCAGCGGGTCATCGTCACCGGCGCCGGCCTCCTCGCGGAGGGTCGCCTCCAGGTTGTCCTGGAGCTCCTGCTGGATGCTCCACAGCCGGGAGCGCAGCGGCGGCGCCTCGTCGATGCAGCGCATGAAGCGGTCGTAGCCCTCGATGAGGCCCATCCGGGGCGAGACGGCCTCGGTCTCGGCGCGCAGTTCGCGCAGCACCGCCCGGGTGGCCGACTCCCCCGGGTCCCGGCCGCGCACCCAGCGGGAGAGGCGGTCGACGACGCCCTGGGAGCGGTCGAAGAAGAGGTCTTCCTTGGCCGGGAAGTAGTTGTAGACGGTGTTCACGGAGACGTCGGCCGCTTCCGCCACGTCCGCGATCGTCACGGTCACGAACCCGTGCTCCAGGAACAGCCCGGTGGCGATGTCCGAGATGCGCTGCCTGGTCTCGCGTTTCTTCCGTTCCCTGAGCCCCTCAGCCATGTCCGAATCCTAGCTTCCCTGGGGGTTCCCAAAACTTGGGGTCATTGCAAACTTTAAGAGACTCTGTTTTTCTTGGGACATGGCAATCATCAGTACGGCCGGTCTGGCCCGTACCTTCCAGACGAAGCGCGGCCCGGTGCAGGCCGTGCGCGGCATCGATCTGACCGTCCGCGAGGGCGAGATCCTCGGCTTCCTCGGCCCGAACGGCGCCGGCAAGACGACGACCCTGCGGATGCTGACGACCCTGCTGGAACC
>KL569120.1:73279-83278 GCA_000715635.1 Streptomyces violaceus | reverse complement strand
GGGCCGCCACCGTCGCGGGCCACGACCTGGCGACCGACCCGGCCGGGGTGCGGCGGACCTGCGGCTACGTGGCGCAGTCCGGCGGGGTCGACCCGCAGATCACCGTGCGGGAGGAGCTGATCACCCAGGGGCGCCTGTACCGCCTGACCAGGGCGCGGGCCGCCGAGCGCGCCGAGGAACTGGCCCGCGACCTGGGCCTCACCGAACTGCTCGACCGCAAGTGCGCCGCGCTCTCCGGCGGACAGCGGCGCCGCCTGGACATCGCGATGGCGCTCACCCACCGCCCGAAGGTGCTGTTCCTCGACGAGCCGACGACGGGTCTCGACCCCGGCAGCCGTGCCGACCTCTGGGACCTGGTGCGCCGGCTGCGCGACGAGCACGGCACGACCGTCTTCCTGACCACCCACTACCTCGACGAGGCCGACGCCCTCTCCGACCGGCTGGTCGTCGTCGACCAGGGCGTGGTGGTCGCCGAGGGCACCCCGAGCGCGCTGAAGCTCCGGTACGGCGGCTCGATCGACGCCTCGCTCCAGGACACGTTCCTCGCCATCACCGGCCGCAGCGCCGCGCCGGCCGACCAGACCCCCGTCGCTGTATAGGCCCCCCGAGAGGACCCAGAGGACTCCCGATGCTGTTGCACGACACCGCGCTCGTCTACGGGCGCTATCTCCGCCAGTCCCTGCGCTCCCGTTTCGCGCTGCTCTTCGGCGTCCTGATGCCGCTGCTGTACCTGCTGTTCTTCGGCCCCCTGCTCACGGACCTGCCGCTCGGCGAGCGGGGCAGCTCATGGCAGGTGCTCGTCCCCGGTCTGCTGCTCCAACTGGGCCTGTTCGGGGCGTCGTTCGCCGGATTCTCGATCATCATCGAGAAGGGTCAGGGGGTGGTCGAACGCATGCGCGTCACCCCGGTCAGCCGGCTGGCCCTGCTGCTGGGCCGGGTGCTGCGGGACGCCACGGTGTTCGTCTTCCAGGCGGTGCTGCTGGTACTGGCGGCGATGGCGATGGGCCTGCGGGCCCCGCTGGCCGGCGTCCTGATCGGCTTCGGGTTCGTCGCCCTGCTCTCGCTCTCGCTGGCCTCGCTGTCGTACGCGCTGGCCATGAAGCTGGACACCCCGCAGAGCTTCGGTCCCGCGATCAACGCGCTGACCATGCCGTCCATGCTGCTGTCCGGCCTGATGCTCCCGATGGCCCTGGGCCCGGCCTGGCTGGACGTCCTGTCGCACCTCATGCCGTTCCGCTATCTGGTGGACGCGGTGCGGGACGCCTACGTCGGCAGCTACGCGACAGCACCCATGCTGTACGGCGTCCTGGTGGCCGTCGGCCTCACGGCTCTGTCCGTGACAGTGGGCACACGCGTGTTCCGAACCGCCGGAGCGTAACTACGCTGGCCACATGGTCAATCTGACGCGCATCTACACCAGGACCGGCGACCAGGGCACAACCGCCCTCGGCGACATGAGCCGGGTCGCCAAGACCGACCTGCGGATCTCCGCGTACGCCGACGCCAACGAGGCGAACGCGGCGATCGGCGCGGCGATCGCCCTGGGCGGCCTGGACGAGGAGGTCGTCAAGGTCCTCACCCGTGTGCAGAACGACCTGTTCGACGTGGGTGCGGACCTGTCCACGCCGGTGGTGGAGAACCCGGAGTTCCCGCCGCTGCGGGTCGAGCAGTTCTACATCGACAAGCTGGAAGCCGACTGCGACCACTTCAACGAGCGGCTGGAGAAGCTGCGGTCCTTCATCCTGCCGGGCGGCACCCCGGGCGCGGCCCTGCTCCACCAGGCCTGCACGGTCGTACGCCGGGCGGAGCGCTCGACGTGGGCCGCCCTGGAGGTGCACGCCGAGACGATGAACCCCCTGACGGCGACCTACCTCAACCGCGCCTCCGACCTGCTGTTCATCCTCGCGAGGACGGCGAACAAGCAGGTCGGAGACGTGTTGTGGGTGCCGGGCGGAGAGCGCTAGGTTCTCCCCCGGGCGGCATGCCAGAGGCCGTTGGCGGAGAGGACCCCGCCGACGATCATCATCACGATGCCGACCTTGGTGAGGGTGACGACGGGGACGTCCACGTCTCCGGTGAAGCGCCACAGCAGCAGGCCGATCAGGAAGGTGACGACGCCTTCTGTCAGATACCGCCTTGACTTGCTCATGACTGGATCCTTTCCTTCGACATCGTGACGGTGGTGTCCTGCTCCCCGGCGGAGGGCTTCCGCGGCCAGACGAAGTAGCTCAGCGCGATCAGGCCGTGGATGCCGGCCGCGCGCCAGGCCCCGTACCGCCAGTCCTCCAGGGAGGTGACGCGGCTCGGGTCGTCCACGTACCAGATGGCGAGCTGGAGCAGCACGGTCGCGACGACCGCGCCGATCAGCGTGCCCAGCCAGACCCTGGCCTCGTGGCGCGCGCGGGCCATGCCGTTGCGCGGGGGCTTCTGCGGAGGCGGGGCGCCGCCGAGCCGGTGGGCCGCGTGGCCGTCGAGCCACTTCACCGTGCGATGGCCGTGCCCGACGGTGTAGCCGATGTACAGCGCGGCCAGGCCGTGCGTCCAGTTCGGGTCGGCACCGTTCTTCAGGTCCAGCGTGGTGGCGACCAGCAGGACGACCTCCAGCAGCGGCTCGCAGAGCAGCAGCGCCAGGCCGGTGCGCGGCATCTTCAGCAGGTAGCGGGCGCTCAGTCCGGCGGCCAGCAGTACCCAGAAGCCGATCTCGCAGGCGGCGATCAATGCGACGATCACATTCGCTCCTCTCGGTCACCTTCAAGGCTCCCGGTCGGGACGGCCGGAATCGTCGTCGCGACTGACGAACCCGCGGTACATCGAAAGATGCAGCCAGGGACCCTACGCGGGGATCACGCGCGCGGCGCCACGGCCGTGTTGGATGGAGTCATGGCCGTACGACTCCCCCGCCCACACCGCTTCGACGTCTGCATCGCGACGGGCGGCCTGCTCGGCGGACTGCTGCTGTGGGGCCTCGGACTGGCCACCCGTCCGCACACCGAGGTGTACGTGCTCCTGCCGGGCCGCTGGCCGGTCCTGCTGCCGCTCTTCGTCATGGCCGGCTGCGAGCTGCTGCGCCGGGCCGCTCCGCGCACCGCTCTGCTGACCGGCACGGCCGCGATCGTCCTGGACACCCTCACCCAGGGCAACCTGGTCACGATCCTGATGTACACCGACCTGATGTACGCGGCCGTCCTGTACGGCACGCCCGCCTCGGCCCGCCGCATTCCGCGGGTCACCGGGCTGCTCTCGGTGGCCGGGACCGTGGTGCCGTTCGCCCTGTGGCGGGAGCCCGAGGCGCTGCTGATCGGTGTGGTCACGGGCATCGTGGCCTTCGGTCCCGCCGCCACCGGCCTGATCGTCCGCAACCACCGCGACGCCGCCGAGTCCGCCCGGCTGCGCGCCGAGCAGACCGCGCTGCTCGCCGAGATGGACCGCACCCAGGCGGTGACCGCCGAACGCGCCCGGATGGCCCGCGAGCTGCACGACATGGTCGCCAACCACCTGTCCGCGATCGCCATCCACTCCACGGCCGCCCTCTCCCTCAACGACCCGAAGACCTCCCAGGACGCCCTGGTCGTCATCCGCGAGAACAGCGTGGAGGGGCTCTCGGAGATGCGGCGGCTCATCGGGATCCTCAGAGACTCCAGCGGTGACACCGAACCGGTCGCGGCACCCACGCTGGACGGGCTCGGCTCCCTGGTCGAGAACGCGCGCACCAACGGCCTCGACGTCACCCTCGACGCCGCCCACGACACGGTCCCCGCACCCGTCGAACTCGCCGCTTACCGCATCGTGCAGGAGTCCCTCACCAACGCCCTCAAGCACGCCGGCCCCGGCCGGGTCACCGTGACCCTCATCCAGCGGGACGGTGCACTGACCGTCTCGGTGACCAGCTCGTACGGCGACCGGGACCAGCCGAGCGCCCCCGGCTCCGGCGCCGGGCTCATCGGCATGCGCGAGCGATCCGCCCTGCTGGACGGCACGTTCGAGGCCGGCCCCGAAGACTCACCGGACGGCAAGATCTGGGTCGTACGCGCCGCACTCCCCGTCAACGACACCGTCGAAGGAGACACCGCATGAGCCGGCCCATCCGGGTCCTGGTCGCCGAGGACCAGTCCGCCGTCCGCGCCGGACTGGTCCTCATCCTGCGCAGCGCGCCCGACATCGAGGTGGCCGGCGAGGCGGCGGACGGCGAGCAGGCGGTGGCGCTGGCCCGCGAGCTGCGGCCGGACCTGGTGCTGATGGACGTCCAGATGCCGCGTCTGGACGGGGTGTCGGCGACCCGGCAGGTCGTCACGGAACGGCTGGCCGACGTGCTGGTGCTGACCACCTTCGACCTCGACGAGTACGTCTTCGGGGCGCTGCGGGCGGGCGCGTCCGGCTTCCTGCTGAAGAACACCGAGGCGAGGCAGCTGCTGGAGGCCGTACGGACGGTCGCGCGCGGGGAAGGGCTGATCTCCCCGGCGGTCACGCGGCGGCTGATCGCGGAGTTCGCCGCGAAGCCGACGCGGGAGCCCACGGCCGACCCGGCCGTCCTGGACCGGCTGACCCGGCGCGAGCGCGAGGTGCTGTCCTGCCTCGGCGAGGGCCTGTCCAACGCGGACGTCGCCGACCGGCTCGACATGGCCGAGGCGACCGTGAAGACCCATGTCAGCAGGCTGCTGGGGAAGCTGGAGCTGCGCAGCCGGGTGCAAGCGGCCGTGCTGGCACAGGAGTTGGGGATCTGACCCACCCGTGGGGTGTGGTGGTCCAGACCTATTGACCGATGGTCCAGACCTTTCTATTCTCACCGCACCATGAGGGGCGTGAGGCTCAGTCGCGCCCCGCCCACCCCACAAGGGAGGCGCAGCATGCGCTTCAGACACAGAGCCGCGGCAGGGTTCGCGACCCTGTTGCTCCCGCTGGCCGGTCTCGTCGGCCTCGCGAGCCCCGCCCAGGCGGCCGGCTCCGCCACCGCCACCTACGCCAAGACCCAGGACTGGGGCTCCGGCTTCGAGGGCAAGTGGACGGTGAAGAACACCGGCACGACCGCCCTCAGCTCCTGGACCGTCGAGTGGGACTTCCCCTCCGGTACGTCCGTCAGCTCCGCCTGGGACGCCGACGTCACCTCCTCCGGCACCCACTGGACCGCCAAGAACAAGTCCTGGAACGGCACCCTCGCCCCCGGCGCCTCCGTCTCCTTCGGCTTCAACGGCACCGGCTCCGGCTCCCCCGCGAACTGCGAGCTCAACGGCGGCAGTTGCGACGGCGGCCCCACCGAGCCCGGCGACAACGCCCCGAGCGCCCCCGGCACGCCCACCGCCTCCGACATCACCGACACCTCGGTGAAGCTGTCCTGGAGCGCCGCCACCGACGACAAGGGCATCAAGAACTACGACGTCCTGCGCGGCGGCGCCAAGGTCGCCATCGTGACGACCACGTCGTACAGCGACACGGGCCTGGCCGCGGGCACCGACTACTCCTACACCGTCCAGGCCCGCGACACCGCCGGCCAGACCGGCCCGGTCAGCGGCGCCCGCGCGGTGCGCACCACCGGAGGCGGCACCGAGCCGCCGGCCGGTGACAAGGTCAAGCTCGGCTNCCCCCCGGCCGGTGACAAGGTCAAGCTCGGCTACTTCACCGAGTGGGGCGTCTACGGCCGCAACTACCACGTCAAGAACCTGGTGACCTCCGGCTCCGCCTCCAAGATCACCCACATCAACTACGCGTTCGGCAACGTCAAGAACGGCCAGTGCACCGTCGACGACACCTACGCTGCCTACGACAAGGCCTACACCGCCGACCAGTCCGTCAGCGGCACCGCCGACACCTGGGACCAGCCGCTGCGCGGCAACTTCAACCAGCTGCGCCAGCTCAAGGCCAAGTACCCGCACATCAAGGTGCTGTACTCGTTCGGCGGCTGGACCTACTCCGGCGGCTTCGGCCAGGCCGCGGCCAACGCCGCCGCCTTCGCCAAGTCCTGCAAGGCCGTGGTGGAGGACCCGCGCTGGGCCGACGTCTTCGACGGCATCGACATCGACTGGGAATACCCGAACGCCTGCGGCCTTACCTGCGACACCTCGGGCCCGGCCGCGTTCAGGCACCTCTCCCAGGCACTGCGTGCCGAGTTCGGCCCGAACTACCTGGTCACCGCGGCCATCACCGCCGACGGCTCCTCCGGCGGCAAGATCGACGCGGCCGACTACGGCGGCGCCGCGCAGTACCTCGACTGGTACAACGTGATGACGTACGACTACTTCGGCGCCTGGGACAAGACCGGCCCGACCGCCCCGCACTCCCCGCTCACCTCGTACACCGGCATCCCGAAGGCCGGCTTCGACTCCGCGGCGGCCATCGCCAAGCTCAAGGCCAAGGGCGTCCCGTCCGCCAAGCTGCTGCTCGGCATCGGCTTCTACGGCCGCGGCTGGACCGGCGTCACCCAGTCGGCCCCCGGCGGCACCGCGACCGGCCCGGCGGCGGGCACGTACGAGCAGGGCATCGACGACTACAAGGTGCTCAAGACCAAGTGCCCGGCGACGGGGACGGTCGCCGGCACGGCGTACGCCAAGTGCGGGAACAACTGGTGGAGTTACGACACTCCGGCGACCATCGGAACCAAGATGACGTACAAGAACCAGCAGGGTCTGGGCGGCACGTTCTTCTGGGAGCTGAGCGGCGACACGGCGAACGGTGAGCTGATCAGGGCCATCAAGTAAGGCCGGGCGATCGGGGGCGGAGGGGCCGTGACGGGCCCTCCGCCCTCCTCTCACGCGTCCTGGCGGGNGGACCGGCGTCACCCAGTCCGCCCCCGGCGGCACGGCGACCGGCCCGGCGACCGGCACGTACGAAGCGGGCATCGAGGACTACAAGGTCCTCAAGAACTCCTGCCCGGCCACCGGCACCGTCGGCGGCACGGCGTACGCCCACTGCGGCAGCAACTGGTGGTCGTACGACACTCCCGCCACCATCGGCTCGAAGATGGCGTGGGCCGAGAACCAGGGCCTGGGCGGTGCGTTCTTCTGGGAGTTCAGCGGCGACACCGGCAACGGAGAGCTGGTGACCGCGATCGACAGCGGGCTGAAGTAGGACCGCTCACAAGCCCTTTCGAAGGGCTGCGAACTCACGCGACGTTGACGCTCCCCCAGACTTCGTCCGGGGGGGGACCCCCACCCAGCGAGTGAATGCGGCTACGCCACATTCACTCGCTGTCCAGGCGGGGCCGCCTCAAGCCACGCGAGAAAACCGGTCAGCGCGTCCTCGCTCATCGCGAGTTCGAGACGCGAGCCCCGGTGCAGACAGGCCAGGATCACATGGTCGGAGAGCAGCGCCAGCTCCTCCTCGCCCTCCGGGACCCGGCGGCCGGCCACCTCGATCGCGGAACGCTCCAGGACGCGGCGCGGGCGGGGCGAGTACGAGAAGACGCGATACCACTCGACGCGGTCGCCGTTGTACCGGGCCACCCCGTACGCCCAGCCCTTGCCGTTCGTGTCGCCCTGCTCCGGGGCGTCCCAGCGCAGGCTGGCGTCGAAGGTGCCGCCCGAACGCTGGATGAGCCGGCGGCGCAGACCGAAGACGAACAGCCCCACCACCACGAGGGCCACCACGATTCCGCACACAGTCAGAGCGAGGACCATCGACACCGACCTCCTCGTCTCCTAGGTAACGGAACGGAAAAATCTCCCACATCTGCCTCAGCCGCGACTGGGTCCGGATCTCTCCGGTACCCAGCCGCGGCTGAGTGACGTCATCACACGGCGGACAGAGTCAGCGCGCCGCCGTCGCAGCACGCAGACGGACGTCAGCGCGGCGCTGGGCGTCCGCGTCGTCCTCCGCCTTCGCACGCTCGAGCTCCTGCTCCGCGCGCTGGACATCGATCTCGTCCGACAGCTCGGCGACTTCGGCGAGCAGCGAGAGCTTGTCGTCCGCGAACGAGATGAAACCGCCGTGGACCGCGGCGACGACCGTCCCGCCATCGCTCGTGCGGATGGTCACCGGGCCCGACTCCAGCACACCGAGCAGCGGCTGGTGACCGGGCATGACGCCGATGTCGCCGGACGTGGTGCGCGCGACGACCAGGGTGGCCTGGCCGGACCAGACCTCACGGTCGGCGGCGACCAGCGCGACGTGCAGCTCAGCAGCCAAGGTGGCTCCTCGGGTCACCACCCGGCGGTAGTGCCGGGTGTTGGTTACAAGTCTAGTAGGCGTGACAGAGGGGGCGGGACGAACCCCGCCCCCTCATGACTCGAGCGCGGCTCGGGTCAGGAGACGCCCAGCTCCTTGGCGTTGTTCTTCAGGTCCTCGAGACCACCGCACATGAAGAACGCCTGCTCGGGGAAGTGGTCGTAGTCGCCGTCGCAGATCGCGTTGAACGCGGCGATCGACTCGTCCAGCGGCACGTCCGAACCGTCCACGCCGGTGAACTGCTTGGCGGCGTGGGTGTTCTGGGACAGGAAGCGCTCCACGCGACGGGCACGGTGGACGACGAGCTTGTCCTCCTCGCCGAGCTCGTCGATACCGAGGATCGCGATGATGTCCTGCAGGTCCTTGTACTTCTGCAGGATGTTCTTCACGCGCATCGCGGCGTTGTAGTGGTCCGCCGAGATGTACCGCGGGTCGAGGATCCGGGACGTGGAGTCCAGCGGGTCCACGGCCGGGTAGATGCCCTTCTCGGAGATCGGACGGGAGAGCACCGTCGTCGCGTCGAGGTGGGCGAAGGTGGTGGCCGGGGCCGGGTCGGTCAGGTCGTCCGCGGGGACGTAGATCGCCTGCATCGAGGTGATCGAGTGACCACGGGTCGAGGTGATGCGCTCCTGGAGGGTGCCCATCTCGTCGGCCAGGTTCGGCTGGTAGCCCACCGCGGAGGGCATACGGCCGAGCAGGGTCGACACCTCGGAACCGGCCTGGGTGAAGCGGAAGATGTTGTCGATGAAGAACAGCACGTCCTGCTTCTGGACGTCACGGAAGTACTCCGCCATCGTCAGGCCGGCCAGGGCCACGCGCAGACGGGTGCCCGGGGGCTCGTCCATCTGACCGAAGACCAGGGCGGTCTTGTCCAGAACGCCGGACTCTTCCATCTCCGCGATGAGGTCGTTGCCCTCACGGGTGCGCTCACCGACGCCCGCGAAGACGGAGACGCCCTCGTGGAGGTTGGCGACACGCATGATCATTTCCTGGATCAGCACGGTCTTGCCGACACCGGCACCACCGAACAGACCGATCTTGCCGCCCTTGACGTACGGGGTGAGCAGGTCGACGACCTTCAGGCCCGTCTCGAACATCTCGGTCTTCGACTCGAGCTGGTCGAACGCGGGGGCCTTGCGGTGGATGGACCAGCGCTCGCCCTCGTGCACCTCGTCGCTGTTCAGCACCTCACCGAGGGTGTTGAACACCTTGCCCTTGGTGAAGTCGCCGACCGGGACGGTGATGCCCGCACCGGTGTCCACGACGGTGGCCTGGCGGACCAGACCGTCGGTGGGCTGCATCGAGATGGCGCGGACCAGGCCGTCGCCCAGGTGCTGGGCGACCTCAAGGGTCAGCGTCTTCTTCTCGCCCGCCAGCGCCGGGTCTGCGACCTCGACGTGCAGGGCGTTGTAGATCTCCGGCATCGCGTCGACGGGGAACTCCACGTCGACGACCGGGCCGATGACCCGCGCGACGCGGCCCGTCGCCGTGGCCGTCTCAACAGTGGTGGTCATTTTCAGTCACTCCCCGCGGTCGCGTCGGCCAGGGCACTGGCACCACCGACGATCTCGCTGATTTCCTGGGTGATTTCGGCCTGGCGGGCCTGGTTGGCAAGCCGGGTGAGGTTCTCGATGAGATCACCGGCGTTGTCGGTTGCCGACTTCATCGCGCGCCGCGTAGCGGCGTGCTTCGAGGCGGCCGACTGGAGCAGCGCGTTGTAGATACGGCTCTCCACGTAGCGCGGCAGCAGGGCGTCCAGGACGTCCTCCGCCGATGGCTCGAAGTCGAACAGCGGGAGGATCTCGCCCTTGGGCTTCGCCTCTTCCGCCACCTCTTCGAGGCTGA
>KL569120.1:71353-73072 GCA_000715635.1 Streptomyces violaceus | reverse complement strand
AGCCGTCTGCGTCATCATCGACACGAACTCGGTGTAGACGATGTGGAGCTCGTCCACGCCGCCCTCGGCCGTCTCCGTCTCGATCGCCTCGATCAGCGGGGCCGCGACCTTCTTGGCATCCGCGTACGAGGGGTCGTCGGTGAAGCCCGTGAACGACTCCGCGACCTTGCGCTCGCGGAAGTTGTAGTGGGCGACGCCACGGCGGCCGACGATGTAGTTGACGACCTCCTTGCCCTCACCCTCGAGCTGCGCGGTGAGCCTCTCCGCGGCCTTGATGGCGTTGGAGTTGAAGGCGCCGGCCAGACCGCGGTCGCTCGTGAGGAGCAGGACCGCGGCGCGGGTCGGGTTCTCCGCTTCCGTCGTCAGCGGGTGCTTGGTGTTCGACCCGGTGGCGACCGCGGTGACCGCGCGGGTGAGCTCGGTCGCATACGGGGTGGAGGCCGCCACCTTGCGCTGCGCCTTGACGACGCGCGAGGCGGCGATCATCTCCATCGCCTTCGTGATCTTCTTGGTCGCGGAGACGGATCGGATGCGACGCTTGTAGACCCGGAGCTGGGCTCCCATGAGTCAGGTCCCTTCCGTCGTCACTTACCGGCAGCCGGGGTGTCCTCGCCGAGCAGCTTGCCGTCGGAGGTCTCGAACTGCTTCTTGAACTCCGCGATGGCGTCGGCCATGGCCTGGAGAGTGTCGTCCGACATCTTGCCGCCCTCGCGGATGGAGGTCAGCAGGCCCTGCTCCTTGCGGTGCAGGTACTCCAGCAGCTCCTTCTCGAAGCGGCGGATGTCGACGACCGGGACCTCGTCCATCTTGCCGGTGGTGCCGGCCCAGATGGAGACGACCTGGTCCTCGGTGGCCATCGGCTGGTACTGCGGCTGCTTCAGCAGCTCGACCATGCGCTGACCACGCTCGAGCTGCGCCTTGGACGCGGCGTCCAGGTCGGAACCGAAGGCGGCGAACGCCTCCAGCTCACGGAACTGGGCGAGGTCCACGCGAAGGCGGCCGGACACCTGGCGGATCGCCTTGTGCTGGGCGGAACCACCGACTCGGGAGACGGAGATACCGACGTTCAGCGCGGGGCGCTGACCGGCGTTGAACAGGTCCGACTCCAGGAAGCACTGGCCGTCGGTGATGGAGATGACGTTGGTCGGGATGAACGCCGAGACGTCGTTGGCCTTGGTCTCGACGATCGGGAGACCGGTCATCGAGCCGGCGCCCATCTCGTCGGAGAGCTTGGCGCAGCGCTCCAGCAGACGGGAGTGCAGGTAGAAGACGTCACCCGGGTAGGCCTCACGGCCCGGCGGGCGGCGCAGCAGCAGCGACACGGCGCGGTAGGCGTCGGCCTGCTTCGACAGGTCGTCGAAGATGATCAGGACGTGCTTGCCCTGGTACATCCAGTGCTGGCCGATGGCCGAACCGGTGTACGGCGCCAGGTACTTGAAGCCGGCCGGGTCGGACGCCGGGGCGGCGACGATGGTCGTGTACTCCAGCGCGCCGGCCTCTTCCAGAGCGCCGCGCACACCGGCGATGGTGGAGCCCTTCTGGCCGATGGCGACGTAGATGCAGCGGACCTGCTTGTCCGGGTCGCCCGAGCGCCAGTTGTCGCGCTGGTTGATGATCGTGTCGACGGCCAGGGCGGTCTTGCCGGTCTGGCGGTCACCGATGATCAGCTGACGCTGGCCACGGCCGATCGGGGTCATGGTGTCGACGGCCTTGTAGCCC
>KL569120.1:70569-71175 GCA_000715635.1 Streptomyces violaceus | reverse complement strand
CGGCTGGTGGACCGACTTACGGACCATGACGCCCGGGGCCTGCAGCTCCAGGGCGCGACGGCTGTCCGTCTCGATCTCGCCGAGGCCGTCGATCGGGTTGCCGAGGGGGTCCACCACGCGGCCGAGGTAGCCCTCGCCCACCGCGACGGAGAGAACCTCACCGGTGCGCTGCACCGGCTGCCCCTCCTCGATGCCACTGAACTCGCCGAGGACGACGCAGCCGATCTCGCGCTCCTCGAGGTTGAGGGCGAGACCGAGGCTGCCGTCCTCGAACTTCAGCAGCTCGTTGGCCATGACCGAGGGCAGACCCTCGACCTTCGCGATGCCGTCGCCGGCGAAGGTGACCGTACCGACCTCCTCGCGCGAGGCCGCGTCCGGCTTGTACGCCTGGACGAAGTTCTCCAGCGCGTCCCGGATCTCCTCCGGCCGGATCGTGAGCTCCGCCATCTGGGTTCCCTGCTCTCCTTGTTGGGCCCGAAGTTTCACTTTGGGGGTCTGGGGGCGACCCCCAGGATTCTTCTGCACGGCCCAACCAGGGCCGTCGTAAGTACGTGGTGCTATGAAGTTGCTGCTCAGCTCGCCAGGCGGCGGCTCGCGTCCTCCAGC
>KL569120.1:64550-70324 GCA_000715635.1 Streptomyces violaceus | reverse complement strand
CGCGTCCTCCAGCCGGTCCGCGAGGGAGCCGTTGATGACCTCGTCGCCGACCTGCACCCGGATTCCGCCGAGGACCTCGGGGTCCACGTCCAGGTTGAGGTGCATCTGGCGGCCGTAGACCTTCGCGAGGGCGGCGCCCAGGCGCCGCTTCTGCGGGTCGCTCAGCGGCACCGCCGAGGTGACGATGGCCACCATGCGGTTCCGGCGCTCGGCGGCGAGCTTGGACAGGGACTCCAGTCCCGACTCCAGGCTACGTCCCCGCGGCGCGGTCACAAGGCGCGTCACCAGACGCTCGGTGGCCGACTGCGCCCGGCCGCCGAGCAGGCTGCGCAGCAGCTCGCCCTTGGCCGAGGTGGTGGCCTTCCGGTCGGTCAGCGCGGCACGCAGCTCGGTGCTGCCGGAGACGATCCGGCCGAACCGGAACAGCTCGTCCTCGACGTCGTCGAGCTTGCCGGCCTGCTGCGCGGCGGTGAGGTCGGCGGTGTCGGCCAGCGTCTCCAGCGCGTCCACCAGGTCGCGCGACCGCGACCAGCGGGAGCGCACCATGCCGGCGACCAGGTCACCGGCCGGGCCGCTGACCTGGGTGCCGAGCAGACGCTGGGCCAGCTCGGCCTTGGCCTCTGCGGCCTGCGCCGGGTCGGTGAGGACCCGACGCAGCGAAACCTCGCGGTGGAGCAGAGCGGTGACGGCGGCCAGCTCGTCGGCGAGCGAGCCCGCGTCGACGGACGTGGAGTCCGTCAGCGCGTCGAGACGCTCTCGTGCGGCTGCCAGGGCCTCGCGGCTCGCTCCGTTCATCGCCCGGCCTCGGCCTTCTCCTCGAGCTCGTCGAGGAACCGGTCGATCACGCGGCTCTGGCGGGCGTGGTCCTCGAGGGACTCCCCGACGAGCTTGCCGGCCAGGTCGGTGGCGAGCTTGCCGACGTCCTGACGCAGCGCGGACGCGGCGACCTTGCGGTCGGCCTCGATCTGGGAGTGGCCGGCGGCGACGATCTCCTCGCGCTGACGCTGGCCTTCGGCCCGCATCTCGGCGATGAGCGTGGCGCCCTGCTCCTGCGCCTCCTGGCGCAGGCGCGCGGCCTCGTGCCGGGCCTCGGCGAGCTGTGCCTTGTACTGCTCAAGGACGCTCTGGGCCTCGACCTTCATGGTCTCGGCCTCTTCGATACCGCCTTCGATCGCCGCGCGGCGCTCCTCCAGAACCTTGTTGATGTTCGGAAGCAGCTTCTTCCAGAAGAAGAAGAACACGATGGCGAAGGCGATGGTGCCGACGAGCAGCTCGGGGCCCGGAGGAACGAGCGGGTTCTGCTCTTCCTCGGCCGCCAGCTGCACCAGGTTGGCGATCACATCAGTGCCTTTCGTCGATGCCTGTCGGTAGGGATTTTTTAGTCAATACCGAACACGAACGGCATGACGATGCCGATGAGGGCGAGCGCCTCACAGAAGGCGAAGCCCAGGATCTGGTTGGCACGGATCAGGCCGGCGGCCTCGGGCTGGCGGGCGAGGGCCTGGGTGCCGTTGCCGAAGATGATGCCGACGCCGATGCCGGGGCCGATAGCCGAGAGGCCGTAACCGACGGAACCGATGGAACCGGAGACAGCGGCGAGGGTCTCAGTGGCAGCCATGCTGAATCTTCCTTCTCTTAACGGACCGGTGGGGGTTGGCCACCGGACGACCGGGGGTGGGGTGGGGCTCAGTGATGCTCAGCGAGAGCGCCCTGGATGTACGTGGAGGCGAGGAGTACGAAGACGTACGCCTGGACGGCCTGCACGAAAAGCTCGAAGCCGATCATGGCGATGGTCATCACGAACGAGACACCGGCCGCCGGGATCATCCAGCTGTTCAGCAGGTACCAGGATGCGACGGTGAACATGACCAGCATCAGGTGGCCGGCGAACATGTTGGCGAAGAGTCGCACCGCGTGCGTGAACGGCCGGACGAGCAGGTTCGAGAAGAACTCGATGACCATCACGAGCGGCAGCACCGGGCCGAGCGACTTGTCGTAGCCGGTGACGTTCTTGAAGAACCCGACGAAGCCGTGCCGCTTGAAGGTCAGCGAGACCCAGGTCACGTAGACGATCGCGGCCAGGACCGCCGGGAACGCGATGATCGACGACACCGGGAACTGCGCCAGCGGGATCACGGACCAGATGTTCATGATCCAGATGAAGAAGAACAGCGAGACCATCAGGGGGACGTACTTCTCGCCCTCCTTCTTGCCGAGCGTCTCGTAGACGATGCCGCGGCGGACGAAGTCGTAACCGGCCTCACCGACCATCTGCAGCTTGCCCGGCACCACCTTGGCCTTGCCGAAGGCCGCATAGAAGAAGCCGATGACGAGGACGGTGGTGATGAGGGCAAGCAGCATCACCTTGTTGAACTCGAACCCCCCGACCGTGGCGATCGGCTTGAAGAGGAACGAGTGCAGGCCCGGTGCCGGAAAACCACACCCGTCGGACATGATCCGACAGCTCCAGTCAAAGGCGAGCTGGGTCTGGTCAGCACTCACCGGGGGCTCCTTCGGCGTGACGCATGGGTACGGCAACCTCGTTGTGTCGGCGCGGCGCGCAGCCGCGGATCGGCACTGGACTGGTGTTACGGATGTGAGGGCGGCTTTGGGGCATCGAGCCTCGCGTTCGAGCAGGCGTCAGCTCAGATGCCCGCGCCCGCGATGCCGCAGTTGGCACCGGACGATAGCAGGAGTTCCGACTGCCCTTTATCGCGCCCCTACTCGTCACGACGATGACCCGGTCTTCTCGGGCTTCTCGCTCTTCTCGGAGTCCGGGTCGATGTAGAAGATCTTGGCCTTCATATGCGCACGAGCCTGCGCGGCCATCCACACGACGGTCGCGACGACGAGCCCGACGGCAAACGTCTTCGCGTTGAAGAGAGAGGTGTCCTTGAAGAGGGCCACGAAGATCAGGAGCAGCAGGAGCTGAGCCATATAAAGCATCAGCCCCATGGCCTGGAACAACTGCGGGAGCGTTTTTGCCGTCCGCTGGAGAACGTACAGACCGACCCCCATGAAGAGGATGGCCAGCAGGGTGCCGACGGCGGCCCCGATTGCTCCCTTGCCTCCGGCCACCACGCCGCTGACGGCGACCGCGACCGCACCGGCAGCCGCTGTGGGCACAGCACACTGCAAGAGGTTCCGGGCGTCATTGGACGGCATGGCGGCAACTCCGCTTTCGCAGGGGGCAGGGGTGTCGTCATGGACGAGCGTAGTCCCGGGCTGAGTGGAGTCCTCACGCCAATGGACCGTCGCACTGCGGCCCTTCGGCTCTATCCGGGGGTTCTCGTGAACCGTATCACAAACTATTTGATGCAGTCTTTACCTGGGGGTGTGCGAGCTGTCACACATGAGAGTGATGCTGCGCGTCTGTGCAAGAACAGCGCCGACTTGTCTGGTATTGGGGCGCTTCGCTCCCCCATCGCAACCCCACGACTTGGCAATGCTCTAGTCAGATTCTTACCTTGTCCCGGCCTTGCGCCGGTCCGCCAGACGCGAACGGGGGCCGATGGCGGTCGCCCCGTTGACACCGGAGACACCGGAGACCCCTGACACGGCCGCCGCGGACGCCGGCGTCGAGGCCTCGGGTGCGAGGGCGGCGACCGAGACGTGGCGCCGGTAGCGCGGCGGCACGAAGCGCTCCATCCAGCGCGGGGCGCGCGGCGTGAAGCGCGGCAGCAGAAGCAGCAGGAGACCGATCGCGCTGAGGAACACGACGCCGAGCACGATCCACATGGACGCCGAGTTGACCGAGTAGGCGAGCGCGCCGAAGGCGATCAGCGCCGACCAGAAGTACATGATCAGCACCGCGCGGCTGTGCGAGTGGCCGATCTCCAGGAGGCGGTGGTGCAGGTGGCCGCGGTCGGCGGCGAACGGGGACTGGCCGCGCCAGGTGCGACGCACGATGGCCAGGATCAGGTCGGCGGCCGGCACCGCGATAATCGTCAACGGCATCAGCAGGGGGATGAAGACGGGAAGCATCGCGTGGGTCGTTTCCCGGTTACCGCCGAGGTTGACGTTGAGAGCCTCGACGTCCAACTGGCCGGTGACCGACACAGCGCTCGCCGCAAGGACCAGACCGATCAGCATTGACCCGGAGTCGCCCATGAAGATCCGGGCAGGGTGCATGTTGTGCGGCAGGAAGCCGAGGCACATTCCAATGAGCACCGCGGAGAACAGGGTCGCGGGGGCCGCCGCTTCGGCACCGTAGCCGTACCAGATCCGGTAGGTGTACAGGAAGAACGCCGCTGCGGCGATGCACACCATCCCTGCCGCCAGGCCATCCAAGCCGTCAACGAAGTTGACCGCGTTGATGGTGATGACCACGAGCGCCACGGTGAGCAGGTTGCCCTGCCATGGAGTAACGGACACCGTTCCGACGCCGGGGATGGGCAGCCACAGAATGGTCAGGCCTTGAAGGATCATGACGCCGGCTGCGATCATCTGGCCGCCCAGCTTGATCAAAGCGCCCAGCTCGAACTTGTCATCCAGCACGCCCATCAGCCAGATCAAGGCCGCCCCCGACAGCAGCGCCCGGGGTTCGTTCGACGTCTCGAAGACCTGGTTGAGGTTGGTCAGGTGGTCGGCGACCAGCAGACCCGCGCACAGGCCGAGGAACATCGCGATCCCGCCGAGCCGCGGAGTGGGTTCCCGGTGCACGTCACGTGCCCGGATCTCCGGCATCGCTCCGGCCACGATCGCGAATTTCCGTACCGGCCCTGTCAGCAGATACGTCACCGCGGCCGTGATGCAGAGCGTCAGCAGGTATTCACGCACGGGCTTCCCCACAGGTCTCGCTGGCCATCACAGCCCCTCACCCTAGCGATGCGCGCATATGGGTGGGGACTTCCGGGTAGCGACGATGGTTGCACGAGTGGCTGTGCACCCTGGTGCGTCTACCCCCACTCAGCGCGGATACGGCGGAAATCCACCGGCCAGCTCCCGCACTTCTTCACGGGCCCTCACGGTCTCGGTCACGCCCCTGAGCACCCCCGCGAGCAGCTTGGCGATCCTCGCCATCTCCGCCTCCCCCATGCCCTGCGTGGTGACCGCGGCCGTGCCCAGCCTGAGGCCCCGGGCGTCGCCGTGAGGAAGCGCACAGCAGTCCAGGACCAGGCCGGCCGCGGCGAGACGGCCGCGGGCGGTGCGTCCGTCGACGCCCAGGGGTGCCGGGTCGGCGGTGATGAGGTGGGTGTCGGTGCCGCCGGTGGTGACGACCAGGCCCTCGGCGGCCAGCCGGGCCGCGAGAACCCTCGCATTGGCGACCACCTGATGGGCGTACGCGACGAACGCCGGTGTTGCCGCCTCCCCGAACGCGACCGCCTTGGCGGCGATGGTGTGCATCTGCGCACCGCCCTGTGTGAAAGGAAACACGGCCCGGTCGACCCGCTCGGCCAGCTCCGCGCGGCACAGGATCATGCCGCCGCGCGGGCCGCGCAGCACCTTGTGGGTGGTCGCGCAGACGATGTCCGCGTACGGCACCGGGTTCGGCGCCGCTCTCCCCGCGACCAGCCCGATGGGGTGCGCGGCGTCCGCGACGAGGTAGGCGCCCACCTCGTCGGCGACCTCGCGGAAGAAGGCGTAGTCGATGTGCCGGGGGTAGGCGATCGAACCGCACACGATCGCCTTGGGCCGGCGCGTGCGGGCCAGGGTGCGCACCTGCTCGTGGTCGATGAACCCGGACTCGGCCTCCACGCCGTAGCCGGCGAAGTCGAACCAGCGGCCGGAGAAGTTGGCGGGCGAGCCGTGCGTGAGGCTGTCTCTTATACACA
>KL569120.1:64050-64365 GCA_000715635.1 Streptomyces violaceus | reverse complement strand
ATGTGTATAAGAGACAGCCGTGCGGCAGGCCGAGGGCGAGGACGGTGTCGCCGGGGCGGAGCAGGGCGGCGTAGGCGGCCAGCACCGCCGAAGAGCCCGAGTGCGGCTGGACGTTGGCGTGGTCGGCGCCGAACAGGGCCCTGGCCCGGTCCACGGCGAGGCGCTCGGCGACGTCGACGATCTCGCAGCCGCCGTGGTGCCGTGCCCCCGGGTAGCCCTCGGCGTACTTGTTGGCCAGCGGCGAGCCGAGGGCGGCCAGCACGGCCGGCGAGGTGAAGTTCTCGGCGGCGATCAGCTGGAGCGTCGTCGACTGCC
>KL569120.1:58994-63851 GCA_000715635.1 Streptomyces violaceus | reverse complement strand
CCCTCGCGCCATCAGAGATGTGTATAAGAGACAGGGTCCTGGTGGCGCAGGACGTCGGCCTCGATGGCAGGGGTGACCGTCATGATGGGCTCCGGGCGGCGTCGACGGTGACGTACGTCCAATGTAGGCCCGGTGCCCCCGGGGCGCTCGGTCGGTTACGTCTTTGCGGGGACACCCGTCAGGGCCGTGACCACCGGATCGAGTGCCTGATGTATCTCGTCCCCGATGGACCGGAAGAACGTCAGGGGCGCCCCGTACGGGTCGTACACCTCGTCCGCCTCGGCGTTCGGCGCCAGGAGCCACCCGCGTAGAGCCGCCGCGGCACGCACCAGCGCACGCGCGCGGATGACCACGCCCTCCTCCAGGGGAGGCAGGGTCGCCGGGTCGATGGCCTTCACCAGACGGGTGAACTCCTTGAGCGTGAAGGTCCGCAGGCCCGCCGAGTGCCCCATCGAGATGACCTGTGCCCGGTGGTCCCGGGTGGCGGTCAGCACCAGGTCGGCGCGGATCACGTGCTCGTCGAGGAGTTCACGCCCGGTGAAGCCGGAGGCGTCCGCGCCGAAGTCGGCCAGGACGGTCTCCGCGTGGGACTCCATGGGCGCGCCCTCGTGGCCCCAGGTGCCCGCGCTCTCCACGATCAGCCCGCCGCCCAGGATCCCCAGCCGCTCCCGCACGGCATGGCGGGTCAGCCGCTCGGTGATGGGCGAGCGGCACACATTGCCGGTACTGACGTGGAGGACGCGGAAACTGTCACGCGGAAGCCCCACGAACGTCGTCGTGATCTCCGCCGCGCTTTCCCCGTTGCCTATGCCACGCCCCGCTCCAGGGGCCGTCAATTCGCCACCTCGAGGTCGGGTACGACCTTTCGCAGCTCGTCCGCCGAGATCGCGCCCGCGCGCAGCAGCAGCGGCACCTCACGGGTCACGTCGACGATCGACGACGGCACGTTGCCGGGGGTCGGGCCGCCGTCGAGGTAGACGGAGACGGAGTCGCCGAGCATCTCCTGCGCGGCGTCGCAGTCCTCCGGCGCCGGGTGGCCGGTGAGGTTGGCGGACGACACTGCCATCGGGCCGACCTCGGTGAGCAGCTCGATGGCGACCGGGTGCAGCGGCATGCGCACGGCGACGGTGCCACGGGTGTCCCCGAGGTCCCACTGGAGGGACGGCTGGTGCTTGGCGACGAGGGTCAGCGCGCCCGGCCAGAAGGCGTCGACGAGCTCCCAGGCCAGCTCGGAGAAGTCCGTGACGAGCCCGTGCAGGGTGTTCGGGGAGCCGATGAGGACGGGGGTGGGCATGTTGCGGCCCCGGCCCTTCGCGTCCAGCAGGTCGGCGACGGCCTCCGAGGAGAACGCGTCGGCGCCGATGCCGTACACCGTGTCCGTCGGCAGCACCACGAGCTCGCCACGGCGGACGGCGGACGCTGCCTCACGCAGACCGGTCACGCGGTCGGTCGCGTCGTTGGTGTCGTATCGCCGTGCCATCTTTAGCTGGCCTCCTCGTACACGTGCTGCTGGGATGAAGACTGCGAAGACTGGGGGGTGATCGGAGTGCTCACGGCAGCGCCTTGCGGGCCGTGGCGAAACGCGGGCGCTTGTTGAGGTCCGGATGGTCGGCCGCGTCGGCCCAGCCCCGCTCCTCGGTGAAGATCCACGGCACCTGACCGCCCTGGGTGTCGGCGTGCTCCACGACCACGACGCCGCCGGGGCGCAGCAGCCGGTGCGCGGTGCGCTCCAGGCCGCGGATGAGGTCGAGGCCGTCCTCGCCGGAGAAGAGGGCCAGGTCGGGGTCGTAGTCCCGCGCCTCCGGGGCGACGTACTCCCACTCGGTGAGCGGGATGTACGGCGGGTTGGTGATGACCAGGTCGACCTGGCCGTCCAGGTCCGGGAAGGCCGTCAGGGCGTCTCCCTGGCGCAGCTCGACCCTGGACCCCTCCACGTTCTTGCGGGTCCACCTGAGGGCGTCCTCGGACAGCTCCACGGCGTACACGCGCGAGCGCGGCACCTCCTGGGCGAGGGCGAGCGCGATGGCGCCCGAGCCGGTGCACAGGTCGACGATGCACGGCTCGACGACGTCCATGGCCCGTACCGCGTCTATGGCCCAGCCGACCACGGACTCGGTCTCGGGGCGCGGCACGAACACCCCGGGGCCGACCTGGAGTTCCAGGTACCGGAAGTAGGCCCGCCCGGTGATGTGCTGGAGCGGCTCGCGGGCCTCCCGGCGGGCGATGACCTCCCAGTAACGGGCGTCGAAGTCGGAGTCCTTGACGGAGTGCAGCTCGCCGCGCTTGACGCCGTGCACGAACGCGGCGAGTTCCTCCGCGTCGGTACGCGGCGAGGGCACGCCGGCGTCGGCGAGCCGCTGGGTGGCCTGGGCCACCTCCGCGAGCAGCAGGTTCACGCAAGTCCTCCGGTACTCGTACTCCTACGTGTCTTACGCGGCCGCCAGCTTGGCCGCCGAGTCCGCGTCGACACAGGCCTGGATCAACGCGGTGAGGTCGCCGTCCAGGACCTGGTCCAGGTTGTACGCCTTGAAGCCGACGCGGTGGTCCGAGATGCGGTTCTCCGGGAAGTTGTACGTGCGGATCTTCTCGGAGCGGTCGACGGTGCGGACCTGGCTGCGGCGGGCGTCGGCGGCCTCCCTCTCCGCCTCCTCCTGCGCCGCGGCAAGCAGCCTCGAGCGCAGGATACGCAGTGCCTGCTCCTTGTTCTGCAGCTGGCTCTTCTCGTTCTGGCAGGAGGCGACGACTCCGGTGGGAATGTGCGTGATGCGCACGGCGGAGTCGGTGGTGTTGACGGACTGTCCGCCCGGTCCCGAGGAGCGGTAGACGTCGATCCGGAGGTCGTTGGGGTTGATCTCCACGTCGACCTCCTCGGCCTCCGGCGTGACCAGCACACCGGCCGCTGAGGTGTGGATACGGCCCTGGGACTCCGTCGCCGGCACCCGCTGCACGCGGTGCACGCCGCCCTCGTACTTCAGGCGGGCCCACACGCCCTGTCCGGGCTCCGTCGCACCCTGGCCGCCCTTGGTCTTCACGGCGACCTGGACGTCCTTGTAACCGCCCAGCTCGGACTCGGTGGCGTCGATGATCTCGGTCTTCCAGCCGACCCGCTCGGCGTAGCGCAGGTACATGCGCAGCAGGTCGCCGGCGAACAGCGCCGACTCGTCGCCGCCCGCACCGGCCTTGATCTCGAGGATGACGTCCTTGTCGTCACTGGGGTCGCGCGGGACGAGGAGGAGGCGCAGCTTCTCCGTCAGCTCCTCGCGCTGCTGCTCCAGGACCTTGGCCTCGGCCGCGAAGTCGGGGTCGTCGGCGCCCAGTTCGCGGGCGGTCTCGATGTCGTCGCCCGTCTGCGTCCAGGAGCGGTACGTGGCGATGATCGGGGTGAGCTCGGCGTAACGCTTGTTCAGCTTGCGCGCGTTGGCCTGGTCGGAGTGGACCGACGGGTCGGCGAGCTTCTTCTCCAGGTCGGCGTGCTCGGCGACGAGTTCCTCGACGGCCTCGAACATCTTGGGCTCCTGTGTACGGACGGGGGGTGAAGGGGCGGGCGACCAAAAACGCCGGTCCCGGAGCGCCCGGTGAGGGGGCGCGTCCGCGGACCGGCGAAATGGGGCTCGCTACTTCTTGGAGCCGGCGGCCTTGCCGAAGCGGGCCTCGAAGCGGGCCACACGGCCACCGGTGTCGAGGATCTTCTGCTTGCCCGTGTAGAACGGGTGGCACTCGGAGCAGACATCGGCACGGATGGTGCCGGACGCGATGGTGCTGCGAGTCGTGAACGACGCGCCGCAGGTGCAGCTGACCTGCGTCTCGACGTACTCGGGGTGGATGTCGCGCTTCAAGGTGTCTCCTAGGTTTCGGGAGGGCGCCGGGTCGCTGCCGCGGGGTGCGGGAGCGTGAACCGGAGCCGACGTACCAGTCTGCCAGGACTGGGGCCATCCCCCAAAACCGGGGGTTGCTGTTATTTGTTCCCTGCGGGCCGGTGGGGGCTTGTCGCGCAGTTCCCCGCGCCCCTTGGGGACGTGCCCTCAAGGGGCGCTGACAACGCCCTTGGCCTCACCCGACGCCGAGCCTTCCGTCGCTGACTTCGGGATCGGCTTGTCGTGTTCCAGGGCCTTCCAGATCTGGTCGGCCTTCTTCTCCTGGAGGAGGACGCGGTTGGGGTCGGCGGGGTCGTAGGCGACCGGCATCGTGACCATGTTCATGTTCGACGGGGTGATGCCCTTGAGGCCGTTCGTGAAGGAGACGAGCTTGTCGACCGAGCCGAGGTCGGAGTCGGCCGTCACCGTCTTGGTCGCGGTTTCCGCGAGGTCGTAGAGCTTCTTCGGGTTGGAGAAGACGCCGACGTCCTTGACCTGGTTGAGCAGGGCCTTGATGAAGGCCTGCTGGAGCTGGATACGACCGAGGTCGGAGCCGTCGCCCACGCCGTGCCGGGTGCGGACCAGGCCGAGGGCCTGCTCACCGTCGAGTCTGTGGGTGCCGGCCTTCAGCTTCAGGTGGCTGTCGGGGTCGTCGATGCGCTCGGTCGTGGTGACCTCGACGCCGCCGAGGTCGTCGATGAGCCTCTGGAAGCCGGCGAAGTCGACCTCCAGGTAGTGGTCCATGCGCAGGTCGGTGATCGACTCGACGGTCTTCACGGCGCAGGCGGCCCCGCCCGTGGAGTACGCGGAGTTGAACATCACGCTGTTCGCGGCGGGGTACTGCTTGCCCTTGGTATCCGTGCAGGAGGGCCGGTCGATGAGGGTGTCGCGCGGGATGGAGACCACGCTGGCCTTCTTGTGGCCCTTGTAGACGTGCACGATCATCGCCGTGTCGGAGCGGGCGCTGCCGTCGTCGGTGCCGCCGCCGAGCTTCTTGTTGCCG
>KL569120.1:56546-58766 GCA_000715635.1 Streptomyces violaceus | reverse complement strand
GCGCGGGTGTCGGAGCCGAGGACGAGGATGTTCTCGGAGCCGTTGTCGGCCTTCTTGGGCCGGTCGGTGCCGAGAGCCTGGTCGATGTCGACGCTCTTGAGGTTGCCGTTGAGCTTGAAGTACACGTACCCCGCGCCGGTGCCGCCCAGGACGACGATGCCCGCGGCGGTCCAGGCCGTGACCATCAGGCCCCTGTGGCGCTTGCGGGGCTTGCGGCGTCGGCCCGTGGCGCGGTGGCGCGATCCGGTGGTGCCGGTCTCGCCCGGTATGCCCGGACCCGGCGTGCTCTCGGCAGCCATGTGCTCCTCAGCTCGTCTTCGGTCGATTACCCCCTGCGGTCGGTGCCAGGCGTACTCGGTCGGGGGACCACCCCCTGGCACCATCGTCGCTCCGCCTGGTCAGACGGGGAAACTCGGGAAAGGGTTGCACAACGGACTGTGCCCACCGCGTACGGCGGTGGGCACAGTGCGTGTTCGTGACAGCGGGGTATATCCCGCTCACCTGCGGTTTCAGCCGAAGATGTCGTACTGCTTGAAATCGGTACCTACGGACTTCCTTGTGGCAAAGATCTCGCTGGTCGCCTTGCCGGTGCCCGGGTACAGGTAGAGCGTGCCGCCGGGGGTGCGGGCCAGGAAGTCGGCCTTGCCGTCGCCGGTGATGTCGCCGGTCGCGTCGAAGGCGTTGTAGCCGCTCCAGGTGCGCACCTTGACCCGTGCCGAGAAGGCGCCCGAGCCGGCCTTGCCGGTGCCCTTGTAGAGGTAGATGTGGCTGCCCGTCTTGCTGCGGGCGATCAGGTCGGTCTTGCCGTCCCCGGTGAAGTCGCCGTGGCCCCGCACGGAGTTGTACTGGTTCCAGCCGGAGCCGACCTTCACGCGCGGCGCGAAGGTGCCGTTGCCCTTGCACGGGTAGATCCACATCACGCCCGCCGAGTCGACCGAGAGCAGGTCGGGCAGGTAGTCACCGGTGACGTCACCGGGGGTGATGATGCGGGTGCGGGTCTTCCAGTTGTCGGCGATCTGCTTGGTGGACCAGGTGCCGGTGGAGATCACGTAGTGGCTCCAGAAGACGTCGCCGTCGCTGCTGCGCCGGTAGACCAGGTCCTGGTAGCCGTCGCGGTCGAAGTCCGTCTGGAGGACGGTGTTGAAGCCGTTCCAGTTGCCCCAGGACTCGCGGGCGGCGAAGGACGTGCCCTTGGAGTCCTTGGAGTAGCCCGTCTTGGTGGAGGCGTTGCGCACCCACAGGTCGGCCTTGTGGTCGCCGCTGATGTTGGTGTCGTCGACGCGCGGGTAGGTGGCGCCGACGTAGGAGCTGACCTTACTGAAGACGCTGTAGGCGCCCTTGGCGACGCAGTCCGTGACGCCCCAGGACACGACACCGACGATCCGGTTGTTGACGACCAGGGGGCCGCCGGAGTCGCCGTTGCAGGCGGAGGTGGTGCCGGAGTCGCTGCCGGTGGCGGGCTTGCCCGCGCAGACCATGTGGCCCTTGACGAAGTCCGTGCCGTAGGCGCCCGCACAGGTGGTGTCGGACTGGACGGGCAGCGTGGCCGTCTTCAGCGTCTCGGAGATGGCGTCGCTGGTGGAGCTGGTGCGGCCCCAGCCGTAGACCTTGGCGCTGGTGCCGGCCTGGTACGAGGTCGTGTCCCCGGACGTCGTCATCCGGATCGGCGTGGCCTTGACCGGCACGGGCAGGGTGAGCACCGCGATGTCGTTGTCGATGGTCGTCGCGTTGTACGACGGGTGGTTCCACTGCCGCCAGACGCCGGTGACGGTGCCGCCGTGCAGGTCGGTGCCGTCGGCCGAGGGCAGCTGGGCGGTGCCGGTGACGACAGCGCCGTTGGCGTTCCAGTCGTAGCCCTTGGCGCAGTGCGCGGCGGTGAGGATCTTCGTCGGCGCGACGACGGCGCCGCCGCAGAAGAAGCCGATGTCGTCGCTCGTGCTCGAGGTGCCCCGGTCGTCGAAGTAGTGGAGCTGCGCCATCCACGGGGCCGAGGTGATGGTGGTCTGGCTGCCGCCGATGACCTTCGGGTCGATGCGGCCCTCGTTCGTGCTCGCGCTCAGCGACGCCTTGCTCGTCCTGCCCGCGATGTCGTCGCCGGCCAGGGCGCCCGCGACGCGCTTCTCCAGCTCGGCGGGCGACGGCGAGCTGGTGGCGGGCTTGACCGTCGGCTGCGGCAGCGGGGTGGCCGCGTCGGCGGATGTCGTCAGCAGGGCGGCGGCC
>KL569120.1:49850-56370 GCA_000715635.1 Streptomyces violaceus | reverse complement strand
CAGCCGCGACACCGGCCGCGGCGACGGGCAGTGCGATGCGTATCCGGCGTCTGTGCCGTCCGCCCCCAGGCATGGATGTACCCACGTATGTCCCCCCTCGGGATCACATGTTCGAAGAGCGTGATCCTACCCGCACACGAACACCACAAAGGGCCGCCCCCGTTCACGGGAGCGGCCCTTTGCCCAGTGCTTACCTCAGTCGCCGTTGCCCGGCATCGGCGTCGTCTTCTGGATCTGCATCAGGAACTCGGCGTTCGACTTCGTCTGCTTCATCTTGTCCAGGAGCAGCTCGATCGCCTGCTGCTGGTCGAGCGCGTGCAGCACACGGCGCAGCTTCCAGGTGATGGCGAGCTCGTCGCTGCCGAGCAGGATCTCTTCCTTACGGGTACCGGACGCGTCCACGTCCACCGCCGGGAAGATGCGCTTGTCGGCGAGCTTCCGGTCGAGCTTGAGCTCCGCGTTGCCGGTGCCCTTGAACTCCTCGAAGATCACCTCGTCCATGCGCGAGCCGGTGTCGACGAGCGCGGTGGCCAGGATGGTGAGCGAGCCGCCGTCCTCGATGTTGCGCGCGGCACCGAAGAAGCGCTTCGGCGGGTACAGCGCGGTCGAGTCGACACCACCGGACAGGATGCGGCCGGAGGCGGGCGCCGCGAGGTTGTAGGCACGGCCCAGACGCGTGATGGAGTCCAGCAGGACGACCACGTCGTGCCCGAGCTCGACCAGCCGCTTGGCGCGCTCGATGGCGAGCTCGGCGACCGTCGTGTGGTCCTCGGCCGGGCGGTCGAAGGTCGAGGAGATGACCTCGCCCTTGACCGACCGCTGCATGTCGGTGACCTCTTCCGGACGCTCGTCGACCAGGACGACCATCAGGTGGCACTCGGGGTTGTTGTGCGTGATCGCGTTGGCGATCGCCTGCATGATCATGGTCTTGCCGGTCTTCGGCGGGGCCACGATCAGACCACGCTGGCCCTTGCCGATGGGCGAGACCAGGTCGATGATGCGGGTGGTCAGGACGCCCGGGTCGGTCTCCAGGCGGAGCCGGTCCTGCGGGTACAGCGGCGTCAGCTTGTTGAACTCCGGCCGCCCGCGCCCGGATTCGGGCGCCATGCCGTTGACGGAGTCCAGGCGCACCAGCGCGTTGAACTTCTCGCGCCGCTCGCCTTCCTTCGGCTGACGCACGGCACCGGTGATGTGGTCACCCTTGCGCAGGCCGTTCTTACGGACCTGGGCGAGGGAGACGTACACGTCGTTCGGGCCGGGCAGGTAGCCGGACGTGCGGATGAAGGCGTAGTTGTCGAGGATGTCCAGGATGCCCGCGACGGGGATCAGGACGTCGTCCTCGGTGATCTGCGGCTCCTGCACGTCGTCGCGGCCACGACGGCCCCGGCGGTCGCGGTAACGCCCGCGACGGCCACGGCGGCCGCCCTCGAAATCGTCGTCATCCTGCTGCTGGCCACGGTCCTGACGACCGCCGCCGCCCTGCTGCTGGTTCTGCTGCTGGCCGCGCTGGCCGCCCTGCTGGTCGTCGCCCTTGTTGCCCCGGCCGCCACGGTCACGGTCCCGGTCCCGGTCCCGGTCCCGGCCGCGGTCACGGCGGTCGCGGCGGCGGCCCTCGCCGCCGTCACCGGAGTCGGACTTGGCGTCGTTCTGGGACTGCTGCTGCGACTGCTGCGCCGGCGCCTCGGCCTTGGCGTCGTTCTTCGCCTCGGCGGCGACCGTCTCGGGGGCGGAGGCCGGGGCTCCGGCGTCGGCGGTGGCACGGCGACGACGGCGCTCCGAGGGCGCGTCCTCTCCCCCACGCTCGGCTTCGCTCGCGCGGGAGGGGCCCCCAGCGGGCTGACCGGGAATCTCGATCTGCTGCTGTGCCACGGCCTTGTCGGCCTTCTCGGCGGGGGCCTCGGAGGCCTGCTTCGCGTCCGCCTTCTTCTCCGCCTTCTCGGCGTTGTCCCCCGTACGGGTCCGGGAGGTGGCGCGGCGCTTCGGCTTGGTCTCGGCGGGGGCGTCGGCCTTCGCGGCCGGAGCGGCGCCGCCGGACGCCTGCGCCTCCTTGATGACCTCGATCAGCTGGCTCTTGCGCATACGCGCGGTGCCCCTGATGCCGAGGCCGGATGCGACCTGCTGCAGCTCGGCCAGCACCATGCCCTCGAGGCCGGTACCGCGGCGCCGCCGGGAGCCGGCACCGCTGGCAGGCGCGGAGGCGTCCGTGGCGGGCGCGGCAGCGGTCTCCTCGACACGTGCGCCCATCAGATCGGTGGTGTCGCTCACGAAGGGTCCTTCCCTGGAGCGGACGTCGGCCTGTCTGGCTCGGCGACCGGTTGTGCTGTCCGACTTCGGTCCGTGTGGTGTGAACCGTGCCGGGGCGGTGGTCCGCCTAAGCGGCGGAGGAATCTGGTGATGGCGCTTCCTTGAGCCGTGGCACCCAGTGTCAGTGTCACGCGGCGTGGTCGCACCGGTTCCGGAGCATGCCCTGCGCCCCGCTCAGTGTCCGCGTACGGCGTACGGTCCGACGTACGGAACACAGTGCGGCTTGGGGGGCTCCCGGAAGAATGTCTGTCCCGGACGGGGACACGAGGCACCTCGCCATGGTGGGGTCGGGTGCAGACTTGAGGTTAACACTACCGGATCCAACAAACATTCCCCCTCTCCAAATCCGGCAACCGAGTGCTTCAGAAGTCACCGGGGGCCGCGAGCGGAAGAACACTCGCGCCCTGCGGATCGAGGCTCAGCCGGTTCGCGGCCCAGTCCGCGCCCGCCAGGGCCTCGACCTTGTCGGCGGTGCCCGCGTCGGTCAGCGCCATGACCGTCGGTCCGGCGCCGGAGATGACCGCGGGGACGCCCTCGGCCCGCAGCCGCTCCACCAGCGCCGCGCTCTCGGGCATGGCGGGCGCGCGGTACTCCTGGTGCAGGCGGTCCTCGGTGGCGGGCAGCAGCAGCTCGGGGCGCCGCGTCAGGGCCTCGACGAGCAGGGCGGCCCGGCCCGCGTTGACGGCGGCGTCGACGTGCGGAACGGAGCGCGGGAGCAGGCCGCGCGCCGTCTCCGTCAGAACTGGCTTTCCGGGCACGAAAACCACCGGAACGATGGAATCGGCGGGCTCCATCCTGATCGCGCGGGCCGCGCCGCCCTCCATCCAGGACAAGGTGAAGCCGCCCAGCAGACACGCCGCGACGTTGTCGGGGTGGCCCTCGATCTCGGTGGCGAGCTCGAGCAGCGCGGTGTCGTCGAGCTTGGCGTCGGCGCCTATGGTCACCGCGCGGGCGGCGACGATCCCGGCGCAGATGGCGGCCGAGGAGGAGCCCAGGCCCCGGCCGTGCGGAATGCGGTTGGCGCAGACGATCTCCAGACCGCGCGGCTGTCCGCCGAGCAGGTCGAAGGCCGTGCGCAGGGAACGGACGAGGAGGTGCTTCTCGTCGCGCGGCAGCGTCTCGCTGCCCTCACCCGCGATGTCGATGTGCAGCCCGGAGTCGGCCACCCGGACGACGACGTCGTCGTACAAGCCCAGCGCGAGGCCGAGGGCGTCGAAGCCCGGGCCGAGGTTGGCGCTGGTGGCGGGGACGCGCACCCGGACGGCGGCGGCGCGGAACGCTGGACCGGCCATCGCTTGATGACTCTCCTTGAGCTGCGGAATTGTCGAATGACGTTCGATGGACATTCGATGCGTACGAGAACCCTGGGGGCCGCTGCCGACCGGGGTGGCCGGCCGCTGTCCCGGCCGCGGAGACGGCGCGGCACCGTGCTCTATGCGGAGGCATATGCGGCGGGCGGGTTCAGTACAGCCTATCGAAAGAAGGTTCTGTGGCGACATAGGGCGCACAGGAGGCGCACGATGCGTGTCGTATGAGCCCTGTGCACCCCCTGCGGGGAACTTCCCCGGGCAAGCGCCGTCTTACGCCGGACCGTGCCGAGCCCCACACCGGCGCTCGGCACGTCCGCGCACGTCAGGCAAGTCCGAGGCGCTCCGCCGCGGCCGCCGAGTCGACGGGGACGGTGACCGGCTGCGGGGCGCCGGCGACGGCCCAGTCGGGGTCCTTCAGCCCGTTGCCGGTGACGGTGCACACGATCCGCTGCCCCGGGTCGACCTTGCCCTGCTCGGCGGCCTTCAGCAGACCGGCGACGGACGCGGCGGACGCGGGCTCGACGAAGACGCCCTCCTGCGAGGCCAACAGCCGGTAGGCGCGCAGGATCTCACGGTCCGTCACCTCGTCGATGAAGCCGCCGGACTCGTCCCGCGCGGCGATCGCGTGGTTCCACGACGCCGGGTTGCCGATACGGATGGCGGTGGCGACGGTCGAGGGGTCCTTGACGATCTCGCCGCGCACGATCGGGGCGCTGCCGGAGGCCTGGAAGCCCCACATCCGGGGGGTCCGGGCGGCGACGCCGTCGGCGGCGTACTCCTTGTAGCCCTTCCAATAGGCCGTGATGTTGCCCGCGTTGCCCACCGGCAGGACGTGGATGTCGGGCGCGTCGCCGAGCATGTCCACGATCTCGAAGGCCGCCGTCTTCTGGCCCTCGATACGTACCGGGTTGACCGAATTGACCAGCGCGACGGGGTAGTTGTCGCTCAGGCCGCGCGCGAGGGTGAGGCAGTCGTCGAAGTTGCCGTCGACCTGGAGGATCTTCGCGCCGTGCACGAGGGCCTGGCCCATCTTGCCGAGCGCGATCTTGCCCTGCGGCACGAGCACGGCGCAGACCATCCCGGCCCGCACGGCGTACGCGGCGGCGGAGGCCGACGTATTGCCGGTGGAGGCGCAGATGACGGCCTTCGCCCCCTCCTCCTTGGCCCGGGTGATGGCCATGGTCATGCCGCGGTCCTTGAAGGACCCGGTGGGGTTCGCGCCCTCCACCTTCAGGTGGACCTCGCAGCCCGTGCGCTCGGAGAGCACCTGCGCGGGCACGAGCGGCGTGCCGCCCTCGCGGAGCGTCACGACCGGCGTGGTGTCGGATACCGGCAGCCGGTCCCGGTACTCCTCGATGATTCCGCGCCACTGGTGGGTCATTGCTGGTTACTCTCCTTCAACCCGCATGATGCTGGCGACACCACGCACGGTGTCGAGCTTGCGCAACGCCTCGACGGTCCCGGTGAGGGCGGCGTCGGACGCACGGTGCGTGACGACGACGAGGGACGCCTCGCCGTCCTTCCCCTGCTGGCGAACCGTATCGATCGAGACTCCGTGCTCGGCGAACACGGTCGCGACCTGGGCGAGAACACCCGGTTTGTCGGCCACGTCGAGACTGATGTGGTAGCGCGTGACCACGTCGCCCATGGGCGACACCGGCAGGGCGGCGTAGGCGGACTCTCCCGGTCCGGTCGCGCCGTTGAGCCGGTTGCGGCAGACGGCGACGAGATCGCCGAGCACGGCGGAGGCGGTCGGGGAACCGCCCGCTCCAGGCCCGTAGAACATGAGCTGCCCGGCGGCGTCGGACTCGACGAACACGGCGTTGTAGGCGCCGCGGACGGAGGCCAGCGGGTGGCTCAGCGGAATCATGGCGGGGTGCACGCGCGCGGTGACGGACGCACCGTCCGCGGCCCGCTCGCAGATGGCGAGCAGCTTGATGGTGCAGCCCATCTCCCTGGCGGAGGCGAAGTCAGCGGCGGTGACCTCGGTCATGCCCTCGCGGTAGACGTCGTCGAGGCGCACGCGCGTGTGGAAGGAGATGCCGGCGAGGATGGCGGCCTTGGCTGCGGCGTCGAAGCCCTCGACGTCGGCGGTGGGGTCGGCCTCGGCGTATCCCAGGGCGGTGGCCTCGTCGAGGGCCTCCTGGTAGCCGGCCCCGGTCGAGTCCATCTTGTCGAGGATGAAGTTGGTCGTGCCGTTGACGATGCCCATCACCCGGTTGATCTTGTCGCCGGCGAGGGACTCGCGCAGCGGCCGGAGCAGCGGGATGGCACCGGCGACGGCGGCCTCGTAGTAGAGGTCCTTGTCGTGCTGCCCGGCGGCGGCGTGCAGGGCGGCCCCGTCCTGGGCGAGCAGCGCCTTGTTGGCGGAGACGACGGAGGCGCCGTGCTCGAAGGCGGTGGTGATGAGGGTCCGGGCGGGCTCGATCCCGCCGATCACCTCCACCACGACATCAATGTCGCCGCGCTTGACGAGGGCGGTGGCGTCGGTGGTGACGAGGTCCTGGTCGATGCCTTCCCTTACCCGGTCGGGCCGCCGTACGGCCACGCCCGCGAGCTCCACGGGGGCACCGATCCGGGCTGTGAGGTCGTCGGCGTGCGTCGTCATGATGCGCGCCACCTCTGAGCCGACCACTCCACAGCCCAGCAGCGCCACCTTCAGCGGACGCGTACGCATCATCCGACCTCGTTTCCTCATACCGTCTACGGTTTCACCAGTCTCACTCACCGGACGGGATTTTCTGCCCTTCGTCCGGATCGTGAGATATCTATTTCATTTGTACGGGGGTGGAAGACAGGAGATCTTCCACCCCTCCGTCGGTCCCGGCTCAGCCGACGTCGAGACGCAGCAGGTCCTCCTCGGTCTCCCGGCGGACGATCACCCGGGCCTCGCCCTCGTGCACGGC
>KL569120.1:48252-49636 GCA_000715635.1 Streptomyces violaceus | reverse complement strand
GCGGCCGCAGCATGTGGTTGTAGTTGCTGGCCATGGACCGGCAGTAGGCGCCCGTCGCCGGTACGGCGATGAGGTCACCCGGTGCCAGGTCGGCCGGCAGGAACGCGTCCCTGACCACGATGTCCCCGCTCTCGCAGTGCTTGCCGACGACGCGGGCGAGCATCGGCTCGGCGTCGGAGGTGCGGGAGACGAGCGCGACGCTGTACTCGGCGTCGTACAGCGCGGTGCGGATGTTGTCCGACATGCCGCCGTCGACGGAGACGTACGTCCGCAGCCCGTCCAGGGGCTTGATGGTGCCGACCTCGTAGAGCGTGAAGGCGGTCGGGCCGACGATGGCGCGCCCCGGCTCGACGGAGATGCGCGGCACACGGAGACGGGCGGACTCGCACTCCCTCGTGACGATCTCGGTGAGCGCCTTGGCGATCTCGTGCGGCTCGCGCGGGTCGTCGTCACTGGTGTACGCGATACCGAGCCCGCCGCCCAGGTCGATCTCCGGCAGCTCGACGCCGTGCTCGTCGCGGATGTCCTTGAGTAGCGAGACGACCCGGTGGGCGGCGACCTCGAACCCGGACATGTCGAAGATCTGCGAGCCGATGTGGCTGTGGATGCCGACGAGTTCGAGCCCGTCGAGCCGCAGGGCACGGCGTACGGCCTCGGCGGCGTGCCCGCCGGACAGCGGGATGCCGAACTTCTGGTCCTCGTGGGCCGTGGCGATGAACTCGTGGGTGTGGGCCTCGACGCCGACCGTGATCCGGATCAGGACCTTCTGCCGCTTCCCGAGGCTCTGCGCGATGTGGGCGACACGGGCGATCTCCTGGAAGGAGTCGAGCACGATGTGGCCCACGCCGGTCTCGACGGCCCTGGTGATCTCATCGACGGACTTGTTGTTGCCGTGGAAGGCGATGCGGTCGGCGGGCATGCCGGCGGAGAGGGCGGTGGTCAGCTCGCCGCCGGAGCAGACGTCGACGTTCAGCCCTTCCTCGTGCAGCCAGCGCACGACGGCACGGGAGAGAAACGCCTTGCCCGCGTAGAAGACGTCGGCGTCGGTCCCGAAGGCGGTGCGCCACGCACGCGCGCGTGCCCGGAAGTCGGCCTCGTCGAGGACGTAGGCGGGGGTGCCGAACTCCTCGGCGAGCTCCGTGACGGCGATACCGCCGACGCTGACGACACCGTCCTCGCCCCGCGTGACGGTCTCGGCCCACACCTTGGGGTCCAGGGCGTTGAGGTCGGCGGGCGGGGCGGAGTAGTGGCCCTCGGGGAGGACATCGGCGTGCCGGGGCCCGGCGGGGTGTGCGGAACGGCTCATGTTCGTGTCTTTCAGAGGTGATCGGATGCTTCGATGCCAAGCAGGGAAAGGCCGCCGGCCAGCACCTGTCTCTTATAC
>KL569120.1:46752-48103 GCA_000715635.1 Streptomyces violaceus | reverse complement strand
AGAGATGTGTATAAGAGACAGGTCCCGGCGGCTTCGGCGAGCGCGAGCCGGGCACGGTGGGCGGCCGAGGGTTTCTCCTCGCCGAGGGGCAGCACGTCGGAGAGCAGCGGCAGCGTGGCGTCGGCGACGGTGACGAGGTGCCGGGCCAGGCGGTCGGCGGTGTGGCCGGTGGCGGCGGCCGCGAGGATGCGGGGGTGGTCGCCGAGTACGGCGACCAGAGCTTCCGCACCGCTGACCGGGCCGGGCTCGGGCCGGAAGCCGAGGTCGTCGGCGTTGCGCAGCAGGGCCCGGGTGCGGGCGTGGGCGTACCGGACGCGGAAGAGGGGGTTGGTCTCCCGCTGGACCAGATGATCGCCGGTGATCCTGGGCCGGTCGTGCGCGGCGGGGTACAGCAGGGCCCAGCGGGCTGCGTCCCGGCCGAGGGGGAGGGGGTCGGCGGGAGCGGGGACGGGGCGAACGGTGACGGGGCTGTCGATGCGAAGCCGCGCTCCCCTGGTGGTGACGTCCACGCCGAGGACGGACTGCCACTCCGGGTCGGGCGTGCCCTCGCACTCGATACGGACGGAGGCGCCCTGGCTGCGCAGCAGGCGGGCGAGGGTGTCCGCGACGACGACGGCCCGGACCTCCGCCCGGCACCGGAGCCGGACGATGTCCCCGCTGAACCCCTCGGCGTGGCCGTACCGCCGCCCGCGCCGCAGGATCTCGTCGACGAGCGCGACGGACGCTGCGCCTTCCAGGCTGAGGTTGAGGAACCCGGCCCCGGTGACGACGACGTCGGTGATGCGGTGGTCGTCGAGGAGACGCACCCGCAGGATCTCGGCCACCCGCCGGGGCGGCTGCTCTGCCGCACGGGCCAGCTGGAGGGCGACGTTGGTGGCGTAGTCGCCGCAGCCACCGGGTCCCGGCGGCGTGACCACGACCCGCTCCGGAACAGCCACGCTGAGCTCACCCTCGTCGACAGCGCGACGCACGGCGTGCAGCACGGTGTGGGAGAGCTCGACGGGGGTCACGGGCACCAGCGTATGGGAGGAGGGGGGTGGGTATGCGAGCCGGTTTCGGGAGGGTCCGGGATGTGGACGCGGCTTGCCTCAGGAGGCCGAGCGGCTGCCCACCTACGGTACGGCCGGCTGATCGACCGGCTGCGCCTGGGCACCATCGCCCCCGACGTCGGGGCCACCACCGCCCCGCCTTTCCCGACGCCGCGCCCGCTCCATCAACTGCCGCACCATCACGACCAGTTCGGCGGGCTCGAAGGGTTTGGCGAGGAAGGCGTCGACGCCGACGTCAAGCCCGGCCTCGACCTCGTGCTGGGTGCAGGCACTGATGATGGCGAGGGGCAGGTCACGGGTCA
>KL569120.1:35886-46491 GCA_000715635.1 Streptomyces violaceus | reverse complement strand
GTCCGCAGCCGAGCGGCGGTCCTGATCCCGTCCAGCCGAGGCATGACGACGTCGAGGGTCACGACATCGGGCCGCACCTGATGAACGACATCAAGACACTCGGCACCATCGGCCGCGGTCACGACCTCCAGCCCCTCCAGCTCGAGGTTGACCCTGATCAACTGCCGGATGACCTTGTTGTCGTCCACAACAAGCACCCGACCCGACGCCCCTGGCACAACTCGAGAGTAGGTCGGCCCCGGCCGCCGCGTCCGGGTTTTCCCCACTTCCACCCCGCACGGGCGACCCACACACCCGCCCCCGACAGCGGAAACCCGTTGATGACCACCCTGAGGGAGCTGGTAGTGTTCTACCCGTCGCCGCGAGCAATCGCGACGGACACGCCCCCGTAGCTCAGGGGATAGAGCAACGGCCTCCGGAGCCGTGTGCGCAGGTTCGAATCCTGCCGGGGGCACTTCGCTTTTCGACCAGCGCAATCAAGCAGTTGATCAGCGTAAATGCCTTGCACCAAGAGCGGGACCCACTAGCCCTGGGTCCCGCTCTTCGTCATTGTCGAGCTCAGCGGGCCTGACGTTTCGTGAAGTGGCGGCGTGCCGCTGTCGCCAGCAGGGCCGCGCCCGCGCAGCCGACCAGGAGGGTTCCCCACTCGGGTACGTGGGCTGCCCGCAACAGGCCGCCGACGCCGAAGCTCGTGTTCCAGCCGGCCTCCGTGATGGCGGAGCCGAATCCCTGGACGGTCAGGATGGCACCGAAGAGCCAGAGCAGGCTCTGACCTGAGCTGGTGTCCGATTTCCTGAGCTGCTGCTTCGGCATGACGGGATCCCCTCCGCGTGGACGCGTTTTTTCGATGCGGTCGCATCACATCGTGCAGCGTCAGCGGTTACGATGCAAGTGCATCGGAACGTGGGAGGAGTGGAGCTTGCCCCGACAGGTCGACTACGAGGAGCGGCGGCTGCGGATCGCTGAGGCGGTCTGCGCCCTGATCGCGCGGTCCGGGATGGAGGCGGTGAGCCTCCGGGATGTCGCGACCGAGGCGGACGTGTCCATGGGTGCCGTCCAGCGGTGCTTCCACACCAAGGAAGACATGCTGCTCTTCGCGCTGGAGCACGTCTCGCAACGCGTCAGCGAACGGGCCGCCCAGCGCATCGCCGCGGCCTCCACCCCGCAGGCAGCGTCCACGCTGCTGTCACACACCCTGGCCGAACTCGCCTTGCTGGACGAGGCGTCGAAGACGCAGGCGCATGTCTGGCTGGCCTTCGTCAGCCGGGCCCCGGCCGGCGAGCGCCTGCCCGCCGTCCTGCGCGATACCTACGGCAAGCTCCATGACCTCATCGTGTGGCTCATCCGCTACGGACAGGACACCCAGGAGATCCCCGAGCACCTCGACGCCGTCCAGGAGGCCCACACTCTTCTCGCAGTGGCCGATGGACTCACCGTCCACGTCTTGGCGGGGCACCACTCCCCCGAGGTGGCACTGGCCGTCCTCCAGCGCCACGTCGACCATCTGCTGCAGTGAGGGGCCGTGGGGTATTTAGATCACTTTCGCCCCATAAGCACCGTTGTTCTACCGTGGAGGGGAACGACGCTGCTCATATCCCCGCACCGAGTCATCGAGGTGACGGTCATGACGGAGACCACACAGCGCAGAAACACCGCTCCCGGCACCAGGACGGGAAAGCAGGAAGGGGCCACGGCACCGCAGGGCGGCAGAGGGAGCAGCGCTTCCCCTGGCACCCGTGGCAGCACCGCGATCGCGGACACGGTCGTGGCGAAGATCGCGGGCATGGCCGCCCGGGAGATTCCGGAGGTTCACAACCTCGGTGGCGGGGTGACCAGGGCCTTCGGGGCCGTGCGCCAGCGGGTGCCCGGCGGGGGCAGTGGGGTCACCCAGGGAGTGAAGGTGGAGGTCGGCGAGCGCCAGGCCGCCGTTGATCTCGATCTCGTCGTCGAGTACGGCGCCGCCATCACCGACACCGCGTCGGATGTCAGGACCAACGTCGTCAACGCGGTGGAGCGGATGACCGGCCTGGAGGTCGTGGAGGTCAACATCGCCGTCGACGACGTACATCTGCCGGACGAGGAGGAGGACGAGTCCGAGCGGGAGGAGCAGCGGCGCGTGACCTGAGAGAGCCCGGCTCCTCTCGGTTCAGTTCCTTTTCCGGGGCGCCGCGAGTGTGGTGCCCCGTGAGCTGTGGCCATGCCCCGGCCATACCCCAGCCATGCCCCATGCAAGCGTTTACGGGCGACCATCACCCGTGTCCGCCAGTATTGACGGGCCCTCAGCTCAGTGCTTCCATCACGGCTGTGAAAGCGCTTAACCGCTGATGCCCGAAGGAGACAGAGTTGTCATGCGCATGAGGATATCTGCGACGGTCCTGGCCGTCTGCGCCACGCTCACCGTCGCCGGTGCGAGCCCCGCCCCGCAGGTGAAGGCCGCACGTGTGATGGAGAACCTCGGTCGCGGGGTCGTGGCGGTGCGGTCCAGCGGCAGCGAGGTCCTCGTCTCCTGGCGGTTGCTGGGGCTCGACCCGGAGGGCATCGGGTTCAACGTGTACCGGTCCACGGCCGGGGGCGCGTACGTCAAGCTCAACTCCGGTGCGCTGACCGGCGGGACGAACTACACCGACGCCACGGCCGATCTGACGCGCGCCAACAGCTACCGCGTGACGCCGGTCGTCGGAGGCCAGGAGCAGGCGCCCAGCGGCGCCTTCACGCTGGCGGCCGGCCACGCCGTGGAGCCCGTGGTGCGTGTGCCGTTACGGTCCGGTGGTGCGGTGAAGTTCGTGTGGGTCGGCGACCTCGACGGCGACGGGGAGTACGACTACGTCGTCGACCGGCAGACCTCCCCGCAGAAGCTGGAGGCGTACAGCGGTGACGGCGACTTCCTCTGGGAGGTCGACCTGGGTCCGAACAGCCTGAACCAGGACAACATCGAGCCGGGCTCGTCCGCGATCGACCTGGGCCACTGGGACGGCGTCACGGTCTACGACTTCGACAGCGACGGCCGCGCGGAGGTCGCCCTGCGGATCGCCGACGGGGTCAGGTTCGGCGACGGGACGACCTGGACGCACGAGAACGACGCGCGTCAGTTCATGGCCGTGCTCGACGGCCGGACCGGGGCGCTCCGCAACTGGTCCGCCGTACCGACGACCTACCTGGCCGACGGCCCGATGGCCGCGCGCCTCGGAGTGGCGTATCTCAACGGCACGACGCCGAGCCTGGTCGCCTACATGAAGAACCGGCGCGACGACGGGGCCTTCAACCTGATGATGGGCGCCTGGAAGTTCGACGGCGACTCACTGGACCGCCAGTGGACGTGGCAGCGCGGCGGCCAGGACGCGCCCGACGGGCACAACACCCGTGCCGTCGACGTCGACGGCGACGGGACGGACGAGGTGGCCGAGATCGGCTTCGTCCTCAACGGGAACGGCTCGCTGCGCTACTCCATGGGGCCCCGGGGCATCATCCACGGCGACCGCTTCCACCTCGCCGACCTGGACCCGGGCCGTCCGGGCCTGGAGGGCTACGGCGTGCAGCAGGACAACCCGAGCGGGCTGCTGGAGTACTACTACGACGCGGCGAACGGCAACGTGATCTGGCGGCACGGCGGCGGCCCCGGCGACGTGGGGCGCGGCATGGCGGGCGATGTCGACCCGCGTTTCGCCGGCATGGAGGTCTGGTCCTTCTCCGGCCTGTACAACGCGTCCACGAACCGGCTCACCGAGCCCGACACCTCGCTGCGCCCCTGGCCGCAGCTGGGGCTGTGGTGGGACGGGGACCTCACCATGGAACTGCTCAACGACGGCAAGATCGAAAAATGGGATCCGGCCCGTCCGGCGCCGAGCGGCAGCCTGCCCCGGCTGGTCAGCACCTGGAACCACGGCGCGGTCAAGGCCGCCCAGGGCGGTCCCACCCTTGTCGGCGACATTTTCGGCGACTGGCGCGAGGAGGCCGTGTACACCAACGCGGCCTACGACGAGCTGATCATCTTCACCACGAACCAGCCGACGAGCCACCGGCTGTACACCCTGGCCCACAACCCGGCCTACCGGAACGCCATGACGTTCAAGGGATACATGCAGTCCCACCACGTCGACTACTTCCTCGGGGCCGGCATGAGCAGGCCGCCGCGGCCTGACATCGCGTACGCGCCCTGAGGCGGGTCAGGCCGTGCGCTTGCGTGACGTCGACTTCTTCGCCGTCGTCTTCTTCGCGGTGCTCTTCGCCGCCGTCTTCTTCGTACCCTGCCCTGACTGCCCTGACTGCCCCGACTTCGCCGTGGACTTCTTGGCCGCTGTCGTCTTCTTGGCCGCCGTCTTCTTCGCAGCGGACGTCGACTTCTTGCCGCCGGTCTGCTTGGGGGCCGCGCGGGCCGTCTTGCGTGGCGGGAGCGACTTGACCTCGGCGTGGTCGTCGGCCTCCTCGCCGCGCGACTCGCGGGCCGCCCGGACGCTGTTCTCCAGAGCCGCCATCAGGTCCAGGACCTTGCCGCCCTCGGCCGGTTCCGGGGCCTGGCGCGGGGTCTCGCCGGCGGCCTTCGCGGCGATGACCTCCTCCACGGCCTCGCGGTACTCGTCGTGGAGATCCTCCAGGTCGACCTCGCCCAGGGTGTCCATCAGGGCATCCGCCAGGTCCAGTTCCTGGTCACGGACCGTGACGTTCGTGTCGGGGGCCACGCCCTCGGGGGCACGGACCTCGTCCGGCCACAGCAGACCGTGCATCGCGATGGCCTCGCCGACCACCCGGAGCATGCCCAGGCGTTCCCGGCCGCGCAGGGCGAACTTCGCGATCGCCACCTTGTTGCTGCGCTTCAGCGCCTCCCGCAGCAGCGTGTACGGCTTCGCCGCCGGTGCGCCGCTCGCCTGCAGGTAGTACGCGGCGTCCATCTGGAGCGGATCGATCCGGTCGCCGGGGACGAAGGCGACGATCTCGATCGTCTTGGCCGTGGGGATGGGCAGGCTGGACAGGTCCTCCTCGGTGATCGGGATGACCGTGCCGTCCGCGTCCTCGTAGCCCTTGCCGATCTCCCCCTGGGTGACCTCGCGGTCCTCCAGCTCGCAGAACTTGCGGTAGCGGATACGGCCGCCGTCCTCGGTGTGGATCTGGCGGAAGGAGATCGAGTGGCTCTCGGTGGCGTTCACCAGCTTGATCGGGATGCTGACCAGCCCGAACGAGATGGCGCCGTTCCAGATGGATCTCACGTGCAGCACCCTTCCGGTCACTCTCGGGAGTGTTCGTCCTGGTTCGCGTGGGATTCTTATCGTATGGCGCCTATCACAGTGGTGGAGGGGCGACGGCTCGCGCTCAGCAATCTGGAGAAGGTGCTGTATCCCGCCACCGGCTTCACCAAGGGCGAGGTGCTGCACTACTACGCGACCGTCGCCGAGGTCCTGCTGCCCCATCTGCGCGACCGGGCGGTGTCCTTCCTGCGCTATCCGGACGGGCCGGACGGGCAGGTGTTCTTCGCGAAGAACGTGCCGCCGGGTACGCCCGAGTGGGTCACCACCGCCGAGGTGCCGCGGGTCGAGGGGCCCTCGCGGATGGTCCTGGTGCAGGACCTGCCGAGCCTGATGTGGGCGGCCAACCTCGTCACCGAGTTCCACACCCACCAGTGGCTCGTCGGCACGCCGGACGAGGCCGACCGGATCGTCTTCGACCTCGATCCGGGGGCGCCCGCGAGCATCGTGCAGTGCTGCGAGGTCGCGCTGTGGCTGCGGGAGCGGCTCGCGGACGACGGCATCGAGGCCTACGCCAAGACCTCCGGCTCGAAGGGCCTGCATCTGCTCGCCGCCGTGCGCGGGGCCTCCTCCGAGCAGGTGTCCGAGTACGCCAAGGAACTGGCCGTCGAGGCGGAGAAAGCCATGCCCCGCCTCGCGCTCCACCGGATGACCCGGAGCCTGCGCCCCGGGAAGGTCTTCGTCGACTGGAGCCAGAACGCCGCGCGCAAGACCACGGCGACCCCCTACACCCTCCGGGCCCGCCCCGAGCCGACCGTCTCGGCCCCGGTGACCTGGGAGGAGATCGAGGAGTGCGGGGCGCCTGACCGGCTGGACTTCGATGCGCGGGACCTCGCACCACGGGTGCAGGACTACGGCGATCTGCTGGCTCCGCTGCTGGATCCGGACCGGGCCGGGTCGCTGCCCTAGTGCCCCGGCAGGCAACGTTCGCCCCGTCGCCTAGCTACGGGCCTGCCCGGACCGCCTCACACCCTCGCCCACGTGTTCCGGTCCCGGGCCATGGCGTGCAGGGCCTCCACGTCCGCCGGTTTCAGGACGCCGCCCTGGGCGGCCAGGCTCTGGACGTCCGTGTCCGTCAGGAGGCGGAGTTCGCGGGGCGGGGCCGGGACCGACACGGTCGTGGGGCCCAGCAGGGCGAGTACCGGGCGGACCTCCGCCGTCAGGGCGTAGGAGGCGCGGTCGGCGTCGGTGCGGACGCGGCGGAGCAGGGGGTACGCCTCGCGGCGGCCCAGGGTGACCATGGGGTCGGCGACCGTCACGCGGTGCTTGCGCGCGTACAGGGTGTGCACGGCGTACAACCCGCCGGGGCCGATCAGCAGATGGTGGATGCGGCTGCCGCCGGGGAGCGGGACGGAGTGCAGGGCGTGCCAGCCCGCGCCGTCCAGGCCGTCCAGGGCGTCCCCGACCGTCTGCTCGGCCGTCAGGGCCCTGCGGCGCGGGTCGGGGCGGAGCCGGTGGGCCGGGCCGGGGTCCCGGTCGAGGGCGACGATGAGGGCCTCCCCGGGGCGGTTGGGGGCCAGGTCATCGTCGGGGTGGAGCGCCAGACGGGCGAGTTCGGCGGGGGTCGGCACCGGGGGCGGCCCCACCGTCACCGGCCCGGTGATGAAGGGCCCGAGGGCCCGGAGCACGTCGTCCTCGCGGTCCGCGCCGAGCAGGTTGACCCGGGCCGCCTCACGGTCGTACCAGGCGATGTTCCTGCCGTCCGGGAGGCAGACGTACAGCCGTTCCTGGCCGTGTCGCCGGGCCGGTATGACGCGCAGTCCGTCCATGCACCATCACCCCCGACCATGGGAACAGGCGGGGTGCTGCGGGGGCAAGAACCCGGTTACCTTTGAGAGGAGTTGGGCAGGCCCCCGGGCGGTGATGGTGGGGAGGCTTTGTTGCGTACCCGCAGGAAACCCGATGTGCCGGCTCCGGAGAGCCCGTGGAGCGAGGTGGTCCCCGGATTGTGGATGGGCGGCCACGAGTACGCGGGCACCCCGGGCCATGTGGAGTTCGCCGTCGTACGGGACGAGTTCGATCTCGTGCAGACGCTGCTGCGGCTGCCCGGACACGGCCCCGATCCGGGCGTCCGGCATCACGTCTGGCCCATTCCCGACGGGCCGCTCGACGGGACGCAGCTCGCCGGAGTGATCCGATTGGCCGAGGCGGCGTGCGAGGCACTGGACGAGGGCCGCAGGGTCCTCGTTCGCTGTTACCACGGGTACAACCGCTCCGGCCTCGTCGTCGCGCACGCGCTGATCCGCCGGGGCGACTCCGCCGAGACGGCGATCCGGCTGATCCGGGACCGCCGCTCGCCCTGGGCGCTGCACAACGAGCTGTTCGTCGAGTACCTGCGGGCCGGGCTGACCACGGCCCGGCTGCTGGAGGAACTCACGGAGTAGCTCGGCACGGAACCAGCACGGCACAGAACCAGCACAGCACCCGGTCGGCGCGGCGGCAAACGGGCTCCCTCGCGCGCAAATAGGACTTCCCCACGAATAAGGTGTACCGGGCCGTCCGGTCGTGCCCGAGCCGCGTGATCACCCTCGAAACCGCAGGAGTGCAGTGCCCCTCAGCCGTCCCGGAAGTCCACTCGCAAGCCTTCTCGGAGGCCGCCCCGGTCAAGCCGCCCGCCGCGCCGTCGTCGTCGCCCTCCTGCTGGCGACCGCCGCGGGCTGCGGGGACGCCGGAGGGCTCGAGGGTGCCGGGTCGACACCGACGGCGGTCGGTCCGGCCCGGCTCTGGCCGGAGCAGACACCCGCGTCCAGCCCGGCCTTCGAGATCGGTGAGGTGAACACCGAGGTGGTCAAGGGCGTCAAGGTCCCCGCCGGCGACGACATCCGCGGCGTGGACCCGGTCGGGGTCGTCCGGGCCGAGATCGCCGCGAGTCCGGGCGACTACGACGGCGGCAAGGCGCCGTACCGCGACACGGCCGGCCGTATGACCGGCTGCGGCAAGGGCCCCGGGCACGGAAGGTGCCCGGTCCTCAAGCCGTACTACCGGGACCTGACCGGCGACGGGCGTGACGATCTGACGCTGGGCTTCCGGCTGCTGCCCGGCAAGACGACCGCGGTGCGCGTCTACACCGTGGAGAAGCACCGGCTCGTGCAGGTGATGTCGTGGGAGGACGCGCTGAGCGGCGTGGAACTGGCCGGGCGTTCCCTGGTCATCCGCTCGCCGTCCGAGGTGGCGGGCTACGAGTACCGCCTCCAGTGGACCTGGGACCGGGACCAGCGGGCCATGCTCCTCACCCACGACGAGATGCTGCGCACCGGCCCGCGGAAGCACTCCCGCCATCCGTCCGTCTCCCCCTCGGCGAGCGCCGGATGAGACCCACGTTCCCCCGGTGGTCGGGGACGCTCGCCGTGAAGGCCGCCGCCTTCATCACGGTGATGTGCTGCGCGCTGGCCGCTCTGCTCGGCGTCCTGGTGCACGTGCAGGTGACCGACCAGACCGTCGGCCAGGCCCGCGACCAGGCGTTGCAGCGACTGGAGCAGGCGACGGAGCGGTACGAGGCCGGGGACCCTCTGCGGCGGGGCGCCGCGATGGATCCTCCGGAGCTGCCCCGGCAACTGCGGGACCTCGCGGTGGCCGGCGAGCGGGGCACGATGGTGGCCGACCGTGAGGGGCGCCCCACGATGTGGGCGGCGGGGCCGGCCGACGGCGGCCGGGCTCTGGCCGTGGCGGTCGACTACTCGCAGCAGGCGCGCACCATCGAGGGCCTGGACCGGGCGATCCTGTGGTCGTCGGGCCTGGCGATCGGGGCGACGCTGCTGGTCGGCGCGTTCGCGGTGACGCGGGTGACGCGGCGGTTGCACACCACGGCGCGGGTGGCCCGGCGGATCAGCGCGGGCGACCTGGACGCACGCGTGAACGACCCCCGTACGGCCCCGCGAACGGACCCGCCCACCAAGGTTCCGGCGCGCCCGCAGGACGAGGTGGCCGCGGTCGCCGCCGCGCTGGACTCCATGGCGTCGTCGTTGCAGGGCAAGCTGCTGGCCGAGCAGCGGTTCACGGCGGACGTGGCCCATGAGCTGCGTACGCCGCTGACCGGGCTGCACGCGGCGGCCGAACTGCTGCCGCCGGGCCGCCCGACGGAGCTGGTGCGGGACCGGGTCGCGGCACTGCGCACGCTCACCGAGGACCTGCTGGAGATCTCCCGGCTGGACACCGGGCGGGAGCGGCTGGAGCTGGACACGGAGCGGCTGGGGCCGTTGGCCGAGCGGGCGGTGCGGGCCGCCGGGAACGGCACGGAGGTCAGGGTCGTACGGGATGTGTCCGTGGAGACGGACCGGCGGCGGCTGGAGCGGGTGCTCGGGAATCTCGTGGCGAACGCGCACAAGCACGGCCGGGGGCCGGTGGTACTGACCGTGGACGGGCCGGTGGTGACGGTTCGCGATCACGGGGACGGCTTTCCGGAGTACCTGGTGGCGCACGGTCCGCAGCGGTTCCGTACGGAGGGCGGGACCAGGGGGCACGGGCTGGGGCTGACCATCGCGCTGGGGCAGGCCGAGGTGCTGGGTGCGCGGCTGGGGTTCGCGAACGCACCGGACGGCGGGGCGGTGGCGACGCTGAGACTGGCGGCAGAGGCGCACTAGAGCTCGGGCCTGCGGATCATCGGCGTCCGCGCGTCACGTGTGGCTCGTCGCGCAGTTCCCCGCGCCCCTTCGGGCGCGCCCCAGCGGCCTTCCTCCTATGGCCCAGTGTGACGGGCGGGGCCCGGGGGGCGCTCCTAATGTGGCGATTAGTCAGCTTCGGTCTTCTCGCCCCCACATGGAGGTACCCCCATGTCTCTGCGCTCCCGCCTCTCCATAGCCACCGCCGCCGGGCTCCTCGCCGCCGCGGCCGCCGTCACGCCCGCCGCCGCGGACGACGGGTGGGACCCGATGGGCGGCAACGGGAACAACCAGCACGACCCGAGCGGCGGCAACGGGGACCACCACGACCCGCGCCTGGCCAGGGGTGTCGTCACTGCGGGCACGCTGGCGCTGCGCAGCGCCCCGAACCGTGGCTCACAGATCATCCGGTTCGCCCACAGGGGAGACGTCGTCTCCATCTTCTGCAAGTGGGAGGGCGAGAGCGTGCAGGGCAACCCCACCTGGTACCTCCTCACAGACGGCACCTGGGCCTGGGGCTCGGCCCGCTTCATCGACACCATCGGCCACAAGCCACGCCGGTGCTGACACTCGGTCACCCAAACACACACAAGACGCACCGTTTAGGTAAGTTCCGGACATGAGCAAGGCCGGAATCACCGTGGCGACGGCGGACCCGCCCGCGCCCGCCGTCCGCCCCCTCCCCCGGCGCCGTGGCATCGAACTCGCCCTCATCGTCCTGGCCGTACTGCTGTCCGTGTACGGCTACTGCGCCGTGGGCCTCGCCCAGC
>KL569120.1:33388-35642 GCA_000715635.1 Streptomyces violaceus | reverse complement strand
CAGAGATGTGTATAAGAGACAGCTGCTGGCGCATCTGGCGGTGCGGCTGCGGGCCCCCCACTCCGACCCCCTCCTCCTCCCCATCGGCGTGCTGCTCAACGGGCTCGGCCTGGTGCTCATCTACCGGCTCGACCTGGAGACCCCGGGCGACCGGGCGGCACCGGCCCAACTGGTGTGGTCGACGCTGGGCGTGACGCTGTTCATCCTGGTCGTCCTGCTCCTGCGCGACCACCGGGTGCTCCAGCGCTACACCTACGTCTGTGTCGTCGCCGTGCTCGTCCTGCTCACCCTGCCGATCCTGTTCCCGGCGGTGAACGGGGCCCGCATCTGGATCCGGATCGCCGGGTTCTCGATCCAGCCGGGCGAGTTCGCGAAGGTGCTGCTGGCGGTGTTCTTCGCCGCGTACCTGGCCGCGAACCGCAACGCCCTCGCGTACACCGGCCGCCGCATCTGGAAGTTCCAGTTCCCCACCGGCCGGGTGCTCGGCCCGATCGTCGCCGTCTGGCTGGTGAGCGTCGGCGTGCTGATCCTGGAGCGGGACCTCGGGACGTCGCTGCTCTTCTTCGGCCTCTTCGTCGTCCTCCTCTACGTCGCCACGGGCCGCACCGGCTGGATCGCCGTGGGACTGCTGCTGGCCGCGCTGGGCGCGGTCGCCGTCGGCCGTCTCGAGCCGCATGTGCGCAGCAGGATCGAGACCTGGCTGCATCCCTTCGCGTCGGTCGACGCGGGCGAGGGCCCGAACCAGCTCGCCCAGTCCCTGTTCGCCTTCGCGGAGGGCGGCTTTCTCGGCACGGGCCTGGGACTGGGCCACTCCGTCCTCATCGGCTTCGCCGTGAAATCGGACTTCATCCTGGCCACGGCGGGCGAGGAACTGGGCCTGGCGGGCCTGGCGGCCATCTTCGTCCTCTACGGCCTGCTGGTGGAGCGCGGCTACCGGGCGGGCCTCGCGCTGCGCGAGCCCTTCGGCCGGCTGCTCGCGGTCGGCCTCTCCTCGCTCGTGGCGCTCCAGGTGTTCGTGATCGCGGGCGGGGTGACCGGTCTGATCCCGCTGACCGGCATGGCGATGCCGTTCCTGGCGCAGGGCGGCTCGTCGGTGGTCACCAACTGGGCGATCGTGGCGCTGCTGGCCCGGGTGAGCGACTCGGCCCGGCGGCAGCACGACGGGCAGGACACCCCATGACGCGGTACATCCGGCACGCCGGCCTCTTCTGCGCCCTGCTGCTGGTGGCCCTGCTGCTGAACGCCGCCCGCGTCCAGGTCGTCCAGGCCCCGGCGTACGACGGCAACCCCGCCAACCGACGTGCGGAGATCGCCCGTTACGAGCGGCCGCGCGGCGACATCCTGGTCGGCGGCCGGCCCGTCACCGGCTCGCAGGACACCCGCGAGCACCTGCGCTACGAGCGGACCTACACCGACGGCCCGATGTACGCGCCGGTCACCGGCTTCGCCTCCCAGCTGTACGGGACGACGCTCCTGGAGCACACCGAGGACGGCGTCCTGTCCGGCTCGGACCCGATGCTCGCGCCGTTCCCGCTGTGGAGCGACTTCACGCGTGCGCGCAACGCCGGCGGACACGTCGTGACGACGCTCACCCCGGCCGCACAACGGGCGGCGTACAAGGGACTCGCCGGGCGCAAGGGCGCGGTGGCGGCCCTGGAGCCCTCGACCGGCCGGATCCTGGCCCTGGTGTCCGCCCCGTCCTACGATCCCCAGCCGCTGTCCGGGAACGGTGCCGCGGCGGCCCGGGCCTGGGCGCGACTGAACGCCGACGGGGACCGGCCGATGCTCAACCGGGCGGTACGGCAGACGTATCCGCCGGGTTCCACCTTCAAGATCGTCACCTTGGCCGCCGCGCTGGACGCCGGCGTGGTCACGGACCTCGACGAGCCGACCGACTCCCCCGATCCCTACCGGCTGCCCAGTACGAGGACGCGCCTGTCGAACGATGCGAGGGGCTGCGCGGACGCCTCCGTGCGCGAGGCGTTCGTCCACTCCTGCAACACGGTGTTCGCCCAGCTGGGCGTGGAGGCGGGCATGCCGGCCATGACGGCCACGGCCCGGGCCTTCGGATTCAACGACGGGGCGCTCAGAATTCCCTTCTCGGTGGCGCGGTCCACCTTCGACACCTCGCTCGACAAGGCACAGCTCGCGCTGTCGTCGATCGGCCAGTACAACACCCGCGCCACCCCGCTGCAGATGGCGATGGTGGCGGCGGCCGTGGCGAACGGCGGACAGGTACGGGAGCCCTACCTGG
>KL569120.1:32242-33214 GCA_000715635.1 Streptomyces violaceus | reverse complement strand
AGTACGGGAGCCCTACCTGGTGGAGCGCACGTTGCGGCCGGGCGGCAGCACCCTCGCGACAGCCGGCTCGCGCGCGATCCGCCAGGCGATGACCCCCGCGACCGCCGCGCGACTGCGCGGGCTGATGCGGGGCGTGGTCAAGGACGGCACCGGACGCAACGCCGCGGTCCGCGGTGCCAAGGTCGGCGGCAAGACGGGCACCGCCCAGCACGGCATCGGCAACTCCGGCACGCCGTACGCCTGGTTCGTCTCCTGGGCCCAGGGCGATCGTGACCTTCAGCCGCCGGTGGCGGTCGCGGTCGTCGTGGAGGACGCGGACGCGGATCGCGGGGACATCAGCGGGGGCGGCGACGCGGCGCCGATCGCGCGGGCGGTGATGGAGGCGGTGCTGAACTCCCGGGAACGGCTGCCCGGTTCATGAGACGGGACTACCGCGACGGACCTCTCCCGACCTACCGTTCGGTCATGACTGCCGCTGCCTTCGAACTCGCCCAGGTCAACATCGCCCGCCTCAAGGCCCCGCTGGATTCACCCCAGTTGAAGGACTTCGTCGACGCCCTGGACCCCGTGAACGCGGACGCCGACGCCGCCGAGGGCTTCGTGTGGCGACTGCAGGACGACTCCGGCGACGCGACGAACGTGCCCGTCTTCGGCGACTCCTGGCTGATCATCAACATGTCGGTGTGGCGGGACACCGACGCGCTCACGGCGTACATGTACCAGGGCAGGCACCGGGAGATGCTCTCGCGGCGCCGGGAGTGGTTCGAGCGCGTCCAGGAGGCGATGGTCACCCTCTGGTGGGTCCCGGCCGGACACCGCCCGACCGTGGCCGAGGCGGAATCCCGCCTCCTCCACCTGCGCACCCACGGCCCGACCCCGTACGCCTTCACCCTGCGCACGTCGTTCCCGCCCCAGGGGGCGACGCCGCTGATCGGGGAGGTACCGGAGGGGCTGGGCTGCTCGGTCTAGCGG